>JBFMDC010000072.1:0-13173 GCA_040753975.1 Pseudomonadota bacterium
ACGGAAGTCGGGGGCCTCTGGAGCCGTTTTTCGGCTCTTCGACCGACGCCACGCCCGCGCCGCGCCCTAAAAATTTTCCGATCTCCAACGGCTACCGCCCAGCGCGGTGTATGAACACGGATTCAGGAGACAGACAAAGCGCGTACAGGGAGCTATTCCCGGTAGCGATTTCCAGCAACGAGCTGGCGGAAATCCGGGAGTGCACGCACAAGGGTTGGGCATTGGGTGGCGAGCGCTTTAGGGAGCAGGTCGAAGCGCTGGGTCAGAGGCGCGCCACGTCGAAAGGTGTGGGTAGGCCGAGAAAGGGAACTAATGGTGTCTGACCCCGTTTTACCTAATGGTGTCTGACCCCGTTTTACCTACCCCGTTTTACCTCTCGGATCGTGCGCATCTGAACTTTGCGGAGGAAGCCAGGAAAGCCTTTGCATTTCTCGGCGACTTAGGGTTCTCTGAAATCGAAGCTTTGCCAACACTTGTGCGTTACCGAAAGGGCAGCGTTGAAGTGGACGTGTATCACGGGCGGCAATCGTACGAGATTGGGGCAGGTGTTACTGCGTTCGGAACTCGATACGCTATTTCGGAAATAATTCGGCACAAAGAGCCGGAATTTGCTAAGCGGTATCACTATGCAGCGGCGACCACCCCGGAAGGAGTGATCGCCGGTCTCGAAGAGCTAAGTGCATTGATGAAACGCTACGGCCGGCCAGCCCTTGATGGTGATCCGAAACTCTTTTCAACGCTCGAAAGTGAGCGAAGATACTGGTCTGAAGGATACGCTCTTGACGTTTTGGCTGACCAATTGCGGCCGCAAGCAGATGAGGCATTTAGGCAAAGGAATTACGCGAAAGCGGCTGAGCTGTACTCCCGAATTAGAGAGCGTTTAAGTACGGCTGAGGTTAAGAAACTGAGCATCGCTGAAGAACGCTGTAAGGATTGACATTTTACTGGGCGAATTCTCCACCCAGCATGCGTAGTAATCGGACGAATTCTTGCTACCGATTAACGGGGGCGAGGCCCCACGTTCCGACATGCTCGCCGTTCTGTTCGTCTACGCCGACAAAGGCAACGCCCCGGCCTATCTTGAATTCAGCGTCGTCTTGATGAGATCAAGGTTGCGGAATCAGAAGAAGCTTATTGAAACATCAGACCCCGCTCTGCGAGGTTTTCTCAATCATTCTCCCACGGCTTCTTCTCCTGCCCCGCAAGGTCACGGCTGCCGTGCATGACGGCGAGGATGAGCACACGGTCAGTTTCAAGGTGATACATCACGCGATAGCCTTGCACGATGATCTCGCGCAGTGATTTGTCCTCGGCCTCCGGAATCATCCGCCCGCTTTCCGGAAACTCCCTCAGCCGCCGGGTCGCAAGTACCACCTTTTGGCCGAAGCGCCGGGCATAAAACGCCGAGTCGCGGCTGATGTAGCGCACTAGATCATCGAGATCGTCGCGCGCAAAATCCGACCATTCAACGCGCATCATTCAGGAATTGCTTTTCCATCTCCTCTTGCGAGGTCACCTTGCCTGCTTCCGCCGCTTGGAGCGAGCGCTCCAGTTTCTGACGTACATAGAGGGCATGCATGGCATCGTCGAAGGTCGCCTGCTCCGGCAGGCGGTCGGCGATATCGTGGACGATTTGCTTAACGGTTTGCATGATGATCACTCCTCACGACGCTTGCTTGAATCAGGGTATCCAGCATTTCCATCCCAAACTTCTGCCTGGTCCGTGGTAATCGACTGATCTGCTCGGTTTGCTTCTCCAGCGTTGACACCGGCCCGCGCTTACTCTTGGCCTCATTCGATGCAGCTCCCCGACCATACTTTCAGCGCCTTGGCCAGGACGGGCGGGGCGCCACCGCGATCCGCAGCCGTCCCCTCCTCGTAGTGGGCCATGGTCTGCTGCGCGATCCCCAAGACCTCGGCCAGTTGCTGCTCGGTCAAGCCGCCCGCCTTGCTAGACTGCGCGATCCGCTGCCCCCGCTAAGGATGATTCCGGCCCGAGGTCGCCCGCTCGAAGCTGCCGCTTTGCACATCCGGAGAGCCACCGGATGCAAGGCCGGAAAATCTCACCTTCGTCCCTGCGCCGTTTCCAGCCGGTAGTTCCGCCCCCAGACGTAGACGTAGATCGCTCCGCTCGCGATCGTCGTGGCGAGGGTGGCGGCGAGGAGGGCGTCGAGCAGGAACGGGGGCAGTTCGGAGACGCCGCGGTTGAAGAGGGTGGCGACGATGAAGACCAGCTGCAGCAGGGTGTTCAGTTTGCTGGCGAGGATGGGCTGGCCGTCGAATGGGTGCAGCAGCAGGTAGTAGGCGATGGCGCCGGTGACGATCACGGCGTCGCGGAGGAGCACGGCGGCGGCTATCCAGACGGGGAGGAGGCCGAGCCAGGCGCCGGCGACGAAGCAGCAGACCAGGAGCAGCTTGTCCGCCAGCGGGTCCAGGTAGGAGCCGAGGCGGGATTGCCAGCCGTAGTGCTTGGCGAGGAATCCGTCGATCGCGTCGGATACGCCGGCGACCACGAACAACGCCAGGGCGGCGGTGTAGCGCTCCGCCAGCATCAGATGGACGACCGGGTAGACCAGCAGTATCCGGAGGGTGCTGATGATGTTTGGGATGTGTTTTGGCCGCATGGTCGCACTCCTTACGGGATTTCGATAATCCTGAAAGGGGCAGTTGAATCGTCAAGAATGACCGCGGAACCACGCCAACCGCCGTTTTCCCTCACCCCCACCCCTCTCCCAATGGGAGAAGGGCTTTACACCTTATCTCCCTGCGGGACAAATCTGCCGGGAGCAGATTTGCATTTACCCGAAGGGTGCCAGGCACGACGCCTGGCATGAATAGGGCCGGGGGTGAGGGCGAGCGGCCATTCAGGCTCCTTCCAACTGCCGTTTGTCGGATAATCCGCGTATGGGGGGGTGGCCGTCAAGCCTGGAGCGGCGGTAACGGTGTCGAGGTGATGGTGGTAAACTACCCAGTCACCTTAGAGCACGCACCGTCTTGGCCAGGAGACGGCCGGCGGGCCGCACGGTCCGATCTTCATGCAGGAGTCTCCTTGAAAACCGAGAATCGCCCCTCTTTCGACTACAAGAGCGCCGGCGTCGACATCGCGGCCGGCAATGCGCTGGTGGAGCGCATCAAACCGGCGGCGCGGAGGACGGTTCGGCCCGGTGTGCTGGCGGGGCTGGGGGGATTCGGTTCGCTGTTCGAGCTGCCGGTGGAGCGCTACCGCAAGCCCGTGCTGGTGGCCGGGACCGACGGCGTCGGCACCAAGCTCCGGCTGGCGATCGATTCGGGCCGCCACGGCGGCGTCGGCATCGACCTGGTGGCGATGTGCGCCAACGACATCGTGGTCCAGGGCGCCGAGCCGCTGTTTTTCCTCGATTACTACGCGACCGGCAAGCTGGACGTGGATGTCGCGTCTTCCGTCATCGCCGGCATCGCGCAAGGCTGCGAGCAGGCCGGCTGCGCCCTGGTCGGCGGCGAAACGGCGGAGATGCCGGGCATGTACGCCGGGGGCGACTACGACCTGGCCGGCTTCTGCGTCGGCGTGGTGGAGAAGGATGCGATCATCGACGGCAGCCGGGTCAAGCCGGGCGACCGGCTGATCGGCCTGGCTTCATCGGGGCCGCATTCCAACGGCTATTCGCTCATCCGCAAGATCGTCGGGCATTCCGGTCTGGGGCTGGATGCGCCGGTGGCCGGCCGGGCCTTGGGCGACTGGCTGCTCGAGCCGACGCGGATCTACGTCAAGCCGCTGCTCGAACTCCTGAAAACCGTGGAGGTCCATGCCCTGGCCCATATCACCGGCGGCGGCATCACCGAGAACCTGCCGCGCGTGCTGCCGGCGGGAACCGCGGCCCGGATCGACACCGCCGCCTGGGCCATGCCGGAGATTTTCCGCTGGCTGCAGCGGCAGGGCGGGGTGGAGACTTCCGAGATGCTCAGGACGTTCAACTGCGGCATCGGCATGATCGTGTGCGTGGCGGCGGAGGACGAAGGGCGTACGCTGGAGACCTTGCGCGGCCTGGGCGAGAGCGTGTTTCCCCTGGGCGAAACCGTCCCCGGCGAGCCCGCCGTCCATTACGTCTGAGCCCTTTTAAGCGTTCTTATTCCAAGGTATAGCCATGCGCCTTTCGGTCGTCGTTCCCGTCCATAACGAAATAGACAATCTCGAATCCCTCATCGGCGAAATCACCCAGGCGCTGTCTCCGCTGGGCGATTACGAAATCGTCTACGTCGACGACGGCAGCACCGACGGGACATTGGAGAAGCTACGCGCGCTGAAAGCCTCGGTGCCCGCGCTGCGCGTGCTCCGGCATGTCCGCTGCTGCGGGCAGAGCACGGCGCTGCGCACCGGCATCCTGGCGGCGCGGGGGGCGTGGGTCGCCACCCTGGACGGCGACGGCCAGAACGACCCGGCTGACATCCCCCGCCTGCTCGAAGCCCTGGACCAGCTCGGCGGGGAAACCGGCCGCGGCATGGTGGCCGGGTATCGGCGGAAGCGCAAGGACACCGGCTGGCGCAGATTTTCCTCCCGCATCGCCAACGCCGTGCGCGGCGGTTTGCTGCGCGACAACACGCCGGATACCGGCTGCGGCCTCAAGGTGTTTTCCCGCGCCCTGTTCCTGGAACTTCCCTACTTCGACCACATGCACCGCTTCCTGCCGGCGCTGACCCAGCGGGCCGGCGCGCCGGTCATCTCGGTCGAGGTCAATCACCGCCCGCGCCTCTCCGGGGTCTCGAAATACGGCACCTGGCACCGCCTGTGGGTGGGTATCGTCGACCTGTTCGGCGTGATGTGGCTGCAGCGGCGCGCGCGCCTGCCTCAGGTCGAAGAGCTGGGCGCCTGATGCGGGAGGAGAGCATGAAATCACGCATTCGCTTGCTG
Source organism: Pseudomonadota bacterium (assembly GCA_040753975.1). Classification (GTDB taxonomy): domain Bacteria; phylum Pseudomonadota; class Gammaproteobacteria; order Methylococcales; family Methylococcaceae; genus Methylococcus. The sequence goes on from JBFMDC010000072.1 coordinate 4,886, forward strand.
CTGTTGCTTGCTGCCGCCGGCCTGGGTGGTCCTGCCGTCGCCGCCGAGCCCGCTTTCTCCCGTCAGGACCTGCTTGAGAAGAGCTTCGAGCCGGGAACGCCGCGTATCGATGTGCGGGTGGCTCGGGTGTCTCTGCCCGTGGGCTACAAGACTCCGCTGCATACCCATGAAGGGCCGGGGCCGCGCTACGTGGTCCGGGGGCGGGTTCGGGTCGAGGAGGGCGGTCAGTCCAACACCTACGAGCCGGGCCAGGTGTTCTGGGAATCCGGGCAGTGGATGAGCATCGAAAACGTCGGCGAAAACGAGGCGGAGATCATCCTGGTCGAGCTGGCGAAGCCGAAATGAACCGCTCCGGCCCGCCGTTGTCATAACATACTAGGCCACTTGGTTATACTTTCCGCCAGACCGGCTGACGAAGTCCCATGAGTGAAACCGCTTTATCCATACACGATTACGCGATGCTCGACGATGCCGAGTGCGAAACCCGCATCCGCGCGGCGCGGGCCGCGCTGGGCAAGCGCTGCGTGATCCTCGGCCATCATTACCAGCGCGACGAGGTGTTCCGGCACGCCGATTTCACCGGCGATTCGCTCAAGCTGTCCCGCCTGGCCTCGCAGTCGGATGCGGAATACATCGTCTTCTGCGGCGTGCATTTCATGGCGGAGGTCGCCGACATCCTGTCGCGGCCGGACCAGATCGCCATCCTGCCGGACCTGGCCGCCGGCTGCTCGATGGCGGACATGGCGAATCGGGTCGCCGTGGAGCGCTGCTGGCGCGAGCTGGCGGCGGTGCTGGACCCCGATACCGCGGTGACGCCGGTCACCTACATCAATTCGGCGGCCGACCTCAAGGCGTTCTGCGGGCGCCACGGCGGCATCGTCTGTACGTCCAGCAATGCGCAGAAAATCCTGGAGTGGAGCTTCGCCCGGCGCGAGAAGATCCTGTTCTTCCCCGACCAGCACCTGGGCCGCAATACCGGCTACCGCATGGGGATCCCGCTGGAGGAGATGGTCACCTGGGATTTCGGCAAGCCCATGGGCGGCCTGACGGAGGACGAGATCCGGCGGGCGCGGATGATCCTCTGGGCCGGGTTCTGTTCCGTGCACCAGATGTTCCGTCCCGAGCACATCGACCGTTTCCTGGAACAGTATCCCGACACCCGGGTGATCGTGCACCCCGAATGCAGCTTCGAGGTCTGCCAGAAGGCGCAGTACATCGGCTCCACCGAATACATCCTCAACACCGTCCGGGCGGCCGAGCCGGACACCCGCTGGCTGGTGGGCACGGAGCTGAACCTGGTCAACCGGCTGGCGCACGAGGTCAAGCCGCAGGGCAAGTCGGTGCATTTCCTCTCGCCCACGGTGTGCATGTGCTCGACCATGTTCCGAACCGATCCCCAGCATTTGTTGTGGGTGTTGGAGAATCTGGTCGAAGGTCGTGTGGTCAACCGGATCGAGGTGCCCGCCGCCATCGCCGCCGAGGCCCGCGGGGCGCTGGAAAACATGCTGCAGGTGGCCTGACCCCGCCCGATGCAACTCAATCTGGTCTGCGTGGGCGAGCGCATGCCGTCCTGGGTCGACGAGGGGTACGAGGAGTACGCCCGGCGTCTTCCCCGCGAATGCGGCCTGGTGCTGCGCGAGATCGCGCCGGGCCGGCGCACCCGCAATTGCGACACCCTGCGCATCATCGCCGACGAAGGCCAGCGGATGCTGGCGGCGGTGGGCGGCAATGCGCACGTCGTCGCGCTGGACGTGGGCGGCAAGGCCTGGAGCACGCGCGAACTGGCCGACGCCTTGGCGCGCTGGCTGCGCGGGGGGCGTGACATCGCCCTGCTGGTCGGCGGACCGGACGGCCTGTCGGAGGCGTGCCGGCAGCGCGCGGCCGAAAGCTGGAGCCTGTCCCGGCTAACCTTTCCGCATCCCCTGGTCCGGGTCATCGTGGCCGAACAGCTGTACCGGGCATGGAGCCTTCTGAACAACCACCCTTACCATCGCTGACCCGCATGCAGGCCAAAGACCTCACGCTGATCCTCGCCTCGACCTCGCCCAGGCGGCGCGAGCTGCTGGGCCGCTTAGGCCTGCCGTTCGAGGTGCGCGCGGTCGAGGTGGAAGAGAGGCCCCGGTTCGGGGAGGCCGCCGAGGACTACGTACGCCGCGTGGCGTCCGACAAGTCCGCGCAAGGCCAGACGATGGCGCCGGAGGGGGCGGCGGTGCTGGCGGCGGACACCGAGGTGGTGCTCGACGGGCAAATCTTCGGCAAGCCGGAGGGGCCGGCGCATGCACGGGAGATGCTGGGGCGGCTGTCGGGGCGGACCCACGAGGTGCTCAGCGCCGTCTCCCTGCGCCGGGGCGGCCTGCACTGGGAGGCGCTGAGCCTCAGCCGGGTGCGGTTCCGCGACATCGGTCTTGAGGAGATCGATGCCTACTGGGCCAGCGGCGAGCCGGCGGACAAGGCGGGCGCCTACGCCATCCAGGGCCGCGGCGAGCTGTTCGTGGCCGAGCTTCAAGGCAGTTTTTCCGGCGTCACGGGCCTGCCGCTGCTGGAAACGGCCCGCCTGCTGGAACATCTGGGGCTGGGGACCGCGCGCCTCCTGGCCGGAGCCGCGCCGTGAGCGACGAGATACTCATCAACGTCACCCCGCCGGAAACCCGCGTCGCCATCGTCGAAAACGGGGTGGTGCAGGAGGTCCTGATCGAACGGACCCGCCGCCGCGGCTTGGTCGGCAACATCTACAAGGGCAAGATCTGCCGGGTGCTGCCCGGCATGCAGGCGGTGTTCGTCGACATCGGCCTGGAACGGGCGGCCTTTTTGCACATCTCCGACCTGAGTGCGGCCGAACGCGAAAAGGCCGGTACCGACAAGATCGAGGCCATTTTCAAGGACGGCCAGGAGATCGCCGTGCAGGTGGTCAAGGATCCGCTCGGCACCAAGGGCGCGCGCCTGAGCACCGAAATTTCGGTGCCGTCGGTCTACCAGGTCTACATGCCGTTCGCCAAAGCTTCGGGCGTGTCCCAGCGGATCGAGTGCGAGGCCGAAAGGATACGCCTCCGCGCCTGCGTGGAAACCTTCCAGCGCGAGCACGGCACCGGCGGCTTCATCGCCCGGACCTCGGCGGAGGGCGTGGACGAGGCCATGCTGCGGGCGGACATGCTGTTCCTGCTCAAGCTCTGGAACTCCATCGCCCAGCGGATCAAGACCGCGCGGGTCAGGATGCTGCTGCACGAGGACCTGCCCCTGAGCATGCGCGTGCTGCGCGACCTGCGCCGCACCCGGGTGGACAAGATCCGGGTGGACTCGCGGGAAACCCACGCGCGGCTGACGAAGTTCGCCCGCGAGTTCGTGCCGGAGATCGCTCCGATGATCGAGCATTACGCGGGCGAGCGGCCGCTGTTCGATCTCTACGGCGTGGAGGAGGAAATCCAGAAGGCGCTGGAGCGGCGGGTGACGCTCAAGTCCGGCGGCTACCTGATCTTCGACCAGACCGAGGCGATGACCACGGTCGACGTCAACACCGGCGCCTTCGTCGGCGGGCGCAACCTCGAGGAAACCATCTTCAAGACCAACCTCGAAGCCGCCCAGGCCATCGCCCGCCAGCTCCGGCTGAGGAACCTCGGCGGCATCATCATCATCGACTTCATCGACATGCGGGACGAGGAGCACAAGATCCAGGTCCTGCAGGCCCTGACCCGGCATCTGGAGCGCGATCCCGCCAAGAACACCATCAGCGAGGTATCGCCGCTGGGGCTGGTGGAGATGACCCGCAAACGCACCCGCGAAAGCCTGGAGCACGTGCTGTGCGAGCCTTGCCCCGCCTGCGGCGGGCGCGGCGTGCTGAAGACCGCGGAAACGACCTGCCTGGACATTTTTCGCGAGATCATCCGCGAGGTGCGCCAGTACCAGGTCCAGGAACTGCTGGTGCTGGCGTCCAACGAGGTGGTGGAGCGGCTGCTGGACGAGGAGGCGGACACGCTGTCCGAACTCGAATCCTTCATCGGCGTTCCGATCAAGTTCCGTGCCGAGGCCCAGTACAACCAGGAACAGTACGATGTCGTGATCCTCTAGCCAGCACACCCCGCGATCCGGTGGCGTTTTGCGGGCAGCCGGCCGGCGTGGGAGAATCCTTACGACGCCTTCGGGTGACGTTCCCTCACCGACATTTCCATGCGGCTACCGGTCTTTTGAAAAGAATCCTTCGCGTTTCCGCCCGCGCCGTCCGTTACGGAGCGTTCGCGGCGCTGCTCGGCCTAGCCGCGGGGTCCGCGGCGTTCCGGCTGTGGCTGATACCCGGGATCGACGGGTTCAAGGGGCAGCTGGAACAGCGGATAGGCCGGCTCGGCGGCGAAAACATCAGGATCGGCCACATTTCGGCCGCGCTGTGGACCGGCACGCTGGAACTGGTGCTGCGGGAGGTCTCCGTCCTCAACGACGCGGGCGCCGAAGCCCTCCGTTTCGCCGAGATACGGCTCGGCATACAGCCCCTGGCCTCGCTGCTGGCGCGCGACCTGCGCTTGGCCTGGCTGGAACTGCGCGGCACTCCGCTGTCCCTGCGCCGCCTCGCCGACGGCAGCTTCGGCATCGTCGGCCTGCATGCGATCGAGACGATTCCGGACTGGCTGCGCACCCTGGGCTCCTTCCGGATCAGCGATTGCCGGATCGACTGGCAGGACCTTCGGCAGGGCGGCGCCAGGCTGGAACTGGGCGACGTCGATCTGCTGCTAGTCAGCCGCGGCGGCAGCCACCGGCTGAGCGCCAGCCTGGACCCGCCGGCGGCGCTGGCGGGGACCATGTGGGTCGGCTTCGAGCTACGGGGGGACTTGTTCGAATCGAGCACGCTGTCGGGCCGCATCTATGCCGATGCCAGGGAGCTGGCCCTGGCCGCCCTGGACGACGAGCTTCCGGCGGGTTTCCGCCTGGGCTCCGGACTGGCCGACGCGCGGGTCTGGGGAGAGCTTTCGGCGGGGCGCATCGAGTCGCTTGCGGCGCGCTTCGGCGGCCGCAATGTCCGCATCGAGCATCTGCCGGGCGAGAACGGGCATGCGCCTGGGTTTGCGCTGGCCGCTATTGCGGGCGACGTGTTCTGGCGCCGCGAGGCGAACGGCTGGCGGATGAACGCGCAGCGGCTGAAAGCGGTATCGGCGGGGCGCGAATGGCCTTTGTCCCGGCTGGCCCTGGCCGTGAACCGCGGCGCAGGCGCTGCCGTCGAATCGGCTTTCGCCGCCGCCGACACTTTGGCCCTGGACGATCTCAAGCCGCTGTGGCCCATGCTCGGCTTGCGCGTCCCCGCGCCGTCGGGTACGGTCGACGAACCCCGTTTCGGGTACGAGAACGGAAGGAGTCCGCGCTTCGGCCTGTGCGCGCGCCTCAGTGGGGTCGCGCTCCCCGCCTGGGAGGGCATGCCTGGCGCCGCCGGCTTCGGCGGCAGCGTCTGCGGCAGCGACGAGCGGGGCGCAGCCGTGATCCGCATGCACCACGGCGTGCTGGACCTGGCCGGAGTGCTGGCCGAGCCGCTCCTGGTCAAGCGGGCCGGCATGCGCCTGGCGTGGCAGCGGACCGGCGAAGGCTGGGCCGTACGCGCCGATCGGGCACGCCTGGAAACCGATGACTGGTCCCTTTCCGCGTCGTTTGGCGTCAGCCGGGCCGCGGGCCAGGGGCTGCGGCTCGATCTGGAGGCGGAAGCCGGGGCGGCCGAAGTGCTTCGGCTCAAGCGCTATTTCCCGGCCAAGGCGTTTCCGGTTCTGGGCCGCTGGCTCGGCCACAGTCTGGACCATGGCCGGCTGGCTGGCGCCCGCATCCGTGTCGAGGGGCCGGTGGGGGCGTTTCCGTTCCGCAAGGGGGAGGGCGTGTTCGAAGCCGTCGCCGGGTTTTCCGGCGTGCGCCTGCGCTACAACCCGGAGTGGCCGGCGCTGGAGGACGCCGCCGGGACAGTCCTCTTCTCCGGCCCTGGCATGGAGATCGAGGCGGCCGGCGCCCGCATCGGCGGCGGCAAAATACTCGGCGCCAGGGCCAGGCTCGCCGATTTTGCGAAGGACGCGGTCATCGGCATCGAGGGCAGGGTGTCTGCCACCTTGGCGCAGTGCCTCGAGTTTTTCCGGGCAAGCCCGCTCAGGCCGGTGGCCGGGAGAGTGGACGCGGTGATGGCGGTCGAGGGCGAGGCGATGCTCGACCTCGCATTGAAAGTGCCCCTGGAAAACAAGGGGCCGCCGTTCAGCCTGAACGGCACGGCGCAGCTGAGCCGGACCGGTATCGAGCTCGCCGGGCTCGCCGAGCGGATCGAGAATGCCCAAGGCGAACTGGGATTCACCGAGGACGGGCTGGTTTCCGGCCGGCTCCGGGGAAACTGGCTGCGCCAAACCGTGTCCGCCCGGGCCCGGCGCAATGGCGATACCCTGGATGTCGACGTCAGCAGCCAGTTTCCGGTGGCTGTGCTCAAAGACAGGTTTCCGAACCCGTCCTGGCGCTATCTGGGGGGGGCCATTCCTCTGACCGTGAACCTCAAGCTGCCCACCGGTACGGAGCAGGGCGACGATGTGCCGCTGAGCCTGAGTTCGGACCTCATCGGCACGAAGGTGGTTTTGCCCGCGCCTCTGGGCAAGACCCAGGGCGAGCGGCGGATGTTCCGCCTCGACACCCGTCTGGGCGGTGCGGCCAGGCGCGTCGATCTGAGCTACGGCGCGGATGTCGCGGCGCGGCTCGATCTGGTCGGGGGGGATTACCGCCTGAAAGGCGTGCAGCTCGCGATCGGAACCGGCCTGCCGAAGGCCGCCGACGGGTCCGGTTTGCGCCTCCTGGTCCGGTTGCCGAGCCTGGATCTGGCGCCTTGGGCCGATGTCTTCGCCGCCGCAGACGGCGCCGGCCTGGAGGGTATCGGGATGGATCTCAAGGCGCTGGACGTGGAGGTGGGGCAAGTGCTGTGGGACGGCAAGGCGAAAGGCCCGGCGGCTGTGCAGGCACTTTCGCGTGCGGGCGGCTTCCGGGGCGTGATCGATTCGGATTACGTCAAGGGCGGATTCGAGGCGGACATGGCCGGCGGGCGGTTGTCCAACGTCGAGGCCGACCTCGATTTCGTCAAACTGTCCCGGCTGGACGAAAAGGCGGTCGCTTCGACCGACTCCTGGCTGGATACGCTGCATCCGGGCAGCATGCCGGCGCTGAGCCTGGTCGGCCGCCACGTGCTCTGGCACGGTTTCGACGTGGGCCGGCTGCAGGCCGAAGTGGACAGCCAGGCGCGCGGCATCATACTGCGTTCGGCCAGTTTGCGTTCCGGCAATCACGAACTCGCCGTCGAGCGGGGCGAATGGACGCGCCTGGGCCGCGCCGACAGAACCCGCATCAGCGGCAAGCTCAAAGTGAAGGATTTAGGTCTGCTGGCGGCGGTGCTCGGTTACCCGGAAGTCGTCCGGGATACGCCGGCGGATGTGAACTACACGCTGAACTGGGCGGAGACGCCGTTCGGAGTCTCGTCCGCCAATCTCGCGGGCGAGGTCGACATGAAACTGGGCAAGGGGGCGCTGCTGAAGGTGGACGTAGGGATCGGCCGGTTCCTCGGCCTGTTCAACGTCGATGCGCTGTGGCGGCGCCTCAGCCTGGATTTCTCCGACCTGTTCGGCGCCGGCATGGCCTACGACGGCATCGCCGGCAAGCTGAGCATTGCCGACGGGCGCGCCGAGACGAAGGGTTTTGTGATCGATGGCGTGGCGGCGAAGATCGTGATCGACGGCGGCGTGAAGCTGGCGACCCGGCAGGTCGACCAGGTCGTGACGGTGATTCCCAACACCAGCATCGCCTTGCCCGTCGCGGGCGTGCTCATGGGCGGTCCGCTCGGGCCGGCGGTGGGGGCGGCGATCGGTGCGGGCGTGTTCGTCGCCGACAAGATGATGGATGGACGGGTGGAGCGTCTGGTGCAGACGCGCTATCGGGTCAAGGGCAATCTGGACAATCCGGTCATTACCAAGGCGTCGGGCGATACGCCGCAGGACTGACGCCGGGACGGCAATGAAACGATTGAATTATTTATCGCGGGAAGACCCCCGGCCTGGCCGGGGGACTCGCAAAGTTTGACAAACCCTGGAGTGGGGCTTTGTCGAAATTGGGTTGGTCGTCATTCCGGCAGGGATTGCCGGACCAATCCGCCGGGAGCGGATTGGCACTGGCCCGAAGGGTGCCGGGCGGGACAGCCGGGCATGACCAATCCGCCGGGAGCGGATTGGCACTGGCCCGAAGGGTGCCGGGCGGGACAGCCGGGCATGACCAATCCGCCGGGAGCGGATTGGCACTGGCCCGAAGGGTGC
>JBFMDC010000073.1:0-75699 GCA_040753975.1 Pseudomonadota bacterium
GCGGCCATGCGTAAGCTCCTCACCATCCTGAATGCCATGCTGAAACAAAATAAACCTTGGTCATGTCCACAAATCGCTTGACCTCTAACACAGTTGCTCTCCCAGAGGGAGAGGGAATGTTGTGTGATATTGCTTTCTTAACCGTCAGTAACTTTATAATTCGCATATCCGCCGCCCTACGGTTCCCACTTTTCCCGTCATTCCGGCAGGGAACGCCGGAATCTAGGCCACATGGATGTGTCCGAGTCGCCATCCGTGGCGCCTGGATGCCGGCACCAATCCGCCGGGAGCGGATTGGCATTGACCCGAAGGGCACTGGGCAGGAAAGCCCGGTGTGAGTCCGTGCCGGCATGACGATAGCCGATACATGTTTCTAACCAGTTATTTTTTGAATTCGCATGTCCGCCCCGTTACGCATCCTGGTGTGCTATTTCCTGGCCGGGGGGCTGTTTTTCCTCGGCTGGACTTGCCTGAAGCGGGCCAAGGCCGGCGTCCACGCGCTCCAGGTGGGTTTGTTGTTCAAGGCATGGACGGAAAAACCGGACAAGCCGCCGTCCGAACGCGAACTGAATCGCATGGAGCGCGTGTTGCGCGCCGCGGTCGTCCTGGAGCCGGACAATCCCACCCTCCATGAACAGTTGTGTCAGTTGTACCTGTGGCAGCTTGTGCTTGCCGGCGGCAATCCCGATGCGGAGGCGAAGCTGAGCGCCAAGGCCACCGCGGAGGCGCGCCGGGCGGTTTCGCTGAGGCCGGCCTGGCCGGTGGCCTGGGCGCGTCTGCTCGGTTTGAAGGCGACGTTCGATATACCGGACGAGGAATTCAGCCTTGCCTTGAGGCGGGCCACTGCCCTGGGGCCTTGGGATTTTCAAACCAGCTTGACGGTCGCGGCCGCGGTGCTGCCGATCTGGGATAGGGTATCCCCGGAGGATTCCCGGATCGCGGTAAACGCGGCGGTCCGCGGCCTTCGGCAGGATTCGAAACAGATGCTGCCGATCGTACGGGAATCCGGCAGACTCGTGGAAGTATGTGCCGCCATGGCTGGCCAGGCTGAGCAGCTATACCAGGGAGTCTGTGCGGATGTCATCGAATAATCCTAAATTCCTCTGTTGAACCCGCAAAAATTCCGTTCGCCCTGAGCCGTGAGCTTGTCGAACAGTCGAAGGGTTCACCCCGAACGGTTTCCAGGGGGAGATAGATGTGGGCAATGCGCACCGGATTGTTCCCCGGAACCTACAGGTAGGGTAGATAAGCGTAGTGCATCCACCTCCGCGCCGACTCGAAGAGCAGCGGAGCTGACTCGAAGAGCAGCGAAGCTGAATTTGGCGGATGCGCTACGCTTATTCGCCCTACGATCCCGATAGGTTCCTGGAAAGCCCAACAGAGGAATTTCGGATAATTGGCCGGCTTGGGCGCGCCGGCCGAGCCTAACTAAGGCTGAAACACCCTGACCCGGCGGGGCTGGATCACCACCTCGTCGCCGTGCCTGATCGCGTGGCGCCCGAATGCTTCGCGGCTGAGTTCGGCTTCGACGGCGCCCTGGCCGTCCTTGCGCTCCAGTTCCACCCGCACTGCGTTGCCGCGCCGGCGGATGTCCCGGACGACGGCGCTGATGCCTTCGCCGTCGCCGCCGATTTCGATTTCGTGGGGGCGGGCGAAGAACAATGCCCGCTCCGCGTCCGATTCCGCCACGCCAGGCAGCTCGATCACCGTCTCGCCGATGTGGGCCCGGCCGTCATGCACCCGGCCGTGGAACAGGTTGATGTCGCCGATGAACTGGCAGACGAACGGGGTGGCGGGATGGTCGTAGACCTCGTCCGCCGAGCCGACCTGCTCGATCTGGCCGGCGTTCAGCACCACCACCCGGTCGGCCACTTCCAGCGCCTCTTCCTGGTCGTGGGTCACGAACACGGAGGTGATGTGCAGCTCGTCGTGCAACCGCCGCAGCCAGCGCCTGAGGTCTTTCCGGACCTTGGCGTCCAGCGCCCCGAACGGTTCGTCCAGCAGCAGGACCTTCGGCTCCACCGCCAGCGCTCGGGCCAGGGCGATGCGCTGGCGCTGGCCGCCGGAGAGCTGGCCCGGATAGCGGTTGGCCAGCCAGTCGAGCTGGACCAGTTCCAGCAGCTCGTGTACCCGCCGCCGGATTTCGGCCTCGGGCGGGCGTTGGCTGCGCGGGCGTACGCGGAGGCCGAAGGCGATGTTCTCGAACACGCTCATGTGCCGGAACAGCGCGTAGTGCTGGAATACGAAGCCGACCTGGCGCTCGCGGACGTGACGGTGGGTCGTGTCCTCGCCGTGGAACAGGATCTGTCCGCTGTCGGCGGCCTCCAGGCCGGCAATGATGCGCAGCAGCGTGGTCTTGCCGCAGCCGGAGGGGCCGAGCAGGGCCACCAGTTCGCCGGAACCGATGGTCAGGTCGATGCCTTTGAGGGCCTGGAAGCCGCCGAAGGATTTGGTGATGTTGCGGATTTCGATGCTCATGGTCGGCTAAAGTCTCGATTCATTCTTTATCTTTGGCGGCGTCGGTCTGCTGGGCCAGCCGCCACTCCAGGCCGCTCTTCAACGCCAGCGTAACCAGCGCCAGCATCGCCAGGAGCGAGGCGACGGCGAAGGCCGCGGCGCTGTTGTATTCGTTGTAAAGAATTTCCACATGCAGCGGGATCGTGTTGGTCGCTCCGCGGATATGGCCGGACACCACCGACACCGCCCCGAATTCCCCCATCGCCCGGGCATTGCAGAGAATCACCCCGTACAAGAGGCCCCAGCGTATGTTGGGCAGGGTGACGTGCAGGAAGGTCTGCCAGCCCGAGGCGCCCAGCACCAGCGCGGCTTCTTCCTCTTCGCTGCCCTGTGCCTGCATCAGCGGAATCAGCTCGCGGGCGACGAACGGCACGGTGACGAAGATCGTGGCCAGCACGATGCCGGGCACCGCGAAGATCAGCTTGATGTCGTGTTCGGCCAGCCAGGGCCCCAGCCAGCCCTGCATGCCGAACAGCAGCACGTAGATCAGGCCGGAGACCACCGGGGACACCGAAAACGGCAGGTCGATCAGGGTGGTCAGCAGGTTCTTGCCGGGAAATTCGAACTTGGCGATGGCCCAGGCCGCGGCCACGCCGAACACCGTGTTGAGCGGCACCGCGATCAGGGTGACCAGCAGGGTGAGCTTGATCGCGGCCAGCGCCATCGGGTCCGCCAGCGCGGAAACGTAGGTCTCCCAGCCCTTGGAGAAGGCCTGGACGAATACCAATGCCAGTGGCATCAGCAGGAACAGTGCGAGAAAGGCCAGCGCGGCGGCGGTCAACGACCAGCGGACCCAGGGCGCTTCCCCGCGGGCGGCGTTATGGACGTGGTGAACGTGGGAGGCGAAAGTGAGCGTCTGTGCGGACATGGCTTGGGTTCGGTCGTGGCGTTCGGGTTCTAAATGCGCGAGCCGCGCCGGTTCTGGGTCCACCATTGCAGCAGGTTGATGGCCAACAGGAGGGCGAAGGACACCAGCAGCATGGAGACGGCCAGGGCGGTGGCGCCGGCGTAGTCGTACTGTTCCAGCTTGGTGATGATGAGCAGGGGGGTGATCTCCGAGACCAGCGGAATGTTGCCGGCGATGAAGATCACCGAGCCGTATTCGCCGACGCCGCGGGCGAAGGCCAGGGCGAATCCCGTCATCAGGGCGGGCGAGAGGGTCGGCAGGATCACCTTGAGGAAGGTTTGCCCGCGGGTGGCGCCCAGGCTGGCCGCCGCCTCTTCCAGCTCCTGTTCCAGGTCTTCCAGGATCGGCTGCACCGTCCGCACCACGAAGGGCAGGCCGATGAAGGTCAGGGCGATGGTGACGCCCAAGGGGGTGAAGGCGATCTTGAATCCCGCCTGGGCCGCGAACTGCCCGACCCAGCCCTTGCTGGAATACAGCGTGGCGAGGGCGATACCGGCGACGGCGGTGGGCAGGGCGAAGGGCAGGTCGACGAAGGCGTCGGCCAGTTTGCGTCCGGGGAATTCGTAGCGCACCAGTACCCAGGCTACCAAGAGGCCCATGACGGCGTTTATGGCAGCGGCGGCGAAGGCGGCGCCGAAGGTCAACCTGTAGGAGGCCAGCACGCGCGGCGTGGTGACGGCTTCGAAGAACCCGCTCCAGCCCAGGGTGGCGCTCTTGAGGAAGGTCGCCGACAGTGGGATCAGCACGATCAGGCTGAGATAGAGCAGGGTGAAGCCCAACGCCAGCGGAAAGCCGGGCAGGACGCTGTGTTGGCGGTAACTCCTCATGTTCGTTTTCGGTCCGGGAAAGCCTGTGGTTTGGCGCGAGTTTATCCGAGCTTATTTATATGGCTAAAGAATTAACGATGCTATTTATATTCCTGAAAGTTAAAACATAACGGGGCGCACTCCGGGATATCCTGGATCGGCGACGAGATAATAAGAATATGCTAATATACAGCCTCGTGTCATTCGATCGATGCCGGCTGTTCCGCAGCCGGCGCCGTTTTCGCACTCTGAGCGAGCGATCCATGAAACCTGCTTCCCCACCCCAAACCATCGCCATCGTCGGCGCCGGCTTCAGCGGCACCCTGGTGGCCGCGCACTTGTTGTCCAGGGCCAAGGCGCCGCTGACGATCCATCTGATCGAGCGGGAGCGCAGCCGCTTCGCCCGCGGCGTGGCCTACAGCACCACCGAGGACTGCCACCTCCTCAACGTGCCCGCCGGGAACATGAGCGCGTATCCCGACGACCGGGAGCATTTCCTGCGCTGGGCGCAGGACCGGGCGGCCGAATTGCTCGACTGCGCCTGCGTCAGCGAAGTGACGGCCGCCGCCTATCTGCCGCGCCGGGCTTACGGGGACTACGTCGCCCAAGTGCTGGACGAGGCCGAGCGCGGCGCGGCATCCGGCGTGTGCCTGGAGCGCCGGATCGACGAGGTTGCTTCCTTGAAGGTCGAGGAGGGAGGCGTCGGTCTCCGGCTGGCCTCCGGCGCGCGGCTCCGGGCCGACCGCGTCGTGCTTGCTCTGGGGAATTTCCGCCCCGGCGATCCGTCCGGCGCCGATGCCGCGTTTTACCGCAGCGCCCGCTATCACGGCGATCCCTGGGCGCCAGAGGTGTTGGAGAAACTCATCCCTACCGAATCCTGCCTCCTGGTGGGCAGCGGCCTCACCATGGTCGACTGGGCCATCACCCTGAATCAGGCCGGGTACCGCGGCGCCATCCACGTCGTTTCGAGACGCGGTCTGTGGCCTCAGCGCCACAAACCGGGTGCGCCGGCGGCGTTCGGCATCGAGCCCTCCGGTGACCTGGGGGCGGTCCGCAACGGCCTGCACACGATCCGCGCTTTCATCCGCGACACCGGTGCCGACTGGCGTCCCGCGATCGACGCGCTGCGGCCCATGACCCAGACGCTATGGAAGGGTCTCGGACTCTCCGAGCAGCGCCGCTTCCTGCGCCATCTGCGCACCTTCTGGGATTGCCACCGCCACCGGCTGGCGCCGGGCATCGCGGCCCGCTTGGATGCGATGCTGGAGTCCGCCCAACTGGTCCGCCACGTGGGGCGCATCCTCAGCTTCCGCGACGAAGGCGGCCAGGTCGAAGTCGTCATCCGGCCGCGGGGCGGCGATCAGAGCTACGTGTTAAACGTCGATGCGGTCGTGAACTGTTCGGGTTCGGAGAGCGATTACCGCAGGCTCGACAGTCCCCTGGTCAAGGATCTGCTCGGGCGGCGGCTGATCCGGCCGGACCCCTTGGCGCTGGGGTTGGATGTCGCCGACAACGGGGCCTTGGTCGATGCGGAAGGTGCCGCGTCCGAGTTCCTGTTCACGCTCGGGCCGCCGCAGAAAGGGCGTTTGTGGGAAACCACGGCGGTGCCGGAGGTACGCGGCCAGGCGGCCAGGCTGGCGGCGGAGCTATTGGGAGCTTAGCGCCTCAGACCGGCAGCATCAGGTCGCCGTATTTCGCGACGGTCGCATCGCAGGTCATCAGCCTGAGCGGCTCAGGGCTCGTAGGCCGGAACCGGCTTCATCGGGTTCCGGCTGCATGGCGTCAACGCCAAGACCCACGCCGACCCATCGCGCAACCCGTTCTGATTTCCGCAGGGGATTGCGCCCGGTCCAAGATGTCGGAACCCAAAAGACGGTTCCGACCTACGGGGGCTGGTACCAGGTGGGATAAAGTCCGAGTATCTCAGTTGAATTATCCATGGTGGTAATTTATCTCCCTGTGGTGTTGCTGGTACGGTGCTTCATGGAAATTCGCCAAGCTTCCATAGGGAGAAATTCCTATGGGGTTCTCAGCGGCAGATTCGAGTAACTCCATATATTTTGCCTTCGGTTATCTCAAGGCGCAGGATGCTGACACGATCGGAGCGATGAGGTGAATATGGCAAAATGCCGCAGGACAATTTGCCGCATCCTCCCATAGTGGATATCTGCCATACTCTGCTGCCTGTTATAGACGGGCTCATGACGATTGGGCCGTGTTTATATACTGACTATGGCGATGGAATCAGACGCCGCATGCGTGGCGGCCAATTCGTATCGTATATCAACGAACCGACGGGAGCGTATGGAATGAATGTGAGCAATATCGTGGTGTTTGCCTTGGGCAGCGGGGCGGCGGGAGTCGTCTGCGCGCTGTTGAATGCGGGCGGAGTCTTGCGGAAGGGGGCCGCCTCCCCGGACATCCAGGCGGTGGCGAGAGCGATCCAGGAGGGCACCAGGGCGTTCGTAAAACGACAGTACTTCGCCGTGGCGGTGGTCGGAAGCCTTCTGGCGCTGGCCCTGACCAAGCTCGGCGCCTGGACCGCGAATGGCTTCATCGCCGGGGTCGTCGCTTCGGCGCTGGCGGGTTACATCGGCTTGGCGATCTCGATGCGGGCCGAAGCGCGCACCGCCGAAGCGGCGGGCGGGGGGCTGGGCGCGGCGCTAGCGACGGCGTTCCGGAGCGGGACGGCCATGGGACTCCTGGTGGCCGGCCTCGCACTGTCGGCCGTGGCGGGCTACTACGCCCTCGCGCTGTCCATGGGGACGCCGGATGACGTGCACGGCGGTCTGCTGGGACTGGCGCTGGGCGGTTCGCTGATGAGCGTGTTCGCCAGGACTGTCGGCGGGGTCTGGGCGAAGGCCGTGGGCGGCGCCGATGGCGGCTTCGCGGGACAAGCGGAGAACGAGGCCGCAGCCATCGGGCAAGGTGTCGGCGCCAATGCCGGCCAGGGGGCCGGAACCGCGGCCGATGTGTTCGAAACCATCACCCTGGCGCTGGTGGCCGCGATGCTGCTGGCCCGAAGCGTCTTCGGCCCCGACAGCCCCTGGGTGGAGTTCCCCTTGCTGGTTGCCGGCCTCGTCCTGGCGGCTTCCCTGGCGGGCGCCTGCTTCGTGCGCCTGGGCAAGAGCCGCTACCTCGTGGGCGCCTTGTACCGAGGCGTGGTCGTCACCGTGATCCTGGCCGGCGTGGGGCTCTATTATGCGTCCCAGTGGTTCCTCGGCCTGCCCGCCGTCCAGCCCGCCTTCAGCGTGCTGAACCTGCTCTCCGCGGCCGGCACCGGTCTGGCGCTGGCCGGCCTGAACATCATCGCGGCGGAATATCACACCTCGAAGAGCTTCGGTTTCGCCAGGCGCATCGCGGCGGTCTCGCGCGGCGGCCCTGCGGCCAACGTCGTCGCCGGTCTGGCCGCGGGACTGAAATCCACCGGATGGTCCATCGCCATTCTGTGCGCGGCTTTCGTCGGCCCCTACTATCTCGGCGGAGGCTTTTCGGGCCACGAAGGGGCGGGCTTGTTCGCGGTGGGGCTTGCCGCCGTCGCGATGGCTTCGCTCGGCGGCGTCATGGTCGCCATCGACGGTTACGGCATCGCCGCCGAGGCCGCGCACGGGATCGCCGAAACCGCTGGTCTGCCGGATGAGGTGCGTCAGGCCACGGCTTCCCTGGATGCCGCCGGCCAAGCGACGCGCCCGGTGGTGCAGGGTTATGCCGTGGGGGCCGGAGGCTTGGCGATGCTTGCCCTGTTCGCCGAGTATTCGAGGTGCTTCAGCGTTCCCCTGGCGCTGAACCTGTCCGATCCGGTCGTACTGACCGGCTTGTTCGTTGGCGGCCTGATGCCTTATCTGCTGGGTTCGGTCTCGCTCGGGGCGGTCGGCAGCGCTTCCGCCGAAACGGCCCGGCTGGGCTCTCACGGACGCTGGGCGGACGCCGCGGTGCGCGCGGCATTCAAGCGGACGCTGATCCTGGTGCTGGCTCCCCTGACGGTTCCGCTCCTCGTCGGGCTGGGCGGCGGCCGGGAGGCACTGGGCGGCATGCTGGTCGGCGCCATCGTCACCGGCCTGTTCCAGGCATTCGCCATGAGCAGCGGCGGCGGCGCCTGGGACAGCGCGAGGCGGTACATCGAGGACGGCATGTACGGCGGCAGTGATTCGGATGCGCACCGCGCGGCCTTGACCGGCGATCGGGTCGGAACCGCCTGCAAGGAGGCGGCGGGATCGGCGCTCAATCCGCTGATCAAGCTGATGGGTCTGGTGTCCGTGCTGATCGCGCCGCTGCTGGCGTGAGCGTCATCCGCTGACATCTGGAGGTTGAAAAACTTTCGATCATCCGCGGCGCCCTTGCGCAGCCTTACCTCCGCATGGTATTGGGCGCGCTCGACCGCCGCGCACTGAGTTTACGGAGAATGGCAAGCGATAAGCAGCTTCGGAAGAACAATAGGCATCTTGAGCTAACATGTCTCGAAGCCGGGCGAACCCGGCAGATGAGGTCGAATGGAGTCTTCACCCATGGCGGCACCGTTCGGATCGCAGCGATCGCAATGATTGCGGCGGTCGCGCTGCCCCTGGGCATGCTGGCATGGCGGGAACAGGCGGAGCGCGCCCGCCCGCTGGTATCCGGCACGCTGCTGCCCCAGCCGCGAGCGATAGCCGATTTCGCACTGACCGGCGAGGACGGCAAGCCGTTCACGCGGGCCGGCCTGCTCGGCCGCTGGACCGTCGTCTTCGTCGGCTATACCCACTGCCCCGACGTCTGTCCAACCACGCTGTCCCAGCTCAAGGCCGCCAAGGCCAGGCTCGGCGGCGCCGGCGCGCGGCTGGCGGTGCTCTTCGTGTCGGTCGATCCCGAACGCGACGCGCCGGACCCTCTGGGGCGCTACGTGCGTTACTTCGACAAGGACTTCCGGGCGGCCACCGGCCCGGTGGATGCGCTGACGGCGCTGGGGCGCCAGCTCGGCTTCGTGTTCGTCAGGAGTCCCGCCCCGGAAGGCGAGGATTACGGCATCGATCATTCCGCCGAGCTGATTTTGCTTGATCCGAAGGCGCGCCTGGCCGGCTATCTGACTCCGCCGTTCCGGGCCGAAACGCTGGCCGCCGATCTCGGAACGATACTCAGGAAATGGGTTGCTCGATGATGACCGTTCGTATCCTCTGCGGCGCCTTGGCTTTGGTCGCCATGCCGGGCCATGCCTGCGAAGGGCTGGAAGTTTCAGAGGCCAGGGTGATGGAATCTCCGCCCGGCGCCAGCGTCCTCGCCGGATTCGCGACGCTGCGCAACGCCGGGGATGCGCCGCTCGTCATCCGCCGCTCCGACAGCCCGGATTTCTCGGCGGTGGAATTCCATTCGCTGGTGCGGCGGGACGGGCTGATCCGGATGACGGTGGATGGTTCGCTGACCGTGCCGCCGCACGGCACGCTCGCCATCAAGTCGGGCGAGCGCCATCTGATGCTGATAAGACCTGCCAGAGATTTTCACGAGGGGGACTGTGTCAGCGTCCGCCTGCACTGTTCGACTGGGACGCTGGACGTGAAGATGCCAGTCGAGAAGAGCGGTTAAGTTCGGGCCTGCGCCGCTGCCCGTGAGCGGAAGGCCTGGATGCGCTCGTCGAGGCCGTCCAGCAACGCCAACTGCGCTTCGAGCCGCTGAAGCCGCGGGCCCGCCTCGCCCGAGGCCTGCGAGCGTTCCGCGGCACCCCGCGCCAAGGCCTGCTCCAGGCCGTCCGCCACGTTCTCCAGGCGCCGGCGCAAGCTGGCCGAAAGTTCCTCCCTCGCTGCGTCCAGGCGCCGCCGGAAGTCGCTGCGGATGCGGCCGGCCAGCATCTCCACCGCTTCGGCCAACTGGCGTCTGCGCCGCCGGACGATGCCGTGCCTGGCCCAGCGCTCGGCCAGGGTCTTGAGCCTTCGGAAGCGCGGCGCGACCAGATCCGGCGCCCGTTTCAGCGCCTGTTCCGCGAGCAGCTCCAGCCCCACGGGTTCGCCGGCGGGACGGAAGCCGGCGTGCGGTTTCTCCGGCCAGCGTGTTTCCGGGGCGGCGGCCGGCACGGCAAGCCGGAAAAGACCGCTGGCGAAGCCCTGGAGGTCGGCGATCGTTTGGTCGATGCCGAGATTGAATTCTTCGGCGATTTCCGCGACCGCCGCCGCGCCTTGCTTTTCCACCGCCTCCCGCCAGCCGGAGAACGCCTCCGCGACTTCCTCCCGGACGAAGGTTTCCAGGTTCTCGTCGAAATCCTTCGGGGTCTGATGGTCCTGGGCGAGGACCCGTCCGTCGAATCTCCTGCCCAGGCTTGATCTCAATTCCCCGAGCCGGCGCTCGATATCGCCCTTGAAAAGTCCGTCGGACAGCAGGCGGAATTCCTGCCGCAGACGCCCGTCGAGCCGCCCCAGTTCGCGCTCCGCCTGCGCCCGGCGGGCGGCAAACCGGGCGATGTTTTCGTCCAGCTCCGCTATCGGCAGGGCCAAGGAGTTCCGTTCCAGCTCGGTTTCCAGGCGCATCCGGGCGATCAGACGCGCGAGGCCGGAGGCCGCGGCATCGAGCAGCATGGCCCCCTTTTCCTCCATCAGGAAGCGTTCGAGCGCCTCGGCGAAGACCGCCAGGCGGCTCGCCTCCAGCCGTGCGGGATCATTGGCGGCTTTTCCCATGAGTGCCTGTGCCGCGGAGACGGGAAAGATGCGGACATCCGCGCCCAGCGCCTCGGCCAGCACGCGGCGGGAGAATCGCTCGATCTCGGCGGTGTCGGCTTCCCGCAGGATGTCGATCTTGTTCAGCAGGAAAAAGATGCGGCCGGCGTACTTCCGGACCTCGTGCAGGAATTCCAGTTCTGCTTCGCTCGCCGGCTGGTCGGCGGAGAGGACGAACAGAGCCGCATCGCACTGCGGCAGCCAGGCGTAGGCGGTATCGGTATTGTGGCGGAATACGGAGCCGACGCCGGGTGTGTCCACGATGCGCACGCCGTTTCTCAGCAGGGGCGAGGGCGTCCGGATCAGCACCTCCCGCACGCCTTTCCCGTTGCCGGGATTGCCCGGTTCGGTGACGTAATCCGCGAGCGCATCCGGGGGAATGTCGAAGGGGCCGCCGTCCAGCGGACGGACGGTGACCCGGTGCGTCTCGCCGTATGTGAGGATGGTCACCACCGAGGTCAGCGGCACCGCCGCCGTGGGCAGCAGGCTTTCACCCAGCAGCGCGTTGATCAGGCTGGTCTTGCCGCGCTTGAACTGGCCGACCGTCAGGACGTCGAACTGCCCCGCCTGCAGCTTGTCGCGCAGGGCGAGGGCGGGGCGTAGAGCGCCGGGAAGGTTTTCCGCCAGCTCGTCGATCAGGCTCAGGAGTTCCGACCTCAAGTCCCCATAGGCGGGCGGATGCGTCATTTCGGTCGCCCCAGCGGGACTGAGGATGGCGTTCATTCCCTTGGGCGCAACTCATCGTGCGAAAGGTTTCCGGCGCCCGGAAGCGTACGCTCTATGGCATATTTTGTCATGGTTATTCGCCTGAAGGTTTTTGGTATAGAAGAGCGGCCTGTATTGTGCTTGTCGAGTAAGGCAAATTCTGCGTTGCCCAATTTTTCCATAGAACGGAATTTCGTTGAATGCGGCGAAATGTCTCATGGTCGAGTATCGATGGCTAGCCCTTCGCTGGGTCGAACTGAATCATTATGTCCGATAACTGTCCGGAGATCGGACAGGTGTAGCGTTATCGGACACATCATCCATTCAAGGCGGCCGTAGCTGGATATTCCTGTCGTCGCTTCAAGGTATTGATATACCTGTATCTCTGGCCTGAGCGAAAAGT
Source organism: Pseudomonadota bacterium (assembly GCA_040753975.1). Taxonomy (GTDB): domain Bacteria; phylum Pseudomonadota; class Gammaproteobacteria; order Methylococcales; family Methylococcaceae; genus Methylococcus. Next base: position 12,013 of record JBFMDC010000073.1, read on the forward strand.
TGGCACGATTCCTGTCACTAGTTTGTCACGACCTCGTCGGAGGTCGTATGTCCGGTGTCCCGTGACGTCGCCGGCATTCATCATTCATAGAAATGTTTCGGAGGAAACAAGCAATGGCACTTAGCACCGCAACCAAAGCCGCGACGGACGCGCTGGCTGCCAATCGGGCACCGGCCAGCGTGAATGCACAGGAAGTGCACCGCTGGCTCCAGAGCTTCAACTGGGACTTCAAGAACAACCGGACCAAGTACGCCACCAAGTACAAGATGGCGAACGAGACCAAGGAACAGTTCAAGCTGATCGCCAAGGAATATGCGCGCATGGAGGCCGTCAAGGACGAACGCCAGTTCGGCAGCCTGCAGGATGCGCTGACCCGTCTGAACGCTGGCCACCGCGTTCACCCTAAGTGGAACGAGACCATGAAGGTGGTTTCGAACTTCCTGGAAGTGGGCGAGTACAACGCCATCGCCGCCAGCGGAATGCTGTGGGACTCCGCCCAGTCCGCCGAGCAGAAGAACGGCTATCTGGCCCAGGTGCTGGACGAAATCCGGCACACCCACCAATGCGCCTACGTCAATTACTACTTCGCCAAGAATGGTCAGGATCCGGCCGGCCACAACGACGCCCGCCGCACCCGCACCATCGGCCCGTTGTGGAAGGGCATGAAGCGGGTGTTCTCGGACGGCTTCATCTCCGGCGACGCGGTGGAGTGCTCCATCAACCTGCAGCTGGTGGGCGAAGCCTGCTTCACCAACCCGCTGATCGTGGCGGTGACCGAATGGGCCGCCGCCAACGGCGACGAAATCACCCCGACGGTGTTCCTGTCGATCGAAACCGACGAACTGCGCCACATGGCCAACGGCTACCAGACCGTGGTGTCCATCGCCAACGATCCGGCCTCCGCCAAATACCTCAATACCGATCTGAACAACGCCTTCTGGACCCAGCAGAAGTACTTCACGCCGGCGCTGGGCATGCTGTTCGAGTACGGTTCCAAGTTCAAGGTCGAGCCCTGGGTCAAGACCTGGAACCGCTGGGTGTACGAGGACTGGGGCGGCATCTGGATCGGCCGTCTGGGCAAGTACGGCGTGGAATCGCCGCGCAGCCTCAAGGACGCCAAGCAGGACGCTTACTGGGCGCACCACGACCTGTTCCTGCTGGCCTACGCGCTGTGGCCGACCGGCTTCTTCCGCCTGGCCCTGCCGGACAGCCAGGAAATGGCCTGGTTCGAAGCCAACTACCCGGGCTGGTACGACCACTACGGCAAGATCTACGAGGAATGGCGCGCCCGCGGCTGCGAGGATCCGGCTTCGGGCTTCATTCCGCTGATGTGGTTCATCGAAAACAACCATCCGATCTACATCGACCGGGTGTCGCAGGTGCCGTTCTGCCCGAGCCTCGCCAAAGGCGCCAGCACCCTGCGCGTGCACGAGTACAACGGCCAGATGCACACCTTCAGCGACCAATGGGGTGAGCGCATGTGGCTGGCCGAGCCGGAGCGCTACGAGTGTCAGAACATCTTCGAACAGTACGAAGGCATGGAGCTGTCGGAAGTGATCGCCCAACTGCACGGCCTGCGCAGCGACGGCAAGACCCTGATCGCGCAGCCGCACGTGCGCGGCGACAAGCTGTGGACGCTGGACGACATCAAGCGTCTGAACTGCGTCTTCCGGAATCCGGTGAAGGCATTCCAGTGATCGCGCATCGGGCTCCGTCCCAGGGCGGGGTCCGGTCACGCAGTCGCCCGATCAACATCAAACTAAAGGAACATTGATATGAGCATGTTAGGAGAAAGACGCCGCGGATTGACCGATCCGGAAATGGCGGCCGTCATCCTGAAGGCGCTTCCCGAAGCTCCGCTGGATAGCAACAACAAGATGGGCTATTTCGTCACCCCGCGCTGGCGGCGTCTGACGGAATACGAAGCCCTGACCGTGTACGCTCAGCCCAACGCCGACTGGATCGCCGGCGGCCTGGACTGGGGCGACTGGACCCAGAAGTTCCACGGCGGCCGCCCGTCCTGGGGCAACGAGACCACGGAACTGCGCACCGTCGACTGGTTCAGGCACCGCGACCCGCTGCGCCGCTGGCACGCGCCTTACGTCAAGGACAAGGCCGAGGAATGGCGCTACACCGACCGCTTCCTGCAGGGCTATTCCGCCGACGGCCAGATCCGGTCCATGGACCCGACTTGGCGGGACGAGTTCATCGACAAGTACTGGGGCGCGTTCCTGTACAACGAATACGGGTTGTTCAACGCCCATTCGCAGGCTTCCCGCGAGGCGCTGTCGGATGTGACTCGGGTCAGCATTACTTTCTGGGGCTTCGACAAGATCGACTTGGCCCAGATGATCCAGTTGGAGCGCGGTTTCCTGGCCAAGATCGTGCCCGGATTCGACGAATCCACCGCGGTGCCGAAGGCCGAATGGACCACGGGCGGCATCTACAAGGGGGCTCGCCTGGCGGTGGAGGCACTGTGGCAGGAGGTGTTCGATTGGAACGAAAGCGCCTTCTCGGTTCATGCCGTCTACGACTCGCTGTTCGGCCAGTTCGTCCGCCGCGAGTTCTTCCAGCGGCTGGCGCCGCGGTTCGGTGACAACCTGACGCCGTTCTTCATCAACCAGGCCCAGACCTACTTCCAGATCACCAAGGTAGGCGTGCAGGACCTGTACTACACCACCCTGGGCGACGATCCGGAATTCGGCGACTACAACCGTACGGTGATGCGCAACTGGACCGGAAAGTGGCTGGAGCCCACCATCGGGGCACTGCGCGACTTCATGGGGCTGTTCGCGAAGCTGCCGGTCGGCACCACTGACAAGGAAGAAATCACCGCTTCCTTGTACCGGGTCGTCGACGACTGGATCGAGGACTACGCCAGCAGGATCGACTTCAAGGCGGACCGCGACCAGATCGTCAACGCGGTTTTGGCAGGACTGAAATAGGAGGTATCACGATGAGCGTAAGCAGCAACGCATACGACGCCGGCATCATGGGTTTGAAAGGCAAGGATTTTGCCGATCAGTTCTTTGCCGACGAAAACCAGGTGGTCCACGAGAGCGACACGGTCGTTCTGGTCCTCAAGAAATCGGACGAGATCAACACCTTCATCGAGGAGATTCTTCTGACGGACTACAAGAAGAACGTCAATCCGACGGTGAACGTGGAAGACCGGGCCGGCTACTGGTGGATCAAGGCCAACGGCAAGATCGAAGTCGACTGCGACGAGCTGACCGAGCTTTTGGGCCGCTCCTACAACGTCTATGACTTCCTGGTCGACGTTTCCTCCACCATCGGCCGGGCCTACACCCTCGGCAACAAGTTCACCATCACCAGTGAACTGATGGGCCTGGACCGGAAGCTCGAAGACTATCACGAATAAGGAGATCGACATGGGCATACACAGCAACGACACCCGCGACGCCTGGGTGAACAGGATCGCGCAGCTCAACACCCTGGAGAAGGCGGCAGAGATGCTGAAGCAGTTCAGGATCGACCACAGCACGCCGTTCCGCAACAGCTACGAGCTGGACAACGACTACCTCTGGATCGAGGCCAAGCTCGAGGAGAAGGTCGCCGTCCTCAAGGCACACGCCTTCAGCGAGGCGGACTTCCGCCACAAGACCGCTTTCGGCGAGGACGCCAAGGCCGTTCTGGACGGCACCGTCGCCAAGATGCAAGGAGCCAAGGACAAGTGGGAAGCGGAGAAGATCCACATCGGCTTCCGCCAAGCCTACAAGCCCCCGATCATGCCGGTCAATTATTTCCTGGACGGCGAACGCCAACTGGGAACCCGGCTGATGGAGCTGCGCAACCTGAACTACTACGACACGCCGCTGGAAGAGCTGCGCAAGCAGCGCGGCGTGCGGGTGGTGCACCTGCAGGCGCCGCACTGACCGGAGGAGGTCTCAACCTAGACTTTACGGCAATGCCGTGAAGGCGAGGCGGGCAGGGATGCCGCTCCGGGCCGGCCAAGCGGTCCGACCCGGGGCTTTTGGTTTTCAAGGGGCGCGCCGGTTCGCCGCGCGCTTCTCCATCTTTCGTAAGGAAATCACCATGGTCGAATCGGCATTTCAGCCATTTCCGGGGGAAGCAGACGAATGGTTCGAGGAACCAAGGCTCAAGGCCGGTTTCTTCCCGTCCGCGGACTGGCATCTGCTCAAGCGGGACGAGACCTATGCGGCCTATGCCAAGGATCTCGATTTCATGTGGCGGTGGGTCATCGTCCGGGAGGAAATGGTCGTTCAGGAAGGCTGCTCGATCAGCCTGGAATCGTCGATCCGCGCCGTGACGCATGTACTGAATTATTTTGGCATGACCGAACAACGCGCTCCGGAAGAGGGCCGGACCGGCGGGGTTCGACATTGAACAGGTAAGTTTATGCACAGAGTTCACACTATCACGGCGGTCACGGAGGACGGCGAATCGCTCCGTTTCGAATGTCGTTCGGACGAGGACGTCATCACCGCTGCCCTGCGCCAGGACATCTTCCTGATGTCGTCCTGCCGCGAAGGCGGTTGCGCGACCTGCAAGGCCTTGTGCACGGAAGGGGACTGCGACCTTCGGGGGTGCAGCGTTCAGGCCCTGCCCCCGGAAGAGGAGGAAGACGGGCTGGTCCTGCTGTGCCGGACCTATCCGAAGACCGATCTGGAAATCGAGCTGCCCTATACCCATTGCCGGATCAGTTACGGCGAGGTCGGCAGCTTCGAAGCGGAAGTGGTCGCGGTCAATTGGGTTTCTTCCAACACCGTCCAGTTCCTGCTGCAGAGGCGGCCGGATGAGTGCGGCAACCGAGGCGTGAAATTCGAACCCGGCCAGTTCATGGAGCTGACCATTCCCGGCACCGACGTTTCCCGCGCCTATTCGCCGGCGAACATTCCCAATCCGGAAGGCCGCCTGGAGTTCCTGATCCGCGTGCTGCCGGACGGGCGGTTTTCGGACTACCTGCGCAACGACGCGCGCGTCGGCCAAGTGCTCGCGGTCAAAGGGCCGCTGGGCGTGTTCGGACTGAGAGAGCATGGCATGGCGCCACGCTATTTCGTGGCGGGCGGAACCGGGCTGGCGCCCGTGGTCTCGATGGTGCGGCAGATGCGGGAGTGGACCGCGCCGAACGAAACCCGCATCTATTTCGGCGTGAACACGGAGCCGGAATTGTTCTACATCGACGAGCTGAAGTCCCTGCAACAATCCATGCGCAATCTCACCGTGAAGGCTTGCGTCTGGAAACCGGGCGCCGACTGGGACGGCAAGCAGGGCTCGCCCATCGACGCATTGCGGGAAGACCTGGAGGCCAGCAACGCCCGGCCGGACATCTACCTGTGCGGCCCGCCGGGCATGATCGATGCCGCCTGCGAAGTGGCGCGCAGCCACGGCATTCCCGGCGATCGGGTCTTTTTCGAAAAATTCCTGCCGTCCGGTGCGGCCTGAACCGGGGAAGCGCCGTGAGCACCGAGCCATTCCCGCCCCAGTTCCTGCGCGAAATGATCGAGCAGCTGGATGCCAGCATCCAGGAGCTCGCGCGCAAGGAAAAGGGGCTCGCGGCATCCTTGGGCACCTTCCGGGTCGCCGAACTCAAGGAGTACTGGGACCACGTCCTCACGCCGGAGGAAGAATGGGAGCTCAAGCGGACCATGGACTTCCGCGACCGCGAACTGGTGTGGATCTGGTCCCGCCTCAAGCGCGCCCGCACCAGCCGCGCCAACGCCGGGGAAGCCTACATGCGCCATCTATCCCCCGGGGCGCGGAAAAATCAATCCTGACTGGAGTCGACTCAACATGGCGAAGGAAGTGGTTTACAAAGGGAACGCGCGGCAGCGCATGATGCAGGGCATCGAGATTCTCGCCCGCGCGGCGATGCCGACGCTGGGCGCGACCGGCCCCAGCGTCATGATCCAGCACCGGGCCGACGGCCTGCCCCCGGTTTCGACCAGGGACGGCGTCACGGTGGCGAATTCCATCGTGCTCAAGGACCGCGTCGCCAATCTCGGCGCCCGGCTGCTGCGGGACGTCGCCGGCGCCATGTCACGGGAAGCGGGGGACGGCACCACCACCGCCATCGTGCTGGCCCGCCATATCGCCAGGGAGATGTTCAAGAGCCTTGCCGCCGGGGCCGATCCCATCGCGCTCAAGCGCGGCATAGACCGTGCCGTCGCCTGCGTGACCGAGGACATCCGGGCCCGGGCCTGGCGCGGCGAACAGGAGTCGCTCATTCTGGGGGTGGCCGCTGCGGCGACCAAGAACGAGCCCGGCGTGGGGCGGCTGCTGCTGGAAGCGCTGGGGGCGGTCGGCGTCCACGGCGCCGTGTCGGTCGAGCTGGGGCAGCGGCGCGAAGACGTGCTCGACGTCGTCGACGGCTATCGCTGGGAGAAGGGTTATCTGTCGCCCTATTTCGTGACCGACCGGGGCCGGCAACTGGCCGAACTCGAAGACGTGTACCTGCTGATGACCGACATGGAGGTAAGCGATTTCATCGATCTGGTGCCGCTGCTGGAGGAAGTCACCGAGGCCCGCGGCAGTCTTTTGATCGCCGCCGACCGCGTCCACGAGAAAGCCCTGGCCGGCATTCTGCTCAATCACGTGCGCGGGGTGTTCAAGGCGGTCGCCGTCACCGCTCCGGGGTTCGGCGACAAGCGGCCGAGCCGCCTCTTGGATCTGGCCGCATTGACCGGCGGCCGCGCGATCCTGGAGGCCAAGGGCGACCGGCTGGACCGGGTCACGCTGGCAGACCTCGGGCGGGTGCGCCGGGCGGTGGTCAGCGCCGACGAAACGGCGCTGCTCGGCACGCCGGGCACCGAAGCCTCCCGCGCCCGCCTGGAAGGCCTGCGCCTGGAAGCCGAGCAGTACCGTGCCCTCAAGCCAGGCCAGGGCTCGGCGACCGGTCGGCTGCACGAGATCGAGGAAGTCGAGGCGCGCATCATCGGCCTGAGCGGCAAATCCGCGGTTTACCGCGTGGGCGGCGTGACCGACGTGGAGATGAAGGAGCGGCTGGTGCGGATCGAAAACGCCTACCGCTCGGTGGTTTCCGCCCTGGAGGAGGGCGTGCTGCCGGGCGGCGGCGTCGGGTTCCTCGGCAGCCTTCCCGCATTGGCGGAGCTCGGCGCGCGCGACGCGGACGAAGCGCGCGGCATCGGCATCGTCCGTTCGGCGCTGGCGGAGCCGCTGCGGGTCATCGGGGAAAACTCGGGGCTGTCGGGGGAGGCCGTCGTCGCCAAGGTCATGGATCACCCGAATCCCGGCTGGGGCTACGATCAGGAAAGCGGGAGTTTCGGCGACCTCCATGCCAAGGGAATCTGGGACGCCGCCAAGGTACTCAGGCTGGCCCTGGAGAAAGCCGCATCGGTCGCCGGCACCTTTCTCACTACCGAAGCGGTGGTGGCGGAAGTCCCCGATGCGGATGCGTTCGCCGGCTTCAGCCCGGAATGGGCGGCCGCGACCCGGGAGGACCCGCGGGTCTGAAAGGGATCAGACCACCTGAAATTCCGGGGAAATCAAGCCGTAGCGCGCCGCACGCCGTTACGGCCGTCCTGCTTGGCCTGATAGAGGGCGTCGTCGGCTTTCAGCAGCAGCTCTTTCAGGCTGACGGCGGCGGAAGTGGAGTCGGCGACGCCGATGCTGGCCGTCAACGGGCGGGAGAGGGCGAGTTCCCCAGGCTGCCGCCGTTCGATCGCGGCGCGGACGCGCTCGGCGGTCTGGACCGCGGCGGTTCCATCGGTGTCCGACGTGATGATCAGGAATTCCTCGCCCCCCATCCGGCATACGATGTCGCTGGTGCGCACGGTGTCCCGCATGACGCGGGCGGCATGCACGAGGGCTTGATCGCCCGCGTCGTGCCCCAGGGTGTCGTTGATGGATTTGAACCAGTCCAGGTCGAGCATCATGATGCTTAAGGGACGGCCGAACATGCGCGCATCCGCCCATTCCTGTTCCAGCCTGTCCATCGCGTAGCGGCGGTTGGGCAGCCCGGTGAGCTGGTCGGTGTGGGCCATGAGCTCCAGACGGCGGTTGGCTGCGGCCAGTTCCGAGGAGTAGCGTTCGATTTCCTTGCGCTCCCGTGCGAGCTTCTTGTGCAGGGTGATGATGCGCTGGCCGGCCCGGATGCGGGCTTTGAGGACTCTGACGCTGGGCGGTTTGATGACGTAATCGTCGATGCCCGCGCCGAAGGCTTCGACCAGCGCATCTTCGCTCTCGCTCGCGGTCAGCATGACGATGTAGACGTTGCCGGCCAGCGCCGACGCCCGCAGTGCCTTGCTCAGCTCCAGGCCGTTCATGGGCTTCATGTGCCAGTCCGTGATCACCATTTCCGGTTCATGCTCGAACGCGTATTCGAGCGCCGATTCGCCATCCCGCCGTGACGCGACGTGGTGCCCGTCGGCTTCGAGCTGTCTGGACAGGCGGGTCAGCATGATGGGGTCGTCGTCCGCGAGCAGCACGTGCAGCTTTTCCTCCCCTTGCGGCGCCGGACTGGAAGGCTCCGCAGCGTCATCCTGATCTTCCGGGGAAATGCCGACCATCCGGGTCCAGTCGCCCCATTCGGCCTCCTGGCCGCCGAGCAGGTGGGTCAGATCCTGCTCATCGAGTCCGCATTTTTCCGCGTCCGCCCGCAGCACCGGCAACAATGCGACACGTTGCGGTTTGTCCCCGAGGTGGTAATTCGCGACCCGGCGCGCCAGAGCCACCTGGCGGGCGAAACGGCCAGTGCGGCTGTCGTCCTGGATTACGTCCTGGTGGCTGCATTTCAGCGCGTCGATGAAGACTTGCGGAAACCCCCAATCGGTAAGCAGGAGGTGGGTGAGGTCATCATGATCGGTGGCGAAGCGTTCCCGCTCCAGGGCAATGAGCTTCTCACCGTCCGCCTGCCGCAAGCACTCGCTGTATTCCTCCGGCCAGGCCGTAGCCAGGGCCAGGCGGCCGACATCGGCCAGCAGGCCCAGGGTGAAGGCTTCCTTGGGAGCTACGGTCGGAACCTGCGCGGTGATCGTCTGGAGCGTGACGGCGCAGGCGAGGGATTTCTTCCAGTAGTCCGTATAACCGAAAGCTTCGCACCGGCCTTCCCGATGGGCGTCGATGAGGGAGAGGCTCAGCGCGAATTGGCGGATGGCTTGCAAGCCGAGGTGGTTCATGGCGTCGATCACGCTGGCGATGGGCCGGCGCGTGCCCTTGGCGGGTGCGTTGGCGAAGCGCAGGATTCGCCCGGTGAGCGCCGGGTCGGTTTGGATCAGCTGCGCCAGGGCCTCCGCCGTGACGTCTTCGCGCTGCGCCAGGCTCAGGATCGCGGCGGCGGTGCGTGAGGGGGTGGGCAGGGAGTCGCACAGTTTCTGCTTGTGCATATTCCGTAGGTCGAAGTCGGTACACATGGGATTTCCGATTCCCCGAACGGGGAGCCTTAAGGCTTATCGCGGCTTACCTTCACCATCTTCATTGCCGGAACTCGACCGAAGGGGCGGGTCGCATGTCATCCAATAGTTTAGTCAGGGCTGCGGCCAACGTCCGGATCAGCCCGGTATCCGCGGCAGACCCGGCCGTCCGGGCTTGGTCTTCCAGCCGCGCGGCCAGATCGCGTACAGTCCCAGCACAGAAATGTCCCGCCATGCCTTTGATGGCATGCGCCGCATCGGCCAGCGCGGCCAGGTCTGCGTTTTTTTCCGCTTCAAGCAGCGCAGCGAGGTGCTTGGGGGTTTCTTCGATACACAGAGCGATCATTTCCTTCAGGAGTCCTTCGTCGTTGTCCAGGCGCGCCAGTGCTTCGGTCCTGTTCCAGGAAGGACCGGCAAGGGCGGAGTCGTCCGTGCCCGCGGGGCGGTCCTGCGGTTCAGCGGCCTTGGAGGTGCGGGGCCCCAGCCAGCGTTCGAGGGCCTCGGCAAGCCGGTCCCTGGAAATCGGCTTGCTCAGATAGTCATCCATGCCGGCCGCCAGACATTTTTCCCGCTCGCCCGTCGCGGCATGGGCGGTAAGCGCGACGACCGGCGTGCGTCCCGACCCCGCTGACAACTCTCGTCCACGCAGTTCCCCGGTGGCCTCGTAGCCTCCCAGCACCGGCATCTGGCAATCCATCAGAACCAGGTCGTAGCGGGAGCGGGCCAGCAGGTCCAGGGCGGCCTGGCCGTTGTCGGCGACCTCGGGAGCGATTCCGAACTTGCCGAGCATGGCGACGATCACTTTCTGGTTGACCCGGTTGTCTTCCACCACCAGGACCCTGCGGCCTTCATAAGCCGGCAGGACGGCTTCCGCCTTGTCGGGTAGCCGGGGCTTCTCCTTGGCCTTGGTGGCGAGCACTTCCGCGATGGCGTTGAACAGCAGCGATTGCCGCACCGGTTTCAGCAGGCTGCGTGCAATCCCGAGCGCCCGAAGCTCGGCTTCGCCGCTCAAGCCTCCGGAGGACAGCAGCAGGCGTGGGATGTCCTTGAGACCCGGGCTGGCGTTCATGGCCCGGGCGAGGCCATAGCCGTCCATGTACGGCATGTGGAGATCGAGCAATACGAGGTCGTAGGGTCTCGTTTCGCGCTGGGCGGCTTCCAGCTCGGCCAAGGCTTTATCGCCCCGGTCCGCTTCGTCGACTTCCAGGCCCCAGTGGGTCAGATAGTGGGTCAGGATGACGCGGTTGGTGGCGTTGTCATCCACCACCAGCACCCGCCGGTAGGAGAAGTCCGGCAGGGCAGGCGCGGCCGCGCCGGCGATGTGTTCCAGCGGGAGCGTGAACCAGAAGCGGCTGCCTTGGCCGGGAGCGCTTTCCAGGCCGATGTTTCCGCCCATGAGTTCGACCAGGTTCCGGCAGATGGACAGGCCGAGACCGGTGCCGCCGAAGCGGCGGGAGGTGGAGCCGTCGGCCTGGGTGAACGGCTGGAACAGTCGCTCCTGGACCTCCGGTGCGATGCCGATACCGGTGTCCCGAATCTCGAAGCTCAGGTCCGCCCGGCCTTCGCCCGCGTCCTCCTGCATCACCTTGACCGAAACCTCGCCGTTTTCGGTGAATTTGACGGAGTTGCCGAGCAGGTTGGTGAGCACCTGGCGGATGCGGGTCGGATCGCCGGTCCACATCCTGGGCAGATCCGCGGGCAGGAAGCAGTTCAGCTCCAGGCCTTTGTCATGGGCGCGGCCGGCCAGCAGGGCGCAGACTTCTTCGACCAGGTCGGGCAGGTTGAATTCGGTCCGCTCGATTTCGACCTTGCCAGCTTCGAGCTTGGAGAAGTCGAGAATCGAGTTGATGATTTCGAGCAGGGATTCGGCGGAATTCGATGCGGTTTCCACCAGATCCCATTGCTCGCGGGACATGTCGGTATCCTTCAGCAGCTCCAGCATGCCGAGCACGCCGTTCATCGGCGTGCGGATCTCGTGGCTCATGTTGGCCAGGAACGCGCTCTTGGCCTGGGTGGCCTCCACGGCGGCATCGTGGGCGGCTTTCAGGGAAGCCTTGGCGCGGTCTTCGAGTATCGCCAGCGCCAGCATTTCGCCGACCTGCCGGAGCATCGCCATCCGCGCTTCGTTGCGGGCGGGGTTGGGGTCGGTGTAGAGGAACATCACGCCCAGCACCTCGCCGCCGGACGCGATGGGCACGATGTAATGGCCGTGGGCCTCCATGCCCGCGAAGCGGTGTTCATGCCGGAAATCGCTGAAACAATCGTCGGAGACCAGGATTTCGCCGGAAACCGCGCTTCGGCCGCACAGGCAGGCGCCCATGGGAATGGTCTGTTCGCGCCGAATGAATTCGTCGCTGAATTTTCCTTCCAGCACGAACAGATTCAGGCAGTCCTCGTTCTCCGCCTTCAGGAATATCCCGCCCTTGCGTTGCAGGCCGAAGGTGCCGAGACCGAACAGGATGTCGAGGACGCGCCGGCAGCGGTCGCTCAGCGGGCTGCTTTGCTGCAGGGTTTCGGTGATGTGGAGGCGGGCGGCGGTGTCCTCCTGCTCCATCGCCAACGCGCGTTCCCGTTCGACTTTGACGCTCACGTCGTGCTGGATCTGGACATAGCCCACCAGCCCGTTGCCTTCGGTATGGATGGGGGTGGTGCTGATTTCCGCCCAGTAGTCCTCGGCATCCTGAGGATCGGGGCCGGTCCGGCGCCGGTTCAGGAGCCGCCCGGACCAGGGCTGGCCGGCCCGGAGCGCCGCCTGCATGGCGGCCAGCGTGTCGAGATCGGCAAGCGGGCTGTCCAGGACACTGGGGCTCTGGCCGAGTAGTTCCCGTTCCGCCATCCCGCTGAAGCGGCACAGCGCCGGATTCGCGTAAATGATGCGGCCGGCGTGGTCGGTAAGCAGGATCATCTCGCTGTTGGCGTCCATCGCCTGCTTGAGGCGGGCGAGCTGAGCCTCGGTTTCCTTCTGTGCCGTAATGTCGCGGCGGATGGAAATGTACTGCCGCGGCTTGCCGGCGCTGTCCATGAGCGGGACGATGGTGCTGTCGACCCAGTAGCGGGTGCCGTCCTTGCGGCGGTTGCAAAACTCGCCCTGCCAGATCTTTCCGCGGGCGATGGTGCGCCACATCTCCCGGATATACGCCTTGCCGTGGTAGCCGGAGTTGATGATGCGGTGGTCCTGGCCGATCAGTTCGTCCCGGGCATACCGGGATACTGCGCAGAAATTGTCATTGGCGTAAAGGATTCTTCCCTCCAGGTCGGTGATGCTGACCAGGGCGTGCGCATCCAATGCTTCCCGCAATTCCCTGTTGCGCTGGCTTTCGCTCCCGATCCGCTGGGCCAGTGGGCGCAGCGTCAGCAGCCACAACAAAGGGGTACTGAACAGGGCCAGCAGCAATCCGTCCAGCGCGGTTTCCTGCCAGGGCGGCAGTTCCAGTCCGGTGCGCCGGATCGCCTCCAGCACCAGCATCACGGCAATTTCGGTCAGGATGACGATGAGGCAGATGCTGCCCAGCGACCACAGGAATCGCTGCTTCATGGCAGAGGGGGAGGTGAAATCTTCGGACATGGTTTCCTTACTCGCTGTGGGCAGGGGCGGTGCCGCGACTCAAGCGGCTTCCGCGGCGTCATGCCTAATTGGATTGGGGCGCAGTCTAAGGTGAAATCATTTCCCGCTTCAACACTGTCCGGCGACTGGGAAAAGGCTTCGCGCAATGGCGCCATGCCGTTGATTGTCTGCGACAATCAGCCGCATTGAAGGCTGGTGGCCGAGTTGCTACCGTGTCGCCCACACGCCCCGTTGCCGATGAACAGAAATCGGTCCCGCGCAGGGGCGGCATTCGGAACTTCCCCCGCGCTTGTCCTGAGCGTAGCCGAAGGGCCGGCGCGGCCAAGGCCCGCCTCCGGAAGGTCCGGCAAAATAAGAAATCAAGATGTGGTTATGCATGGCCGGCCGCGCCTGGAAGGGCGGACGCCGTACGAATGGTCGATCGTAGCTTCATGCCAAGGAGATAGCCACAGATGTTGAGCGAACAGTACCTGTCTTCCGTTGCCAGGCCCGTCGAATTTCCCGATTGGAACCGTTTCAGCAGCTTGTACGTGGACCGGCCCGATCAGGCGTGGGAATGGATGCGCCAGACGGGGGTTCTGCCGGCCGCCCTGGATTGGGTCCGCCCAGAAGTGGCGGAAGCCTGGTGCCGCTGCTTCGAGGACTACCGGCTTCCGCCGGGCACCGATGACTGGCCCCGCAAGCCCGACGGCCCGTCCGACCCTGGTCCGCCCGTATCTTTGGAACTCGCATCCGTCTGGGAAAGGGTGCGCTGCGTTTTCGATTTCCTGAAGGGTGCTCAGGCGGCGCTGATCGTCGCGGACGCCGGTTGCCGGATTTTCCGGGTGCTGGATGACGGGCTGCGGATGGCGCCCGTCGTCCGGGAAGTGCTCAAGGTCGGTGCGGACTGGCGGGAAGAAGTGCTCGGCAACAACGGGATCGGCAGCGCGGCTGTGCTGGGTACGGCCGTCGCCTTCGAAGGCAAGGAGCACTATGGCGCGAGATTGCACGCCCTCGTGACCGCCGGCTGTCCGCTCCGGAACGCGGCCGGCGAAACGACCGCCCTGGTCGGCCTGGTCAGCGACAGACGCGGTTCCGCGGGAGCGCTGCTCGCCTTCTTGCGCATGGCTTGCGAGGGGCTGGCCGCGCCTTGCTCCGAGCGGAGCCGGGGGGGAAGCCGAAGGGCCGAAAACACGCTCGAAGTGCCACCGGCTTCCCTGCCCGGCGAACAGAGCCTGATCAGCGATGCCGCGGTCAAGGTTCTCCTCGACAAGGCCTTGCGGTTGCAGGAGCGCGGGATTCCCCTTCTCGTCAGTGGCGAATCGGGCACGGGAAAGGAATACCTGGTGCGCTTCGCCCATCGCCTCGGGCCGCGGCGGAAAGGACCGCTGGTGGCCGTCAACTGCGCTTCGATTCCCAAGGACCTCATCGAGAGCGAACTGTTCGGCTACGAGGCCGGCAGTTTCACCGGAGCCCGCAGCCGGGGGAAGCCCGGAAAATTTCTCTTGGCCGATGGCGGCGTGCTGTTTCTCGACGAAATCGGCGACATGAGCTTCGATCTTCAGGCGACGCTGCTGCGCGTGCTGGAGACCGGCGAGTTCGTGCCGGTCGGCGGCGCCAAACCCTTGCGCGTGGACGTCCAGGTCGTGGCCGCGACCAACGTCGACTTGCAGGAAGCGATCCGCCAGGGGCGTTTCCGGCGCGATCTCTATTACCGGCTCAATGGCGCGCGTCTGCATCTGCCGCCGTTACGGCAGCGGCCCGACCGGTCCCGCATCGTGCAGACGGTTTTTGAACAGGAAGCCGCGGCGGCGGGAGTCCGGCAGATCCGTTTGGGCGAAGAAGTCATGGCTTTGTTCGAGCGCCACCCCTGGCCGGGAAACTTGCGGGAGCTGCGCAACGTGATCAGGAACGCCTTGTTCGCCTGTTCCGGCAGCGTGTTGACGGTGGACGATCTGCCGGCGGATTTTCTCGAAGAGGCAGGGCAGGGCGACGCCTCATCCGGCCCGGAGGGCTGGGAAGCTTCCCGCTTCGCCGACGGGTTCAGCCTGTCGAAAGTGGAATCGGAAAGCATCGCCGCGGCCATCTGCAGATGCCGCGGCAACATGAGTCAAGCCGCCCGCGTTCTCGGGATCGCGCGCTCGACGCTGTACAAGAAGGTGTCCCGTTACGGCTTGGCCTGACGGGAGTTGGAACGGCATGCGATGCGCGGGAAATGCCGCGCCTTCCTAGGGATATCGCGCAGTTTCTCTGCGCGCATGGCCCCCCGCTTGCCCTTCCAGTGCGCCTTTCCTCGGTGGTCCGGGACTTGCTAAATCAATAGGCAGTGGTCGTCCGGGGTGCATGCGTAGAAGGCCCTCTCCATTCCCCGGTCGGCCGCGTCTTTGTCAGTCTTCGCACTCCTCGCAGCTGCCGGCGGCATCGTGTTGCTGGGAGCCCAGCACGAATTCCCGTCCTTTTTCCGTAAATCCCGCGGTGGTCGCGAGGATCTCCCGCCGGTACTTGTGCACCAAGTAACCGGCGGCGATGCCCAGACCGAATACCAACAAGGGATGCCTGAACAGGTATTTCATCGATTCGTTCCTCAAATCAGGTTGCTTGACGTCCGTTGCGTGCTCCGGAGGGAGGCGCGTGTACGGTTCCGCCGTGATGATATCACCAGTGCCGGACAGGGGTCAGGCGCCGCGGATTCACGGCGCATAGACCGCGGCGCCGACCCGGAACAGGTAGAAGAGCAGTTCCAGCGCGGCAATGCCGAGGGCGATTTCGAGCAGCTTGCGCAGGTAGGAGGAGCTTGGTTTCATCCCGTTCTTCACGTTCCCCTTGCGCTGCCGAGGACTCATCACCCGAAGTGGCACACGTAATGGAGCGTATCGCTCACCTCGATCCGGAAGCCGCTGTTTCCCGGAACGCTGAACGAATCGCCGGCCTGATAGCTTCGCCACTCCGTCTGGCCGGCGAGCTGCACGCGGCATCCGCCGGCGACGATCTCCATGATCTCCGGGGCGCCGGTTTCGAAGTGCAGGGCGGAGGGCAGGATCACCCCTAAGGTCTTGCGGCTGCCATCCGGGAACAGCACGCTGTGGCTGATACATTTGCCGTCGAAATAGACATTGGCTTTCTTGACGACGCTGACGTTGTCGAACTGGCTCATGAACGAAGTCCTGGTCTGTAAAAAGGCCGGGCATTATAGACCGGGCGGCGGCGTACGCCAGCGCCTACTTCCCGCCGATCACCCGCCGGTACCAGCCCGGATGATGCTTGCGCGCCCAGGCCCGGCTCACGGTACCGCGGACCATCGCGCCGATGGTGCCCTTGACCCACACGGCGGCGTAGATGTGGACGATGATGCCGGCGATCATGACGAAGGCGCAGACCGCGTGGAGCAGCAGCGCCAGGCGGACCACGTCGATGCTGAAATAGGGCGCGAACCAGGGCCGCCAGATCACGACGCCGGTGAGGAGCAGGGCCGGAATGGTGGCGATCATGGTCCAGAACAGCAGCTTCTGGCCGGCGTTGTAGCGGTCCACCTCCGGCAGGCGGTCTTCCCGGTTCCTCACCACGTCTGCGATCCGGCGGAGCCAGACGATGTCGTTCCGGGTCAGCAGATTGTGATGCCAGAACTTGAGCGCGAGGCCGGAGAAGGAGACGAACATCACCACCCCGATATAGGGATGCAGGATGCGGGTCCAGGTGGGCCCGCCGAAGAACTGGGTGAACCAGAACATGGAGGGGTGGAACAGCGCCAGGCCGGAGAAACTCAGCAGCAGGAAGGTGAGGGCGGTGACCCAGTGGTTGAAACGTTCCGCCGGGCTGTAGCGCACGAGGGGCGGCGGATTATGGTGGGTGCTCATGCCTTTTCCTCCTCTTCGTCTTCCTCGGTCTCGTTGGGGCCGACCGTGACATAGTGGAAAAACCCGGCCAGCGCCGTGAACGCCAGGGCGGCCGTGGCCAGGGGCTTGAAAATCCCTTTCCACAGGCCGACCGTGGGGGAGATGGCCGGGTCTTTCGGCAGGTCGCTGTAGAGCCCCGGCTGATCGGCGTGATGCAGCACGTACATGACGTGGGTGCCGCCCACGCCGGCCGGGTCGTAGAGTCCGGCGTTCCCGAAGCCGCGCTCCTTGAGGTCGGCGATGCGGTCGTTGGCGTGCTCGATCATGTCCTCCTTGCTGCCGAACACCAGTGCCTGGGTCGGGCAGGCCTTGATGCAGGCCGGTTCCAGCCCCACCGACACGCGGTCCGAGCACAGGGTGCACTTGTAGACCTTGCTGTCCTTGTTGGACAGGCGGGGGATGTCGAACGGGCAGCCGGCGATGCAGTAGCCGCAGCCGATGCAGTTCTCCTCGTGGAAATCGACGATGCCGTTGCTGTACTGGATGATCGCGCCAGGCGCGGGGCAGGCTTTCAGGCAGCCGGGATCGGCGCAGTGCATGCAGCCGTCCTTGCGGATCAGCCATTCGATGGTGCCGTTTTCCTCGGTCTCGGCGAAGCGCATCAGGGTCCAGCTGTTGGCGGTCAGGTCGTGCGGATTCTGGTAGGAGCCCTCGTTGACGCCGACCTCCTCGCGCAGGTCGTTCCATTCCTGGCAGGCCGCCTGGCAGGCCTTGCAGCCGATGCACTTGGTGACGTCGATGAGCTTCGCCACCTCCATCGTCTGCCGCTGCTGCGGGCTGGGCGTGGTGGTGGCGGAGCGCCGGACGATGTCCAGGGATTGCAGTGCCATTTGTCGATACCTCCGTTTCGTCTGTCAGGAGGGCTGAAGGGCTGCCAGGGAAGGCGGGTTGCGTGCCAGGTCCGGTTCGGGTTCCATTCGGCCTAATATCTTGTCCGCCAGTATGCGGAAATCGAGGTAGGCGTCATGCGCGGCGGTGGCATGCCCTCCGATCGCACCGTCCGCCGGCTTCAGGAAAAACATGGGCTTACGTGCTTCTTGGGCGAGTGGAACCAAGCTCCGATAGTGCTTGAGCATGGCCAGGCAATACGGATCTTTTTCTATCGGTGGTGCGGAGTCCACGTCCTCACCGAGGACGCTGCGCCGGTATTCCAACGGCATTCTGCTGAGCCAACGGTCGTAAGCCTTGATGGGGCGGGAAAGCCGGACGACGTGCTGTTGGGCGACATAGCCGACGGGCATCATGTTCCCCAAAGGCAGGTCGAATGCCGGCTGGACCCAGTTGTCGAGGCGCTTTTTCCACAATACCCGCCAGCTTCTAAGGGTTGGGCCGAGGTTGCGCAACCCCGCTAGTGAATATAGGTCTGCGCCCAGAGGGATCAGGACGAAATCCGAGGCAATCAGCGCAGATCGGTTGATGGCCCCCAGGTGCGGGCCGAGGTCGACCAGAATCAGATGAGCTTCGCAGGCTTTTGCCGTGGCCTGAGCGACCTGCCAGAAAGCCGTCAGCACTCGGAAGGAGCGGTCCAGATTGTTGTCGCCCATGCTCTTGGGCCATTGTTCGGAAAGTTCGTCTTCAAACCCTGAGAGGGCAAGATCGCCAGGAAGAAGATGTATACGGGGCGAGATTGGAACGGTTTTGCCTGCCAAAATGTCCCCCATCTTCAGCAACGGCTGTACGCAGCGGAATATCGTGCTTGGGCTGGCCGTGTCCTCCCAGATTTCGATCAAACGGTCCTCGTCCAGAAAAGCCGCTGTGAGATTGGCCTGCGGATCGAAATCCGCCGCCAGAACGGTTCTTTCCGTGTCGCCGAACATCCAGGCCAAGTGATAAGCCAGTGAGGTCTTGCCGACGCCACCCTTGTTATTGAAAAAGCTCAATACAGGGATGCTCACGGTTTCCTCCGCACGGTGACGAAGACCAGCGTGTCCTGGGGGTCGAACTCCGCCGGCGGATTGCCGTTGTCGGCCAGAGCCTTTTGGGCGGTTTGTATTCCTACGCCGAAGCGCTGGACGAAGCCCAGCACCCGCATGGCTTCGGCAAGATTCGGATTGCGGTAATCGGTATAGCCGGGTTTGCCGAAGTTCTGGCGCGTTACGATGCCGTAGGGACCGCCGGGATTAGTGATTTCGATCCGGTCGTTGAACCAGGTGATGCGCACGGGCGCGTTGGTTGATTCGTAGGTTCGGTGCATCAGAGCGTTGCGGGCGAGTTGCTGCAACGCTGTAAGGGGATAATCGGGGCTGCGCTGCTCCATGGCGCCGGACGTCAGGTCTACTGCTGTCTGGATATGCGCTTCGAGTTTGTCGTCGAGCCGCCGGAGTATTTGGGCAAGCGGGCCGTCGATGGCTTCTTCATCCTTGATGGGGTCGGCGAGGGTCGTACCGTCGATGCGCAGGAACTGGATATAGTCGCAGGGAATCAGATCACGCGCCCGCTGGCTCAAGACGATGCAGCCCAATACCGTGGGCGTAGGCTCATCGGCGGACTGGAGCATTCGGCAAGCCGACAGACGCTCGGCATAGCTTCTCTCGTTGGCGGCCAGTACATCGTGGGCGACGGCGTTCGGCAGGTACTCGCTTTCGAAAGTCAGACGGCTCAAATCGGAAAGAGAGGCGAAAGGGACCGGTTGCAGGTCGAATGGCAAATCGCGGTAACGCCTTTTTTCGTTCAGAATGCGCTCGTCCTGAGCGCTGGCGATGTCTCTGCGCGGCCCGGTTCGAATCCAGATGCGGCCTTGATAGCGGACCGGCGGAGCGTCGGCGGGAAGTACCGTGATGACCGCCATCTCGGCTCCCTTGAGGATGCGTTTCTCGACCGTCATGGTGGGCATGGGGCCGATTTTTCCGTCAGTCCTGATGTCGGCGAGCTGCCTTAGCAATTCATCGTTGATGTCCAGGCCTGATGGGCTGCCATCTTTGTCTTTCGCGCCAATGAATACGACGCCTGCTTGGCGATGATTCGGTAAATCGTTGGCGAACGCGCAGATTGCCTGTCTGACTTTCTCCGGGGCGTCTCCCTTGAAGGACTCCTTACGCTCAGCACGATCAGATTCGAGATCGTCCAGCAAGGCTTCCAGATCGGCGTCATCAAGTCTCATCTTGATCCATTCCAGACTTTCTCATCCCCAAGATTCGATTACCCATGCCAAAGATGGCGGACGCTACGATAACTATACTTCCTTCCCGCCTCTCAATACGCGCATCCACCAGGAGGACGCCCGTGCGATGCCGCTTTCCGCGGCGGCCTCAGGCCGCTTGCGCTCGTCGCGCCCCTCGCCCGGCTTGTGGGTGTGCGGCATGAGTTCGGACAGGTCCTTTTCCACATTGACCAGAAATGCCTTGAACTCGGGCGTCTGGGTATTGGCATCGCCCAGGAACGGCGTCAGGGTGTTGGCGATGTAGCCCTTGCGGGTCGCGCCGGTGAAGCCCCAGTGGATCGGGATGCCGATCTGGTGGACGGTCTGGCCCGCCACCTTCAGCGCCTTGATGCGCTTGGTCACCAAGGCCACCGCCTTGATGCGGCCGCGCCTGGAGCGCACGACCACCCTCTCGCCGTTGGCGATGCCGAGTTCCGCCGCCAGCGCCTCGCCGATTTCCACGAACTGTTCCGGCTGGAGCGAGGCGTTGATCCGCGCATGCTTGGTCCAGAAATGGAAGTGCTCGGTGAGGCGGTAGGTGGTCGCGACGTAAGGGAAGTCCTCACGGCTGCCGAGCATGGCCCGGTCGTTGGCAAACACGCGCGCAGCCGGGTTGCTGATCACCCTGCTGTGCAGGGGATTGGCCGCCAGCGGCGTTTCGAACGGCTCGTAATGCTCGGGGAAGGGGCCTTCGGCCATCATATGCCGCGCGAACAGCCGGGCCACCCCTTCGTCGGTCATGATGAAGGGCGACACGCCGCTGTCGGGGCCGGCGTCGGCCTTGAAGTCCGGCACGTCCAGTCCGCTCCACTTGCCGCCGTCCCATTCGATCAGCTTGCGCCTCTCGTCCCAGGGTTTGCCGGCGGGATCGCAGGAGGCGCGGTTGTACAGGATCCGCCGGTTCAGCGGCCAGGCCCAGGCCCAGTTGGGCGCGATGCCGAGCCCGGTGGGGTCCGAGGTGTCGCGCCGGGCCATCTGGTTGCCGGCCTCGGTCCAGGCGCCGCAGAAGATCCAGGTGCCGCTGGCGGTGCTGCCGTCGTCGCGGAGCTGGGCGAAACTGGACAACTGTTGCCCGGCTTTGACCAGCACTTTCGTCGGGTCTTTGGGATCGGTGAGGTCGGCCAGGGCGTAGCCGTTGAATTCCTTCGCCAGTTCGTCCGGTCCCGGCGCTTCCGGAATCCGGTAAGGCCAGTTGAGGCCGAGGATCGGATCGGGAAACGCGCCGCCTTCCTGCCGGTACAGTTCGCGCACCTTGACGAACAGCTCGGCCATGATGTCGATGTCGGTCCGGCATTCGCCCGGCGGCTCGGCGCCTTTCCAGTGCCATTGCAGCCAGCGCGAACTGTTGACCAGCGAGCCGTCCTCTTCGGCGAAGCAGGTGGTGGGCAGGCGGAACACCTCGGTCTGGATGGCTTCCGGCTTTACCTCGTGGTATTCGCCGTGGTCCTGCCAGAACTCCGAGGTCTCCGTCGCCAGCGGGTCCATGACCACCAGGAACTTCAGCTTGGACAGTGCCGAGGTGATCTTGGCCTTGTTGGGGAAGGAGGCCAGCGGATTGAAACCCTGGCAGAAATAGCCGGTCAGCTTGCCCTGTTCCATCTGGTCGAACACCCGCAGGCCGTCGTAGACCTGATCGAGCTTCGGCAGCCAGTCGAAACAGAAGTCGTTGTCCGCGGTCGCCGCCTTGCCGTACCAGGCCTTCATGAGGCTGGTATGGAATTTCGGATAGTTCGACCAGTAGTTGATCTGCCCTGGCCGCAGGGGCTTGGGCGTGTGCTTTTCCAGATAGACGGCGCGGGTCGTTTCCTCGTCATGGGCGAGGTTCATATAGCCCGGCAACTGGTCGGACAGCAGCCCCAGGTCGGTCAGGCCCTGGATGTTGGAATGGCCGCGCAGGGCGTTGACCCCGCCCCCCGGCATCCCGATGTTGCCCAGCAGCAGTTGCAGGATCGCCAGCGTCCGGATGTTCTGGGCGCCGATGCTGTGCTGGGTCCAGCCGAGGGCGTACAGGCTGGTCAAAGTGCGGGTCGGGATCGACGTCGAGGCGATCGCCTCGCACACTTTCAGGTACAGTTCCCTGGGCGTGCCGGTGATGTCGCAGACCAGGTCGATGGTGTAGCGGGACACGTGCTGCTTCAACAGGTTCAGCACGCAGCGGGGATGTTGCAGGGTCTCATCGACCTTGGCATAACCCTGGCCGTCCAGCTCGTATTGCCAAGTCGCCTTGTCGTAGTGGCGGGCGCTCTCGTCGTAACCGGAGAACAGGCCGTCGTCGAAGCCGAAATCCTCGCGCACGATGAAAGATGCGTTGGTGTACGCCTTGACGTACTCGTGCTGGATCGCGTCGTGTTCGAACAGATAGCGGATCACGCCGTTCAGGAAGGCGATGTCGGTGCCCACCCGGATCGGCGCGTACAAGTCCGCCACCGAGGCCGCGCGGTTGAAGCGCGGATCGACCACGATCAGCTTGGCCTTGTTGCGCGCCTTGGCTTCCACCACCCACCGAAAGCCGACCGGATGCGCCTCGGCGGCATTGCCGCCCATCTCCAGAATGACGTTCGCATTCTTGATGTCCATCCAGGTATTGGTCATGGCGCCGCGACCGAATGTCGGAGCAAGACTTGCCACCGTCGGTGCGTGTCAGACCCGTGCCTGGTTGTCGAGTGCGACCACTCCTAAGCTGCGGAGAACCTTGTGGGTGAGGTAACCGGTTTCGTTGGACGAAGCGGACGCGGCCAGGAAGCCGACCGTCGGCCAGCGGTTGACCGTCTGCCCCTGGCCGTTCCGGGCGACGAAGTGCCGGTCGCGGTCTTCCTTGACCAGCTTCGCGATGCGTTCCAGCGCGAAGTCCCAGCCGACCCGAGTCCACGTCTTGGCGCCCGGCGCCCGGTACTCGGGAAACCTGATCCGGGTCGGGCTGTGGACGAAGTCGAGCAGGCCGGCGCCCTTGGGGCAGAGGCTGCCGCGGCTGACCGGATGGTCGGGATCGCCCTCGATGTGGATGATCTCGGCCTTGGCGTTCTTGGCGCCGTCACCGAGGCTATACATGATGAGGCCGCAGGCTACCGAGCAATACGGGCAGGTATTGCGGGTTTCCGTGGTGCGCGCCAGTTTGAAGGCGCGCACTTCCGCCAACGCCTCCCGGGGCGAAAACCCCATGACGGCCAGCGAGGAACCCCCGAGCGTTGCGGCACTCAGTCTGAAGAACTGGCGCCGGGTGACTTGCATGACGTCCTCCTGCGGAAAAATCTGACAGCGGGGCAAGGTTATTTATCGCGGGAAAACCCCCGGCTTGGCCGGGGGGCTCTCAAAGTTTGACAGATCCAGGAGTGGAGCTTTGTCCAACTGGTTGGTCCGTCATTCCGGCATGGATTGCCGGAATCCAGATCACAGGGATGTGTGAGGTCGCAGCCATCCGTGGCCCCTGGACCCCGGCATTCCCTGCCGGGGCGACGACTTGGCTTTTGCCCGCCGGCGTGGATCGTTACTTCGGAAGCGATTGTAAGCCTTCGGGCGATTTTCGCCTATCACTTACGAAGGCGGCGTTCCAGACCGTCCCGAGAGGCGTAAGATTGTCAACCTGTTTTTGCCTTAAAGCGAGGCATGGGCAATGAGCCTGTCCCGGATGATGCGGGACCTCGAGGCCGAGGTCGCGCTGACGCGCCATCTCACCGGCCGCGGCACGCTGTCGCCCGGCGTGATGAAGGCGATGCGCAAGGTTCCGCGGAACCGCTTCGTGCCCGCCAACCGGGCGCAGTTCGCGTTCGACAACGGTCCGCTTCCCATCGGCTGCGGCCAGACCATCTCCCAGCCTTTCATCGTCGCGTTGATGACCGATCTGCTGAACCACAAGGAAGATTCGGTCGTCCTCGAAATCGGCGCCGGCTCCGGCTACCAGGCGGCGATCCTGTCGCGCCTGGTGAAGCGGGTCTACACCGTCGAGATCATCCCGGAACTGGGCGAACAGGCGGCGGAAAGGCTATCGAGGCTCGGCTACCGCAACGTGGAAGTCCGCATCGGGGACGGCTACTTCGGCTGGCCCGAGCACGCGCCCTACGACGGCATCATCGTCACCGCGGCCGCGCCGTATTTCCCCGAGCCCTTGATCGAGCAGCTCAAGCCGGGGGGGCGCATGGTGATCCCGGTCGGCCTGCCTTACCACCATCAGGAGCTGATGACGGTGGACAAGAACGCCCAGGGCGAAATTGAGACATGCAGCGTGCTGCCCGTGGCTTTCGTGCCGCTGACCGGCGAAGGCGAGTACCGGCCGGGGCCGGAACGGGAATGACACGGCGTCGCTTGAGGATCGACGGCTCATACGGCGAGGGCGGCGGGCAGATACTCCGCAGCGCCCTGAGCCTGGCCGCATTGACCGGCAGGGCGGTGCGCCTCGACAACATCCGCGCCCGGCGCCGGAACCCGGGGCTGGCGGCGCAGCATCTCACCGCCGTGAAAGCCGCCGCCATGCTGTGCGAAGCCCGGATCGAGGGCGCCGAGCTCGGCTCGCAGACCCTGGAGTTCGCGCCGGGCAAGGCCGTGCGGGCGGGCGAGTACGCGCTGGACGTGGGGGAGGCCCGCGAGGGCGGCAGCGCCGGCGCCGTCATGCTGGTGCTGCAGACCGTCCTGCTGCCGCTGGCCCTGGCCGAGGGGACCTCGACGGTCAGCCTGATGGGCGGCACCCATGTGCCGATGAGCCCGCCTTTCGACTACGTCCGCGAGGTCTGGTTGCCGACCCTGGCCCACATGGGCCTGCGGGCCGAGCTGTCCCTGGTCCGGTCCGGCTGGTACCCCGTCGGGAAGGGAGAGATAAGGCTTGAGGTGGAAGGCGGCCGGCGAACTCTGCGGGCATTGGAAGCCCGAAATCGCGGCGCCTTGCAATCGGTCACGGGGCGCGCCCTGGCCGCGAATCTGCCGGCCCATATTCCGCAGCGCATGGCCGCCCGCGCCCTTGCGGTCCTGGCGGAAGATGGCATCTCCGCCGCCATCGAACCGGCGGTGCTCCAGGCGGCCTGTCCCGGCGCGGGATTGTTCCTGACTGCCCGCTACGATCATTGCCTGGCCGGTTTCGGCGCGCTGGGGCAAAGAGGCAAGCCTGCCGAACGGGTCGCCGAGGAAGCCTGCCTGGCGTTGCTGGCCCACAGGCGTTCCGGCGCAGCGCTGGAGCAGCACCTGGCCGACCAGATCGTTCTGCCGGCCGCCTTGTGCCCGGACGAGTCGGTGTTCAGCGTCGAGCGCATCAGTCCGCACCTGACCACCAACGCCTGGGTCGTGGAGCGCTTCGGGCTGGCGCGGGTGGAGGTCCGGCCGGCGGAGAACGGGACCGGTTTCGTCAGAATCCGTGGAATGCCAGCTTAGAGTGTGCCATGCCCATTCATAATGCCGATATCGCCGCCATCTTCGAGGAAATCGCCGACCTGCTGGAGATCGAGGGCGCCAACGTGTTCCGGGTCAGGGCCTACCGCAACGCCGCGCGCACCCTGCAGGAGCTGGGTCGGGACGTGCGGGCCATGCTGCACAAGGGCGAGGATCTGACCGAGCTGCCCGGCATCGGCGACGACCTTGCCGGCAAGATACGGGAGATCGCCGAGACCGGCCGCTGCGCGGCGCTGGACAAGCTCCACAAGAAACTGCCGCCGGCCATCACCGAACTGCTCAAGATCCCCGGACTGGGGCCGAAGCGGGTGAAGGCCCTATACCATGAACTCGACATCCACACCGTGGAGCAGTTGCGGCGCGCGGCCCGCGATCACCGCATCCGCTCCCTGGCCGGCTTCGGCGAGAAGACGGAAAGCCGCATCGCCGAATCCCTGGCCGCTCAGGCCGGCGGGGCGGGACGGTTCAAGCTGGCCACCGCCGCCCAGTACGCCGAGCCGCTCGCCGCCTGGCTGCGCGCCGTACCCGGCGTGCACGAAGTGGTGGTGGCGGGCAGCTACCGCCGGGCGCGGGATACCGTGGGCGATATCGACATTCTGGTCACCGCCGGGCCGGACAGCCCGGTGATGGAGCGCTTCACCGCCTACGACGAGGTGGCGGAGGTGCTCTCGCACGGCCCGACCCGCGGCAGCGTCGTGCTCGGCTGCAAGCTGCAGGTCGATCTCCGGGTGGTCGAACCGGAAAGCTACGGGGCGGCCCTGCACTATTTCACCGGCAGCAAGGCACACAACATCGCCGTCCGCCGGCTGGGGCAGGAGCGGGGGCTGAAGATCAACGAATACGGGGTGTTCGAGGGGAAGAAACGCATAGCCGGCGAGACCGAGGAATCGGTGTTCCGGGCGGTGGGGCTGCCCTTCATCCCGCCGGAATTGAGGGAGGACCGGGGCGAGATCGAGGCGGCCAGGGCAGGGCGGCTGCCGAAACTGGTGGAACTGGGCGACCTGAGAGGCGATCTCCACGTCCACACCAAGGCCACCGACGGGCACAATACCTTGCGGGAAATGGCCGAGGCCGCCCGGCGGCGCGGCTTCGAATACCTGGCCATCACCGAGCATTCGCGCCGGCTGACCGTCGCCCACGGCCTCGACCCGCTGCGCCTGGCGCAGCAGATCGACGAGATCGACCGGCTCAACGGCGAGCTGCGGGGCATCACCCTGCTCAAGGGAATCGAAGTCGACATCCTGGAAGACGGCCGGCTGGACCTGCCCGACGAACTGCTGGGGCGGCTGGATCTGGTGGTCGGGGCGGTCCACAGCCGTTTCGAGCTGTCGCGCGCCAGGCAGACCGAGCGCATCCTGAAAGCCATGGATCATCCGCATTTCACCCTGCTGGCCCATCCCAGCGGCAGGCTCATCGAGCGGCGCGAGCCATACGACGTGGACATGCCGCGCGTCATTCGCAAGGCGAAGGAACGGGGCTGCTACCTGGAGCTGAATGCCCATCCCGAACGGCTCGATCTGCTAGACACGTACTGTCAGGCGGCCAAGGCCGAAGGGGTGCTGGTCAGCATCAATTCCGACGCCCACAGCGTCCTGGATTTCGACCACCTCCGCTTCGGCCTCGGCCAGGCGCGGCGCGGCTGGCTGGAGCAGGGCGACGTGCTGAACACCCGCTCGCTCGATGCGCTGAAGCCGTTACTGAAGAGGACGATGTAGCCCGCGATTCCTGCGCATCGCCGCTCTGGCCCGGGGGAACCGCTCGAGCCGGCGGTGGTCCGGTGCGCCAGCTTGCGGACGTCGGCGTTGTCGAAATCCTTGGTCTTTCCAGCGGCTTCGGCGGCATCCCGCCCGACCCGCCAGCCAGGACCGGCGCGTGTCTGGGTTACAGAAACGTCCGCTTCGCGGCCCAAGGGAAATTCGGCGCGATTGCGCTGCCCGGCACCTTCCTCCTAAACCAAGGCGACGCGGTCTCCGCGGTAAAGGGTAGGACGGGAGCCTCGATCTCTTGGGTCATGGCGTTTCTCCATTACGGAATGGTGATTGAGTCAAGCCTGCCACATGCCCGGCATCGGAACATAACCGGGCAAGGCACGAATGCGCTGAAACCAGAGGACGATATTTCGATAAGCACTGATGTCGATGCCGCCTTCCGGCGCCAGCGCCAGGTAGGGATAGACCGCTATGTCGGCGATGGACACTTTATCGCCGGCCAGCCAATCGCGGCTTTCCAGGTGGCAGTCGACAATGCCCAGTACTTTATCGGCGGTTTGCTGCGCTCTTGTCGTATCGATGGCGCGGCCGAATTTATGGTGCACTCGCAACAAGGCCGGACCGTGGAAGATTTCATTGGCGGCGGTCGAAAGCCAGGCGGCGATCTGCGCCAGTTGGTAGGCATCGTCGGGCCACCATTGCGGGCCGCCGTAGCGTTTGGCCAGATACACCAGAATGGCCTGGCTGTCGCGGACGATCAGGCCGTCGTCATCCAGCACCGGCACTTGCCCGAACGGGTTGCGTTGCAAATGGTCCGGGCTGCGCTGTTCGCCGCCGACCAAATCGACCGGCCGGGTTTGATGGGGCAATGCCAATAAACTCAGCAACAGGCGGATCTTGTGGCAGTTGCCGGATAGGGGCATGTCATAAAGCGTGATCATGCTGGTCTCCTGGTCAAACGAAATTTTCAAATTGCACCCGTTCGTCGGCGATGCCGAGCCGGCGGGCGGTTTGGCGCACGGCGTCGATCAATCGGGTTGGGCCGCAGACGTAAATGACGGCATCGGCGGAGAGGCTAGCGAGCAGCGCCGGGACGTCCAGCCGGCTCGGGTTTTGCACTCGGCTGAAATAGAACCGGCATCGATCGGCAAACCGCCGTTGTAATTCTCTGACAAAAGCCATTTCCTGCGGCGTGCGGCCGGTGTAATGCAGTTGGAAATCCGCACCCCGAGCGGCCAAGGCTTCAGCCATCGCTTTTAACGGCGTGATGCCGATGCCACCTGCGATCAACAAGACCGGGCGGTCGTCGTCGTGTAGGGGGAAATAGTTGTCCGGCGCATCGACGTTGAGGCGGGTGCCCAGTCGCCAGCCGTCATGCAATGCACGCGATCCGCCATCGCCATCGTCCACTCGCAGCACCGCGATGCGGTAGCAATCCGGATCGTCCGGCGCGTCGGTCAGGGAATAGGCGCGCGAGGTGACGCTGCCGCCGGGCAGTTCGATCGGCACGCGCAGATGCGCCCCGGCCCGGTACGCCGGCAGCGGCTCGCCATCGGCATAGCGCAGTTCATAGGCGCGAATGCGCGGCGTCAGTTGCCGTATCCCGCTGATGGTCAACGGCAACGCGCCGGTGCCCAATGTACGAGGAGTTGGATTCTCCACCGCTGACGGTTGGCGGCGGGCTTGTTCAATCAGCGCTTCGACTTCACGTTGGCTGTAGCGTGGTGTGATGTATTTCGGGCAATTCCAGTCGAAGGCTTCGACCTGGATGACGATGCCGCGCTCGACCGGGGCGCGAAAGTCGGGCAGCTCCAGCTTCGCCAGCAGTTCCGGTTCGCTGCGATCGTCTACCACACGCGCCCGGCCCCAGATCTTCAGGCGCCGCCGGCGCGGATAGTCCATCAAGAGCAGGCTCACCCGCTCGTCGCCGCGCAGATTGCCTACCGAGATGTATTGGCGGTTGCCGCTGAAATCGGCGTAGCCGATGGTGTGGTCGTCCAGCACTTTCAGGAATCCCACCGGCCCGCCGCGATGCTGCACATAGGGCCAGCCGGTTTGGCTCACCGTGGCTTGATAAAAGCTGTCGCGCTCGGCAATGAAGGTTTGCTCGGCGTCGCCCAGCAGAGCCTCCTCGGTCTCGCCGAGCTCGGCCGCCCGATAGGCCGTGCGGCTGCCCATTTCGGTCTGCACGGCCTGCACGTTGGGCGTGAAACTGATTTTGGCAAATGCGCGGGCCATGACCTCGCTCCTGATGGGTTTTGAAACATTGGCGGTTGTCGTGGTACAGCCGCCAGCCGAGTGGATCGGCGCAGGGGTTCGGGCCCGAGGCCGTCCCTGGACCCGGCCCGGTTCCCTGTCAGGCGGCCTGTTTCAGCGCCACTTTCGGGAAGTCGATCTCGACCCGGCTGGCCTTGCCCAGGATGTTGGTCAGCACATTCATGCCGACATGAGTGATCACCTCGATGATGTCGGCCTCGCTGTAACCGGCATCGCGCATGGCCTGCAACTCGGCGTTGGTGACCTCGCCATTGTGCTCGGCCAGGGCGCGGGCGAATCCGACCGCCACCGCCGCCTTGGCATCCTGGCTGGAGCCGGCCCGGTTGGCTTCGATTTCCGCCCCGTTCAAACCGGCCTTCCGGCCGATGGCGGTGTGGGCGGACAGGCAGTATTCGCATTCGTTTTTCTGGGCCAGTGCCAGCGCGATGCGCTCCCGTGCGGCGGCGTCCAGCGAACCGTGGCCTGCGATGTGATGCAAGCCGAGAAAGGCTTTCAAGGCATCCGGCGAGTTTGCGAATACCCGAAGGAAATTCGGCACCATGCCCAATTGGCTCTGGATGGCTTCCAACAGGCTGCGTTGTTCGGTGTTGGCACTTTCGTTACTGACGGTGGTGATACGGCTCATGATCGTTCTCCTGCTCATGAAAGGGTTTGTCAAACGCCTGTGTGAAATTCAGCAGGCGGTTGCAGTGTTTCATATTGCACAAAATTAAAGAATAACTAAAAATATCAATTAACTCTTCCGATAACTGGAATTATCAGTGGATCGCCTGCATTTGATGAGCGTCTATGTCGCGGTGGTCGAGGCGGAAGGCTTTGCCGGTGGCGCGCGCAAGCTTCACATGTCGCCGCCAGCCGTGACGCGCGCGGTTGCGGCGTTAGAAGAACGCCTGGGCGTCAAATTGCTGAACCGCACCACCCGCTACGTGCGGATGACCGAGGCCGGCCAGAAATACTACGAGGACGCCAAACGCATCATCGCCCTGGCCGATGAAGCCGACGATGCCGTGCTGGGCATCCACGCCGAACCGCGCGGCCAGCTCACCGTCACCGCCTCGGTGTTGTTCGGCCGCATGTACGTGATGCCGGGTATCGTCGAGTATTTGCGCCGCCATCCGGCGGTGGAAGTGAACGCCTTGTTCGTCGACCGGGTGGTCAACATGCTGGAGGAAGGCGTGGACGTGGCGATCCGCATCGCCGAATTGCCCGATTCGCCGTACCGGGCGCTGCGGGTCGGCTCGGTCAGAAAGGTACTGTGCGCATCGCCGGAATATCTGGACACGCACGGCATTCCGCAAACGCCGGACGATATGCTTCAGCATCGCATCATCCTGGCGCGCGGCCTGAATCCGAACAACGAAATGCGCTTCCTGCGCGACGGTTCGCCGCAGACGGTCAAGCTGCAACCGATATTGAGCGTCAGCGACAACGACGCGGCCGCCAGCGCCGCCATGGCGGGCCTGGGCATTACCCGCTTGCTGTCCTACCAGATCGCCGAACCGCTGCGGACCGGCAAACTGAAGATCGTGCTCGGCGAGTTCGAGAGTCCGCCGGTGCCGGTCCACATCCTGCATCGCGAAGGTCGCCATTCGTCGGCGAAAGTCCGTTCGTTCGTCGATATGATGGGGGAGCGTCTGCGGACGGAGTTGCCGCTGAATTGATCGGTTCAGGTCCGCCGGTGCCGAGTCGAAATACCGCAAGCCATCCAGGGTACGCTTGTGCGACGGTTCCGGTGTCGGCCGGTCTTTCGGGCCGGTTTTTCCTCCCGGCCCGCGGGTGGCGCTTGGCGTGAAACTTCCGTAGAGCGGCAACCTCCGGCACTGAACCGGCCATGGATGGCGCAAATTCTGCCAAAGCTCATTCCAAGCCGCTTGAGCCGTTCCCGAAAATCTTTATCTCAAGAGAAATCCTTTGCTGCGCTTCTTCGAGAAACTGCTCCACCCCTTTCCCGAGACCGTCCCTCCGCATCCGCCGCAAGGTCTGTTGGCCTTCCTCTGGGCCTGCACGGCGGGGCTGCGCGGTTTCATCGCGGGCATGATGCTGCTGACGGCCGGCATCGGCGTGTTCGAAGCGCTGCTGTTCAGCATGCTTGGGAATATCGTCGACTGGCTCAGCCAAATCCCGCCGGACCGGTTGTGGACCGACGAACGGGACCATTTGACTCTACTGGCGGCTGTGCTGCTGGCCAGTCCCCTGGTCATCGCGCTGCAGACGATGATCAAGCACCAGACGCTGGCCGGGAACTTCCCGATGCGGCTGCGCTGGAATTTCCACCGGCTGATGCTGGCCCAGAGCATGAGCTTCTATCAGGACGAGTTCGCCGGGCGGGTGGCCGCCAAGGTGATGCAGACCGCGCTCGCCGTGCGCGACACCGTGCTCATCGTCACCGACATGCTGGTCTTCGTCGTCATCTACTTCACGACCATGAGCCTGGTGGCCGCGGGCTTCGACCGTCTGCTGCTCCTGCCGTTCCTGGGCTGGGTGCTGCTGTATGTCGTGATGCTCAGGTTCTTCGTGCCGCGGCTGGGGCGGGTGGCGGCCCGGCAGGCGGATGCGCGCTCGCTGATGACTGGGCGCATCACCGACGCCTATACCAATATCGCCACGGTCAAACTGTTTTCCCACGCGCGGCGCGAGGCCGAGTACGCCCGCGGTGCGATGAAGGAATTCCTGGAGACGGTGTACCGGCAGAGCCGCCTGATCAGCGGTTTCGAGATCGTCAACCATTCCCTCAGCATGCTGCTGATCGCCAGCACCGCCGGCGCGGCGCTGTGGCTGTGGACCCGGGGCATGGTGGGAATCGGCGCGGTCGCCGCGGCTACGGCGATGGCCTTGCGCCTCAACGGCATTTCCCACTGGGTCATGTGGGAGATGGCCGCCCTGTTCGAGCACGTCGGCACCGTGCAGGACGGCATGAACACCTTGTCGAAAGGCCACGCGGTGACCGACCGCCCCGGTGCAGGGTCGCTCCGGGTGAGCCGCGGCGAGATCCGCTTTGAATCCGTCGGCTTCGCCTACGGCGGCGGCGCACCGGTGTTCCGGGACTTCTCGCTGCACATCCGCCCCGGCGAAAAGATTGGGGTGGTCGGCCGTTCCGGTGCGGGGAAGTCCACCCTGGTCAACCTGTTGCTGCGGTGCTACGACGTCGATGATGGCCGCATCCTGATCGACGGCCAGGACATCGTGCGGGTCACGCAGGACAGCCTGCGGGCCCAGATCGGCATGGTGACCCAGGACACCTCGCTCTTGCACCGATCGGTGCGGGACAACCTCACCTACGGGAGACCGGACGCCGGCGATGCCGCCATGGTCGCCGCCGCGGAAAAGGCCGAAGCCCACGGCTTCATCCTGGAGTTGGCCGACTCCCAGGGACGCAAGGGCTATGACGCCCATGTCGGCGAACGCGGCGTCAAGCTCTCCGGCGGCCAGCGCCAGCGCATCGCCATCGCCCGGGTGATGCTCAAGGACGCGCCGATCCTGATCCTGGACGAAGCCACCAGCGCGCTCGATTCGGAAGCGGAGGCCGCCATCCAGTCCAGCCTGTACCGCCTGATGGAAGGCAAGACCGTCGTGGCGATCGCCCACCGCCTATCCACGCTCGCCGCCATGGACCGGATCGTCGTGCTGGACCAGGGCCGGATCGTGGAGGAGGGCAGCCACCGGGCTCTGCTTGCCGAGGGTGGCCTGTACGCCCGTCTTTGGGCGCATCAGAGCGGCGGTTTTCTGGGCGAGGATGTTTGACGAACCGGGGCCACCGCAGGATAGTTCAAACCTTGGTCAGTACGCTCGACTGATAACGAAGCCGCCTCGTCGTCCGAGCCTGACGATCAAGTTCGTCTATCCGCCGATCGATTGTGTACATGACATGCCGGGAATAGGGGCCGAGATGAAGGTACATTGCCATTAACATCACGACGTAGCGTAACGCCAGAGGATTGGTCTTCGCGCAGTTCAAAAACGTTGGCCAGAATACGTTACGCAATTCTGTTATTTCGCCAAGAGTTTTTCGGACTGTTTCAATAGTGGCAGCTTTTCGCCGGTTGCCCCTCTCGGGCAAGTCCGGGGGGCGGCCAGATCTGTCCAGCATAGTGACAAGCCGGTTAATCCGGCTGGCATAGGCAACAGGATCGTAAATCCTAAGCAAGATGCGGCGGTAGTCGTCGAGGACATTTCGCAATGGACGAAGGGGATTGAAGTTCAAGCCACCGGTACACTGGTCCCCCGTCGACATGATGTCATGTCCAGGATGAAGGCGCCCTTCACGTTCGAGCCGGCGGGTGAGCTGAGTATTCGGCAAAGCATACAGCAAACCCACCATGCAAACTGGGATTGCCGCCGCTTCGATGAAGTCAGCCATGGCATCGGCCACCGAATGTTTTTCACTGTCGAATCCGACAATGAAACCGGCGGTCACCGCCATGCCATAGGAATAAATCTTGTGGATGCTTGTAACCATGTCACGACGAGTATTCTGTCTTTTCTTGGTCGCGACGAGTGTGTCCGGATCAGGGCTTTCGATGCCTATGAAAACAAGGAAGAAATTTGCTTGCTTTAGGAGTTCGAGAAGTTCTGAATCTTCGGCGAGATTGATTGAAGCTTCCGTTGAGAACTCGAAGGGAAATCCCCGTGCTACCTGCCAGTCTCGGAGTTCCGCGAGAAACGCTTTGACCACTTTCTTATTGCCGATCAGGTTGTCATCCACGAAATCCACGTGGCCCCGGTAACCGAGCGCATAAAGTGCGTCGAGTTCGGCTAGCACTTGGCCGGTGGTCTTAGTGCGAGGCACTCTTCCGTAAAGCTCGATGATATCGCAGAACTCGCAGGTAAACGGGCAGCCACGTGAAAACTGTAAGCCTATGTAAAGATATTTTTCGCGTTTGAGCAGGTCGAAGCGCGGGATCGGAGTGCTTGTGAGGTCGACCTGAAATTTCGGAGCCGTGAACACCCCTGATTTTTGCCCCTTCGTCCACGCATCGACGAGCTCCCGCAGGATCCCTTCGGCTTCTCCGAGCACCTTGAAATCCGCCGAGTCGTAAACATGTGGACTCGACGTGGGATCAGGACCGCCTACGACCACGGGCTTGCCTTTGCTGTGAGCGCGTTGAATCAGATCGAGAGTATCGGGTTGCTGGGTAATCATGCCGCCCGTCATGACCAGGTCGGCCCAAGCGATGTCCTCGTCTTGCAACTCCTCGGTATTTCGGTCGACCAGACGGACTTTCCACTCCGGCGGCAGCAAGGCCGCGACGGTGATCAGACCGAGTGGGGCGGCGGGATAACGTGCTCCCACCAGTTCGCAGACTTCCGGGTAGTTCCAGAACGATTCCGCACTGAATCGCGGGTATATCATCAGGACATTACAGGGGGGCGATTTATCGTTCATGGCGGAACTCTCCCATGCCAATGCGGATCGGAGATCGGGTGGGCAGTTGGAACAGTGCGCCCCGCTCAGATATCTGTCAAGCCCGAAATGATTGCCAGAGACATGCCGATGGGTACCGGCTTGGGTTAGTAACTAATTTTGTCAATAACCATATTTATCAATTACCTTCCCCCAGTGCTGCCGGATTTTTTTGCGCGAATCATCCGAGATCTGATATTTGTTGGCCTTATAATCTGCCGATTCGGCCAAATAACGTACCAAGTTTGGGATAACAAGGTCGACATCGCCCAGTTGTAGTTGGCTGTAGAGTAGCCGCAATTGACCAACTGGATCGCGCACGAGATCCTCATAACGCAACTCATGGAAGCTGGAAGGCCCAAAATGTGGGCGGGCCTCATCCAGTCGCTCATGCATCTGAACGAAATTCCGGAATACATAAGTCTCAAGATCATCCGTATCACGCAACTGCTGCAGTCCCGTGGTTTCGTACAACGATTTCCACATCCGCAGGGTTGAGTAGAAGGTGATATAAGGGTCACGAACGATATGCACGAACTTTGCGTCCGGGAAAATTTTAAGCAAAGTCTTGATCCGGAAAGTATGAGTGGGCGATTTAAGAATAATGCGCCTTGGATCCCGAATTGTCAGTTGCTTGAGAAACCGAACAAAAGCTTCCTCCCATCTCTTGAGCTGAGAGGGTGGAATATCGAGCAGATCGAAATATTCGGGATAAGGATCGTGTCTTGGGAAAGCGATCTTTTGATAAGGTGATGGAATTCCCATGTTACACAACGCAAACTCGTCTTCCTGCGGTCGTATCCAGCCTAACTTCACATTGTCGAAAGGCCGCTTTTTCGGCAGCATCGCGTCGAAGAGTAGACTAAGGTTATGCGTGTCGAAATGTTCCGTAAGCAGGAAGTGGGACGGCAAGAAGCACTGGTACGTATTAGGATAAGTATGGGATTCGTCTAGGGTAAGCAGCTCGTGCAGCCATGTGGTCCCCGAGCGCCAATGTCCGATCACGAACAACGGAGGCCGCTCAATCTGAGTGCGGCGTATTCGGTGCGCCCAGCGCAGGTCGTGCAAGAAGTTAATCGGAGCTCCAAGTAGGGCTGTCAGCGTAATCAGCACTGTCCAGGGAATATGGCGGACGTCTACCGAGAAACGATTGTGCACTAGCATTCGAATCCAGCCGGACAGAGTCATACCCAGCCATATGGGTGGTGTGTACCAAGCCGGCTTGTTTTCCGAACCGCCGGACGAATCTGATTCAAAATTCATGATCTTGCCTTGGTGAAGCTCCAGTTGGGGCAATGCCGTTAAGTTAAGAAAAATTCGTCGTTCCGGCATGGATTCGCATACGCGCTCTGGCGAGTGCCGGAACCCAGCAGCGATGGATGGCGAAAGCCCCGCACATCCATGTGAGCTGGATTCATGCCAGGCTGTCCTGCCGGGCACCCTGCGGGCCAGTGCCAATCCGCTCCCGGCGGATTGGTCCGGCAGTCCCTGCCGGTATGACGGCTTAACTTAACGGCATTGGCCAATTGAGGCGCTTATTATTCATACCAGGAGGAGTTGCTACTTTATCTGTCATATCTTTCTTAGCCTGGATAGTCCAGGGATTCTGATATTCAGTACCGACCGAGATTCGCAACTGAGGAGCACCTGGCTTGCGGCTGGAGAAACAAATCCCTCCGCAATGGCGTAGTCCAGGTATGTCTTTATTAGCTCGAAGTTAGCAGATAGACACTGAACTCCTTTATGACCGAGAACGGACTGAGTGTAGGTGGTGTCGAATGTTCCACAAAGCGATTGTCCTTCGAAGAAGCTGGAGAAGTACTCTGTGAGCGTGATGAACTTGGATGTATATTTCTTGTCGTCATTTCTCAGCATCCCTTTCCTGATCAAGTCCAAATACTATTGGAACTGAATAGCTCGGATTCGATAGCCGTATTCGATAAGATAGTTTACTATCTGGTAGTATTTTTTGCGATCCGGGTTGGTCAAATGGAATGTTTTTCCATAACAGTCAGGACCCTGCATCAAGGCAACAATAGCGTGTGCGACAAAATCGACGGGAGTCAGGTCGAAATGGTCATCCTTGAAAGGGGTGAGACCGAGGTCGATTGCGGTTTTCAGGATGTCATAGAAAACATCGGCATCAGGTCGCGCCCGTAACGGATAAGCGCCGGACTGGCTGTCGCCGAAAATATCTCCAGGCCGGACGATGATTGTAGGTGGTCCTTCGTCGGAATACCTATGAACAATCTTCTCGGCATCGTATTTTGATTTCGCGTAGTAGAAAAATCGAAATTCCTGGCCGACATCCAGGTCGGTATTCCTTGAATACAGCCCCCTTTTCAAAAGCCTTTGTTCCAAAAACCCCGTGGGTAGATACATGAACCATTGTAACCTGAAGCGTGGCGCAGAACTGAGCGACATGTTCGGTTGCAACTACGTTCGGTTTTCTCAGTGTGTGGTAGAGGGCAATCAAATTGACCGAAGCAGCGCAATGAATAACACAATCTAACGCCGGGGATGCGTGGAACCTTGCCGAGTCAATGCCCATCCCGGGCTGTTGGGTATCACCGGCTACCGCTATGACACGGTCCCCCATAAGTTCGTCCAGGCGATCCTTCCCATAAATTCCAATTGCACTGCGTAATTTTGCAAAACCCTCTTGTTCAGATCCGGTCCTCGCCAAACAATAGACCTTGTAGTCCGTTCTTTCGAGCAGCTCCCTTGACGATTCTGCTACCCAAGATTCCGGTGGCTCCTGTCACCTGTATTGAGTTGGTGTCTTTCAACTTAATGCGCTCCTTATGCTTTTGGTAATAATCTGTTTGTCCTTTGCCAGCTTTTCCTGCCGAATAAAATTAGATATAGAGGAACCGGACGGTGGTTCTCATAAGAAAACAGGCGTATTTGATCGAGGTTATCAGTGAACTGAATTTTGCATGAGCTAAGAGAGGGGAGCTGAATCTCAGTTCATACAGTTTTTGGTCATGTTGTCGTTGACGATGAGGATGATCGGCGCTGAAGATGCCCAGGCCGCTGTTCCGGCGGACCGGGCATCCGATGTGTACCGATACAACCTCAAGGCTTCGTCAGTTCGATCAGCTCCCAACCGCCGGGAGGATTCGTCGAGAGGTTGGAATTATTAGCTGTCCCCACGATGGGGCCTGTATCGCCAGGTTGCATGTTCCGGAAGATATTGTTCCGATTGCCCAATCCGGTTCGGCTTTCGGCCTTGGCGGCGCTGGTATCGTCGTCGAAACGCATTAGATCACCCCCCTCGGCGCACTTAGCATGATTGAAATCTGCCCAAGCATTGCCCTGGCCGGGAAGGCTGTCCGTGAACAGGAAGGCTGAACTAAGCCCGGCGGTTCCAATGAACAGCGTATCTCCCATCGACAGGGCGCTCCACACATAGAAGGTTCCGAGGCAATCGAAGCCCGCCTTACCCCACTTGGATGCCGCGTTCATGTTGTTACTATGCGCGGCATCTCCGCCAGCCGGGGGTGCCGTGTAGGTCCGAGACTGCTGGTCGTAAACGGGTACGTAACGGTTTCCGTAGAGGACTTCGACCTTCTGCGTGAAGAGTCCAAAGTTCTGTCCCCGGAAGAGTGCTGGCGGCCGGGAGGCTCCGCGGCGCAAGGCTATCACGTCGTCCTGGTCCAGCGTCCCATCGTTGTCGGCATCGAGATTGAGGTAGCCGCGCGAATGCAGTATTTGGCCTATTTGATCGACCGTACCCGGCTGCATCATCAGCCCGAAGTAGAGCCAGCCTTTATAGACGGCCATTGCGCCTATCAGGTCAGCCAGACCCGCAACGGTATCCGGTTCCCAGTTCGTCGAAATGTTCCAAACCTTCTTCCAGCTATTTTTATGCGATGCGGCGAAGCCGGCGCCTGGGATCGTCGGGCTAACATACAGACCTGTTGTCGGCGGCAACTGGAATGTCGGAATGCTGCTCGTGGTATCGGGGGCGAAGTTGATCCAGGTTCCCACGACCAATCGATTTCCGAACTGGACGATTTCCGAGCCCATGTTGTCGAGGCGGCCCACTTCCGTGAACTTGCAGAGATTCAACTGGTTGGGGCTCCATCTCACCACCGCTCCTTTACCGCCCCCGCTCCCGGCTATGGATGGTGCCGTGCGTACCGTGAAATAGAACTGGTTGTCCACGCCGTTCTTCTGTACGGTTACCCCTCGCCGAATGTCATTGTATTGCGACAGATTGCAGGATCCCAGGAATGACCGATTGGAGGCATCGAAAACGAACAGATTGATTCCCCGTTTACCGACCGAGCCTTCAATGGTCGGTCCGCCCAACACTATGCGATTACCAAATTTTCC
Organism: Pseudomonadota bacterium; assembly: GCA_040753975.1. GTDB lineage: Bacteria > Pseudomonadota > Gammaproteobacteria > Methylococcales > Methylococcaceae > Methylococcus. Next base: position 51,043 of record JBFMDC010000073.1, read on the forward strand.
AGCAAAGCGTATTCCCAAGGTATTGGCAAGACGATCGGCAGGAACGCCGGCGGGAATCGCTGGCTCGATCAGCGCTTTGTTAGCATTATCCCATACCCTTATGTGCGGCCTCCGCCAGTCTGCCAAATACTCGTATCCATCTGGCATGTTTGCCGCGTTCCAGCTTTGGTTGTATTCGCAGACCTGGTTAATCAACCGATATCCAAGGCCAGGAGGTATCGGATCAGGCGATGTCGGAACGATAATTTTCGTACCACCCAGGATGACGCAGCCAACGTTCGTCATGATGCCGAACCAAGTGTCGTTTCCTGCTCTCACCTCACCCCATACATAGGCCTCATTGAATTTCGGTACGCCCTCGCTGCACGTATCAGAATAGGTATGTCCATCAAGGGGAGCACCTGTATCCGGGTCGAGCGGAGTCAAATCCAGAGCTGGGGGATTGGTGGCAGGTAAATAAGGATTCGCATTCGGATTGCCGTCGTAACATTCGTCCGGCTTCGCTCGGGTTAGTTGAACGGCGGTCCATAATGGTGTTTCAGGGGCCGGTGAGGTGTTCAAATATTCATTTTCCCACCAGTTCTTAAGGGCCGCCGCCGCCGCCTGGGCCTGTGGGCCAGCCAACGCCGTTCCGTTGCCCAGGAGACTCAGACCACTCGCGAGCAAAGTCGCTCGCACTTTGTCGTTTACCGTGTTCATGGATTTGTACCTCACGTCGAACCGAGTTAAATAAGCAAGGACCATGTTTGCCCTGGTATCCATTTCAGGATGGGGGCTTGCCGCGAGCACCGTCATCAAAACCCGATTTGACCAGCTCGTGGCCTGGTCTGTTTGAGCTTCGGGAATAAAGCCTCATTGTGACGATCATAAGGGTTGAAACGAGGCAAAGATTGCAGCCCTCACCATAACAAATCGTGGCGCACTTCGATTCAGAACCAGCCCCTTGTTTTGTCTAAGTTATTCATGATCTACACCTCAAGTTGAGCTGAACCACTCAAAAGCCAGAACCGTTGAGTCCCGGCGTTCCCTCCAGGTTGTCGGTCTGCTGTCACCTACCCCACACAACCGTGGTGTGCAATGGACGGTCAAGAGCACGAGAAGATCGCCGGCCAGGAAATTTTTCGAGGAAAATCGGCGCAACCCCATCAAACTCCGCTTCATCATCGGCAACGTACTGAATTATAGGCTCAAAACGTGTAGCCGGCACCTACGAAGAGGGAGTAGTTGAGCAGACTTCCGAATTCGGTCTTCGAGCCGCCCGTATAACCATTGGCGATCACATAGAGTAGCGTGTTCCTGTTCGCCTCGTATTCGAATATTCCTATAATCTGATTCGACGCATCGTTGATGTCATGGATCCAGCGAAGGTTCAGGTTCAAATCTCCGATGATCTTGTTGTCCGTAAATTGCCCCATCATGTAATCCTGTCTGTAATAAATATCACGATAGGTGATCTGACGGGTGGTGAAGCAGTCCCGTATGTTATTCAGCAGACAGCCATTTTCGTTATGATAATACTCGAGATTGACAGTTTCCCCTTCCTCGAAGGTGTAGGAGGTGCCGACTTGCATCTCGAAATCCCGTTGTTCCCCTGCCGAACCTTCGGAATAGAGGAGAAGCGCGTCGGACACGTTCCAGCCGCCGAAGAATCCGACCTGGTAGCCGGTCTGGTTGCGGTAGGTGGGAATAAGTGAGAAGTACTTCCCGTCTCCAGTGAAATCCGTCTTGAGTGCGTAGCTTTGTTCAAATCGCCTACCTTCGATATTGATTGCAGGGCCGATGAAGGCGGTTTGATCGAGGCCAAAGACGTTTGCGCTGAAGAGTCGTCCCGGACTGGTGTTGGCGATAAACGACACCGACCAGTTCGAGTCAGGTACCCAGACTGTGCGCGCGTAGTCGAGGCCGGGGACTTCTACGCGCGGATTGTTTCGTCCGTTCTGAGGGTTGAACGGGTTGGAGGATGAGAGAAGTACCGAGGGTCCCCACTGAAGGTTTTCTCGGCCAAAGGAGACGAACAGGTCGTCCAGAAGGCGATAACGTGCAAATCCTTCGTTGAGGTAAAACTGCGCCGTACTGTCTTCCCGGCCGGAGGGAAGACCATCTTCCCACCGCTGCCACACATAGAGAAAGCGTTCCTTTACCGATAATTCCAAGCGCCGAAAATCGAGATTAAGATCGATGCGTGGGTTGAGTACCGCTTCATATCTTGAGATACCCAGGACGTTGTTCGGGTTCAGGGCGGAAGGATTGGCGGGTTGCTGCGTAATTCCGAAGGCCAGCACGTTCACTCGGGAGTAGAATCCGCGTTCGATCTCTTCGTAAAGAGACTCCTCCCCGGCAGGAGTGATCGTCGAACTCGGCTCCTCAGCCGCGCTTGCAGTGCCAAGAATAATGGCGATCAGCGACGAAAAGAAAATCCGGCGACGCGGTTTCATTTCATGAAGAGATTGAGGTTGAATATATAATCTGGGAGAGCTTCGAGCCGCGGTTTGTTCATATGCATATAGGTTAAATTCTCATTAATAAGCGTGTCGCGCATGGTGATCTTGGAAATAAACGGCCTTGTCTTTCCATCAACCTTTACGGTATTTGAAAATTCCATATCGGCTGTCTTGAACTTTTTTCCTGAGACCGTGTAGTAATCGGCCTTGATCCCGACGAGGCGCTTCTTTGATACCCAGTATTTGATCTTGTCATAGGTGGTTTTATCGCTCTTGCTCTTGAGATCAAAAACATGGCAATCTTCGCCGTCCACGGTTTCATCAGGCAGAACGGCGGGTTCGTAATCTTCGGCATAATTTGTCGACGCGATGTCGCCATAGGCTGCATTGCCCATGAGCTTTTGTCTCTGCGCAATGGGTATGGGCTTGCTCAGGCCGGGTTTGTAGAACCACATGTTGTTATTCGTCATAAGAACCTTGTTGCCTTTATATTTTGGTGGTTCCAGACTCAAGCCTGAAATATCGAATCCGCGTGCTTTGATGTTGTACACAACGGTGTCCATGGCACGATCCGCCTCGATCGATTCTATGATTACTTCCCAGGAAATGCCGACGACATTGCCTCTGGATTCATCGGCTTTTTTGAGGATATCGTAAACGCTTTGCGTCGCCTGTCCTTCATTGGCCAGAAATAGAGAAACAACGCTCAGGAGGAAAAAATATCCACTTCTCATTCTTGCTAGCCTCTCAGGTATGCCCTAACGCGGTTACAATTTCCATCCGAGCCGCTTTTCTAGCCGGAAGTGTCGCCGCTATGAGCGACAGCACACCCAGCAATATAACGCTGAACGCCATGTATTCAGGCACCAGATAAATTTCAAGGGGTACCCGCCCGGTGATCATGGGGGGTATCCAGGTGGGTTTAAATACGGCGATACCGGACCATGTCAGCAGGGTGAGAATCACACCCAGGGCAGATCCGAACAGGCCGAGCATCAGGCTTTCAGCGGCGAACAATACGACGATGCCTCCGCGCTTGAGCCCGAGGGCGCGAAGCGTGCCGATTTCCCGGGTTCGTTCCATGATCGCCATGCTCACGGTGTTGATGACGCTCATTACCACGATCGTGAATACTATCAAGAATGTGAAAAGGAAAATAATATCGAACATTTGCTTTACTTTCACATAAAAGGTGGAAAGTTCGTTCCATGTCTTTATTTCGAGTTTGAGCCCATGAGCTGCGAAATCTTGCGTCAGCCGTTTTCTCACCGGTTCCGTTTGCGCGGTGTCCTGCAGAAGCACGATGAGACGGTCGACATTGCTGGTGTCATAAAGGTTTTGGGCGAATTTGAGTGGAACCAGCATGAGCTTGTCATCCAAGGTCTCGATCGGCGCCGAAAATAGCTGGAATATCTGGGCATCGAGCGCGTTGACCTGCCCCGATACGGTAGGCGCCATGGCCACCGCGGTGACGTCAAGATCAAGGTTGAGCTGTTCCGCTAAGCCCCTGCTGAGACCGACCCCGAAAATGACACCGTCTTCGAGCGGCTTGCCGGTGAATTGCTGAAATTTGCTTGCCAGTCCGCGGCTGTGGCTGTTGATGGTTCGGATATCGGACGGTATCCGACCCGCTGCCAGGAATATGGTAGAAACCTTCCCGTTGCTGAGGAGACCTGAAATATGTAGCTGGGGCGTGACTACCAGGACCTCTGGGTAGTGATGCAAGATAGCTTCGGCGACCTTGGTGGATTCCTCGTCCAAGAGATAGCGGGTCGGGTCGAGTTTTCCTTCTTTCAGGAATCCGGGTTTGAAAATCGTGAGGTGGCCGTTGGCCTGAACGTGAATGTATGAATTTTCCAAATTACTGAAGATATAGTCGGTAAACCCTCCTAAAACATTGACTGCAGCAAAGCCCAGGGCAATGGCGAGGATGGTGAATAGCGACCTGCGCCGGTTGCGGAACAAGTTTCTTACGGCGAGCTTGAACCAGGTGATCATGGGGCCACCTGGATTCGGCGGTGGGAACCCATTTGCTCGGCTATCTGGTCGTCGATGATTTTGCCATCACACATCTGTATCCGGCGTTCGACGCGTTCGAGCAGCCGGTGGTCGTGGGTGGAAAAGACGAATGTGGTGCCGTTTCGGTGGCTGAGTTCCCACATCGTTTCGATGATTTTGATGGCGTTTTCGGAGTCCAGATTGGCAGTGGGCTCGTCCGCAATCACCAGTGAAGGGTTGGCGACAAGCGCCCGGGCGATGGCGACCCGCTGCTGCTGTCCGCCGGACAGTTTGGCCGGCCGCTGTGATTCATGTTCGGCCAACCCCACCTCGGCGAGCCGTTCCTTTGCGAGCCGTTTGGCCTGCGCCGTGGGAATTTTGGCAATCTGCAAGGGGAGCATCACGTTTTCCAGGGCCGAAAGCACAGGAATAAGGTTAAAGCTCTGAAAAACGAATCCAATGGCTTGGTTTCTCATGTCGCTGCGCTTTCCGTCGGAGAGCTTAGTCACATCCTGTCCCAGGATGTGCACGGTGCCGGAAGTGGGAATGTCGAGCATTCCAATGAGGTTGCACAGCGTCGATTTGCCCGATCCGGATGGTCCCCAGACTGCGACGAATTCGCCGGGAAAGATGCGGAGGCTGACGCCTTGAAGCGCCGTGATGCTCCGTTCGCCAAGGCTATAGATCTTCCCGACCCGGCGCAGCTCTACCAGGGGCAGGGTGTCCTTCTGCTTCATTGACAGGGCTCTGCTGGGACGGGGTTTATTTCGGTTCCTTGGAAAGGCATATCACGGCTCGGAAAGCGAGTAAGCGATGATGCATTGATGATCTCTGACAGTATTCACTCCGGCGAGGGGGCCGTTTTCACCATGCATGATCTGCATCAACCCCTCGGGGCTGACGGCTTTCAGCCGGTAGTTCCTGGGAGAACCATTCAGGCCTTTGCCGAGCAGCTTTCCTGCGGCCTCTTTGGCACACCACAAGCGCGTTATCCATTCGTCTGGTTTGTCGGCAAATTCACCATTGAGCGCCTCCAGCAATGCGTTTTCGCTGTCGATGGAAATTGTTTGGAGAAAGTCAGGACTACGGACCTCGATAGTTTCGATATCCACGCCTACCGGTTCCCCCTGCGCCACGGCGACCGCGCCGGCTTCGCAGTGAGAAATGCTGATGTTTGGGATGACGCCGGGTTCCGTGGGCAAAAACGCCACTTCCGGCCGGCCTTCCTCGGTATTGCGCAGGGCAAATGCGGCAGGATGCAGCATTTCGGACGCTCCCTGCCGTTGGGCCCACCAGGAACGCACGGCGTCTTTGGCGGCGATGCGTCCGAGCAGCCAATGCAGTTGACGCCGGGGTTGCGCCGTTTTACCGGAAAATGCCGGCATTTCTTCCATATGAAGGTAGAAGCAAGCCAGCAGCCGGGTATCGAAATCCGAAAGATCGGTGGGCGATACCGTGCAGCAGACCGCGTCCGGGGCAAGCCCCGGCAGGGGGATGGACTTGCTCAGGAGATGGCGTGTCGGCATACGACGGAAGTCCACGAGCCTCCGTTCCCAGCGAAATTTCCAGTCTTTCCAATCCTTGATTCGCATCCAGACAGCGCCCCCGCCATCCTCGATTTCGATGTCACAATCCAGGGTCTTGCCCTCATTCCGGGTGATTTCGATGCGCACCGGGACGTTCGTGCCGGCGAGTGGGGGAGGGCGGTAGAACTCCATCTTGCCGATGCCGATGGGAAAAACGTAACGATCCTGATCCATTGCCCAAATGCCGATCAACTGGCCTACGGCGTCCAGCAGGGCGGGGTCTGTCAGGAACTGGGGGCGGGCCGTGGATCGGAAAAAATCGGCAGGCGCTTTGACCGCCAATTCACCGACGGCCCCGCGGTCGCCCAGAACGATTTTGCCGGTCAGACATTGATAGACGGGGCCGTGGAACAGATAGCGATCGGCGTAGATTTCCCGAGCGTCGCGGGGATGTAAGCGCGGGTTGCCGAGTTCGGTGAAGCCCAGGGACAGCTCGAGACGATAATGTGACGCAAACAATACATTGGCTTGGATGGCGGGACCGCTCCGGCCTTCGGCCGTTATGGCGGCTGCGATCCGGCAGTATTGTTCCTGCGGATCGGTTTCCAGAATCCGAGCCGAGATCGTCAGGCGCAGCTTGTCGGTGTCGGCCAACTCGATCCAGCTTGTGGCTTTCACATCTTCGAAGCCGATCAGGCCTAAACCAGGTGCTAGGCAGGCTGCCGCCTCCGCCAACATTTCCAGACTGAGCGTCATGGGCACCACTGGGAGGCAAGCCGAAACCGGTTTGACGCCAGCGGCGCTCACGAAGGCGTGATCGGCGAGGTGCAGGTCATCTTCCAGAAGCAACCAACGTTCGACAAGGATTGAATTGTTGGCAACGTAATCGATTATTCGACCGACGAAGGGCAGCTCGGCTTTATATTGCGGCTCAATTGATTCCGAATGGCCAGCGGTTTCTTCCGGCGCGTCCGGCAGCGAACTTCCCATGGCCTCCGATGCTTCACGGAGAGCCTCCATTTCGTATAGCCGTCCTATCAAAGGAGGGGGGTTGCCGCCGTCGGGCGGCTTGGCTGGATTAGCCATAATCAAAGTTTCTCCAAAACCAATCCAGTCACGGTGAGTCCTGGTCCGAAACCGAGGCAGACGACTCGTGTTCCGCGCTTGATGGATCGTTCCTCCAAAATGGACTTTAAGATATGGGGTACGGTAGCTGAAGACATATTGCCATTTTCTAGAAATACCTCCTTGCTGATTGCAACTTGGTCTTCGTCAAGACCAAGTTCGTTTTGGATGTGTTCGACGATTTTTGGACCGCCGGGATGAATAGCAAAGGTGAGCGTGTGTTTTTCGTGGGCAAAGTCCACCCCAATCCGGCGCAGCAGAGCTTCTACAAAGCGTTTCACATGATTCTTGATCACCACGGGAACCATTACCGAAAGGGTCATGTGAAACTGATGGGATCCAGGCACCCAGGTCATGTCGTCGGCGGAGTCCGGCAAGAGATGTTCGTGGAAGGTCAGGATCTTCAAACCAGCAATACCTTTCTCGCGTGCGGCCCTCTCAGAAAATGCGGAATATCGGATAAATCCGTCGGCGAACAGTGACATTGTGATGATGTTTTCGGCGCTTAGATCCGTAATATCGTTGTGGCCGGATAGGAGCTCGGTATGGACGATATCAATACGCTCCTTCGGGAGAGTCGCGGCGCAATGCGAGGAGGCCAGAAATCCATGGGCCATTCTGATCGCTGGAAAGGCCCCATAACATCCCATGTGGTAGCTGTGGGTCACAGTGGTTTCGAACCACTCTTTCCGCGCCACCATTCGTTCCACCGGACTGGGGGCCAGGTAACCAGAGCAGGTGACATGGATAACATCGTCCGGCGCTTTCTCTTCCTTAGGCGGATACATCTTTACCAGACATTCGTCCACCACTTTGGCGTAGTTTTCGTGTCGGCTCTTAAGATCCAAACCACGGGGGTCGCTCTTATCCTTGAAAAGACGTAGGTACTCGTGTTTCGGTTCGGCAAGAACGAATTCTCCATCGACCATCCGAATATCGGTGAGGCGTGGGAAGAATACCAATTGCCTGCGCTTGATGTGAGATGGCGACAGTGCGTACTTCTCGAACCGTTTTTTCACTTCTTGATACGCTTGGCGAAAACCTTCTTTGTCTTCGATAGCGTTATTTAAGCAATGGGCTTTCGCAAAGCCGAAAGCTGACAATTCCAGCGAGATACGTTGAGGGACCGGCTTGGAGAACTGTACAGGGACAAAGTCACCTAATACGGTAGAATCGAAATTTGGCATATGGGTCTTGAATTCAGTATATGGTTAGGGGCTTCAATAATTCCTGAATCCGTGTTCATCCCGATGAGTCTCTGTGAAAATCATGTGGATAGATGCTATTCGAGAATCATTCTGGGTGAAGCGAATTCATTGCTATCTGATTGTTTTGTAACGCAATCAGCGAAAATTCGCACGGATTCAGGTAATTGATATCGAACAATTCAACTTGATTCCCACTAGTTTTTCACGAATTCCTTCTGGCTCGCGATGCCGTTAGTAAGACAGGGGTAATCACCGGAAACCCCAGTCGCTCTGCTACGTTCATTCGCCTTGGATCAATCAATAAGAACCTGCGCCGTGTTTGCTACTGACTGTTTAAGGGGGCTATGAGCTGTTTCGTCCTGGGGAATATTTTCACGCAATTTTGTTTTCCGATTGACCGCCGCGATGGAATCCAGGCTTGCAGTGATCACGAGTTCTGGAGCTTGTCCTGGGGGATTTCCTAGCGCTTCCATGAAACGGCTTGTCCCAGTCGCCACTGAGATGAGATGTATGTTGCGCGTAGCGTATAACCGCCGTAGCTCGTCGTTCACCATACCGGAGTCCCATGGTCCCCAATTGATGGAAACCGTACGGACGTTTGGCCATTCCTTGCTGAGACGGTCAGCCAGCTTGTTCAGCACCTCATTGGCGGCGCTGTAGTCGCACTGTCCGACGTTGCCGAAACGCCCCGCCACCGACGAAAAAAAGATCATGAATTTCAAGGTATCTGGTCTAAGCTTGTTCGCCAAAGTCAATGCGGGAATGACTTTAGTGGAATAGACGGAGTCGAATGATTCTTCCGATTTATCCCGGATCAGCTTGTCGTCGATGATGCCGGCGCCGTGGATCACTCCATCGATACGCCCGAACTGCGTATACAGCTCTTCGATCAATTCCGCGAAAGCGTCCGTGTCGCGGATATCCAGAGTTTGGTAGTAGACTTCGGCTCCATTGGCCTTCATCGCTTCCAGATTCTCCCGAAGCGTCCGGTCCCTGAGAATCTGTTTGAGTGTCTTCTCCACCTCCGCCGGACTTACCTTGTCCCCGGCGGCCTTCGATTCAGCGATGAGGTATTGCCGCAACTCGGCTGCACCGGGAATTTGCCGCGTAGCCGCCGGCTCTTCTTCGGGCAGAGGGCTGCGTCCTACCAGGATGAGCTTGAGTCCGGGTTGCCGCGCCAGAGATCTTGCGACGGCGCTCGTGATGCCTTGGCCACCGCCGGTCACCAGGACAACGGAACCGGGTTCGAGTACGGCGTCCGCCGTGGTCGCTTTTTCTCGGAAGGGTTCCAGCTCCAGCCGCCAACGCCCGGAAGTGGTGAAGCCCACCTCCGGCGCGGCATCCCCACAATGCAATTCCATGACCAAGTTTTCCGCCCATTGGGTAGGACTCAATGCTGTCTGAAGGTCGATGCATTTAAGCCGCAACTGAGGCCACTCCCGCGCTGCCGACTTGGCAACGCCGTGACTGCCCGCACCCCCCACGGAAAATATTCCGGTGCCTCCGACGCCAAACTGCCCATCCATGGCAGTAACATTGACGAGCCAGCCCCCGCCGGCAGATACGCCTTCCTCAAGGCTGCTTCCCAATGCTTTCATAGTGAGAAACAGGATCCGTGCCGGATCGGTTTTGCCGCCCAACGAATCGTCGGACGTTGCTACGCCGAGAACACTGATGAGGCCTCCCGGCGTCTTTCCCGTATTCGCCACCAAAGCTGTCAGTTTCTCGACTGTATTCGGTGAAGTGAAGTCCACCTCGAACAATCCCTCTTCCCGGCTGACCGTTTCCTGGCCCGGGACGATCCGCCATACGGTATGTCCTTCATCTGCTAAAGTTTGCCTGAAAGTCTCGGTGACCTCCCCGGCTGGTCCGAGTAAGAGCAAGGGTAGCTCGCAGAAACCAGTAAGCGTCCCGTTCCAGGGTGCCGGTAGTGGTCTCAACGCGTAACACCTTACGGGGTCCGCTGGTTCGAATGCAATCGGCCCGGACTCCACTATCTCAACCGGCGAGGGCGGCAGCGGAGTCTGAGATTTTTTTGGCGAAACGGTTCCTCCTTCCGCCGGCGGCGGTCCGAATTCCCGTAGCCGGTCATACCAGGCAATGATTTCATTCAAGGTTTTCTGGCCTGAAAGCTCTTCGATGACGGTTTCCTCGCTGCGTCCTTCGAGGAGATTGTGCTGGTCCTTCAATGCGCCGAAGACCTCGATGCGCTTGATGGAGTCGATGCCGAGGTCCGCTTCCATCTGGGCGTCCAGATCGAGCATGTCCTCCGGATAACCGGTCCGTTCCGAAATCGCCCGCAACAAATCGGCTTTGAACTGGTCCGTAGGGGCAAGGCCGCCGCCGGTTTTGGTTATCGGTGCGGCGAGAGAGGCGCTAGGCACGGAAGCCGAACTCACGGCTTGAGATGCCGGCACTTCCGCCGCGGCGGGCGGATTCGGGGTATGTTGCGTGGTGCGGAGCATTGGCGCGCTTGCCGCGGCAATCTGGCTCGGCAATACCGGAGCCGGGGGAACCGTGGCGAGCATGGCTCCGCGTGGCGGGACCGCCTGTGCTTGGAAGGTTTGCGCCGCAACCGGACGGGATTCCATTCCCCCGCCCTGCAGAGGCGCTTCGGCGCCGGCGACGTTCGCGTGAAGGAAATCGAGCAGGTGGGTAAATGTCCGCTGCTGCTCTTTTTGCAGCTCGATGAATTGGGTAAGACTTTGCTGAATGAGAGCAAGGCGCGGGTCTGCCGGTGCCGCGCCTGTCTGTCCGGCCAAGCCCCCGGCATGGGGTACTTCCGGGTTGTTCATTGCATTGCTCCTTTGAGTAGTTGCAGGGCTTTCCGTCTTTGCCGGGTCCGTGCGGGCGGCCGGAGACGAATTTGGCACAGAGGAGACCTCGGGCTCAAGGGGCGGGACTGCGGGCCGTATTGCTTCCGCCTTGGGGTCCCAAGGCTCCGCCCTGCCACCGTTGATTCGCCAGACCATTGGCCCCCCCAGGGGTTTCCGTTCGGCCTCCGCAAACATGTCATCTGGGGCGCTATGCGTGAAACCCCGCCCTTTGAACCAGGTTTGGAAGTTTACCGGTATCCCCAGGGTGAACAATTGAACCAAGACATGGGCCAGATTTAGCCAGCCTGGACGCCCCGGCGTGTCGATTGGCAGGGCGACGTGGGGGCGCTCCGCCAGAATGCGGTCCACGAGGCCGGTCAGTACCGTCCCGGGTCCAACCTCGATGAAAACCCGCGCTCCGGCCTCGTACAGGCCGTTCACCTCGTCGACGAAACGCACCGGTTCGACCAAGTGCCGGGCCAGCAATGCCTGGATGTCGAGCGGCTTGTCGGGGTAAGCGCCGGCGGTGGTATTGCTGTAGACCGGGAGGGCAGGTGTTGCGAACCTTATCCTGGAAAACTCTTCAACCAGAGCCTCGCGCGCCTCGGCCATGACGGGGCAATGGAAAGCGCCGCTGACCTGCAGCCTGGTCACCCGCAGCGATTCGCCGCCCAGGACGGCTATGGCTTTGTCGATGGCAGCGCCGGACCCGGCGATGATGGTTTGATCGGGAGTGTTGAAGTTCGCGACATAGACCGACAAGCCGTGCTTGGCGATGAGTCCTTCGACGGTAGTTCCGGCCGCGCCCACCGCCGCCATCGCCCCTCCGGAATCGCGGCCTGCTGCGGCTGCGATGCGGCCACGAATCTCCGAGAGCCGGATCAGATCGTCGGCCGCAATTCCACCGGCAGCGCAGAGGGCTACATATTCACCGTAGCTGTGGCCGGCGAGATAATCGGGTTTGATGCCGAATGATTCGAGAAGCTGCGCCGCTGCCAGTTCCACGACGCCGAGTGCCGGCTGCGCAACCTGAGTGGCATTCAGGGCGGCTTGCTGGCGTGTCCGCTCTTCCTCGCTGAACACTGGCAGCGGATAGATGAAGCGGGAAAGAGGCTGCGGTAGCCGTTCTTCGAGCATGCGGTCCGCCCGCTCGAAGAGGCCGTGCAACGCGGGAACGGTTACCGTCAGGTCGCGCAGCATGTTGATCTTCTGGGAGCCCTGCCCCGGAAACAGGAAACAGATCTGACCTGGGGGGATGGACTGCCGGAAGTGGATTCCTTGCGGATGCTTGAAATCCGCCTTGTCCGGGGCCGCCAGCTCGCGCAGGGCCAAGTCGAGCTTGGTTTTCAGATCGGTTGCCGAGGTTGCCACCAACGCCAGACGGCAAGTGCGGTCGGACGGAGCTACGCGCTGCTGTTCCGCGCATACCGAGTGCGCCAGTTGGCCAAAATCCAGGTGTTCGGGATGGTTGAGTCCTCGAGCCAACCTTTGCAGGCTCTCGCCGACATGTTCGCGGTCCGGCCCCCAAAACGCGAAAGGTTCGGCATCGCGCGGGTTGAAATCTACGGTGTCCGGCTCCCGATACCTGCCCGAATATTCTTCGAGGACGGCGTGAAAATTGGTGCCGCCGAACCCGAAGGCGCTCACACCGCAGCGGCGCGGGGCACCTTTCTTAGAGTTGAACCAGGGACGGGCCTCGGTGTTGATGTAGAACGGACTATGACCGAAATCCACGCCGGAATTCGCATTTTCGACCCCCAAGGTGGGCGGCAGCACCCGATGTTCGAGGGCGAGCGTCGCCTTGACGATTGCCGCCAGCCCGGCGGTTACCTTAGTGTGGCCGATCATCGATTTCACCGAGCCGACCGCGCAGGCCTGCGGTTCGGTCCCCGAGCTGCCGAAAACGCTATTCAGAGTTTCGATCTCGGATTTGTCTCCCACCGCCGTGCCCGTCCCGTGAGCTTCGATCAGACTCACCGTGGAAGGTTCGACTCCGGCGTCCTCGTAGGCGCGGCGCACGGCTCTGGCCTGGCCTTGCGGATGGGGTGCGGTTAGGCTGCGGTTGCGGCCGTCGCTGGAACTCCCGATCCCCTTGATAACCGCCCGAATGCGATCCCCGTCGCGTTCGGCGTCGGCCAGACGCTTGAGCACCAGGGCGACCACCCCTTCCCCGATCGCGATGCCGTCCGCGCTGTCGTCGAACGGTCGGCAACGGCCTCGCGGCGACAGTGCATGGGTTTGGGCGAACGCCATGAAGGACACGACGTTATTGGTGCCGTCGATGGCGCCGACCAGGGCTACGTCGGCGTCTCCACTACGTAGTTGCCTGATACCGGTGTCCAGCGCGGCGAGGGATGAGGCGCAGGCCGCATCGACCGTGAAATTCGTCCCGCCGAGATCGAGCCGGTTGGCGACCCGCCCCGCCACCACGTTGCAGAGAAAGCCGGGGAAGGAATCCTCGGTCCACTGTGGAAGCACCTGGCCGCAAAGTGACGCGATGATCTGCTGCCGGGCCGATGCAGAAATTCCGGGAACCTGGGGTAAATAATGAGGGAGCAAGGTTCGGAGGACGTAGGTGATGCCAAGGTCGTGCATCCCCCCAGCGCCAAAAATCGTTGCCGTCCGCTCTCTCATAAACGGTCTGCGGTCCAGCCCGGCGTCCTCCAGCGCCTGCTTGGCCACGACCAATGCCAGGAGCTGCATCGGTTCGATGGATTTGACGGCGGCGGGAGGAATTCCCCAGTCGGTTGGATCGAACTTTATGTCATCGAGAAACCCGCCCCATTTCGAATAAATCTTGTCCTTGACTCCGCGCTTGGGGTCATAGAACTCCGCGGACCGCCAGCGGTCGTCGGTCACTTCGCGGATGGCATCCACACGGTTGATGATGTTCCGCCAATAGGTGCGCAAGTCTTGCGCTTTGGGCAGGAGGCACGCCATGCCGATGATGGCGATATCGGATTTCCGCGCCTCCTGGCCGGTCCGCCGCCTCGGCGTGCGTTTGCCCTGTGGCTTGAGGATCTCCTGGCTTCGCTCCGAGATCGAATTATGGAGTTCGGCGATCGTCAGCGTATCGTGGCGAAGCCTCGCGACCTCTCCGAGCATGTACATGCCTTCCCGCCGCTGGGCCTCCACGTTGACTTTCACGTAGGGGCCCGCCTCGTTTCCCTTCACGGGGTCGTTCCGGGTGATGCCCTTCGACGCAATCCGCAGGCGGCCGATATTGAGCATTTCCAGAGATTTCAGTATCTCGTCGTCGCTCTTCCCCGCCAGCACCAATTCACGGCGCCGGCGGTTGAATTCGCCACAGAAATCGGTTTTGGCGCAACGGGTGTAGACGCCTACGCCGGATTGAAGAAGATCGGTGTCCTTGCAGGAGACGGCTTGTGCCTGGAATTCCTTCACGATCGCGCCGGTGCTGACGATCTCTTTCGTGAAGAGATACGCCGTGCCCATCAGCACGCCGATTTTCATCCCGCGGGCGATGGCCGGCGCGGCCACTACGGACAGCATGGCCGCCGAAAGATCGTCGTGAATGCCTCCGGCAAACAGGATGTGCACCGCTTCGGGATCGGATATCCTGGCTGACAGCAAGACCTCGATCGCGGATTCCCACAGGACGAAACTGCTGCGGGGGCCGGTGTGCCCTCCGCACTCGTTTCCCTCGAAGATGAATTTTCGAGCGCCTTCCTTGAGGAATCCGTGCAAGAGCCCCGGCGACGGAACATGCAGATAGGTGCTGATCGACAGGTCTTCCAGTTCCCGGGCCTGGCTGGGGCGTCCGCCGGCGATGATCGCGAACGGCGGTTTGATTTCTTCGATCACCTCTATCTGCTCTTGCCGCAATTCGAGCGGCATGAAGCCCAACAAGCCCACTCCCCACCCTTGGCTGCCCAACAAGGACCGGGTCGCCGTCAGCAATTCCCGCACCTGCGCCCTGCGCATCACGGAGAGCGCGAGAAACGGGAGCGCACCTCCCTCGGCGACCGCCCTCGCGAACTCCGGCGTGTCGCTGACTCGCGTCATTGGACCTTGGACGATTGGGTAGCATGTTCCATGGGCGGACGCGAGCGGGCCCGCCGGGGCGAGCGCCTGCTGCGATCTGGCAAGCGACGGCAGGGTTTCCATGCCCTCGCGGACCGCGGTTATGATGCGGCCGACGGTGCCGTAGCGCTCCGCCAGCGGTGCGGCGAACGCAATGTCCTGCCCCAAGGGGACGAGAGGGTCGACCTCATCTTTAAGATACTGACGCAACGGTTCGGCCCACGGTTCGTCTTGCAGAATCCGTCGTTCCAACTCGCGAATCCTGGTCCGGCCGCTGCGCGAAAAAATGCGAAAAGGGGCATGGTCCGGTGCAAGCAAGACCGTCTCGCTTCCGTCGAGTCGGCCCCATACCCTGTGCATTTCGGGGTTGGCGAAGGGCCTGTCCTGAGCGCAGTCGAAGGGGCTTTCGTCGGCTAGCCAGAGTTGTTCACACAGCACCACTCCATGAGCTCCGGCCACGATGGCCGCCGCGGAGCTCCCCAGACCGATTCCGCCCTGCGCCCAGTAAGGAATGCCGAGCTTGCCGCGCAGCTCCTGCAACAGGATGAATGTCGAATGTGTGCTTACCGAGCCGCCCGCCTCGTGGCCTTTGACGATCAAACCGTCATATCCGGCGGCCGCGGCTTGCTGAGCGGATTCCAGATCGTGGACTTCGAGCAGGATCTTCCTGGCGATTTTCCGGCTCGTATCCCGGCATCGCTTCAATTCGGCGGGGCGTAGTCCAGCGAGAATGAGAACCGGGACGGGGCGGGACAGGAGATTGCCCAAATGTTGCGGGTCCCGCGTTGGCGACCCGAGCACATCCCATCGCAAGCCCCAACGGTTGTCGGGATCGACGCTGGCCGCCAAGTGCTTCACAAGAGGCGCCAATCGGCTGAGCGGGTCGCGATAACCCAGATCCAGGATACCGAGTCCTTTGGCTCTGCAAGCCGCGATGGCGATCGTGGGATCGACTCGGTTCGGTGGGGTAACGGCAATGATGTTTTCCATGACGACCTCCCTTGGAGCTTCACAGTTACCCCCTGACATACGGGACGATCACAGCGAGATGAATCGCGTCATAGTTAGGGTGGGATATCGTTTAACGATAACGAACTCCTTACTTTGGAACAAGGAAAAAATGTGCCGAAACACCTTAGGGATCCATCAAATTAGGACATCTCTGATGTGTGACGATTATCTAAAATTGTTAAGTCTACGTTAAATCATAAACATGATGCTGTAAAATCTGCGTTTTCTGAGGGTATCAATATCTTATTGATTTTTATGTAAAAGAATGCTAATAGGGAGCCGTCCGGGGAACCGGGCCGGCAGCCGTTTGTCCCGTTTCAGTCCAGCAAGAGATGTGTGGGATTTTAGACCCCGCGACTCTTGGTACTTGAATCAGGCGAGCGCTGATATTCGCGTGGAATGCCCGATCGAGGGGGTAGAGAAAAATCGTTTCTGCCGACACCTGCGCCTGGAACAATTCCGATGGTTCGGTTACCTACCGCAATGCTTATTGCTGCTCAACGTGGTTGTAATTGAAATCCTGTGTGCGCGGGAATCCACTACCGTCTGGTGAGAGGGCAGGCTGGCTTTCCTGAAGCGAGTCCAATGTCTTCAGATGGGGGCGTTTCGTTTGTGAGCCGTGTCATGGGGCTGGTGATGGCCGGTCGATTCGACCCGCCTCGCAATGTTAGACTTTGCCGGTTCAATCAGTCCGGAGATCTCGAGAAGTACGATGGCGGGTCATAGCAAATGGGCCAATATCCAGCACCGCAAGGGGGCCCAGGATGCCAAGCGGGGCAAGTTGTTCACCAAGCTCATTCGCGAAATCACCGTATCCTCGCGTACCGGCGGTCCCGATCCCGGCAATAATCCCCGTCTGCGCACGGCCATGGACAAGGCGCTCGTCGCCAACATGTCGAAGGACACTATCGAGCGCGCCATCAAGAAAGGCTCGGGCGCCGCAGACGGCGACAACTATGAGGAAGTCCGCTACGAGGGGTACGGTCCCGGCGGCATCGCGGTGCTGGTCGACTGCCTGACCGACAATCGCAACCGTACCGTGGCCGAGGTGCGCCATGCTTTCTCCAAAGCGGGCGGCAATCTGGGGACCGACGGGTCGGTCGCCTATTTGTTCAGCAAGGTCGGCGTCGTCAGCTTCGGGGCCGTTCTGGGCGAGGACGGGGTGATGGAGCCGGCGCTGGATGCCGGTGCCGAGGACGTCGTGGTCAACGAGGACGGCTCGGTGGACGTGCTCACCGCACCCGACCAGTTCGAGGCGGTGCGCAATGCGCTGCAGGCCGCAGGGCTCACGCCGGAATCGGCGGAAGTCACCATGCGCGCCAGCACCAGCGTCAAGCTCGACCAGGAAGACGCGGAAAAGATGATCCGCCTGCTCGAACGCCTGGAGGATCTGGACGATGTGCAGAACGTCTATTCCAACGCGGACATCAGCGAGGACATCCTTGCCGAGCTGGGCTGAGCCGGCGTGATGACCCGGGTGCTCGGTATCGACCCCGGCTCGCGGGTGACCGGCTACGGCATCCTGGACTGGATCGGCAAGCCCGTCCTGGTGACGGCGGGCTGCATCCGCACCGAAACCGACGACTTTCCCGAGCGTCTGCGCCGGATCTTCGAGGGGATCGGCCGCATTGTGGATGAGTTTCAGCCGGAGGAAATGGCGGTGGAGCAGGTGTTCCTGCACAAGAACGCGGATTCGGCGCTCAAGCTGGGCCAGGCCCGGGGTGCCGCCATCTGCGCCGGCGTGGCGCGGGGTTTGCCGGTGCATGAATATGCCGCGCGCCAGGTGAAGCTCGCTCTGGTCGGCAAGGGCAGCGCCGACAAGACCCAGGTGCAGCACATGGTCTCTTTCCTGCTCGGGCAGCCGGGTCCTCTGGCGCTGGACGCCAGCGACGCGCTGGGCGTGGCGTTCTGCCACCTGCACCACCGCCAGACCCTGAGCCGCATGAACCGGATGATGCAGCGATGATCGGTTTCATTCGCGGCGTCCTGGTCGCCAAGCGCGCGCCTTCCTTGCTGGTCGACGTGCAGGGTGTCGGTTACGAGCTCGACGCGCCCATGTCCACCTTTTATGACCTGCCCGAGATCGGCGCCGAAGTGCGGCTCTACACCCATCTCCAGATCCGGGAGGATGCCCACAGCCTGTTCGGCTTCGGCACGGAAGCCGAACGGAGCCTGTTCCGCAGCCTGATCCGGGTCAGCGGCATCGGCGCCAAGCTGGCGCTGGCCATCCTCTCCGGCATCTCGGTCGACGACTTCCGCGTCTGCGTGGAGCGGCAGGACTCGGCGCGGCTGGTGCGGCTCCCCGGCATCGGCAAGAAGACCGCCGAGCGTCTCATCATCGAGCTGAGGGACCGGCTGGACCTCGGCGCACCGTCCCTGGCTCCGGCCGGCTTCGCCGGCGGCGCGGCGCCCGTGTTGGCCGCCGATCCGGCCGGCGAGGCCGTGAGCGCCCTGATCGCGCTGGGCTTCAAGCCCCAGGAGGCGAGTACGCTGGTGGCCAGACAGTCCGCCGAAGGGCGTAGCGCGGAGGATCTGATCCGGCTGGCGCTGCAGTCCGCGGTGCGCTAAAGGGATTTGAGCGATGACGCAGCGGCTGGTGAGTGCGGCGGGGCAATGGGACGAGGAGGCCATCGACCGCGCCATCCGGCCCAGGCGCCTGGAAGACTACGTCGGCCAGCGCGCCATGCGCGAGCAGATGGCGATCTTCATCCAGGCGGCGCTGGGGCGCGGCGAGGCGTTGGATCATGTCCTGATCTTCGGCCCGCCGGGGCTGGGCAAGACCACCCTGGCGAACATCATCGCCAACGAGCTGGGCGTCAACGCGCGCCACACCTCCGGGCCGGTGCTGGAGAAGGCCGGCGACCTGGCGGCCCTGCTGACCAATCTCGAACCGCGCGACGTGCTGTTCATCGATGAAATCCATCGTCTCGGCGCCGTGGTGGAAGAGATGCTGTACCCGGCGATGGAGGACTACCAGATCGACATCATGATCGGCGAAGGCCCCGCGGCCCGCTCGATCAAGCTCGATCTGCCGCCGTTCACCCTGGTCGGCGCCACCACCCGCGCCGGCCTCCTCACCTCGCCCCTGCGCGACCGCTTCGGCATCGTGCACCGGCTGGAGTTCTACAGCGTCGAGGAATTGAGCCGGATCATCGCCCGCTCGGCCCGCATCCTGGGCAGCGAGATCACCCCGGAGGGCGCGGTGGAAGTGGCGCGCCGGTCCCGCGGCACGCCGCGCATCGCCAACCGCCTGCTGCGGCGGGTCCGCGACTTCGCCCAGGTCATGGCCGATGGCCGCATCACCGGCGAGGTGGCGGGGAAGGCGCTGGCAATGCTCGACGTGGACCCGAACGGCTTCGACCCCTCGGACCGCCGACTGCTGCTGACGATGATGGAAAAATTCGACGGCGGGCCGGTCGGCCTGGACAACCTGGCCGCGGCGATCGGCGAGGAGCGCGGCACCATCGAGGACGTGCTGGAGCCCTATTTGATCCAGCAGGGCTTCATCATGCGCACTCCCCGCGGCCGCATCGCCACGCGCAACGCCTATCTCCATTTCGGACTGCGGCCGCCGCAACGGGCGACGATAAACGAGGAGCTGTTCGGCGATGAGTGAAGCGCTTGCGGTGAGCGCAGTCGAACCGTTCGTCTGGCCGGTGCGGGTCTACTACGAGGACACCGACGCCGGCGGCGTGGTGTATTACGCCAACTATCTGAAATTCATGGAGCGCGCCCGCACCGAATGGCTGCGGACCTTGGGATTCGAACAGGACAGGCTGCGGCAGGACCTGGGCGTGCTCTTCGCGGTGCGGTCGGCGCAGGCCGAGTATCTGAAGCCGGCCCGGTTAAACGACGCGTTGCTGGTAAGCGCGGAGCTGGTCGAAGCTCGGCCGGCGAGCTTCAGCTTCGCGCAGCGGGTGATGCGTGAGGGTGTCACGCTGTGCGAGGGGCGGGTCAGGATCGTCTGCCTGGCCGCCGACAGTTTCCGGCCGCGGGCGGTGCCGGAAGCTTTACTTGAACGGCTGCGGGGAGGGGGCTGAGAGGTTGTGAAAAAACCTACTGCGCGTCCCGATTGCAGCGTTGCGCGGTGCTCGGACAGTGGGCGGCACAGGGATGTGCCATCGCATTCCACTGAGGAATCCTCATGTACTCCGTGTACACTCCGGTTCCTCCGCTCCGGGCGCCTTGCACTCGGGCCGCTCGTGACGGTTTTTTCACAACCTCTGAGCAGCCCCAGACGCCCCGCCGCGCCAGGGTTCTACGGAACCTCGGCGGAGCGCCGTTCCGGGCCGACGGCGGAGGTCACGACCAGGTAGGCGTCGCGGACCGCCTTCTGTTTGTCCAGTTCGGCCTTGAGCTCGGCGTCGAGATCGCGGGTGAGCTGCTTCATGATGGTCTTGGCGATTTCGCCCTTGATGGAATCGAAATAACCCAGCAGCTCGCCTTCCAGCTCCTCGAAATAGTTCTTGATGCCGCGGCGCGCGAACTTGTTGATCTGCACCTGCTGCCGGCGGGTATATTCGAGGAGGCCGGCCTTGTAGCAATCCAGCGCCCGGTCGATCTCGTCGCCCCGGATCGTTACGGCCGCGAGCCGTACCGGCGCACTTTCGGCTCCGCCGCTCTTTGAGTCGGCCAGGTTGTCCTGAATCCGGCGCAGCTTGTCCAGACCGAGGGCAAGCATCTGCTGCGCTCCCTCGCCGGGGCCGATCAGATGCAGGTTTCTGGCGATTTCCAGCGCGCGGTCGGCGTTTTTCTGCACCTGCTCCAGGACATCGTCCCTCCTGCGTCCGGCATCGCCGGCGGCCTGAGCCATGATGTCGCGGCCAAGGTCGTCGATGACCTCGCCGTATTCGAACAGAAATACGTCGCACATTCCCTTCAGCCGGTTGAGCATGTCGCGGCCGCTCAGGCGGTCCCGCAGCACCGTCAGCACCTCGGGCGGCAGGGCGTCGGTGGCGGTGATGTCTTCCAGCAATTGCGCCAGATGGCGGCGCACCATCTGCTCTTCCAGCAACTGCTGCAGCTGGCAGCGGAAGGTGTGCTGGATGTGCAGCTTTTCCTCGATCTTGTGCGGCAGGCGGCTGACCACGCTGTGCAGGTCCAGGCCCTTCAGCAGCTCGTTCTTGAGCGCCTTGCGGTCCAGGGTGTCGATGGCGTGGGTGATCTGCTGGCCCAGTTGTTCCTGGTCCTCGTCGCGCCAGAACACGAACTCGGGCAACACCTCGGTGCGCAGGGCCTTGACGTGCTCTTCGACCGTGGAACGCAGGCGCCGCAAGACTTCGTCCTGGCGGCGCGACAACTCACTGGCGATGAAGGTGTTTTTCATGCTGTCGTCGCTCGTGTTGAGGTAAGTCTGGTGGAAGGGTTCCAGGTGCTCCCGCAGTCTCTTTGCCAGATCCATGTACTCGCTGCGGGCTTCGTCGAGGAATTCGGCGCGGGCGGTATGCGCCAGATAGTCGAACAGGCCACTGCGGAATGCGGCGAAATTCTTGGCGTCCTCCAGGGATTTGAGGTGCCGTTCGGCCTCGTGGCGTTCGGGGATCTTGCCGAGCGCCTTCTGAAGGGCGTCCGCATGTTCGCGGATACTGCCGCTCTGGTCCAGACGGCCGTCCTGAATCAGCTTCAGCAGCAGGTAGTTGAGCGCCGAGACCCGGAACACCCGGTCCTTGGCGATATGGAAACCGTAGCGATCGATCTTCTGGCCGAAATTGACCTGCTCTTCCTTTTTCTGCTGCGCGCTCAGCACGTCCCACTGGTTGATGACCCAGAACGCCCGCTGCAGCACGCGCTTACGCTGGCTGTGGATCTCGGCCAGCAGCTCGATTTCCTCGCCCTCCAGCAGGTGAAACACCTTCATGGCGATGACGAAGGCCTTGGCGTCGTTTTCCACATAGGACTTGGTCACCTTGCGGTGGCGCGGATTGACTACTCCCAGCCCCGGCAGGTCCACCAGCACCACGTTTTCCGGGATGCTGACGTCGGTGAGGAAGATTTCCGCCTGATTGACGAAAAGCACGTCCTCGTAGTCCTCGGTGACGTAGCTCGGCAACTCTTCCAGGGCGATTTCCTTCACCGCGCCGCTGAGCTTGCTCCAGCCGTGGACGAGGGCTTTCAGCTCGTCGAAGAACTTCTGCTTGTTGAACGACCCGAATTGCCCCTTGTGCTGCTCGATGTCCCGGCCGAGCTGGCTCAGCAGCTCGCCCCGGCTCAGGCTGCGGTAGGCATCGCAGCTCTTGCGCAGCTCCTTGGAAATCTCCTCGACGTACAGGTTCTTCAGTTCTTCCCGTTCGTTCTCGTCCAGGTAATGGATGACGGCCTTGGCGCTCTTGCCTTTGCGGATGAGGGTGGGGATGGCGGTGAAGGACTTGGTGGCCTGGGGCAGGATGTCGTTGCCGAGCACGGCGTTGATGATCGTGCTCTTGCCGGCCGAGAACGCACCCAGGAATGCGACCGGGAACTCCGGCGACTTCAGCCGTTCCAGCCAGGTCCGCTTGCGGTTGACGTAATATTTGAAATCGTCGGTGAGGCCCAGGTAGGGGGCGGCGGCGTCGTAAGCTTCGAACAAACGGGTGAACGCCTTGACGTAAAGGCTGTAGTCCGGCTCTTTCATTGCGTGGGTTTCCAAAGAGGGTCCTCGTGGCGGGCGGCTGGCGGGCGGGCCGGGTGACAAATCCATGAATATCGGGTTGCCGCATTTTAACATCTAAGCCTTGTGAACCAATCCGGCCGGTTTGCCGGCTTTCCCGCCGCCGTGGCTTCCGCGGCTTGATGGGCGCAGCCGGTATTTCATAAACTACCCGGCATCCGGAATGCAAAATCCCGCCGGTCGATTTTTCAAGCCGCATGCTAAGTCCCCTCGTTTTTAGCCGTTCATTTACCTTAAAACTCTCAGAGCAAAAATGAATTCTGAGCTGTCGATTATTACCCTGATCAAGGAAGCCAGCGCGGTCGTCCAGATCGTCATGTTCATTCTGATCGCGGCCTCCGTGATCTCCTGGACGTTCATTTTCGGCAAGTACCGCGAGATCCGGCGGGCCGAACAGACCTCCCTGGCGTTCGAAGACCGTTTCTGGTCCGGCATCGACCTGGCCGATCTCTACCGCCAACTGGCCATGGAAAGCGATGACTGCGGCGGCATGGAACTCATCTTTCTGGCCGGCTTCAAGGAATTCGGCCGGCTGCGGCAGCAGAGCGGCATCATGCCGGAGGCGGTGATGGAGGGCACCCAGCGCGCCATGCGCGTGGCGCTGAACCGCGAGCTGGACAAGCTGGACGAGCGGCTGCCGTTCCTGGCCACGGTGGGATCGACCAGCCCGTACATCGGCCTGTTCGGCACCGTCTGGGGCATCATGAATTCGTTCCGCTCGCTCGGCACGGTCAAGCAGGCCACCTTGGCGATGGTGGCGCCCGGCATTTCCGAGGCGCTGGTGGCAACGGCCATGGGACTGTTCGCGGCGATCCCGGCGGTGATCGCCTACAACCGGTATTCGACCAACATCTCCCGGCTGGCGAACCGCTACGAGTCCTTCACCGAGGAATTCCTGAGCCTCCTGCACCGGCAGGCGCACACCAAATGAACGTCCCGACCGGAGCCGGACGCGGCCGCCGCCGCCGCCCCATGGCCGAAATCAACGTCGTCCCCTACATCGACGTCTCGCTGGTGCTGCTCATCATCTTCATGGTGACCGCGCCCATGCTCCAATCCGGCGTCGACGTCGACCTGCCCAAGGCCGAAGCGAGGCCGATCGACCCGAATCAGGACAAGCCGATCATCGTCACCATCGACAAGGACGGCCAGCTCTACCTGGATGCGACCAACCAAGAAGACATTCCGGTCGACCCCGCCACTCTGACCGAAAAGGTGACCCGCGCCCTGGCTGAAAAACCGGGCACCGCCGTCCTGATCCGGGGCGATCAGGCCGTGGATTATGGGCGGGTGATCACCGTGATGGCTGCGCTCAAGAACTCCGGCGTGCCGCAGGTCGGACTGATGACGAATCCCGTCGAAGATTGATGGCAGATCCCCGTCTCCGCGGCCTGCGTGGGCCGTTCGCGCTGGCGCTGGCGCTCCATATCGTTCTGCTGGCCCTGTTCGCGCTGAAGTTCGAATCATCGCAGCAATCGGTTGAAACACCCCAGCCCGAAATCATCGAGGCGGTGGTCCTCGACGATCCCCGTATCGCCGCCGAGGCGGAGCGGCTGAAGGCCGACGTGGCTCCACCGGCCGAAATGGGGGCAGAACCCCTGCCTGAGCCGTCCGAGCCCGTTCCAACCCCGAATCCGGAAGAATCCCGGCGCGCTCAGCAGATCGAGGCCGAACGCAGGGAAGCCGAGCGCCGGCGCATTGCCGAACAGAAGCGGCTCGACGCGGAGCGGCGTGAGGCCGAGAAAGCCGCCGAAGAGAGCCGGCGCCAGATGGAAGCCAAGAAGCTTGCCGAGCAGACGCGGAAGGAAGAACAGAAACGGAAAGCGGAGGCTGCGGCGAAGG
>JBFMDC010000074.1:0-26122 GCA_040753975.1 Pseudomonadota bacterium
CGGTCGAGGATTCCGCGGCCACGGCGGCGGCGGCTTCTTCGCGCGCCACCCCCGGCTGCGGGGTGATCTTGAACACCGCCAGCAGATCGGTGTCGGCCGGGGTGTAATTCGGGTCCCAGTAGGTCTCGCGGTATTCCTTGACGCCCGCGTTGTATGTTTTGACAGCCATGGTTTCCTCCTACTCGTTTAGCAGATCGCTGTGGCAATGAACCGCCGTTCCCTAGCCGGCATCGGGCCGATTCCTTTTCGCGAGGCACTATAAGCGCCGACATCCATAAACGGAACTAAATTGTCATAATCACGACAATAAGCGCGCATTATGCTAGAAAGTCTGCCGGCGCCGGGAGAGGGGGCCGATAGCATAATCCATGCGGTCTCATCGCTCCAAACCCGGCTTGCAGTCCGCGTTGCGCAGGGAAATCCCGGCCACGGCGAATCAGCCGTCCACGGCGTCGTTCCGGTTGCGGTCGCCGATGTGTTTCCACCGGTAGAGAGCCAGGCCCGAACCGATGACGAACAGCCCGCCGACCAGCAGGGATTCGTACTGGTGCAAGTCCTCGATCATGCCGGCGACGGCTTTCCCGAACACCAGCCCCAGCCCTGTCGTCAGCACCGCCCAGACCGCCACCGCGATGACGTTGACCGTGAGATAGCGGGCTGGCGAGAACCGGCTCATGCCGATCAGGATGGGCGTCACCACCCGCAGGCCGTAGAAGAAACGGAAGCCGAAGATGAAATAGGAATGGTAGCGGTGGAACAGCGTCGATGCCCTGTCCACCGCCGGCGTCAGAGAGGGAAAGCGGCGCAGCAGCGCGTCTCCGTGCTTGTAGCCCAGCCAGAAATACCCTTGATCCGCCGCGAGGGTCACGACGAAGGCCAGCAATACGATATGGTGGAAGGAAAAATAGCCGCGGCCTACCAGGAATCCGGCAATCAACAAAACGGTTTCGCCCTCCAGCAGCAGCCCGATGACGAGGGCCGGGAAGCCGTATTCGGTTATCAGCGATTCCAAAGACATACGGGGCATATCCGCCTGATGGCTGAAACTAACAGATTTTAGATGGCCAAGGTTAAGACTGCGTGTAATGGGCTAATGGGATGGACTCCTCACCTTCGGTGACGGCATCGCGATGTGCCAAGGGAGGTGAAGCCAACTCCTTGATATGCAGAGGAGGAATCCGGAAAGAATGCTACGACGATCGGTTTGGACATTGCAAAGCATGTGTTCCAGGTGCACGGCGTGGCCGCAGCCGGTCAGACGGTGTTGCGCAAGCAGCTGAAGCGGCGAGAGGTCCTGGCGTTCTTTGCGAACCTGTCGGCGGCGCGGATCGGCCCCGAAGCCTGTGCCGGGGCACATTACATGCGTTTATGCCACTGAAGTCCCCGGACCGGCAGGACCTAAAGATTCCGCTTCGGGTTCGCCAGAGCCGGGTGAAGCAGCGCACGGCGGTGGCCAATCAGACGCGGGGACTGTTGGGTGAATTCGGCATCGTGACCGGCCAGGGGCTGAACCAGGTTCGTAAGCGGCTACCGGAGATTGAAGGAGGATGCCGAGAATGGATTGAGCACCTGAAGCTCGCGCGGTGTTTTCGGACAGTTACGACCGGCTGGTTGAGCCGGGCGGCCTGAACCGGCGTAACGAGTACTTTCCCCCAGTTGCGAAGCTTCTTTCACAACGATGGCAAACGGTCAGATCGCTTTTTCAGCGGGCGGGATGCCCGCGCTCCCAGGGGACTGAACGGTTACGGTTGGGATGTGCGGCTTGCCAGCCATTTCTTGAAGGATGATTGACTTTCGCCGGAGGGCTTGCCGGCCAAAAGTCCCTCTACACTGATGTCTTCGTCTAGGTCTTCCCAATGTATACCGTGCCCTTTTCCAATCAGCTGCCAATTACTTTGCTCTGATTGGGATGCGTAAGTTAATCGAGGATACCATGCTAGCGGGATAGAGATTGTTCGTCCATCACTCAAGCCGATACTCAAAGTATCCTCCGTAACCGTGACGCCTTCTGCTGTTGGTACCTCAATTTCAATCGTTGAAGTATGCATTACAAGCCTATCTCAACTGTATTTGATATTCGTCGACAACTCTCTGAATACGGATAATCTCATTTCGTGAAAAACCACCGCTGCTCTGCAAGCGCACCGGATCAAGCCAAAACTTGGCAACCTTGTCTTCTCGTTCGACATGAATGTGGGGGGGGTCATCCCGATCACCGGCGAAAAAGAAGAAGCGGTAAGGCCCAATTCGTAAAGCTGTTGGCATTTCCTATCAAAGTTAGAGTGTTACCAAATGTGTTGGCGGGCTAAACGTGTCTGACCCAATTTTTCCACTTCGGCTGTTTCATCTTTATCGCCTCCGCGTGAATGACTGATCCCGCCGCCCCGGATCCGGGCGATAGGCAGTGAACAGAGCCACGGGGTTATCCTGACCTCTTGGGATACCTCATACAACATGAATCGGTGCTCCGTTTCTATCCTTTTGTAAGAATAGAACACATGGCCCCTTCGGATAGTTCGGGTATTCCTCGACAACCACTGCGTCCGGAGCGTCATTGAGGACTTCTCTCGCTGTCAACCCGTCCTCAGCCAGCTTATCGTATCCGTGCTCAGAAATCCCTAACATCGCCAGCGCGTATCAACGCGCGCACTTTCTCGACGAACTCGCTCAAACCCAATTCTCCATTTCGACCAGGATAATTTTTGGGCATAACAAGTGATTGAGCGATTATGCTCATCTCCGCGCCCTCCTACTAAACTTCACCGCGCCTGACAAGAAAAACGTATGACGCTAGGCCTCCCTAGCCGCATATCACCCCAGAACGACTTATAATGCCCCTCCCGATCGACCAGCCAGCCTATGCCAAACGCATGAATGCCAATCCTCAATCCCCAGCGGCGCCGGTGTCCGGTGCGCGGCGGGACCTCCAGCGGCTCCGGACTTATCTCAACGCCCAGATCATCGGCCAGAGCGATCTGGTCGATGCCATGCTCATCGCCCTGCTGGCGGATGGCCACATGCTGGTCGAAGGCGCGCCGGGGCTGGCGAAGACCCGGGCTATCCACGTCCTGAGTCGCGGCGTGGAGGCCGATTTCCAGCGTATCCAGTTCACTCCAGACCTCTTGCCGGCGGACCTGACCGGCACCGAAATCTACCGGCCGCAGGACGGCTCGTTCCACTTCCAGCCGGGCCCGCTGTTCCACAACCTGGTGCTGGCCGACGAGATCAACCGTTCCCCGGCCAAGGTGCAGTCGGCCCTGCTCGAAGCCATGGCGGAACGGCAGATCACCGTGGGCCGCAAGACCTATCCGCTGCCGGGCTTGTTCCTGGTGATGGCCACCCAGAACCCGATCGAGCAGGAGGGCACTTATCCCTTGCCGGAGGCGCAGCTCGACCGGTTCCTGATGTACGTGCGCATCGGTTATCCCAGCGCGGACCAGGAAAAGGCCATCCTGCACCTGGTGCGCGACGAAGCCCGCCAGCCGGAACGCAAAGCCGCCGAAGCGATGGCGCCGGTGAGTCAGCAGACGCTGTTCGCTGCGCGGGAGGAAGTGCTCGGCGTCTACATGGCCGACGCCCTGGAGGATTACCTGCTGCAGCTCATCCTGGCCACGCGCGAGCCGGCCCGCTACGGCGATTCCCTGGCGCGCTGGTTACTCTACGGCGCCAGCCCGCGCGCTACGCTGGCCCTGGACCGCTGCGCCCGCGCCCGCGCCTGGCTCGACGGCCGCGACTACGTGACGCCCGACGATATCCAGGCCCTGGCTCCGTGCATCCTGCGCCATCGGCTGATCCTGAGCTATGAGGCGGAGGCCGAAGGCGTCTCCACCGACCAGGTCGTCAAGGACCTGCTGCGGCGGGTCGCCGTGCCCTAAACCCGAGTTTCCGCGCCCGTTTCATGCAGACCTATCAGAAAGACTTCATCGATTTCGTCCTCGGCTGCGAGGTACTCCGCTTCGGCGATTTCACCCTCAAATCCGGACGGCAGAGCCCTTATTTCTTCAACGCCGGCCTGTTCAACACCGGCGCCCGGCTGGGCAGGCTGGGGGAGTTCTACGCCCAGACTTTGACCGCGGGCGGCATCCGGGCCGATGTGCTATACGGCCCGGCCTACAAAGGCATCCCGCTGGTCGCCGCCACCGCCATCGCCCTGGCCAGGGCCAGCGGCGGAGAAATTCCCTACGCCTTCAACCGCAAGGAAGCGAAGGACCACGGCGAAGGTGGCGCCCTGGTCGGCGCGCCGCTCAGGGGCGATGTGCTGATCGTCGACGACGTGATCACCGCCGGCACGTCGGTGCGGGAGTCGATCGAGATCATTCGCGGGGCCGGCGCCAGGCCTTGCGGCGTACTGATCGCGTTGGACCGCGAAGAGGTCGGCCAGTCGGGAAAGTCCGCCGTGCAGGAAGTGCGGGACAGCCTCGGCATCCCGGTCCACGCCATCGTGGGCTTCCGCCACCTGATCGATTTCCTGCGCAGTTCCGGGCGGGCCGGGGAACTGGCGGCGCTGGAAGCCTATCGCAGCCGCTACGGCGCCGCCTGAACCCATGGCTGCTTCGGCGCATTCCCTCGCCTGCGCCGGAAGATCGCTTCTCGCGCGGGTGCCGGGCCTGGCACTGTGCGCTTTGCTCGCCGTGCCTTGGGTCGCGACGGCGGTCACCTACAAATGGATGGATGAAGAGGGGCGCGCCCACTATTCGGACAGTGTTCCTCCCGAACAGAGCCGGCAGAAGCATTTCCGGCTCGATGCCCAGGGACGCCAGGTCGACATCGTCGAGGGCGCCAAGAGCCCGGAGACGCTGA
The DNA here is from genome assembly GCA_040753975.1 of Pseudomonadota bacterium. Taxonomy (GTDB): domain Bacteria; phylum Pseudomonadota; class Gammaproteobacteria; order Methylococcales; family Methylococcaceae; genus Methylococcus. Next base: position 4,801 of record JBFMDC010000074.1, read on the forward strand.
AACGGGAACAGGCGCTCAGGCATCTCAGGGCGGAAACGGCGCGTCTGGTCGAAGCGCAGCGCAACCGCGACGGCGCGCTGCTGCGGACCTACGCCAGCGAAGAGGACATGCGGCTGGCCCTGAACGACCAGATCGCCCAGAGCGAGGCATCCGTCCATATCCTGGAAAAATACCGGGCGCGGCATGCGGACATCCTCCGGACCCAGGAAAAGCGCGCCGCCGACATGGAACGCCAGGGTCAGGCCGTCGCAGCGCAAGTCTTGAAGGCCATCGAGGGCGAACGCCGCCAGATCGCGGATTACGAAGACAAAATCCGCGTCCTGGAAGACAAGAAACGCATCATCGTTGACCGTTTCAGCCACGACATCGAGCGTTTCCGCTCGCTCAAGGCGGAACAGGCGCGCGCCAGCCGTGGCTCGCTCGGCGAGGTGTTCGCTGCCGACGGCGACGTGCTCAGCGCGGTGGCCTGCTCTTCCGAGGCGATCTGCGCCAAGGTCTGGGCCCTGGCGCGCGGCTATGCGCTCGGCAACGCCGGCACGCCGCTGGCGATGGACACCGAACGCCTGGTGTACACTTCGGTTCCGCTGTCGGACCAGGAAATCGCTCTGACCCTGGCGCGCATCGCGGGGCCGGAAGAAGAAACGGTTTTTCTCGACGTCCGCTGTCGCCAGTCGAGCCTCGGCCGCGAGCTGTGCGCAAGTCTCCGCGTACAGGAAATCCGCGCCGGCTTCCGCGCCAGCGTCGAGGCGGGAATGGGCACCGTTCCTTAGAAGGAGAGGCCCGGCGGTTCTGGACCGGGCTTCAATCGCTTGGCAAACTTGCTGCTCGGCAAGCGGACGGCCCGATCGCGGCGCTTGTCGGGATCGCCGCAGTTCACAACGAAAAGCCTATCGGAGGATCGCTCATGGCAAGACCACTCATTCAACTGGCCCTGGATTCCCTGGATCGCAACCAGACCCTCGAACTCGCCCGCGTCACGGCGCCCTATGTCGACATCTTCGAGATCGGCACGCCCTGCATCAAGCACAACGGCATCGAAATCGTCCGCGAGCTCAAGCGCCGCCACCCGGACCGGCTCATCCTGGTCGATCTCAAGACCATGGACGCCGGCGAATACGAGGCCGCGCCTTTCTATGCCGCTGGCGCCGACATCTGCACCGTGCTCGGGGTGTCGGGGCCGGCAACCATCGCCGGGGTGGTCAAGGCGGCCCAGGCGCATAGCGCCGAAGTCCAGGTCGACCTCATCAACGTGCCGGACAAGGCCGCCTGCGCGCGCGAGGCCGCCAGGTTCGGCGCGCAGATCATCGGCGTGCACACCGGTCTCGACGCCCAGGCCCAGGGCCAGACGCCGTTCGCCGACCTCGAGAGCATCGCCCGCCTGAAGCTGCCGGTCCGGATCTCGGTGGCCGGCGGCATCAACCAGAACACCGCCTCGCGGGTCGCCAAGGCGGGTGCGGACATCGTCGTGGTCGGCGCGGCGATTTACGGGGCGCCCTGTCCGGCCACCGCCGCGCGCACGATCCGCGAACTGCTGGAAGGCGCCCACCACAAGTTCATCGTGTCGAAGATCAGCGGCGTGCTCGGCGCCACCGACAAGACCTACGAGGCGCGTCTGACCGGCCTGCTCGAGCGCTCGCGCCGCGTCTTCGTCGCCGGCGCCGGGCGTTCCGGCCTGGTCGGCCGCTTCTTCGCCATGCGCCTGATGCACGGCGGCTATCAGGCCTACCTCGTCGGTGAAATCGTCACTCCCAGCATCCAGAAGGGCGATCTCCTGATCGTGATCTCCGGTTCGGGCGAAACCGAGACCATGATCGCCTACGCCAAGAAGGCCAAGGAAAAGGGGGCCAACATCGCGCTGATTTCCACCCGCGACAAGTCCACGATCGGCGACATGGCGGACATGGTGTTCCGGATCGGCACGCCCGAGCAGTACGGCAGGGTGGTCGGCATGCCGATGGGCACCACCTTCGAGCTTTCCACCCTGGTGCTGCTCGAAGCCACGATCTCCCACATCATCCATACCAAGAAGATCCCCGAGGAGCAGATGCGGACGCGCCACGCCAATCTGGAATAGGAATTTCTGATTTCGCGCCTCCGCCCCTGTCGCGAGGACGGGCCGGCCTTCATGCCGGTCCGTCGTCCGGGCCGAAAATCACCCATTGAATTCACGCCTTGGGATGGGCGTGTCGCCACCGCCATCCGGCGGTGCTAACGTTTGTTTGTTGCCCCGGCCAGTGCGGGCGCTTTTTTCGCGTTTTCCAGCGTAATGATGAGGAGGCACGCCCATGAATTCCGACGCTGATCCGATCATCGGCAACTGGTACCGGCATCTGGACAAGGGGCAGTCGTTCACGGTGGTTGCCATCGACGACGACGCCCGCACCGTCGAAATCCAGCATTTCGACGGCGACCTGGAAGAAATCGACCTGGATACTTGGTACCTGCTTCCGATCGAGCTCATCGAAGAACCCGAAAACTGGAGCGGTCCCCTGGACGTCGCCGAGCTGGACGATCTCGGCGGTACCGAGATTACCGACACGCGTCCCGAAGACTGGTCGGAACCGCTGGAAGAAGTGGTCAAACAGGAGGAGGGGCGGAGCCAAGAGATTCCGGAAGAAACCGGCGAAGAAGAAGCCCTGTCCGAGGAGGAAGGAGAAGGACCCGAGACGATACCGCTGGAGGTGGAACCTGCCGCGGAAGCACCCGAAGAGACCGAGGAAGAGGAGGGTGCAAAGGGAGGCGGAACCGCCTATTCCGAGGACGAGTAGGTGTCGCTTTTCCGGCCCGCGCGCTGAGTTTGCCCCGAGCATTGTTAAAGGGGCGCCGCCTGATTCGGAAAGCACCGCCGTGAAACCGGTCTTCCATCCCGCCCTGGTCAACGGCCCCTGCGGGGACCCTGCGGTGTACGTGGATTTCCTGTTCGAGAAGCGCGCCCTGCTGTTCGACCTGGGCGACATCAGCAGGCTGCCGGTACGCAAGGTTCTGCGCCTGAGCGACGTGTTCGTCTCCCATGCCCACATGGATCATTTCTTCGGGTTCGACTGGCTGCTGCGGCTGTGCCTGGGGCGCGACCTTAACATCCGCCTGTTCGGGCCGGCAGGCTTCCTGGACCAGGTCGAGCATAAGCTCTCGGCCTACACCTGGAATCTGGTGGGAGGTTACGCTACCGATTTCTCGCTCGAAGTGTCCGAGGTGCTGACCGAAATCCTCGGACGCAGGGCCTCGTTCCATTGTCGCACCGCTTTTCGCCGGGAGGGAGACACCGAATTCCGGATAGAAAACCGCCGGCTGCTGGACGAGCCGAATCTCGCGGTCGAGTTCGCGATTCTCGACCATGCGACGCCCTGTCTGGCATTTTCCCTGCGGGAGAAGCGCCACCTCAACGTCTGGAAGAACCGGCTGGCGGAACTCGGTCTGGAGCCGGGCGCCTGGGTGCGCGACCTCAAGCACGCCTTGTTGACGGGGCAGCACGAAGACACGCCGATCCGGGCGCTGAGGCGCGAGGGAGGTCGTTTACGGGAGGCTGAGTATCGCCTGGGGGAACTGGCCCGCGCCATCGTGCATGCCTCGGAAGGGCAGAAAGTCGCCTACGTCACCGACGCCGTCTACCACGAAGAGAACGCGGCGCGCATGGTGGCGCTGGCGCAGGGCGCCGACCAGTTCTTCATCGAGGCGGTGTTCGGCGACGAACTCGAGGAGCGCGCGGCCCGGAAGTACCACCTCACCGCCGCCCAAGCCGGAACCATCGCGCGCCGGGCCGGCGTCAAGTTCCCCACGCCTTTTCATTTTTCGCCGATCTACCAGGGGCGGGAGGAGGAGCTGGAGCGGGAGTTCCGGCAAGCCTTTTGCCGGAGGTGCTGATCCGAAAAGCAAGCAGCGGGCGCGGATTGCCCGTTGGTTCCATTTCCCCCGGTGTCTGTTGTTGGCGGCAGGTTCAGCTGCGGCGCGTACCGGCCTCGCCGGTTCCATGCGCCGGTTTGGGTTTCAGAGGATCTCGAAAAATCGCCTTCCTGGCGATTTTTCTCCTCGCCCACCCCAAATGCGATTTGGGGTGGGCTTACATTTTCAAGCGCTTAGGCGCTTGAAAATGGCGGGACACCCCTGTCCCGCAAGGGAACCTCTAATTTTTAGAGGTTCCCTTCAACAAGGCTTGTGCGGCCGCCTCGACCCAGCCGAACCCGATTCTTTCCTGCTCCAGCCGCAGGTTCCGGCCCAGCCGGTTATCCCGCAGGTCGTCATAGAGCGCCCGTTCTTCGCGGTCGAGGCGGAAGAGGTCGCGGCGTTCCGGCTTGGGTTCGACGCCCCAAAGGGCTCGATGGGCCATCAGCGTTTCGCGGTCCATCAGGAAGGAGCGCGCATGCGGCAGCACGGCGCGGAGCTGGTCGAGGATGGCGAAGCCGTGGGTGTCGATGTCGCCCCAGTAATGAACGGCGCAGCGTTGCAGCCAGGGGGCCGGCGCCAGTGTTTCGAAGCCGTAGCCGGCGCCGAAGATCGCAAGGCTGGCCGGCAGCGCCGGGAAGGCAAGGAAGTTGGTCTCGTTTTCGGTGATGAAGACCCGGCTGATCGCCAATTTCAGTTGGGCGAAGGCCTCCGAGTTGAGCGCGACGTCCTGATCGGCGGCCACGGACAGCAGCGCATGCGCCGGATCGAGGACGCGGAAGCGGACGCGCTGCGGCTTGTCTTTGAATCCGTAGCGGCGGCAGAAGGAGCCGCCGGCCTCCGGCTCGATCGATGCCGCGGGGAGGGCCAGGTCGAGCATCGCGTTCAAAGTGGCGCGGTGGGCTTCGATGAATTTGGTGTGAATGCCGGGAAGGTCGATTTGCCTGAGGTAGACACCGGGGCGCGGATGGACTTGCAGCCAGCCGACGACGTCCAGGAGGCGCGGCCACTCCTCGGCCAGCTCCAGGGCTTTGAGCGGATAGCGGGCGAGCCAGGGCAGCAGCTTGGGCTGGCGTTCCCGGCTGAGCGCGACTAACTCGGCGTAGCGCCTGGCTTCGCGGGTCTTGCCGATCAGGGCCAGCGCATCGTCGAGCGTGTCGATCCAGACCTCGTCCGGGATGGCGTTGGCGCCGAGGGTCCGATGGCGCACTTCCCGCATCGTGACGCGGCAATGGCGCGCCTGCCGCAGTTCGTTGATCCAGGCCCGCACCTCATCGAAGCGCTCCGCCAGTTCCGATGAGGAAGGACTCTTGAGGATCAAACGGCGCGGAAACGGGGATTCGCCTTCGACCAGGCCGCCCAGCAACAGGCCGCGCTCCCACAGCCGCATGACCTGGGCGCGCAGGTCGGCGGAGGTGGTCCAGCTCATGCGCTTGCCCTGGCTTTTTCTTCGCGGTATTCCTCGATGCTGAGGTTGCGCAGCCGGGATGCGTTGCCGCCTTCGTTGTGGACGAAGCCGACGCTGGACACGAACGGCTCGATGATGTGGATTTTTTGCAGCGGGGTGACGATCAACAGTTGCAGGTTGAGCTGCTGGAACAGCTTCAGCCCGTACTGGGCCGATTCGTCCGAGCCGCGGCCGAAGGCTTCGTCGATCACCACGAAGCGGAACGAGCGCGAGCGCACCGCGCCCCATTCCAGGCCGAACTGGTAGGCCAGGCTGGCGGCGAGAATGGTGTAGGCGAGCTTTTCCTTTTGTCCGCCGGATTTGCCGCCGGAGTCCGAGTAGTGCTCATGTTCGCTGTCATCCGCGCGCCAGCGTTCGCTGGCGGCGAACACGAACCAATTGCGCACGTCGGTGGTTTTCGCCGTCCAGCGGCGGTCGGCTTCGGTCTGGCCTTCGCGGCTGGCGCGGAAGCGCTCGATGATGTGTTTGACCTGGAGGAACTTGGCTTCCGAATACTGGCTGTCGTCGGACCCGGTCAGCGCGCCCTCGGTGCAGGTCCGCAGTTCGCTTTGGAAATTGCGCACATCGCCGTCCTGGGTGGGCTGGGCTTCCAGCACGATGTAGCGGCCGGGATTGTAGTCGATTTGCGTCAGCGATTCGTTGATGCGGGCGATGCGTTCCTTGATGGTTTCCCGCTCGCGGTTCAGTTGCGACTGGAAGTTGGCGACCTCGCGGATGGTGTTCTCGTTGAGCAGTTCCTTGAAGCGCGCCTCGAAACGAGGCAGGTCGTCAGCCCGGAGTTTGGCCAGCATTTCCTCGTATTCGCGGGCGGCTTCGATGCTGACGTCCACTTCCTGGGTGTCCAGGGGATAAACCGTGCAATAGGCGCGCATGGCGTCGATGATCTTGTCGCGCAGCCTGGCCAGGGCTTTGGCTTCGTTGTCGATGCGGGTTTGCAGCCAGTTACGCAGGTCCTGCTCGCGGTTGTCGCAGGACTCCACGGTAAGCTGGTGCTCGCCCAGGGCTTCGCCGCGCAAGGTTTCCAGGCGTTCGAAACAGGCCGCGTGGACGGCGTTTTCCGGGGCGTCCAGGATGGCCTGGGTCAGGGCTCGCAGGACGTTCCCGTCCGCGATTCTTTGTTCGGTCTTGGAGCGCTGGTCGCGGCGTTCCTCCAGCCGGCGTTCGCAGTCCGCCAGGGCCGCTTCCAGGGTCTTGAGACGCTCGGCCAGTGTCTTGAGCACATCCGAGGCGGCTTCCAATTGGCGTTTTTCTTCCCGCAGGCGGGCGGCCTCGGCGGCCAGAGGCTGCCAGTCAAGATCGCGGAATTCCTGGTAGACGTCCAATTTGGACAGAGTCGCCAGGCGCGCCTTGAGGGTCTTTTGTTCCTGCTCCAGGACGGACAGGCGTCCGGCCAGTTCGGCCAGCCTCCCTTCCAAGACAGCCTTTTTGTCCTCCAGAGCCGCGATCTTGGCGGCGTTGGACCAGCCCAGCACGTAGCGGCCGCGGTCGTCGATACGGTGGCGGTCGTCCTTCTCGTGGCGCTCCCCCGGCGCCTTGATCTGGCCGCTGCGGGTGATGGCCTTGGGTTCGCGGTGGAACTGCTCTTGGGTCGCGCAGCAAGCCACGTCGAAACGGTGGACGACTTCCCTCTCCAGCCAGCCGTAAAAAGCGGAATCGGGTTTGATCGCCAGCTTGCGCACCAGGGAGTCCCGGCGCGGGCCGGGCAGATCGCCGCGCTGGCCGGGGCGCACGCGGAAGTACACCAGACGGCCTTTGAGATGGGTGCGGTCCACCCACTCGGCCACCCTGGCGTAGTGGGCATCGGGCACCAGCAGCGACAAGCCGAAATTGCGCAGCAGGCGTTCCGCCGCGCCCTCCCAGTCACGTTCCTCCTCCCGCACCTGGATCAATTCCCCGGCGAATGGCATGTCGTTCTCGGCGATGTTCAACGCCCGGCATAGCGTAGTGCGCATGGCGACTTGCTGTGCTTCGATGTTGCTGCGCCGCGCCTTGAGGCTGTCGATTTCCGCTTGCAGGGCTTCTTGCTCTTGACGGCCCTGGGCGAAGCCTACGCGGATTTCGTTCTGCTCGTTTTGTAACATGGCTTCGCGGACCTCGGTGGATTCCAGCAGACCGGAAAACTCCCGCCGTTGAGCCAGAAACGCCTCGTCGCTGTCCGGCGGCGCCAGTCCCAGGGAGCGCACCAGTCTGGCGTGATCCTCGGCTTTTTGCCGCCGCCGCGCCAGTTCTTCCTCCGTGCGGCGGATGTCCTCGGCGATGCGCTCGATGCGGTCGCCGCCGTTTTCGGCGATGCTGCGCCGCAGTTCCCGCTCCTCCGCCTGCCGGGCCTGTTTTTGCTCTTCCAGCCGCGCCACCTGGGCGTTGTGGCGAGCCAGGTCTTCGTTGAGGCCGGTCAGGCGCCTGTCCAGCAGGGCCAGCTTTGCGCCGGCGAAATAGGATTTGAGCGCGTCCCGGCAGGCGCGCAGCTCCTCCGATCTGGCGGTGAGTTCCGCATGCCGGGCGCAATCGGCCACCAGGGGGGTCAGCAGTTCCACCTGGCGCTTGGCTTTCAGCACCGCTTCGTGCGCGCGGTTGAGATCGTCGAAATGGGCGATCAGGGCCGCGATGCGGGGGGCTACATCGAAAGGCTCCAGCATGTGGCCGCGCACGAAATCGGTGAGGTTGCCCACCGATTTCATGGATACGGTCTGGTGAAACAATTCCAGCGCCTGTTCGTTGTCGATGCCGAAGCGGCGGCGGAACCAGGCGCCGTAGGGCGGGAAGCTGTCGAAGACTTCCGCGTCAGCGGAGCGCAGACGCTTGCGTAAGGCGGCGATGTCGGCGCCGAATCGGGCGAAGTCCCCGGCGATGGACAGCGCCCGCTCGGCGGTAACGTAAAAGCGCGCCGGCTGGCCCTGCGGCTCCTTCATCCAGAACACCTGAGCCAGGGTCACCGTCTGGTCGTAGCCGGCGTTGTGGAACACGCCCAGGATCACCGAGTAGCTGTCCAGCCCGCGCAGGGCCACCGGTTTGGCATTGCCGCCCGCATCGCCGCGCTCGGACTTGTAGTGGCCCAGCACGTAGGAGCGCAGGCTGCGCTCCTTGGCGTCGGCCCCGGCGGCCTTGTTGTAGGCGATGCGCTGGGCCGGCACCAGCAAGGTCGTCACCGCGTCCACCAGGGTGGACTTGCCGGAGCCGATGTCGCCGGTGAGCAGGCCATTCTTGCCGTCGAGACGCAGCGTCCACACCCGGCCGTCGAAAGTGCCCCAGTTGAACACCTCCAGGGCGGCAAGGCGAAAACCGGAGAGGGTGTCGTCGCCGAGGAAGTCCAGTTCCAGGGGCTGCATGCCTGCCCCCGGATCAAGGCCGGGGCTGGCTCTGAGCGCAGTCGAAGGCTCAGCCATCTTGCGGATTTCCTGCCGGGGCGCCCAGGTGTGCCCGATACTCGGCCAGACGCTGGTCGAACTCCGCCAGCCACTGGGCATCGACAAAGGCCTTGAGAATGCGCCGCACCTCGTACATGGGCGCCGCGCCGCCTGCGGGATTCATATCGGGCTGTCCCTGCCCGCTACCCTTCGGGCGCTTCGCGTGCAAATTCGCTCCTGGCGAATTTGTCAGACGGCGCAAGAATCCCAGCTCGATGATGCGGTTGAGGTAGGTCTCCACCTGATCGACGAGCCGCGCCTCGTTGCTGCTTTCCGGCAGGAACACGCGGATCAGCTCCGCCACCTCGTCGCGAGACAAAATCAACCGCGTGTCGCCGCCGCCGGCGTCGAACTCCGCCAGCTTCTTGCGCAGCAGCGCCAACAGCAGGCTGACCGGAAACGAGAGCGGCCGGCGGGCGATCAGGCGAGGCAGACCGGGCCCGGCATCGTTTTCCTCAGCGGTTCGCGAACGCAGGAAGGCATAGCCTTCCGCCTCGTCCAGCACCAGTTCCAACCCCAGCACCGCCACGTAGTCCCGTACCCGCGTTTGCAGGTTGATGAGGGCGTTCCACAGGGCGGCGTCACTTTCCTGGTAGATGACGCCTTTGAGGAGGGGGATGGTGACGGCGGACAGGTCATGGCTGGGCGGGGACGTGGCCGCCGTCGAGATTTCGTAGCCGGGTTCGATCATTGTTTCTTTGGTATCTTTGGGATCATACCGCTTGGTTCAAGCTAAAAACGGCGTTTGGTTAAAAATATTTCGTTATTTCATGAGGTTGACGTCATCGTGTAGGTGCGAATGAATTCGCACCTACCACGGCTCCAACTGGAGTTTTTAGCCCGCGGGCGGATGCCGTCAGGCGATCCGCCATCCCGCATCGGGAAATGGCGGAACCGCTGCCGCGTTCCGCCTTACGCGTTTGGGGGGCTCTCACCTGACGAAAATGACTCTTGGCAACCGCGCCCGCTTCATCCTCCCATCACTGCTGCGCCAGATTATGGTGTCTTCCGCGCCTTCGTCCACCACCGACTTGAAAGCCTCGCCCGCCAGTTGCAGATAGGCCACCAGTTCCGCCAGACCTTGCTTCAGAGGGTGGGTTTCCAGTAGTTCGCGCAGGGTGATTTGGCTGCGCTGCTGCAAAGTCCGGCGGATGTGGCGGGACAGGGCGGCCGTGTCGATGACCACTTGTGAGAACAGGGCGGTGGCATCCACGTCGATTTCGTCGGTTTCCAACGTCACGCCGGCGAAGTTGGGCCGAAGCGGTGGGGCATACAGCGGCCGTTCCATGGGCAGTTCGATGTCGGCGGCAGTGCCGGCGAGGGCCATGAAGTCGCCGCCGGGCGGCGTGCTCCGCAGGGCCAGCGCGTGGGCCTCGATGCTGTGCAGGATATCCATGATGCGACGGTTTTCCAGCCAGGCCTGATCGTCCAGGAAGCGCCGCAATTGCTGGGATAGCTGCGCCACCGTGCGCTGGGTGTGCTCACCGGCTTCCAGCCAGTCGTAGTGCACGCGGCGGGTGCGGGCGTCGGGCTTGAGTTCCATCACGGGCGGCAGGGCCAGCACCCGCTCCAGGAGCTGGGTCAGTTCCTCCTGGCGGCTGGCGGACATGAGAAAGTCCCAGAAGGCGCGGAAACTCTTGCCCTGGTCCGAGTCGGCGATCGCGTCGCGCTCGCCCATGATCTCCTGCAGCAAAGCCCCCTTGGCGCCGTCCCAAAGGGCGATGCGTTCGCGCACCCGGCGGTCCAGGCCGCGGAAGTTATGTTCCACCTCGCGGAAGTCCGCCAACAGTTCGCGCGCCAGGCTCATGAACTGCTGGAAGCGGTCCTTGAGCGCGGTCTCGTCCAGCAAGGGGATATCGCCGCCCAGGATCCGGGCGATTTCCATGTCGATTTCGTCACGGCGTTTGCGCAATTCGGCAATGCGGGTTTGCGGGTTGGTTTCGCTGCCCTCGCTCATCTGCTTAAGCAATTCGAACAGGGTCAACAGGCGTGATTCGGTGCCGACGAAGGCCCGCTGGGTGAGGCCCGAAAGCCAGGCGATGGCCTTTTCGGCGGACGGAGTGAGGTCGAAACAGGGCTCGTCCGAGCCTTGCCGGTAGAACTTGCGCAGCCAGCCCTTGTCATTGCCGGCCCAGTCGTTGAGGTAGTCCAGGCCGGCCTTGGGAAAGGCATCCGCGCCCAGGCGTTGGCGCAGCTCGAACAGCTCGTCTTCCAGCGCTTCGGCCAGGTCGGCCTGGTCCATTACCCGGATGTTGGGCGCGACGAACACGCGATGCAGGAAGCCCGCGATCAGCGCCGCGTGATCGGAGCGCAGCAGCCGCCAGGCCGGATGGTTCTGGCGCAGCAGGTCGAGGGTGAAATAATCGAGGCTCACCGTCCTAGAAGTACGACCGGTTGATCAGGAAATGCGCGCCGATGCTGGCGAAAAAGCCCAGGAGGATCACCGGTCCCCATTTGAGGTGGGCGCCGAAGGAGTAGTAGCCCTTGGCCTGGCCGAGCAGGCCGACGCCGGCGGCCGAGCCGATGGCGAGGAGGCTGCCTCCCACGCCGGCCGTGAGGGTCACCAGCAGCCATTGGCCCTGCGAGATATTGGGGTCCATGGACAGTACCGCCAGCATGATGGTGCCGTTGTCGATGAAGGCGGAGGCGATGCCGACCAGGATGTTGGCGAAGGTGGTCCGGTCCGGATCGGCGTAGAGGAATTCGGAGATGTATTCCAGATAGCCGATGAAGCTCAGGCCGCCCATGCTCAGCATGACGCCGTAGAAGAACAGGAGGGTGTCCCATTCCAGCCGGGACACTTTCTTGAAGATGTCGAACTCGCCGGTTCCGGTCAAGGATTCGTCTTCGGCGACCCGTTCGTCCGGCTCAACCTCCGCAGCCGTGCGGGCCATCTTCTTCTGCAGGTAGAAGCTGTAGAACTTGAGGTAGGTCAGTCCCGCCATCATGCCGGCGGCGGGCGGGAGATGCAGGAAGTTCTCGAAACATACCGCGGTGATGATGGTCAGCAGGAACAGCACGATGACGGCCTTTCCGCCTTGCTTGATGGGAATGCGCTGGTCCACGCTGGCCGGCCGCTGCCGGGGCAGGAACAGGAACATGCAGGCCGCGGGCAAGGCGAAATTGACGATCGACGGGAGCAGCAGATGGAAGAAGCTGATGAAGGGCACTTTTTCCTTCTGCCAGACCAGCAGTGTCGTGATGTCGCCAAAAGGGCTGAACGATCCGCCGGCGTTGGCCGCGATGACGATGTTGATGCAGGAGAGCGTGACGAAGCGGGGGCAGTCCTTCCCCAGCGCCATGACCACGGCGCCCATCAGGAGCGCCGTAGTCAGGTTGTTGCACACCGAGGAAATCATGAAGGCGAGCACGCCGGTGAGCCAGAACAGCTGCCGGTAACTGTATCCCTTGCCCAGCAGCCAACAGCGCAGGCTCTCGAATACGTCGAGGTCTTCCATGGCATTGAGGTAGGTCATCGACACCAGGATGAACAGCAGAAGTTCCGCATAAACCAGCAGCGAGGCGCGGAACGCCTCGCCGGCATGCTCCGGCATCCCGCCGCTGACGTAAACCGCCGCAATCAGGCCCCAGATCACGCTGGCCGCGAACACCATGGGCTTGGATTTCCTCAATTCCGTCACCTCCTCGGCCATGGCGAGGAAATAGGCGAGGAAGAAAATCAGCACGGCGAGGTAGCCGGCCCAGTGCCGGCTCAGGTCCAAGGGGCCCACCGCGCCGTGATCGCCCGCAAGGCAAAGCCCCGGCGCGCCGATGAAAAGCGCGAATGCCGCCAGAATTGGGAACAGGATGCGCATTGAGGGGAACGCACGAAGATTGCGTCGTTGGGGCATGGGTATGGACAACATTCGGATTCCTGTTTGAAAGACCTTGGACGCCGACTGCGCCCGGACCCAAGGGATATCGATGAGTTCGCGAAAGAGGGCTGGGAACGGCCGCTGCCGCATGGAAACGGGCGGGCAGCGCGCTTTTCGCGTCAGAAATGCTTTTCGTACGGCGCTTCGCCCTGTTTCAGCATGAGCTTGGCGCGGAACAGCGCGGCGCACAGGGTCCCGGCCAGCACCGAGGAGAGGTCCATCCCCAGCCCCAACAGAAAGGTATGGTGGCGGAAGGATTCTCCCAGCAGGGGTTTTAAGACCAGATAGAGCCAGACGACGAAGCCGGCGTAGTAGACGATGACGCCGCCGGCGGCCCAGGCGACCGGCGGCAGCTTCAGCCGCAGGGCGGTGCGGTAGAACCAGTAGGCGACGAAAAGTACGGCTATTGCGCCGATCATGTCGGTGGTTTCTCTCTCACGATCAGGAACTTCGCATCTTATATCAGAGTAACGGCCTGGGGGTAAGTCTCATCTGCCGGCGCTCCCCGGTTCCACAGCGCCGGTACTTCATCCAGGGTGGCAAGATGCAACCGGGCAAAACGGCGTTCCCGTTGGCTCGCCGGCCGCCGCCCGTTGACCAGCACGGCGAAGGTTCCGGCGCTGGCGGCGGATTCGATGCCGGCTTCGGAGTCTTCCAGGGCGAGGCATTGGCCTGGCGCTACGCCTAAGCGGCGGGCGGCTTCGAGATACAAGTCCGGCGCGGGCTTGCCCTCGGCGACCTGGTCGCGGGTGACGATGAGCGGGAACAGGCGCGCCGTGCCGGAGCGATCCAGACAGATGCCGGCGAAACGGGCCTCGCTGTTGGTCGCCAGCGCGTAAGGCAGGTTGCGTTCGCGCAGAAAACCGAGCAGGGCTTCCAGGCCGGGCATCGGGGCGATGCCATAGGCATCCACATGAGCGTGCCAAATCCGGGCGGCGAGCGCGTCGAAGCGTTCGATATCAAGCGCCGGGCCTGCATACTCGGCGATGCGCCGTTTGACCGCCTCGGCGTGGCAGCCGAACAGCGACTGGCTGAAGGTTTCATCGAGCTCGAATCCCAGCTCGGCGGCGGCGCCCCGCCAGGCGGCGACATAGGTCGCTTCGGTGTCGATGGCGAGGCCGTCCATGTCCAGGATGGCCGCCTTGAGGCCGGTGATGGCGGAATCAGTTTGTGTCATCGTGCAGGACCCGGATGTATTCGCCGGGGGCCTCCCGGCTGCTGCCGACGATCAGGCGTTCGCTGCCGTCGGGAAGGGCTTCGACCAGGCCCGAGGCCTCGATTCTCTCCCCGGTCCGCGCCTGTCCGACATAGGTATGGGTGAAGCTCAGGATTTCGCCGATGCGCGGGTGATCGGTCCGGTAACGGGCGGGGGATTCGAAAGCCCCACGGTCGTCTGTCACCCGGGTCCGCAGAATCAAGGAACCGCGTTTCTCGGCGGGCTGGGTGGATTCCGAGGACCCAGGAAGTACTAGCGTCAGGTCGAATTTAGTGCCCTCGATGAAGCCGGCATTGAACTTCCGCCGTTCGTGCCAGAGATAGTCGTCGAAGGCGAGCGTGCAGCCGCGGCGCCGGTAAGCCTCCCGCCAGTCCGCTTCTCCCGGCGCGCTCAGCCTCCCATCGGCCGTGGCTTTCGCCACCGCGGCGCGCGCCGCGTCGAAGGTGCCCGGCTCGTAGATGACCAGGTCGATATCGGAAGCCGAGGTCTGGGCGCCGATCAGGAGCGAGCCGGTGAGGCCGAATTCCGCCAGGTCGAGTCCCTCCCCGGCGAACAGGCCGAGCAGCCGGCGGGTCTTTGCCTCCATGGGTTCGCGGCTCTGGCCGGCAAGCAGGGCTTGGATCCGGTCGCGGGGGCGGATATGCCTCACGACGTGTTCGATGGGCACCGCCGGCAGCGTAGCGTCCAGCCGCCGTGAACGGCGCAGATAATCCGGATGGTGCTCCCGCAGGAAGGCGGCGGCTTCCGCCGTGCCCAGCTTGCGCAGCCGGCCGTCGTCGGTCGGGACATAGCGCAGGGTACAGAGCAGCCGGCAGTCTTCGGGGCGTCCGTCGACGATCGCGAAATGAAGTCCTTCCGCCGTCCGGATGAAGTCCTTCGGCAGAAACCCTCGTTCAGAAACCATCGGGATAAAGCGCGGCGGAGCCGTCCAGGTCGCCGGTGTCGCGGTAGCTCAGCGGCACGCGGTCCGGAAAGTTGAGTCGGCCATTGACGACTCGGCCGATGGCTACTACGTGATCGCCGCTGATCAGGGTGCCGGCGAGCCGGCACTGGAACCAGGCGATCGCATCCGCCAGCACCGGAACGCCGCCTTGGCCCGCTGTCCACGCGATGCCGGCCAGCTTGTCGCTGTTGGCCGGGCGGGCGAAATGCGTCGCCCATTCCGGCCGGTCTTTCGGCACCACGTTGACGCTGAAAAAACCGCCGGCCTTCAGTTTCCGGTAGGACAGGCAGGCGGGGTTGATGCTGAGCGCCAGCATGGGCGGATCGAACGAGGTCTGCATCACCCAGGCCGCGGTGAAGGCGTTGGGCCCTTCGGCGTCGGCGACGCCGATCACGTAGACGCCGTGGCTGATGGTTTGGAACAGCCGGGCCATTTCGAGGTTCATCGCGCTCGCCCCATCCGCGGATCAACCACTAAAATACGCGCTCCGCTTTCCGATATGGATCCGAGCATGCCTGAGCTGACCCATTTCAACGCCGCCGGTGACGCCCACATGGTGGACGTCGGCGGCAAGCCCGGCACCACCCGCACGGCGGTGGCGGAAGGGTACATCGCCATGTTGCCCGAGACGCTGCGGCTCGTCATGGCGGGCGGGCACAGGAAAGGCGACGTCCTGGGCATCGCCCGCATCGCCGGCATCATGGGCGCCAAGCGGACCGCGGACCTCATCCCCCTGTGCCACCCGATCCCGATCACCCACGTCGAACTCGTGCTCGAACCTCAGCCGGAGGCCGGCCGCATCCGCTGCCAGGCCACGGTCCAGACGGTCGGCCGGACCGGCGTGGAGATGGAGGCGCTGACCGCCACCCAGGTCGCTTTGCTGACCATCTACGACATGTGCAAGGCGGTCGACCGGGGCATGAGCATCGAGTCGGTGCGCCTCTTGGAAAAGATCGGCGGCGAGTCCGGTCATTGGCGGCGCGACTGTGGCGAGATTCGTTCGAGCACCACATAGCTGTAGGGCCAGGGGAACCCTAAGTCGTCGTAGACATCTTCGCGGCTGATTTCGCGCCAGTCGCTGGCGGCGAATTCCGGAAAGAAGGTGTCGCCGGCATAGTCGTGGTGGATCAGGGTCAGATAGAGCCGCCTGGCGCGCGGCAGCAGGGCCTCGTACACGGCGCTGCCGCCGATGACCATCAGTTCCGCTGCCCCGGCGCACACGGCCGCCAGTTCATCGAGATCGTGCACCACCGTGCAGCCGGGGGCGGAAAAATCCGGCGAGCGGGTCAGGACGATGTTCTGGCGCCCCGGCAGCGCACGGCCGATGGATTCGTGGGTCTTGCGCCCCATGAGGATGGGTTTTCCCATAGTCAGGGCGCGGAACCGCTTGAGATCGGCGGAGAGATGCCAGGGCATGGCGTTGCCGGCACCGATGACCCGGTTCCGCGCCATCGCGGCGATGATCGAGAAAGTCCCGCACCCCGTCACACCGCCACCTCGGCCTTGATGTGC
This sequence comes from Pseudomonadota bacterium, assembly GCA_040753975.1. Lineage (GTDB taxonomy): Bacteria > Pseudomonadota > Gammaproteobacteria > Methylococcales > Methylococcaceae > Methylococcus. Next base: position 21,098 of record JBFMDC010000074.1, read on the forward strand.
GGATGGGCCTGATAGCCTTCCACGATGAAATCCTCAAAGCGATAGTCGAACAGACTGTCCGGCTTGCGGGCGAATTTCAGCACCGGCGGTGCGTAGGGTTCGCGCGTGAGTTGCAATCGGGCTTGGCTTACGTGGTTCCGGTACAGGTGCACGTCGCCGCCGCACCAGATCAGCTCGCCCGGCGCGAGGCCGGTCTGCTGCGCCAGCATCGAGGCGAGCAGGGCGTAGCTGGCGATGTTGAACGGCAGCCCTAAGAACACATCCACCGAGCGCATCTGGAACATCAGCGACAGCTTACCCTTAGTCACATAACACTGGAAGGCATAGTGGCAGGGCGGCAGCGCCATGGTTTCCACATCGGCCGGATTCCAGGCGCTCACCAGCAGACGGCGGGAGTCGGGATTCCGGCGCAACTGCTCCACCAGCTCCGCGAGCTGGTCGACGGCGCCGCCACCGGGTCTGGCCCAGTGGCGCCATTGATGTCCGTAAACGGGGCCCAGCTCGCCGTCCTCGTCGGCCCATTCGTTCCAGATCGAGACGCCGTTCTCTTGCAGGTAGCGGACATTCGTTTGGCCTGAGACGAACCACAGCAATTCGTGGATGATAGAGGGCAGGTGCAGTTTCTTGGTAGTGACGAGGGGCAGCCCGCGCGAAAGATCGAATCGCATCGTGCGGCCGAACACGCTCAGGGTGCCGGTGCCGGTCCGGTCCTCCTTGGGGCTGCCGTGATCGAGGATGTCGCGCAGCAGGTCGAGATACTGGCGCATCGGGTGTTCAGGCGGAGCGGCGGGTATAGGCGGCGGCCAGCAGGACGATGCCGAACAGGATCATCGGCAGGCACAGGATCTGGCCCATGGTCAGCCAGTCGAAGGCGAGATAGCCGAGCTGCGCATCCGGCAGCCGGACGAATTCGACCGCGAAGCGGAACACGCCGTAGCCCAGGAGGAACATGCCGCTTATGGCCATGCGCGGCGGCGAGCGCAGGCTGAACCACTGCAGGATGATCAACAGGACCAATCCTTCCAGAAAGGCCTCGTAAAGCTGGGACGGATGGCGGGGCACGTCGCCGGCATTGGGGAAGACCATCGCCCACGGCAGGTCGCTGGGCTTGCCCCAGAGTTCGCCGTTGATGAAGTTGCCGATGCGTCCGGCCAGGAGGCCGATGGGCACGTAGGGAGCGAGGAAATCGGCGACGTCGAAGAACCGGATGCCTTGTGATCGGCCGTAGGCATACATGGCGATCAGCACGCCGATGAGTCCGCCGTGAAAGGCCATGCCGCCCTCCCAGATGCGGAACAGCATCACCGGGTCGCGCAGAAAACCGGAAAAATTGTAGAACAGGGCATAGCCCACCCGCCCGCCGACCACCACGCCGATGGCGGCATAGAACACCAGGTCCTCGACCTGGGCCGGGGTGAACAGCGGATTCGCGCTGCGCCGCACCCGCCGCCGCGCCAGTATCCAGGTGGCGGCGATGCCGATGACGTACATCAGTCCATACCAGTGGATCTTGAGCGGGCCGATGGCGACCGCGACGGGATCGATGGCGGGGTAGGTCAGCATGGTGCGTACAGGACTGTCGGAGTTCGGTGGCGCGCGGTAAGAACGGCTTATTATGCCACCGGATCAGTCATAGTGAATGAGCTCGCGCGGGAGCGACGGTTCCCGTCCCGCGGCCAGATCGCTCAGGAACTTCCAGATCGTGTCGGCGGAGGGCGGGCAACCGGGGAGGAAATAATCGACCCTCACGACCTCATGGATCGGATGCACTTTGTCGAGCAGCAGGGGCAGCTCGACGTCATTGGGTATCTGCGGATTCTCCACGCCGATCCCGTCCAGATACGACTCGTTCAGGCATTGCTCCAACGCGATGGGGTTGCGCAGCGCCGGCAGGCCGCCGTTGATGGCGCAAGCGCCGACCGCGACCAGAAGCCGGCAGTGCTTGCGGAACTCGCGCAGGGTATGGACGTTCTCCGCGTTGCACACGCCGCCTTCGACCAGGCCCAGATCGACCCTGTCCCCGCAGTGCTTGATGTCGGTCAGCGGCGAGCGGTCGAAGCGGGCGACCTCCGCCAGCGCCAGGATGCGCTCGTCGATGTCGAGGAAAGACATGTGGCAACCGAAGCAGCCGGCCAGGGAGGTCGTGGCGACGGTGAGTTTTTCAGCCATGGCGGCCCTCCACGATGGGCTCTTCACGTTCGAGGCTCTCTTCGGCGATGGTGTGCCGGTCGTAGATACGTTTTCCGATCGGCACTTCGAAACCGCGCCGCTTCACCAGGATGGCTCCGACCGGGCAGACCTGGGCGGCTTTATCGCTTGCGGCGATCGGCGTGCCGGCGAGCTTGCCGGAGGGGGAGTTGACGATCAGGTGCGAATCGATGCCGCGTCCGCCGATGTCGAAGACGTTCTTGCCGTCCACGTTCCGGCTGGCGCGCACGCACAGCGCGCAAAAGATGCAGCGGTCGCGGTCGAGCAGGATATCGGGGTGGGAGGCGTCCAGTTCACGCCTGGGATAGAAGAAGGGGAAGTGAGCGTCGGTCATGCCGAGGAAATAAGCCGCCGCCTGCAACTGGCAGTTGCCGCTTTTTTCGCAGGACGGGCACAGATGGTTGCCCTCCACGAACAGCAGTTGGGTGATGGTGAGGCGCAGTTCGTTCAGCTCGGCGGTGTCGTTGAGCACTTCCTGTCCGTCCGCAGCCGGGAAGGTGCAAGCCGAGCAGTTGCGGCCGTTCACCTTCACCGTGCACAGCTTGCAGCTGCCGTGCGGCTCGAATTCGGGGTTGTGGCACAGGTGGGGGATGTAGACTCCCGCCGCGGTGGCCGCTTCCATGATGGTCTGGCCTTCCGTGAACGGAATAGGTTTGCCGTCGATCTGGATGGAGGGTTTCATCACGGTGTTCTCCAATGAGTTACGACCGGGACAGATGGGCGTTCGCATCATCCCGGCCGCTCAAGCGCCGGGCAATGGCGAGCGCTCCGTCCAGATCGAAGCCTGGTTCGAAGTCGGTCGTCTTGAGTCGCGCCTGATAAATTTCAGGGTAGCGTTCCAGGGTGCTCAGAATCGGATTGGCGGCAGTCTGGCCGAGTCCGCAATGGCTCGCGCTGCGCACGAACCGCCCCAGCCGGGAAAGCTCCGCGAGGTCTCCTGTCGCGCCGTGACCCTCGACGATCTTGTCCAGCAGATCCTTGAGCAGCGAGGTGCCGACCCGGCACGGCGTGCAGAAGCCGCAGCTTTCGTGGGCGAAGAAGTGGGTGAAATTGCGGGCGATCTCGATCACGTCGCGGGTCCGGTCGAACACGATGAACGAGCCGCCTGTGGCGAGATCCTCGAAGGCCAGCTTGCGGCCGAACTCCTTGTCGGAAATGAAGGTTCCGGAAGGGCCGCCGATTTGCACGCCCAAGACATTTGCCGCGCCGCAGTCTTCGAGAATCCGCGCGATCGTGGCGCCGAACGGATATTCGTAAATCCCCGGCCTGGCGCAGTCGCCGCAGATGCTCAGGAGCTTGGTGCCTTTGGACTTTTCGGTGCCGGCCGCTGCGAACCAGTCGCCGCCGTGCAGGGCGATGGCGGCAGCGGCGAAGAAGGTCTCGACATTGTTCACGACGGTGGGTTGGCCCAGATAGCCGCGGGTCACCGGATACGGCGGACGGTTGCGCGGCACGCCGCGCTTGCCTTCCAGCGACTCGATCAGGGCGGATTCCTCGCCGCAGATATAGGCGCCGGCTCCCAGCCGGATTTCGATGTCGAAATCGAAGCCCTCCCGTCCCAGAATGTTCTTCCCGAGCAACCCCCTGCGCCGCCGTTCCGCCAGCACGGCTTCGAGTCGCTCATACAGGTACAGATATTCCCCCCTCAAATAGAGGAATCCCTGCCTCGCTCCGACCAGATAGGCGCAGACCGTCATGCCCTCGAACACTTGGTCGGCATGGCTTTGCAGCAGCACGCGGTCCTTGAAGGTGCCGGGTTCGCCTTCGTCCGCATTGCAGACGACGTAACGTTCGATTTGGGCGGCGGGCTGGCCGGGCGGACAAACGGCGACTTCTTCCGGACCTTCGTAGCAGAAGCGCCATTTCCATGCGGTATTGAAGCCTGCCCCCCCCCTGCCGCGAAGCTGGGAGGATTCGATTTCCCGAAACACCGTCTCCCTCTCCTGAGCCAGGACGCGCTCCAGCGACGCTCCCGGTTTGAGCGGATTGGCCAGCAGCCTGTCCGCAAGCCGGATGTTTTCTTCCACGGCGAAGAGTTCCCCCGGCCAATCGTCCAGCGGCGTATCGTTGTTGATCAGCTCGGCGATCTGATCGATACGCTCCCCGGTCAGTCGCGGAACGGCATAACCGTTGACCAATCCGGCCGGTCCCTGGTCGCACAGGCCGGTGCAGGACGTGAAGGCAAGGTTGACTCTCCCGTCCCGGCGGGTTTCTCCGGGACGGACGGCGAGCTTGCGGCACAAATGGGCGGCGACGTCGCGGCTGCCCAGCAGGTGATCGGAGATGGAGTCGCTGATTCGGACGTCGAACTGCCCTAAAGGTATGGTCGACAGGAAACTGTAGAATTCCACCACCGCTCTTACCTGAGTAACGCAAACGCCGAGAGCCTGGGCGACCGTCCGCTGAGCATCGGGCGAGACCTGCCTGAATTCGCGCTGCACCTGACATAAGATGGATAAGAGGCGATGGGGGTCGCGGTCGTGGTCTTCGACAATGCCGGCTACGATCCGGCGTTCGTTCTCGTATCGATCCATGAGATCCTCGCTGTGGTTTAAGGGTGCCCGAATAGGAAGAGTTTTATAGCCCTGCGTCGAGATGGTAGCAAAGGATTGTTCCAGCATGATGTGCGGACCCGGTGCCGCGCACCTGCAAAATGTTCTCGTTTGGCGCTTGACGCCAAAGAGAGTTGTTGTAAAATGCGCCTCTCTTTCGGAGCGCTGTCGGGTTTGAGGTTGGAATCTGGGGCGGTTTGGGGGAAGGCGGGGAGAGGGGCTTGACGCGGTGAAGGGATGCTGTAAAATGGTCGGTCTCACGCGG
>JBFMDC010000075.1:0-52120 GCA_040753975.1 Pseudomonadota bacterium
ATCGCCAAATGCAGCATCACCGCCGAGTCCTTCCCGATCGAGTACAGCATCACCGGCCGCTCGAATTCGCTCACCACTTCCCGCAGGATGTGAATGCTTTCCGATTCCAGGTGCTTGAGGTGGGTCAGTCTGCGCTCGTGCGCTGGCTGAACGAGGGAAAGGGGGAACGGCCTTCCCGGAACGGAATGTTTGCGGAAAGCCGTCGAACTGAGTTGGGCGCTGCGAGCCATATGAGACATATACCTTATGGGTCGGGTGTTGATCAAGCGATGGCTCGATGGGATTCACGTTCCCCGGAACCCGCCCTTTCGTAATAACCGCCTTTGACCAGGTCGGCGCCGACGATCCGGGCCAGGGCGGCGTCGGTCTCGTTTTCGACACCTTCCAGCAGGAACTGGGTATCCAGTCCCCTCATCACCGCGGGCAGGCTCTGGCTTCTTTTCGCCCATTCCGGGCGTGTCTTCAAGCGCGAGAAAAAGGCGGTGTCGAGCCGCACGAAATCCGGTGCGAAGCGGTAAAGGAATTCGATGCAGTAGCGCTCCAGGAGGGCATGGTCGGAGTTCTCGTCGAACTTGATGGCCGTGCCGTAGCCGTGATCGCGGTAGCTTTTCAAGCCTTCCAGCAGGCGGACGAACTGGCGGTCATACACCGGCGTCACCTGTACGGTAATCACTACCCGCCGCGGCGACAGTCCGCAGCGGAAAATCACGTCTTCGAAATAGGCGCCGTGGTTGCGTTTCACACCCAGGATATGGCGCGGGTGGACATGCAGGAACAGGCTGCCGTCGTCATGCGCGATGGGCAGGAAATTCAGCATGTGGATGGTGCGGCAGAGGCGGTCCAGATTGACTACCGGCGGACCGTCCTCGGCCAGGGCGTAAACCTGTTGTTCGGTGCTGTCTGGGGAGCTTGCGGTCTGCGAGGCCTTGAGCGAGGCGTCGTAGCCGATGACGATGGGGGGCGCATGAGCCAGGCGGATCGGATGCAGCTCCGTGCTCAGCCGGACGTCGCCGAAGCGGCCTTCGACACGGTCGCCGCGGAATTCCAGAGGATTTTCGGAGAGCAGCTGCTCTCCCCTAAGCTTTTGGTTGAAGCAGTTGACGAGTTCGGAAAGTGGCATGGTGGATGTCCTCGAGAGGCTGATTCTGTCCGGTATCCGGGGATTCACATCGTTCCGACGTGGGAAACCGCATTCGCGGCGCGAACGCGGGAGTCATCAGGCGCTGACATCGGGTTGCATGGTTCATGGTGTCGGCTCGTGTCCGGGGTTGATTGGGTGGCGGGAAAAAGCGCGCTCCGATGACGGGGTGCCGAACTCCGGAGCGCCCATTATCCTTGCTGTCACTTGCTGCTATAAATCTGGTCGAAGACGCCGCCGTCGACGAAGTGGGTGTTCTGCGCCTTGTCCCAGCCGCCGAAGACTTCGTCGATGGTGAACATCTGGAGCGGTGTGAAGTCCTTGGCGTGCTTGGCCAGCACGGCCTGGTCACGCGGGCGGTAGTGATGTTTGGCCGCCAGTTCCTGGCCTTCCGGGCTGTACAGATAGTCCAGGTAGGCTTTGGCGACGTCGCCGGTGCCGCGATGCCTGGCAATGGTGTCGACGACGGTGACCGTGGGTTCGGCCAGGATGCTGATGGACGGCGTGACGATCTCGAAGTTGTCGGCGCTGTATTCCCCAAGGATCAGGTAGGCCTCGTTTTCCCAGGTGATCAGCACATCGCCGATTTCACGCTCGGCGAAGGTGATGGTCGAGCCGCGGGCGCCGGTGTCGAGCACCGCCGCGTTCTTGTAAATCTTCGCGACCAGGTCCCGTGCCGCCTGTTCGTTGCCGTATTTCTTCAGGGCGTAGCCCCAGGCGGCCAGGTAGTTCCAGCGCGCGCCGCCCGAGGTCTTCGGATTGGGTGTCACCACCGACACGCCGGTTTTGGCCAGATCGTCCCAGTCCTTGATGCCGAGTGGGTTACCCTTACGCACCAGGAACACCATGGTGGAGGTGTAGGGTGCGCTGTTGTGGGGCAGCTTGGACTGCCAGTCCGAGGAGATCAGCTTGCGCTTCTCGTGCAACTGATGCACGTCGTAGGCCAGAGCCAGGGTGACGACGTCGGCATCCAGGCCGTCGATCACCGCACGGGCCTGCTTGCCGGAACCGCCGTGAGACTGCTGGATGCTGACGCTGTCGCCCGTTTTTGCTTTCCAATATTTGGCAAAAGCCTCGTTGTAATCCTGGTAAAACTCCCTGGTTGGATCATAGGATACGTTGAGAAGAACGATCTCTTCCGCAAACGCCTCTGCGCTGAATAGCAGAAAGCTAAATATAATGATTTTTGTGAAGTTCATCGAAAACCTCGATTTCATAATCTCGACTGCTGTGGTATCGGTTGAGCAAGCTTCAGCGTCATTAGAAGTTTAGCTGGATGCGGGTTTGCCAAACTTTTTCAGTTTCGCGGCTCGCGATGACCGGTGTAAGCGCTCCCGATTGGTTGTAGATGCCGGCACCATCATTGAAACTTGTCTGAGAATAGTCGGCCATTAGTTTGAAATTGGGGTTGAACCACCAGTTGGCGCCCAACGCCCAGGTCGTGGCGTCCGATACCGACCGGCGCGGGTCGGCGAAGGGATAGACCGGCTTCGATTCCGTGCCTACATTTCTGAAAATGTCGTTGTCGAAATCGATATAACTCCACCGTGCCGCCACCTGGAAGGCGCCCCAGTTGCCTGAGAGAGGATCGAACGGATGCCTGGGGCTGATGCCCTGGTTCAGGAAAGAATTGTGTTCACCCGTCAGTATATAGGACGCAGTGACGTTCCAGGCATGGTCATTCTGTGTAAGCTCATATTCATTTTCGGTATAGAAGTTCTTGATGGTCTGATTGGCGACCACCTGGCTCGACAACGCGTATTCGCCAACGAGCTGGAACGGTCCCCATATCCAATAGCCTTGCGGATACACGCGATATTGGGTTCCATCGCCGCGCGCCGCGTTGTTGTACACGAAAATGTTGTTCAATCCCGGGCTTTGATAGTTCGATAGCTGATCGTCGTTTTGTTGTCCCCAGGTTCCGGCGATACCTATCCCTAAGCCATCGAGTGGTTCAATACCGGTGTTCAGGAAGGGATGGGAAAAGATGCGGCCTTGGACAACCTTCGAGTCATTGGTATCGCTGTCGATATTGCCGTTGTTTCTGGATCCGTTAAAGACACCTACTTGGTAACTGAAGAAGTCCGGATATTGGAACATCGGAAAATTACCCCCGTGCGTCTTATTGCGTTCGAGGGGGGAGAAATGCGTTTCATAGCCAGGCTTGTCGAATTCGCCGTGCAGCATGAAACCGATATCGCGGTTGGGCGCGAGCTGCGTGGGGAACGCGCGCTCAATAAAAGGTAGAGCCGAGGCACTCTGCAGCCGCTCGAGACTGACGGGTGCCTTGAATTTTCCTCCGGCCAAACTCGCTTCACGGAAATAGCGGAAATCCAGATAGGCGTCGAACAGGCGGGTGGTGCCCATGCCGAAATCCGGCATGATGCGGTAATCGAACCATTTCCACACGGTACCTTCGATGATGGGGCGCACGCGGCGCATGTAAAACCGGTCCACATAGCCGTCGCCGTTGGAGTTGGTCGAATCGCTCGCTTGGTCGTCACCCATGTAATAACTGCCGTCAGCTTGAATGAGGGCCCGCAGGTACATGATGAAGTTCTCGTCATTCGAGACGACTTTGAGACCTTGGGTGCCCAGTTCTACGTTCTTGGGCAACTTCGCCCATTTTGCATCCGCCGCTTCTTTCTCGACTTCCAGTTTGCGCTCTATGAGCTTTACTTTCTGGTCGATCTTCTTGACATCCGGAGCTGGGGCGGCGGTTGCGGCGGCTTGTTTCGAAGTGGCCGCATCCAAGGCAACGAGCGCTTTCTCGAGTTTTGCCTCGAGTTCATGCACGCGCGCCTCCAGAACGTCCACGCGGTCGTGGTGGGTTTTGGCGTTCAGATTCGGAGCGTTCAGGCCCGTCAAAGTCGTCACAGCAAGCGTCAGGGCTTTTTTCTTGTACATAGGGAAGTTTCTCCGGCCGTCGGTTCGGAGAACTTCCGGTGTTCCGGTCAGTTCCGTAGCGAATTCATGTTTTAGTTATACTGGTGCGCCTCCGGAGGGCCGGTTGGCATGGCAATCGGCCGAGCGTCCCCGGTTCATTCAGGTTGCGGCTTGGGGACGGAATTTTTCACGCCTTTCGATTTGCACGATGCGGCCGTCGTGTACGGTGATCTCCACGGAGCCGAAGCGGATGCCGTTCAGTGCCTCGATGATCCGGGCTGCCTGAATCTCCGGCGTTGTGGACGACGGTTCGGATGGCGGTGTTTTCTGCGAATGCAGCGTCATGGCGGATTCCCCTTTGCTTATGTAGGCGCAAACGCTTGTTGCTCGGCTGGCACAAGTGTACGCTGTAAAACTATGACGAGAAAGAATAAAAAGAAATACGCATATATCTATAAGTTTGTGGCGCGCGGCTCCTGTTTCCCGATCCTCGTTTGATTCCGCCTTACGATGCCTTCTTTGCTCTCGATCACCGGCTTCGTAGGTGTTTTCGCCCTGTCTTATGGCCTCACCGGCGTCGTTCTGCGCTATGCGCGACGGCGCTTGCTGGATATTCCCAATGCCCGCAGCTCTCACCGGCTGCCGACGCCGCGGGGCGGCGGTCTTGCCATCGTAGTAGCGCTATTGGCGGGGGAGGTTTACTGGCGCTTCGTCGTCGGCGACCTCGTTGCTAGCTTCGCCGTCCTCGCCGGCGGCGTGCTGGTCGCGGCGGTGGGCTTCTGGGACGACCATGGCCACCTGTCCGCCCGCTGGCGTCTGCTGGCCCACCTGGCGGCGGCAGCCTTGGCGGTGGCGAACCTGCCGGGCGATATGCCTTTACGGCTGGGTCTCGTATCGTTCGGTTCCGGAGCTTTCGCCGACTTCATCGGGGTGCTGGTCATCGCCTGGATGCTGAATCTTTTCAATTTCATGGACGGTATCGACGGTCTGGCAGGGCTGGAAGTGGTCAGTGTGGGGGCCGGTGCCTCCCTCCTGCTTTTGTTATCATTGCCGCCAGGCGCTGCTCCGCCCCTTGCGCCCGGACTGCTGGCCGCCGCTACGCTGGGCTTTCTGCTGTGGAACTGGCCGCCGGCGAAGATTTTCATGGGCGATGTCGGCAGCGGCTTCGTGGGTTACCTGCTGGGCTGCGAGGCGATCGCGACGGCCAAGGCCGGGACGCTCAGCCTCTCGGTATGGCTGATCCTGACGGGCGCGTTCGTGGTGGATGCGAGCTTCACGCTGGTCCGCCGCATGGCCGGCGGCCAGCGCTGGTACGAGGCGCATCGCTCGCATGCCTATCAGTACGCTGCGCGGCTGTTCGGCGGTCACGCGCCGGTCGATCGTCGCGTCCTGGCGATCAATCTGCTGTGGCTGCTGCCGATGGCCGGGCTTGCGGCCTGGAAACCGGCCTGGGAACTGCCCTTGCTGATACTGGCTTATCTGCCGTTGCTCTATCTGGCGATCCGCCTGCGAGCCGGTCAACCCGAGCTTTAATCCGTGATTCGAGCCCACCTCGACAAGCTGCGTTCGCGCACCGTCATTTTCCTTCACGACCTGCTGCTGGTGCCGCTGGCGTGGTTCGGCGCTTACTGGCTGCGCTTCAACCTCTCCGAAGTGCCGGAGCCGCACCTGAGCGTCGCCATCAAATGGCTGCCCCTCGTGGTCGTGATCCAGGGTGCGGTGTTCCGCCTGTTCGGCCTGTACCGGGGCATCTGGCGTTTCGCTTCCATGCCCGATCTCCTGCGGATCGCCAAGGCTTCGGCCAGCGGCATCATTTTGATCGTCGCGGCGCTGTTCTTTCTGGAACGGCTGGACGCGGTGCCGCGCTCGGTCATCCCCCTCTACACGCTGTTGCTGGTCCTGTTTCTGTCGACGCCTCGGGCCTTGTACCGGATGTGGAAGGACCGCTCGGTGCACCTGATGAACGGACGCCGCGCCCTGATCGTCGGGGCCGGAAAGGCCGGCGAAACCCTGGTGAGGGACCTCTTGCGCAGCAGCGAATCGGCCTTCGCGCCGGTGGCTTTCGTCGACGACGATCCGCACAAGCGCGGCTGGGAAATTCACGGCGTGCGAGTGCGCGGCGCCTGCGACCGCATCCCCATGCTGGCCGAAAAGCTGGACATCGAGGCACTCCTGATCGCGATGCCCTCGGCCGGCGACCGGGAAATGCGCCGCATCGTGGAGATCTGCGAGACCACCGGCCTGCCATTCTTGACCCTGCCATCGGTGCGGGACATGTGGAGCGGGCGCCTGTCCGACGCCCTGCGGGACGTGTCCATCGAAGACCTGCTGGGGCGGGCGCCGGTGCGCCTGGACTCCGCCGAACTGGCCGGCTATCTCGAGGGCAAGTGCATCATGGTGACGGGCGGTGGCGGCTCCATCGGCTCGGAGCTGTGCAAGCAGATCGCGCGGTTCTCGCCGGGACGGCTCGTCATCTTCGAACACAGCGAATTCAACCTCTATCGCATCGAACTCGAACTGCGGCAAGTCTTCTCCGACATGGAGATTCACGCCGTTCTGGGCGACGTCACCGACGCCGCCGCGGTGAGACGGGCGATCGACGCCCACGCGCCGGCGGTCATTTTCCATGCCGCGGCCTACAAGCATGTGCCCTTGCTGCAGCAACAGGTTCGGGAAGCCGTCTTCAACAACGTCATCGGGACCCGGACGGTGGCCGAAGCCGCGATCGAACGCGGGGTGGGCGAATTCGTGCTGATCTCCACGGACAAGGCCGTCAATCCGACCAACGTGATGGGCGCCACCAAGCGCGCCGCCGAACTGGTGGTTCAGAGCTACAACGGCGAGGCGGCGACGCGATTCATCACCGTGCGATTCGGCAACGTGCTCGGTTCCGCCGGCAGCGTCGTGCCGCTGTTCCGCGAGCAGATCCTGAGCGGCGGGCCGGTCACCGTGACGCATCCCGAGGTCACGCGGTTTTTCATGACCATTCCCGAAGCCTGCCAGCTCATCATGAAGGCGGCGGCGACCGGGCAGGGTGGAGAAGTGTTCGTGCTGGACATGGGGGAGCCCATCCGCATCGGCTATCTGGCTGAACAGATGATCCGCCTCAGCGGCAAGCGGCCCGGCGAAGACATCGCCATCGAATACATTGGCCTACGGCCCGGCGAAAAAATGCACGAGGAGCTTTTTCTGGGCTCGGAACAGCTCCAGCCGACCGGTTATGCCAAACTGATGCTGGCCCAGGCGACTCCCTGCGACCGCTCCCTTGCCGCAGCCCGGATCGCCGCAATGGACGCCGCCTGCCGGCGTTTCGACCAGGCCACTGTTCACCGCGAATTGTGTCAACTGGTGCCGGAATACCGCGATGTGGGGACGAAAGGCTGAAATCCACTTGTATTCCGCCGCCCCTTTCAGTATGATCCCCGCTTTGAATTGGGACGCCAGAACGGAGCGTACAAGAATGAAAACCTTTAGCGCAAAGCCGGCTGAGGTTAAACGCGACTGGTATGTCGTCGATGCCGAAGGCAAGACGCTGGGTCGTCTTAGCACGGAAATCGCACGCCGCCTGCGTGGCAAGCACAAGCCCGAATACACGCCGCATGTCGATACCGGCGACTACATCGTCGTCGTCAACGCCGGGAAAGTGCGCGTGACCGGCAACAAGGAACAGGATAAGATTTACTACAAGCACACGGGCTACATCGGCAACATGAAGTCGATAAGTCTGGGCAAGCTGCGTGATCGTCGTCCCGAGCTCATCATCGAAACCGCGGTGAAGGGTATGCTGCCGAAGAACCCGCTGGGCCGGGCCATGTTCCGCAAGCTCAAGGTCTACGCGGGGCCGAGCCACCAGCACCAGGCGCAGCAACCGAAACCTCTCGAAATCTAACGAATAAGTCAGGCACATGGCACAGACGCAGTACTATGGGACGGGCCGTCGCAAGAGCGCAATCGCCCGCGTCTACACCCGGACCGGCACCGGCCAGATCCGCATCAACGACAAATCGCTGGAAGAGTATTTCGGCCGCAAGACCGACCGCATGATCGTCATGCAGCCGTTGGAGGCTGTCGAAATGGCCGGCAAACTGGATATCAACGTCAAAGTCGTCGGCGGCGGACCGTCCGGCCAGGCCGGTGCCATCCGCCATGGCCTGTCGCGCGCGCTCATCGAGCTGGATGAAACCATGCGTCCGGTGCTGCGCAAGGCCGGCTACGTGACCCGCGATGCCCGCGAGGTCGAACGCAAGAAGGTCGGCCTGCACAAGGCGCGTCGCCGCCCGCAGTACTCCAAGCGTTAACCGGGTTCTCCTGGGGGATCGTCTAGCGGTAGGACAGCGGACTCTGACTCCGCCAACCGTGGTTCGAATCCACGTCCCCCAGCCAATAAAATCAAGCCCTTATGCGAGAGCGAAGGGCTTTTTTAGTGCTCGGTGTCAACCAAATATCAGCGTGGTTAAGAGGATTGAGTCTCTTGGCCTGCTCGTGTCCTGTTGAGATTGAAGCGGCATCGGATGGCGGGCTGGAAGTGCCAGCGTTCGACACGCACCGAAGGGAATTTTCAGCGCTGGTCGGGACGTGCGTTTGAGATTCCGGGCATCCTTGGGCAATTCGGCCGAATCGCAGTCTGTCAGTTGGTATCGCGACCGGCTTCATGTCGGGCCGCTGGCGGCGGATCGAGCATGATCTGGAGGGGCGTGGCGGGGGCTCGACGGATTCTCGCCCCTTGCCTGAAATCACCGCACTACCATGTGATGAATAACCAGACGCGTAGCGGCAACGGGACAATGCGAACTTGGTTCGGTCATGCGAGATATCTAAACATTGTTCTGCTAAGTTCCGTTCTCGGGAGAGACGAACCCGATTGAACACGAACAAAGATAGGAGTATCGAGCATGTTTTCCAGGCAGAACGCATTAGCCATCACGCTGCTTCGCTTGGCGGGAGTTTTCCTGCTGAGCGTGTCTTGGGCGCTTGCAGCGGAGCGGTACAGTTCGATTGTAGACAGTGGAAGCGGTGGTTCTCGAATTTACCTTTTCATGACGGATACCGATTCGAATGGTTATCCTACTGTTACGGAGGTTCCACTCCCGGACAATAAGGTATCCCCAGGAATCTCTGCTTTTGTGGGCGATCCTGGAAAGGTGGGGCCTTATCTACAGCCGTTGATTAATACGCTGACGGCAAAATTAAGCGAACTCGGCGTTTCTCAGAATCAGGTTGGCTTTTCGCTGTTTGCCACAGCAGGCATGCGCGTCGAGTCGCCCGTGTCGCAAAATGCGGTATATCAGGAAGTCACGAAGGTTGTTAGGGAGTCTACGCAGCTCGATATCCAACACGTTCAAACCATCCAAGGCCGTTACGAGGGGGCGTTTGAATGGCTGACACTCAATTATCTCAAGGGCACTCTACCTGCGAAGATGAGCGATACCTACGGCGTTTTAGAAGTCGGTGGCGGCTCGTTTCAGATGTCATTCCACAGTGCGACAAAGTCTAGGAATGCATTGGACAATGTTGCTTTCCAGTATGGTCCGGAAACAATTACTCTTTTCTCAAGAAGCTACACCGGTTTGGGCGGAAATTATTCAAGATACCAGTATACTGATAATCAGAATTGCTTTCCTAAAGACTATCCTTTGCCCAGCGGGGCGGTTGGAACCGGCAGATTCGATAGGGCTCTTGATGCCGTAAAGAAGTTGTTCAATGCCCATAGAACCAGGATTAGTTCATCCGTGGAGGTTCCTGCACTGAGCAGGTTCGTGGGGCTGGGGGCGTTCAAAGATACCGCCGACTTTTTCGGAATAGGCGGAAAGATATCAGTCAACGAGTTGCAGTCGGTCGGGAAGACGTTTGCAGAGACGCCATGGGGCAAGTTATTAGAAAAATATCCTAATGACCCCTATTTATTCTTGGAGGCTTACAACGCCGCGTATCTCTCGGAATTGCTTGATGTGTGGTTCAAGGCGGACGAGAAACTGCCCGTGGACGGGAAGATTGATGGAATCAAGATCGCCTGGCCTTTGGGCGCGGCACTGTTTTACGCGGCGAATAACCAGATGCAGTAAAGTTGCACCGGTCGGGTCTTGAAGGGTAACTGATATAAGGTTTCTGGCTCCTAAACCTGCCGGATATTTAGGTACAGGACAGTTGTCGGATTAAGGAGGGGAAGTTCGTCCATCGCTGGGTGCAGTGAAAGACGACAGATCGGATGAAATTGAATCGTAACCGTTCAGTCCACTGGGAGCGCGGGCGTCCCGCCCGCTGAAAAAGCGGCCAGGATGGCCGCGTTCCCAGCAAAAAAGGTGGGGGGGTGGCATGAACGGTTACGTTGAGTCTGTGTCGGAGGATGGCCTTGAGGGAGCGGTGAAGTGTTTTTTTAACCCCGATTGCCCCTTAGGCCAGAACCATAGAGTTCTGGTGCCTGGTCTAATGGATGTCATTAGCAAAACTTGTTTATTTGTCTTGGTTTCAGCTTCTAACGGACAATCTTGGTTAAATATCGTCCAGAATTATTTCATGAGAGGATATTTTCAAACTAACGCGACTCGCTCCTCGTTGGCCTTGGCAATGCCAGGCTTTTCAAAAAGATGGGGATAGTCTGTTTGAAGCTGTTCCTTCAGGGTTGGATCCAGGTCAACGACACCGTGAAGTGTCTTCACAGCGCAAAGCTGGCTGATGGTTAAATTGCTCGCTCCGCGTAAACAAGCTCCTTCGAGTTGGGCTCCATCGAGGTAAGCCCCGTCAAAGTTGGCGCCTGTTGCCGAAGCATGCGATAGATGGCTATGCGTCAGATCGGCTTCCCTTAGGTTGGCACGCTCAAGGTGGGCTCCTGTGAGATGGGCATGGGTGAGATCGGCTTCCCGCAGATCAGCCCCCTCCAGGTTGGCTCCCGTGAGATGCGCGTGTGTGAGATCGGCTTCTCTGAGATAGGCATGTGCCAAGTATGCTTTCCTAAGATGGGCTTCGCTAAGGTTGGCTTCTCGTAGCTGAGTTTCCGCTAGATGCGCTTCTCTTAGATGCGCCCCTTCAAGGTTGGCGCCTTCCAGGTCAGCGTGCGTAAGATCGGCTCTCCGGAGGTGGGCTTCTGCTAAGTTTGCTTCTGTGAGATGGGCTTTTGCGAGATGGGCCTCTTTGAGGTTGGCTCCATAAAGATTGGCTCCCTCGAGGTGAGCTCCCTCAAGGTTGGTGTCGTGCATTGCCGGGTCATAGAATGTGGCGTTCTTGAGGTTGGCGTCTTCAAGATGAGCCCCCGAGAGGTTGGCGCCTTGGAGCTTGGCACTCTGAAGATTGGCTCCTTCGAGGTAGGCTCTCTCAAGGTTGGCACCTTGGAGCTGCACCCCCCGGAGGTTCGCTCTTTCGAAGTGGGCTTCCGTAAGGTCGATGTCTGCGAAATCCTGGGGATTATTTTCCCTAGCTTTATTCCAGATGTCTGGGCCCTTCTTAAGTAAATCAACAAAGTAGGGGTTAGCCATAATTTATTCCCTCTGTTTACTGTGCTCTTTCAGCTACCAAACGGGAAGACGGCGCCAATTGTAAAAAATATAAGATTACAAATCATGTCCGTCCTTTGTCGGCCGAGCATCTTGCTATATGCTCATATTGTTCCCAGCGCAATCATTTTAAGGTCGAATATCTCCCTCCTTGTTTGGGACTCGGTGTCCTTTATATCACATTCCGCACGGGATTAGCGTAATTGATGGCGTCCGATTTTTTGAGCCTGCCTCAACTTTCGCCATCCTTAGTAACCCCTGTCCAAATTTCCGAAGCCACCTCTCTTCATCTCGCTGCATCCGTTTACCGCTTACGCGCGTAATAAAGACCAAGCACGGCTTCCGGCACGGCATACGAATGTGGTGGAGCCAGTGCGAGACGACTTCGATTCACTAATTCAGCGTTATGAGGAACGACCTATGACCACCCGATTTGAATTTGCCCTTGCGGCTTGCCTTGCGGCAGGGATCGGCTTCGGCGCCCAGGCGGCCAGCCACCGGGAGGCTCCGCTGATCGCCCTGGATCCTGCCGCCGACCTGAGCGACGTCTATGCCTTCGTCAGTTACGATCCGGCCAATATGAATCGCGCGGCCCAGGACCGGCGCGTGACCTTCATCATGAACGTCAACCCCGGCCAAAATCCGGCCGATGGCCCCAACTATTTCAATTTCGCCGACGACGTGGCCTATCGCTTCAGCCTCGACAACGATCGGGACGGCAAGGCGGCGGACATCGTCTATGAATTCCGTTTCAAGACGGAGGATAGACCGATCGGAGGGAAGGGTGGACTGACATCGCCCGTTCCTTATCTGGGCAATCCGGCGATTCCCGCCGCCCTGCCTCTGCAAGGCATCACGGCCCTGGACGGCCCCGGCTCGGAAGGGCTCACCCGGCGTCAGACTTACACCGTCACGGAAATTCGCAAGGGGCGGAAAACGGTCCTGTTTCGGGGATTGATTGCTGTACCGTCCAACGCGGGCCCGGCCACCATGCCCAATTATGAGAGCTTGGCCGCCCAGGGGATTTATACGGATGCCGGGAAGGGCATCCGGGTGTTCGCCGGCCAGCGGGCGGAAACTTTCTATATCGATCTTGGCGCCACCTTCGACACTTTGAATCTGCGCCGCTCTCCGCCCGTGCTGCCAGGGGCCGATGACGGCGATAACGTCAACCCCTTCGGGATCAATCGCTTTGCCGGCGCCAATATCAGCACCATCGCCCTGGAAGTGCCCATCAGCCACATCACCAGCGACGGGCATGCCGCGAGCGATGCCAACAAATACCTGGGACTCTATGCCAGCACCAGCCGGCCAAGGACGCGTGTTCTGCGCAGCCGGGGAATACCCAGGAATTCCGGGGACCAGGTGCAAGTGGCCAGGCTCGCCAATCCCTTGGTCAACGAACTGATCATCAACACGCCGGCCAAGGACTTCTGGAACGCCCAGGAGCCGGAAAAGGAGACTCAGTTCCAGGAGTTCTACAAAGCGCCTGTCGTCGCCGCCGCTTTCGACCTGGTATTCGGCAGTTTCGGCGTCAAAGCGCCGGCCACGCCGCGCACGGACCTGATGCAAGTGTTTCTCAAGTATCCTGGCCAAGCCGTAGCCGGCAATGACTGCGGCAGCCCTTGCTCCGAACTGCTGCGCCTCGACTTGTCTGTGCCGCCCACCCTTCCGTCCGGACAAAGCCGGCTCGGCGCCGCGCTGGGCGGCGATCCGGCCGGTTTTCCCAACGGCCGCCGTCCCAACGACGATGTGACAGACATCGCCATTCGGGTGGTGGGCGGCGCGGACTACATCGCCATCAAGGCGGGGGACGGGGTGAACTTCCTGGAAGGGGCGCCGGGGGCGGGTCTGCCGCAGGGACCGGGAAATCAGCTGGGCACCACCGCGACGGGCATCGCTAGCGAGTTTCCTTTCCTGCCGACGCCGTATCCCGGCCGCAGCTAGAGGACTACGTCATGTCTGGCTTGGGACGGGGAACAGCCGGGATATCGCTGGCTGCGTGGCTCCTGGCCGTGGCTACGGGAGTTTGTGCGGAAGCATCCGAGGTCGCGAATGAAACGGTTCGGCGCCTGGAAAGTTCTCTCCTCGCTCGCCCGGATGATCCGCGTCCCATGTTCGACCTTGCACTGGCTTTGCTGCAAGGTCTGCGTGCCAGCCGAGATGCCGGGGAAGCCGCCCGCGCGGCGGCTTTGATCCAACGGACGCTGACTCTGGCGCCCCGCGATCCACGCGCTTGGGCGCTCAAGGCGTGGGACGAGATGAACCGGCACCGCTTTCAGGACGCCCTGGTTTCCGCCCGTAAGGCCCATGACTTGGGTGTTCCTTCGGCCATGACTCTGGGGCTGGAGTCGGACGCCCTGGTCGAACTAGGCCGCTACGAGGATGCGCTCGCGGTGACGCAAAGGCTGCTGGATGCCTTTCCCGGCCTTCCCGCCCATTCCCGCGCCGCTCATCTGCGTTTTCTCCACGGCGATATCGAGGGCGCCATTGGTCTTCTCAAAGAGAGTCTCGCCGTGGCGCCGCCAGGTTCCGAGGCCCATGCCTGGGCGTTTCTGCAACTGGCGGAACTCCACCTGAATGGCGGGCAGTTAGGGCTTGCGGACAACGCGGTGGCCAGCGCGGAAACTCTTTTTCCAGGCCGGCCGGAGTATACCGTCCTCCGCGCCCGGGTGCGGGAAGCCCAGGGTCGGCCAGCGGAAGCGCTGGCATTGCTCCGGGAAGCGCTGGATCAATACCCCAGCCCGGACCATGCCGTCATGGCTTGGCGTATGGCCCGTTTCCTGGGCGATCATGAGGCTATGCGCGGTCTAGCGCTGCTCCTGGACGGCATGGCGCGGCTGGACGAGGCCGGAGACAAGCTGTTCCGCCGCGCCTTTGCCGAATACTACGCGCTTCAAGATCAGCGGCACGGCGAGGCGGAGCGTCTGGCCCGCGAGGAATGCCAAAGGCGGCCGGACATATACGGTCACGCGCTACTCGCCTTTGTGCTGAGGCAGGCGGGAAAGCATCGAGAGGCGGCCCGGCACGCCCAAGCCGCGCTCAGGCTCGGCACACGGGATAGGCGCATCGAACGGTGGGTCCGGCCATGGTCGACCACCGTAGCGGCGAAGCGTGCCGGCGCTGGCGCCGATGGGATTGCTCCGTTCAAACCCCAGGGGGCGCCATGAGTCGATTCCGGCTTTTCCTCGGTCTGCTCGTCATCGCCGTCGACACGGCCGCCGCCCATCCCCTCGGCAACAACACGATCAATCGCCAAGCGGTGATTGTCGTTTCTCCGGAAGCAACGAGTATTACTTACCACTTGGATCTGGCCGAGATCCCCACGCTGGCCGAGGGCATCGCCGCGGACGCCGATCGCGACGGCCGGACTTCCGATGCCGAATGGAACGGCTGGGCCCGGCGAAGGGCAGAGGACATCAGGCAACTGCTCGATCTGAAGTTCGGCGATCAGGCATTGGCTCTGCGAGCGGAGGGGCTGGAGTGGCGTCTTGCGCCCGGCGATGCGGGGCTGTCCGTTCTGCGCCTGCGCTTGCGCTATGCAGCTTCCCTGGCCGCGCCGCCAGTACGGGTCAGTCTCAGGTATCGGGATCGCTACGAAACCGCCCGGCCGGGCTGGAAAGAAATCCGCATCGCCGGATCAGACGGCGTGGCCGTCATCGCTTCCGACGTGCCGGACCGTGACCGCAGCCAGGGCCTCACCGACTTCAGGCTTCCTTTCGGCGTCAGCGCGCCGCAGGAGCTTTCCGCCTCGGCCGAACTGATCTTTCCCGCCGGCACGGCTCGCCCAGGGCAAGCCCCGCTCGTTGGAGGGAGTCCCCCGGGACTTCCCGCGGCATCCGACGGCGCTCACCATGCCATTCGGCACGGGAGATGGCGGGAAGCCTGGGCATTCTTCAGGCTGGGCATGCACCACATTGCCGCGGGGTTCGACCATCTGGCGTTCCTGTTCGGTCTGCTGCTCTTATCCCCTCGCCTTGGGGACGTGGTAAAGGTGGTCACCGCCTTCACCCTGGCCCACAGTGCCACCCTCGGCTTGGCCGCCAATGGCTGGGTGACGGCGCCCGGCGAGGTGATCGAACCGGCGATCGCCCTCACCATAGTCTACGTCGGGGCGCTCGGCGCCTGGCGCCGACACCTCGGTCACGGCGTGTGGCTGGCCTTCGGTTTCGGTCTGGTGCACGGGTTCGGCTTTGCGGGAGCCCTTTCGGAAAGCCTCGCTTCCCGCTCCGGCAGCGGCGGTAATTGGCTGCTGAATCTGGCCAGCTTCAACTTGGGCATAGAGACACTGCAATTGCTTCTGGTCAGTCTCGCCTTCCCTTTGTTGCGCTACTCCGAACGTTTCGCCTGGGCGCATCGGGCGGAAATGACGGCTTCCATCAGCGTCATGGCGGCGGGTCTGGGCTGGCTCATACTGCGTTTGGCAGGCGGTTGAAGCGCGGTGTTCTCCAGTCGCCCATTGCAGGGCCTCCCAGCCGGCTTCAATAATCCCGCGCCCCGCGCACGAACAGGGTGGCGCCGACATCACTATAGACTTCGCCGTGCCGACTGCCGACCGGAGCCAGTTGGTACTCACCCGCGCACAACAGGATATCCCCCAGGAATACCTCACCCTCCAGCATCATGCACTCCTCGTCTTGCAGGTGAGAATGGGCGGGAACCCTGGCCCCCGGTTCCAACCGGTAAAAACGGGATGCCAGAGTCCCGTCGGCGCATAGGTCCTTTTTCATCACCCCCTCTCCCACCTCCACCCAATCTTCCATTTTGGCGAAAACGGTGGCAGTCGCAGGACCGCCGAAAGGCAGCAATCCGCCCAGCAATTCGCCCAGGACCGATGATTTGCGGCCAAGGGAGGTTCCGCGCAGGTACGCCAGCGCACCCTGGCGGGAACGGATGGATTCGTGGCGACTGCCGGCGGGGGATAGGTGATAGTCGAGCGGCCCCAGCTCCAATGAGCCCATCTGCAGGCCGCCCCGCAACACGATGCCTTCTTCCAGCCAGTTGTGCCGATGCGCCGGCAGCGATGCGCCCGGGGCAAATTCGATCAATACCGAACTCCCCGCTGGGCCGGTCCACAATGGCTTGAAACGGACGCCGGTCCTGAGGGTTTGCCACGCGCCATCCTTGAGGCGCACCGTCAACAATCCCGCTTGTTCGGCGACACTGCGGGTGATTCGTTCCATCAAGCCGGCACGCAAGGCTTCCTTCCTTCCGGATGAGGGCTCTATCGGAGCCAAACCTTGCACCAGAAGGTCGTTCAGCTCGGTTTGTTCCGATTCTTCGGGAAAAGTCGGGAATTCTGGTCGGGTGCTCATGTTTTCAAAGCTTAAAATTGGCATCGGAAGCCAGTTTTTGCCGCAACGCGATCAACGCTCGCCGGATGTGTGACTTGACCGTGCCCAGAGGCAGGCCGGCATAGCCGGCAACCTCGTCGTGGCTGAGCCCACGGAAGAACGCC
Source organism: Pseudomonadota bacterium (assembly GCA_040753975.1). Classification (GTDB taxonomy): domain Bacteria; phylum Pseudomonadota; class Gammaproteobacteria; order Methylococcales; family Methylococcaceae; genus Methylococcus. The sequence goes on from JBFMDC010000075.1 coordinate 16,970, forward strand.
AAGGACACCAACTGTCGCGGCACCGGATCGAGGCTAGCCAAGGCGGTGTGCAGGACATGCCCTTCCTGGACCGCCGCCAGCAAGTCCGGGGGAGCGGCCTCGCCGGGGCATTCCAACCGGTCCAGTATCTCCGGCTCGAGTTCGCATTCGTTCGTCTCGATACGGCGCAGGGCATCGAGCGCCCGGCTGCGGGCGATGGTCATGATCCAGGCCAGGGCAGTGCCCCTCTCAGGGTCGAACCGGGGGGCCTGACGCCAGATTTGCCAGAAGGTGTCCTGAGTCACCTCTTCGGCCAGCGGCGCGCTCTGGGTGATCCGTAAGGCCAAGCCATAGATCCGTCCGACCAGGGCATCGTACAGCGCGGCCAGCGCTTTCGAATCACGGTCCACCACGCGGGCGATCCAATCCCCCAACTGGCGCTCATCGGGGGCGGCGTGACCGCTTTGGTGAGGCGGAAAAAGGGACGCGCCGGCAGCAAGGTCATCCGATGCCCCGGCCGTTTCCGTCCGGTCGGTACTTTCAACCGCCGAGGTCAGCACTTCATCCGCGTCGCCGCCGGCTGTTCTGTTCATGGAGGTGCCATCAATCGTCAATACGCGGGAAACGGCGGCCTGGATGCCGAGGACCTCAGTGGTGATGCCGGTTTCGGGAGCCAAGTCTTGCAGATTTCACTCCGCGCTCCGGGCAAGGTATGTCGCGAATACGGGAAGGGGTCGATAAGGTTTCTGCTGCAAATCCAGCCATGCGGCACTGACTCATGAATGATCTCACTGTCCGTAGGACCTGTGCATTGTACCGAACCGTATTCGTGTCGAGGCAGCGAGATTTTGCTTCCGATCGCTATGCTGAAAACGACAAAGACCGCATGGACCGCTTCAGTCCACAGCAATGACTTAGGAGTGTTGTCCTGTGCCAGCCCCTCGTTCATATCAACACACGACCTCGACTTCTCGCTATGATTTCATACGAGCTTGTGTGCCCGGGATGGTCGGGCCAGGTGCGGCCGGCATACGTTGGACGAGCGACACAAGGGCGGCGAAGCCGCGCGGTTTCAAGCGACTCCGATTATGTCTAAGAGTCTGTCTTGAAAAAGAAAATGGAGGATCGTAGGGCGGATAGGCGGCAGCGCATCCGCCAAATTCAGCTCCGCTGCTCTTCGAGTCGGCGCGGAGGTGGATGCGCTACGCTTATCCACCCTGAGCGGAGAATTTTCCTGATTTCAACTGATTGACTTTGCTTGAATAGATTTTTCAAGACAGGTTCTAAGTTCCCTTGCTCAATTGTTGTATCCTGAGCAGGGAAGCGTGGCTTCGCGCGTTGCGGAGCTGCTTCAGAGAATTGTCTGGATTCCAAGCGTTCACCGTATGGAGAGATTGGCAGTGAGAAGGTCCTTAGATTTGGGATGCGGGGTCGTGCTGGCACTCGCAACGGGCGCGGGTTACGCCGGCGATGTCGCGGCCGGCAAGGCGAAATATGAGAGCTGTGTGGAGTGTCACGGCCGAGGGGAGGACGATGCGGCCCCCAATGTGCCCAGCCTGGCCGGAAAAGATGCGAATTACATCAGAAGAGCGCTGAATACCTACAAACGATGCCGTCCGGACGATTGGCTTCCGCCTTGCGGCGGTTCCGAAGAGCGCATCCAGCCGTACGGATGGGAGCATCGACCCAAAGACCGCGATTCGATGAGAGAGATCGCATCGGAACTGAGCGACGCGGACATCGACAACATCGCAGCCTACATCGCGACGCTCCGGAAACCTTAAGAAAGAGGCTGCTCGCCGCGCCGGTGCCGGTATCTTCCGTCGCCGACGCGGCGTTTCGCGCCGGCTAGGGTCGCGACGATGATCTCCGCAAGGCGCGCAGGCGGCGATGGCGCCGCCATGCGGTGCATCTTGCGGGACGGGCCTTGCTTCCGCGGCGCCCTGAATCCTTCCGAAGCCGCCGTCTTTGACCGGCGAAACCTGTCGGCACGAATGCCAGGCCGACGACTTCAGCCCCTCTTCGTTCGTCGCGGATTCGCGCGCCTGATCGTTTCGTAACGCATTCGTAACACTTGTTTAATAAAATAGAAGACTTTTCATTCAATACTGCGCGTCTAACGACTCGGCGAGAGATATGACGACTTCGAGGCTGATCCTATTGCTATGCCTGGCCATGGCGCCGGCCATCGCGCTGTCCTGGTGGAACGACGACTGGCGCTCCCGAAAGCAGATTTCCGTGGATGCCAGTGTGACCGGTGCGGATACCCGCGACTTGGTGGCCGACTTTCCCCTGCTGATTCGCCTGCATACGGGCAATTTCGGCTACTTCGGCGAACTGGCCGAGGGTGGGAAAGATCTCCGCTTCATGGCGGACGACAAGACGCCGCTCAAGTTCCACCTGGAAAAACTCGATCCGGTCAACGAAATGGCGCTGGTCTGGATCAAGGTGCCGCGGATACCGGGCCAGTCGGCCGACGAGTCGTTCTGGATGTATTACGGCAACGAGGAAGCGCCCGATGGCAGCGACACAAAGGGAACCTACGATGTCAGCCAGGGCCTGGTCTTCCATTTCGACGAAAAGAACCCGGTGCCTCAGGACGCCACGGCTTACGGCAACAACGCGGCCAGCTCCGCGGCTGTGCCGGAGCCGGCGGGCTGGATAGGAGCCGCCGCACGGTTTACGGGTGCGGGAAGCATCGAGGTCAAGCCGTCGCCGTCGCTGCAATTGGATCCGGCCAAGGGCTGGACCTTTTCGAGCTGGATCAAGCTCGAGCCCGGCGCTTCAGAGGGCTACGTATTCCGCGCCGCCGAGGGCGAGGGCAACGCCATGGAGCTGCTGGTGCGCGGCGGGGCGTTGGTGGCGCGTTACCTCGCCGCGGGCAAGGCGGTCGAGACGGGCCCCGTGGCAATAGCGGCCCCGGACCGCTGGCAGCACGTGGCCTTCGTGTTGCGGCCGGACAAGCTGGAGCTCTATGTCAACGGCGAGCCCGCGGCCCAGGCGGCCGCCGCTCCCTCGGCCATGAATCCCTCGATCACCTTGGGAGGAGCCGCAACGGGCGGTTTCCTGACCGGCTTGCTAGACGAGGTCCAAATCTCGAACGCCGCCCGCAGCGCGGAATGGATCAAGCTGTCGGCGCGCAGCCAAAGCCCGGATTTCAGCGTCGTCAGTTTCGGCCAGGACGAAGGCAAGACCAGCGCCGGCGAGGTGAGCTCCTTCGTGGTCATCATTCAGAACGTGACGGTGGACGGCTGGGTGGTGATCGCCCTGACCGGCGTCATGTTCGTGGTTTCGGTGCTGGTCATGATCATCAAGGCGGTGGTGATCTCCAAGGTCAAGAAGGACAACAAGGCGTTCCTGGCCCGCTACGAAGCCTTGAGCCCCGATGCCGATCCCGGCGAGCTTGACCGGGATGAAACCGAGGAAGAAAAGGAACTGGCCGATTCCGAATTCCTCTCGGCCCTGGTCGGCAAGCATGACTATTATCAGAGTTCGCCGCTTTATCACATCTACCACGCCGGCATCCGCGAGGTGAAAAAACGCCTGGGTTCGTCGGCCAAGCCCCTCACTCCGGAGGCGCTGCATGTGGTGCGGGTCAAGCTGGATTCCATCGTGGTGCGAGAGAGCCAGCGCCTCAATAGCAAGATGGTACTCCTGACCATCGCCATCGCCGGCGGGCCGTTCCTCGGCCTGCTCGGCACCGTGGTGGGCGTGATGATCACCTTCGCGGTCATCGCCGCCACCGGCGACGTGAATATCAACTCCATCGCCCCCGGCATCGCGGCGGCCCTGCTGGCGACGGTGGCAGGGCTAGCGGTCGCGATTCCCTCCCTGTTCGCCTACAACTACCTGCTGACCCAGATCAAGGACGTCATCGCCGACATGCGGGTGTTCTCGGACGAGTTCCTCGCCATGCTGTCCGAGCGCGTGGCCGACCGCTACCGGGAGGCATCGTCATGAAGGTCGAATCCGAAGAGAAAGTCTACGACGACATCAACATCACGCCCATGCTGGACGTGGCGTATGTGCTGCTGCTGATCTTCATTATCATGACGACGGCGACGGTGCAGGGCATCACGGTGAATCTGCCCAAGGCCAGCAGCACGCCCAGCCTGTCCAAGCCCAAGACCAAGGCGGTTTCCATCACCCAGGATGGCACCATCTATCTCGATACCTATCCGGTGTCGCTCGAGGAGCTGGAAACCCGCCTGGCCCAATACAAGGCGGCGACGCCGGATCTGCCCGTGGTGCTCAAGGCGGACGCCTCGATCCAGTACCAGAAGGTCGTCGAAGTGCTGGATATCGTCACCCGGCTCGAAATCAGCCAGTTGGGGCTGGTGACGCAGAAGCTGGTGAAATAGCGGGCGCGTTCCATGAACATCAAGCTGATGCGCCGATATCTGCCAGTCGCGGTCGGCGTGGTTCTGGTCCTGCTGGTGGCTCTCGGCGTCTATCTGGCCAGGGATCTGTTCGACAAGCCGGCCCAGACCAAGAAACAGGTCCAGCAGATCACCGTGGTTCAGCCGCCGCCTCCACCGCCGCCCCCGCCGCAGGAAAAGCCACCCGAGCCCGAGGTCAAGGAGGAAAAGATGGAGGAGCCGGAGCCCGAGCCGGAGCCGGAACCCCAGCAGGCCGAGGAGCCGCCGCCGGGTGAAGACCTCGGGGTGGATGCCGAAGGCGGGGCCGGGGGAGACGCTTTTGGGCTGGTTGGCAAGAAAGGCGGGCAGGGCCTGATCGGGGGAGGCGGCGGCAACGCCATCATCTGGTATGGGCAGCAGTTGCAGAAAACCGTCTCCAACGAGTTGCAGAGAAAGCTGAAGGACCGGGCCCGCAATACCCGATACCAGGCCGTGCTCCACATCTGGATCAGCCCCCAGGGCAGCATCAGCCGGGTGGAGCTGGGAAAGTCCAGCGGCGTCGAAGAGATCGACGAGGCGCTCAAGGCCGCGCTCGGAACGATGCGCGGACAGCTCGACCCGCCGCCGGAGCGCATGCCGCAACCGATCAAGATCCGAGTTCAGTCCGAAGGTTAATTGGGCCCTTATAGGAAACGACCGCAACCCCATTGCGGCGAGGAAAAAACGGGACATCATGAAAAGCGAACAAAAATCCCTTGCGCTGCTCGTCTCCTGCGCGCTGGCGGGTTCTCCCGCCGTATACGGCGGCGAGAAAAACGAGAAGGAGGAGCTGCTCAAGTTGCGCAATACCACGCTGAATCTGATCGAGCTGCTGGTCCAGCAGGGTATCCTGGACAAGGGTAAGGCCGAGCAGATGATCCAGCAGGCCGAACAGAAGGCCGCGGCCGAAGCCAAGGCGGAAGCGCGGCGGGAAGCCGAGCAGTCGGCGTCGGCAGGCGGCGCAGAAAAAGCCGAAGGGAAAGAAGGCCCTGCGGCCAAGCCCGAGCGGGGCACCGTGCGGGTCACCTACGTCCCGGACTTCGTGAAGGACGAGATCCGCGCGGAGGTGCGCAAGGAGTTGAAGGATGAGGTGGTCAAAGAGGTCAAGGCCGATGCCAAGCACGAGAAATGGGGCGTTCCCGCGGCCTTGCCCGACTGGGTCAACCGTTTCAGGCTGTTCGGCGATATCCGCGTGCGGTACGACCAGCACTTTTTCGGCGGCGCCAACCAGCCCAACACCATTTTCGACTGGCCGGCGATCAATGCCGCGGGGGGCATCACCCAGATCAACAACCCTTACCGGAACACCACGAACGATTTTCAGCGCTGGCGCCTGAGGCTGCGGCTCGGCCTGGATGCGCAGATCACCGACAGCCTGAAGACCCAGGTTCGCCTGACTACCAGCAACGACTACAATCCCATTTCCATCAACACGGACTTGGGCCAGTACGGGCAGGGGTACCAGGTGCAGCTCGACCGTGCCTTCCTGCAGTACGACTACCTGGACGACAAGGGCCACGACTGGGCCACTTTATGGGCCGGCAGGATCGCGAATCCGTGGTTCAGCACCGACAACATGTTCGATCCGGACCTCAACTTCGAGGGATTTTCCGGCACCTTCCGCTTTCCGTTCGGGCATGACTTCAACCCCGAAGTCATCGCCTACCACGTGGTCAGCACGGCGGGACGCCAGCAGTTCAACTGGGGCTATACCAAACCGAACGAAGCCTATCTGACCCTCGGCGCCTTTCCGCTCGATTATGACTTATTGGTCGGCACCAGCAAGTACCTGTGGGCGGCTCAGGGCGGCATGGACTATCTGTTCAACCGCGACAACCGCTTCAAGTTCGGCGTGGCCTATTACGACTACAACAATACCCAGGCGCGGCGCAATCCCTTGGGTAGCACCAAGTTCAACTGGACCGCTCCCCAGTTCTTTACCATGGGCAACAGCCTGGCGCTGATCAGCAACCCGCTCGACCCCGCCCTGCAACCCCAGCTGGTGGGCCTGGCCTCGAAGTTCGAAATCTTCGACGTCACCATGAGTTACGACTACACCGGCTTCTACCCTCATCACGTCATACTGCTCGGTTCCTACTCCCGCAATTTCGGCTTCGACCAGCAGGAGATCTACGACACCCTGGGGGAGGATCTGACACCGAAGACCAACGCCTTCCAGGTGCGGATACAAGTCGGCGAGCCCAATATCCAGCGCTTCGGCGACTGGAACGCCTGGCTGGACTACAAGTACCTGGAGCGGGACTCGGTGATGGACGCGTTCACCGACTCCAACTTCAACGGTTATGGCGGCACCAACGCCAAGGGCTGGGTGCTGTCCGGCAACTATGCCATCGCCAACAACACCTGGCTCAACCTGCGCTGGTTTTCCAGTTCGGCCATCGTGGGGCCGACCTTTAACGTGAACAGGCTGATGATCGACTTGAATGCCCGCTTCTAGCGCCAACGCGATGAACGCGATGAAAGAACAGACGCCGTCCGCCAAGGACATCGAAAATGGAGCCGGGTACCTGACCGCATTACCGCTGTCACGAGCGGAAAGCCTGCCTCCGTTCCGCCTGGCGCCAGCCGTAGCGTTAGGGTTGTGCTCGTTAGTCTGGGGTGGGCAGGTTTTCGCCGAGAAGCCGAAGAGCGACGAGGCCATCGTCCAGACTCTGCGCAAGGCCCAGGGTATGCTGCGGCAGCTCAGCCAGGAGAAAATCGAACTGGAAACCAAGAATGCCGCGCTCCAAAAGCAGCTCGCCGAGCAGTCCGCCGCGCTCAAGGCGTTGGACGCCAAGGCCGCGAAATTGGAACCCATGGAGGGGGAACTGAAGCAGCTCATGGCCGCCCGCCAGAGCCTGGAACAGCAGCTCGGCGGGCAGACTTCGCGGCTGCACGCGGTGTCCGAACAGCAGAAGAAAACCCAGGCTGAACTTCATCGCTACCAGAGGGACAACCAGCTTCTGGTCGATGCGGTAAAGGAAAGGACGCGTTGGATCGAGAGCTGTACCGCCAAGAACCGCGACTTGGTGCGGGCGAACGAGGAAATGTTGGAAAAATTCGGCAGCAGCGGCTTCTGGGACAAACTGGCGGAATCCGAACCGTTCACCGGCATCGCCGCGGTCGCCAAGGAAAACGCCGTGCAGGAATTCCGCTTCAAGATCGAAGACCTGGAAGTCACGCCCTGGAAGGAGGCGCCGCCTCCGGCTGGGGCGGCTCCCGCGAGAGGCGCGCCCGCTGCACCGTCGGCGAAGGAAGAAGATGATGACGAAGAGAGCGAATAGAATCCCCTTTCATGCCTTCGCTCTTGGCGGGAGCGGGCTAAAGCCTCATCCCGCCGCCTCACTCCCCAATCCCCGCTAGAACCAGCAAAGCTTTTCTGCCGCTCTTCGTCAGCCCGCGTCCTTCGTCCGGTTGAACGCCTTTACCCGTCCCTTTTGTCGTTGTTCCAACCCCGACGACGAAATCCTTCCTGCCAAACGCGCGACGCGCGCCCATATGAACGGCGAGCCGCTGCCGGGAGCGGGGACGGCCCGCCCCGGCGCGTCCAGGCCGGTCAGGTGCAGCCCGGCGAGCCGCTCTTGATGTCGGCGGTGGAGCATTCGCCGAATCCCAGCAGTTCGACCTTGAGCGGGTTGAGGCTGGTGGATTCGGCCACTTTCTTGGGCTCGGATTTCTTCTCGCTGTCGGACACCGGCGACTGCATGGCCGCCTGAGTAGCCGCGCCAGCGGCGGCGGCTGCGCCTGCCGGAACCACGGGAACGCTGACGTTGCCGCTGGGTACGCCGGTAGCGGTGCCGCCGACCTGAATGTTGCTGGCGCCGAGCACGGCCGTCGCCGCGATAGCGACGTTGGTGCCGCCGATGCCTGCCTCGCCGGCATCGACCACGCCGCGCGGCGCGGCGAGGTACACGTCGCCCGGCAAGGCGGCCGTGCTGGCGGCGGTGCGGATGCCGCTGCCCGATACCACCGGCGGGAATTCGACCTGCAGGTTGCCGCGCTCGTCGAAGGTGATCCGCGGTGGCGGGGCGGCGATGGCGGACTTGGCGCCGCGGCCGGCGTCGATATTGCCGTTGGAGGACCAGATGGTGATGTCGCCCCCATCCATCGCGAACACGCGCGATTGGTTGACCATGAAATTGCCGTTGACCAGGGCGTTCACGGCGCCTTCCCGCTGGGCGACGATGCCCAGATCGCTGGCGGCCTTCGCTCCGGCGAAGGCGACCGCCAGGCCCGCATTCACGCCGCCGCCGGGGACGAGCAGGTTGATGTCGCCGCCGTCGACCGTGTGGATCTTGCTGAAGAACAGGCTGAGATTGCCTTGGTACCGGGTATCGCCGTCGCTCGGGAAGAGCGTGTCGATGGCCGCGAAGCCGCGGTCGTAGTCGGACCGGCGCCCGGTTTTGGCCGCCTGGGCGGCCGAAGCCCGGATCTCGCCGAACAGGATCGCCAAGAGGAGTTCGCGCTGCTGGCCATCCGGCAATGCCTGATAAGCTTCTTCCGCGCCCGCGTAATCGAGCCGGTCGTCGCCCGTCCGCTTGCGCATGTAGTCCCGCAGAAGTTCTCGGTAGGGTGCGGAGGTCGGGTCGTATTTTTCTTTGAACTTGTCGAAGCTGGCCTGGTTGCCGTTCAGGCCGGCCATGACCGTAACCGAGGCGCCATCGTCGGCCAGGGTGTTGTTTTGGGTGTTGCCGATGGTGTAAATGCCTTCCGAAGCGCCCAGGTCGATGTTTCTCCCCGCAGCGACCCAGAGCTGGCCGGCTCCCGACAGCCGGATTTCCCGGGTCAGGTTCACCAGGTTGCCCTGCGCGTTGCGCGGGGAGGTGAAGCGGATATCCCGGCCGGCGGTGACGCTCGACATCGCGTAGTCGGGATGCTGCACGTGCAGGCTGACGTCGAACAGGTCCCGGCCCGCCATGGCGTCCACGGCCTTCGGCAGCACGAGGAGGAGGGGATCGACCGATGCGATGTTGCCCTCGGCGTAGATCCTTGCCGCCTCCGCGTCGCCGCGATGGACGGGAACCTGGGCGTGGATCAGGTTCGAGTCGCCGAAAGGTTGCAGCCGCTGCGATGCGTCTTCCCAGCTTCTGGAGGGGTTGGCGATCCCCGGAAGCAGCGTTGGGTCGGCGTCCGATTGCGTGATGTTGACGTTGTCCCCCACTGAACCGGTGCCGATGTTTCCGCCCGCCAGGAGGCTGAAGCCGGCCTTCGCGGCGGGATAGGTCGTGAAGCTGCGTTCCAGCACGATGTCGCCCTGCAGTGCGGCGACGTCGAGCGACGCCGGATAGACGCTGAGCGCGCTCAGCGAAGCGCCGGGGAAGCTGAGCTGATCCCTGGCGCCGCGCAGCCTGTTCACTGCGCCGATTATCCCTGAGATGTTGTTTTGGATCCGGACATCCCCGGCCAGCGATTCCAGCGCGATGCCGCTGCGGTCGGAATAGGTGAAAAAGAAGTTGCGGGCCATCGCGCTGTTGATGACAGTGGGATTGATGGCCGCGCCCAGTTCGATGTCCTGCCCGGCGCTCAGGCTGAAGCTGGAGTCCCCCAGCGCCAGGACCGGCCCCAACCCGTCCGCGGAGGCTTTGATCACTCCCCTCGCGTTGATCTCGCCGACACCCTTGCCGGTGTAGAAGGTTCCGCCCAGAACGTCGCCGCCGGCGCTGACGGTCAGGTTCCCGCCGCCGGAAATCTGAACTTCGTTGGTGTTGAATCCGGTGTCGAACGGATTGTTAGGCGCGGACGGGACGCCGACCTGTTTGCCGGTGGTCGCGATGACCGCAGAAAGGTCGGACACGTTCCGGCCGGCCTCGACCGTGATATTGCCGCCGCCGAGCGCGCCGACGTTCTGCTGGAAGCTTCCCTGCTGCGCCGTGGTGCCGACCGGGCCGCCGATCGCCACGGCCCAGGCGGTCGGCGTTTCGCCCTGGTGGCTGGCGCCTTCGGTCCAGTTGCCGGTCCGCACCAGCCAGCCGTCGAAGAACTGGCCGGTGCGGGCGCCGACCACGTCGCGGCCGGCGCTGATGCCGATGTTTCCGCCGTCGACGGGATACTCGCCGTAGAACTGGAAGGCCACGAAGCCGTTCTTGAAATTGCCGTAGCGCTGGGTCTCGGTGGGGCGGCCCGCCGTATAGATAGACGATCCGGCATTGGTCAGGATCACGTCCCGTCCGGCTTCGACGCCGATGTCGCCGGTGCCGGTCCGCACCGCGACGTTCGAACCGACCACGACGTCGGTGCCGGCCTGCAACCGGTAGCTCCAGGACGATCCGGTCTGCAGCATGTCCTTTACCGCGACGGTGGCGCCCGGTTCGAGCAGATCCGAGACGTCGATGCCGTTCGGATCGTCGCGGAAGCCGTCGCTGAGCTTGCCGTCGATCGAGAGCTTCCCGCTGGCGTTCAAGGTAAGGACGCCAGGACGGCCGTCGTAGCGCCAGTCGACCAGATCCCAGCCGGCCGATCCCAGCGCCAGGTCGCCGCTGCTGCGGATTTCCAGCCCGGCCCTGAGGCCTCCCGGCAGTCCCAGGCGGGTTTCGACGGTGCCGGCGTTGGCCATATAGGTGTCGGTATCGGCTTTCCAGGCCGCGATGTCGGCGCCGCCGATGGTGCCGTTGTGATCGTAGATGCGGACCGCTTCCACAGTGGTTTCGGCGGCGCCGCTGACAGACGATCCGAGGTCCGCGGCGACGGCGACGTCCTGATCGGTGCGCAGTGCCCGCAGGTTCAGCGTACCGTTGGCGGAACCGTCGGTCGCGCTCACGTCGATGCGGGCGCCCGATGCCACCGTAATGCCCCCCTGCGGGCCTGGTCCCAAGGATTCCAGCGCGATCCGTCCGCCCTGTTCGGCGCCGCCGCGCGCCTCCAGGTCGGCGCTTGCCGCCAGGGTCAGGCCGCTGCCGGCCTTGAGGTCCAGCCTGGCGTTGTCGCCTTGGGCCTTCAGGCTGCCGTCGATCCGGACGGAGCCCTGGTCGGCCGCGAGTTCGACCGTCCTCGCCGCCACGGTGTCGCCCGCATTCAGGCGCAGATCCCCGGTGCGCGCCCTCAGGCTGATGCCGTCGCTGAATCCGGCCGATGCCAGCTTGCCGGCCGTCCCGCCCACGTCGCCAGCGTTCTCCAGGGCTCGCACATCGAGCGCGAAACGGCCGCCGCGTTCCGCGCCCTGGGCGTCGACGCCGCCTTCGAAGCGGAAGTCCCCAGCGGCTGCGGACACGTACAGCTCGCCGCCCTTGCGCCCGCCGAGCGCGAGGCTGGCGCCCGAATCCAGGGCGACATTGCCGGCCCGGCTGGAGAGTTCCACCGCGCCGCCGTCGGTCGCGAGGCTGGCGTTGCCGATGCTCACCTCCCGGCCGGAAACGTCGATGTTCGAGCCGGCGGCGAGGACCAAGTCGCCTTTCAGCGCATCGAGCTTGACGACGCCGGACTTGAGCGAAATCGTTCCGGCGTTCCGGATGCTGTCCGCGGTGATCGACAACTGGGCGCCCAGCGTGTCGGCCAGGGTCTCCGCGGTGCCGGAAGATCGGATGTCGACCGCATGGCCGGTGGCGTCGATCCGGGTGTCCGCCCCGCGGTCGCCGGTGATGACGGCGGTGTTGAAGTCGAGATCGGCGGATGCGGTCAGCGTGCCCGAACCCGAGCCGACGATCGCCTTGCCGGCTTCGACTGTGACGTTGGAATAGCCCTTGAGCGCATATTCGCCCTCGCCCAGCTCGATGGTGTCGGCGATCAGCGAAAGGCTGCCGGTGCCGTTACCGTTCCGGCTGGTCTTCGCACCGAGCGGATTATCGAGGCGGATCTCGTTGGCTTTGATGCTTGCGGTCTGGCTGGCGTTGTCGAAGCCCAAGAGCCCGGCCGAGCGCAGGGCGACGCGCTGCGACGTCAGCTCGATCGCGCCGAACAGGCTGATGTCGCTGCCGCTGTTCAGGCGCAGTTCGTTGGCCTGGAGGGCGTTCAGCGCCGCCTGGTTCAGCGCCAGGCCGTTCTGGAAGCTGCCGTCGGCGCCCAGGCCGATCCGGCTGGCGCCCAGCGAGACCGATCCGCCCTGGGCCAGGAGCTTGCCGGAAAGGTCCATGTTGGCGCTGGCGTCGACGATCATGGAATTCGACGTGTCCAGGGTCGCGCCCGCGCCGATGGTGATCGAGCCGGTTCTCCCGGAGACGCCGCTGCGCTGGAGGTCGGCCTGATCGGAAGACGATACCCGCAGGAAGGCGGCGTCGCCGTCGAGCTTGTAGACCTCCGGCGCACCGCCGCCCTTGGACGAGCCTTCGGCGGTGATGCCGGCACCCTTCGCGAGGGTGATGCCATCCTTGGCGGTGAGGATGAGTTCGGCGCCCGTGAGCCTGGCGTTCTGCTCCAGGGAAATGTTCGAGGCATGGGTATCGACCGTGACGGTGCCGTTTGCGGTGTTGCGCACGCCGCCGATCGCAATGCTGGCGACGCCCAGGCCGTTGAGTTTCTCCGCGACCAGTTTGATGGTGTTGCCCGTCGCCCGGCCGGCCTTGCCCTCCGACACGATGGCGATGTTGGCGGCGTCGATGTCGAGGCGGCCGCCGCGGCCCTTCGCGCCGGCCTTGGCCGATACATGGCCGTCCAGGCCCAGCGCCGTTTCCGCCGAGATGAGCATGGAACCCGCGTCGCGGGGAAGATAGGGCACGGCGGCCTCGTTCTTGGCCGCCTTGGCGGAGAAGAAGTCGTTGGCGCCGTGGGTCGAGTATTCGGCGCGGGTGCGGGCGGCGCTTCCGGGTTCCACCGCGAACCCGCTCCAGAGCGCATCGCGTATGCCGGTGCCGGAAACGGCCCGGTAGCCGGCGACGATCGGGGCGCCGTCGGCGCGCTGGAGGTTGAGGCCCGGCACGATGTCGGTGGCGTTCTTCTCGGGCGTCACCAGGTAGGCGCCGGGAAGCAGCGCGTAGTGGGCCGGCAGGAGGGTGTAGTAGCCGGCTTTGAGGCCGCCGCCGCCGGAGAGGTAGACGCTGTCCCCGACCTTCAGGCCGGAGCCTGGGTACATCAGGGGATCGTAGGGGGCCGTCGCGCCCTTGAAGGAAGGCAGGATGGCGTAGGCTTCCCGCCAGCCCTTGCTGGCGGGGTCGAGCAGATCGTACGAACCGCCCGGCCCCGGCACGAATTCGAAGGCGAACAGGTCGCCGCCGCCCCCGGTATCGATCACCGAGCCGCCGGCGATGTCGACCTTAGGTCCGTCGAGCACCAGCTTCTTTTCCGGCGGCGCGGTGAAGACCAGGTTCTGGTCGCCCAGCGGGTAGAGCCAGTCCAGCCCGCCCTGAGTGCGGCCGAAAGGAATGATCGCGCCCTTGGCCGAATTGGAGGTGACGCTGCCCGCGGCCAGCTCCAGGCGATTCGAGGCCTGGAAGTTCAGCTCGCCGAGCGGCGCCTTCACGGTGCCGCCCTGGACGATGTTCGGGGCTTCCAGCGTCAGCTTGCCGCCCGCGGATAGGATGGTGCCGCCGTTGGAATCCCCCGGTTTGATCGTGAGTGTTCCGTCGGTAGTGCCTCTCACGGCGATCCGGAATTCGCTCAAGGTGGAGGGATAGACCTGGTCCGCGGTCAGCGTGAGGTCGCCGGCCGCCAGGAACTCGCCCAGGAAGTCCCGCTGCTGCTGGGTCGTGCGCACCCCGATCAGCCGCAGGTCGCCGGAGCTTTTCAGGTCGGCGCCGTCGAAGCCTTGGAGCGCGGTGGTGCCGACCAGGTCGACCAGGCCGGCATTGACCTGAAGGCTGCCGTTGCCGGCGGTCGGGGCCGCGTTGCCCGGTCGGGTCTGGGTCGAGCCGAGCGCGACATGGGCGGAGTCGAGCGACACCCTGCCGGCGGTGGCGCCGGATGCGGGCTTGAAGGCCAGCACCGGCGCGTCGAGCACGATGCTGCGCTCGGTGCGCAGGTTGACGCCGCTGGCCAGTTCGATGCGGCTCGGGGTGCGCAGCGCGAGCTCGCCGAATCCGCCGCGCTCCACCTGGCCGACGCTCAGCACCGCTTGACCGTAGCGGTTGGACGCCACAGCCTCGCCCTGGACGGTGGCTACCCCCTCGGGTTCGGACTGGGTCAGCGATATCACGCTGGGCACCCTGGGGAAGGGTGTCTGGCCTAGTCCGATTTCGTCCGGCTCGGCCCGGGTGTTGGGATTGAGTTCCAGCGACAGCCCGCCGCCCGCGGCGCCGGTTCCGTCACCGGCCCGTCCTTCCAGTTTTCCGTAGAGCTGGATGCCTTCGGCGGCGCGGATTTCGATGTTGCCACCGGAGGAAGCGATCTGGCGGCGTTCCCGGCCGATGGCGCCGTTCAGTCCCCTGACCGGTACGTCCAGGCGTCCCTGCGTCCCCGAAACATCGAGTTCCGAGCCCTCGTCCGCTACCACGAAGCCGCGGTCGGCGTGGAGGGTGATGGTGCCGCCGTCCAGCACCTTTCCGGTCACGTGGTCCGGACGGTCGCTGTAGAGCAGCGCCGTCCCGGAGACGTCTACCCGGGCGCCGGAACCGATCCAGATGCCCTGGTCGGCCTTGAAGCCGGGGTCGGTGCCCGCGGGCGGGGAGACGGTCATCGCTACGTCGCCGCCGGCGGTTTCGAGCGTCCCGTTCATGAAGATGCTGGAATCCGATTGCAGGGATATGCTGCCGCCCGCATCGGTGCGGATCACCGCGCCGTCGCCGATCCGCACCGCCGCGTCCTTTCCGCCCTGGCCGACTTCCTGGGCCAGCGCCAGCTCGAGTTCGCCCGCCTGGCGCGACAACTCCGGCAGCAGCCTGACCCGCGCGAAGTCGCGGAAATTCGAGCCGCTGACGCGGCGGACGGCTTCCGTATCGATGACCCGGTTCTTGACGCTGAGCCGGATGTCGGCACCGTCGGTGACGGTGACGCCGCTCTTGTTGGAACCCACGGAATAATGGGCGAATCCGCCCCGGCCGAAGAAATCCGGGTCGAGGACGAGCGGGTCGGCGCCGTCGGCGATTTCGGCGTCCCTCGCGCTGCCCAGGATCACCTGGTCGGAGACGAGGCTGAGCGATCCGCCCTTGCCGCCGGTGAAGGCATAGCCTTCGAGCGTGCCTTTCAGCTTGAGATCCGAGCCGTCGACCGCCGCGGCTTCCAGGCTGATGCTCCCGGCGTCGCCGGCCTTGAAGCTGTTGTCGCCGGTGCGGCGCGCGCCGCCGCTGACGTCGACGCGGCTGCCGGCGGCGAGATTGACGTCGCCTTCGGCTTTCACCGAAAAGGTTCCGCCGTTCACCAGCACGCGGCTGCGGTCCTGGCCGCTATTGCCGGTGGCGTCGGCCGGAAGTTCGTTGATCCACTGGCCGCTGACGTCGACGGCCGCGCCGGCGGCCAGTTCGATGGCGCCGGACAACTTGCCCTGGGTGGCGCTGGTGAGCTGGGTCGAGAGATCGACCTCGCCGGCATGGGCCGTGATCGTTCCGCCGATCGTGATTTCGCCGCCGGTGAGCGCCAGGCTGCCCCCGTCGGTCATGGCCAGGTGCTCACCGGAGCGGATGGCGACCTTGCCGTTGGTCTTGATGTCGGCGTGCATGATGCCGGAGTTGCGCAGCTTGTCGCCGGACAGGACCAAGGCTGCCGGCTGGCTGTTTTCCCCGGCAGTCCGAGGAAACGGTTCATCCTTGCCTACGCCAAGCCTCGCCGAGGCTCCACCGAAAATCACGGACTGGGTGCTGTCGGGGCTGCGCGCCAGATCGATCTTCAGAGTTCCGCCGGCGGGCTGGGTTCCCGCTTCGCGCTGACGGATACCGGCGGTCGAGGCCCCGCGCATTTCGGCTTCCAGCGCCAGCGCCGCCGCCTTGATGTCGAGCGTGCCCGCGGCTTTGCCTTCCACGTAGCCCTGTTCGAAGCGTCCCAGGTTGCGGGGGCCGATGATGTCCCAGGTCTTGGTGATGTTCCAGGCTTTGAATTTCTGACTGACCTGACCGAAGATGCCGGTGTAGAACTGGTTCGGATCGGCGCTGCCGATGTCGACGGTCCTGCCGTCCGGCGTCACCAGTTGGGTGGTGTCGACATAGCCCGAGCGGTAGGCCACCGATCCGCCGGAAAAATCCAGCAGCGCGCCCCGCCGCAGGATGGCGTCACCTTCCGAGACCAGGTTCAGGGTGCCGCCGCCGGTGCTGCGTTCGGCCACGGTGCGGGCGATGCGCTCCAGTTCGCCGGAGATGTCGGCGATCGGCGTGCCCTTGCGGATGTCGACCCGTATCTTCTGCGCGTAGAGTATGCCGTCGCGCTGCAGGGGCGAATCGCGCAGTTCGTTGCTGCGCGTTTCGACCGTCACCACGTTGCGCTCCATCGGCACGCTCACATCCTTGATGCCCGACACGTCGATCCTCGCCCCTTTGTCGACATGGATGCGGGCGTCGTTCTTGACGTTTTCGAGCCCCGGGCTGGCGGGGTTCTCGGTCGCCGTCACCGTCACCCTGCCGGAGCGGGAGACCACTTGGGCGCCGTTTCCGATCCGGACCTGATGTCCCATGATCTCCACCCAGGAGGCGTCCTGCGCCTGGCCGTCCACGGCGGTGGCCTGGTCGTCCAAGGCCGGATTCGCCGAGGTCCTGCTGCCGCCTTTCAGGCTCACCGTGGCTTTGGTGCCCAAACCGTCATCCAGTTCGGCATTGCGCCTGGTGCGGTTCGCTTGCAGCAGCCAGGTGTCGCCCTCGCGGCGCACGCTCGCGCCCTCCCGCGCCAGGAGCCGCACTGAGCCGTTGACGCGCACCGAAGTGGTCGCCGACACCCGCCCCTGCTGATTCACCGCGAAGCCCATCAGCGTCACGTTGCCGCGCTCGGCCAGGGCCTTGCCTATGTTGGTGACGTCGCCGCCGGTTCCGACTTCAACGAGAAGCCCGCGCAGGTTGGAATCCTTACCGGCTTCCTGCAGATAGACCTTGTCGGTGGCGGCGATGAGGAGGATCTGGCCAGACGGCGCGGAGAGGTCGCCCTTGTTCACCACGGAAGGGGCGGCGGCGATGATGCGGCCGGAATTGGCGGTCTTGACGGAGGAACCTTCGGCGAACTCGATGCCGATCTTGGTGCGGTTTCCGTTCTCGTCGAGGACGAAATTGCCATGTTCGTCGAGCCGGTAAACCTTGGCGTCGCCCACCAGCGCCGCGCGCCCGTCCTGGTCGATGACCTTGGTGATGCCGCGCTGGAAGGTGTCGTCGGTGATGTTCAGCGTGCTGACCAGCAGAGTGTTGACGTCGACCTGCGAGCCCTTGCCGAACAGGAACCCGTTCTGGTTGAGCAGGTAAACCTGGCCATTGGCGGAGAGTCTGCCGAAGATACGGCTGGGATCGTTCTGGTAGATGCGGTTGAGGGCGATGGAAGCCGCCGACGGCTGCTCGAACTGCACGGTGTTTTCCGCGCCGATGTTGAAGCTTTTCCAATTCAGGATGGCGCGGTCGGTGTACTGATTGATCGTCATCGTGTTGCCGGCGACCGACTGGTCGGCGCTGCCGCTCGATACGAAGACGCCGGCGGGTACCGGCAGGCTGTCGGCCTCTACGGCTCCGCCCGCCAGGAAGGCGCCGGCCAGCACGGTGCGGACGGACGAGGCCAGCGGCTTGAGGCTGATGTCGATGGGCGGAAGGGTCCGCTTGCGGGTTGCAGGTTCGCGCGTCGTCATGCTCGTTCCCCGATCAGTAATCGTAAGCGATGCGGAAATCGACGCGGGTTTCACCGGCTGCGACGCTCTCCGTCTTGGTAAATGGATAGGACCGGAACGGGGTGCCAAGGTTCCGCTTTAGGGTTGCAGGTTCGCGCGCCTTCATGCTCGTTCCCCGATCAATAATCGTAAGCGATGCGGAAATCGACGCGGGTTTCACCGACCGCGACGCTCTCCGTCCTGGTGAAGGGATAGGACCAGAACAGGGTGCCGTTGAGCTTTCGCCATAGCTCGATGTTGAACCCCGCTCCCGTGCTGGCCAGGCTGAAGTGCTGGGGCTGTCCGGGCAAGGCGTCCTTGATCCAGAGGTAGGCGAGGTCGCCGAAGACCAGGAACCGCAGCAGCCCCATGCCTTCGTAAAGATGCTTGCCGAGGTCCGGGCTGTAGAACTCCAGCGAGCCGTTGATGCCGTTGTCGCCCAGACGCTCGACCTCGTGATAGCCGCGCACGCTGAACATGCCGCCGGCTCCCATCTGCTCGTTGGCGATTAGGGGCACACTGGTGACCTGTCCGGCCAGCCGTACCTGCAGGGACAGGTCCTCCGGCAGCATCTGCCGGTGCCGGACGTCGCCTTTCAGGTACACGTAGTTGGGAGTCGCGCCGAAGCGGCGGTCCTCGAATTGCTGGTAATCGCCCCAGAACAGGAAATGGGTTTGGAGCATGAGCTGGCTGAACGACCCGTCCTCGTACCCCAGGCTGGCGTCGTAGCCGGCCATGAACGGCGAATAGCTGACGGGCGTCATCAGGGTATCGGTGTCGGACAGGATGGCTTGGCCGAAGTTCTTGTAATCCCAGCCCAGGGTCGCGTAATGGCCGAGCTGTTTGGTGAGGCGGGGGAGGGGCTTGATCCAGCGGAGCCCGAAGATTTCACCGTCGCCCACCACGTTGAGGGCGCCGACCGCCGCTATGCCGGCTTGGGATTCGAGGCCGATGCCGTAGAAGACCATGCGGGCATCGGAATCGAAGATGTCCATCGGCATCACGTAGGTGCCCGACCAGACCTGGACGTTGTTCGTGTTTTCGGGCGAAATTTGGAACTGCAGCGAGGCGCTGTGGTTCAACTGCCAGAGGTTGTCGTAGCGCGCCGAGGCGATCAGGCGGGGGCGGGTGGTAGCGACGCTGTTGCGGCCGTTGAATTCCAGCCCCGCGTGCAAAGGAAGCTGGTCGTCCACCGCCAGTTCCACTTCCACCGTGCCGGGGGTGTTGCCGGCGCGCATGACGGGTGTCACGGTGCGGTCCGGGTTCTCGGCCGAGAGCTTGCTAAGCTGCTCCTGCGCGGCGGGCATGTTGAGCGGCTGGCCTTCGGCCAGGGCCGGCACTTTCTCCTTGATACGGCCCAGGGAGAAATATCTCGATCCGGTCACTTTCAGCCGGTCGACCTTGCCCTCGCTGACCTTGAGGATCACCACGCCCTCATT
The DNA here is from genome assembly GCA_040753975.1 of Pseudomonadota bacterium. Classification (GTDB taxonomy): domain Bacteria; phylum Pseudomonadota; class Gammaproteobacteria; order Methylococcales; family Methylococcaceae; genus Methylococcus. The sequence continues at coordinate 36,412 of JBFMDC010000075.1, forward strand.
GACGTCCTGTTCGGGGATGTCCACCAGCGCCGCCGAATAGCCGGCGTCGTGGTAGGCCTTTTCCAGGGCCTGGCGCGCGCTTTCGACGTCGTCGATCGACTTGCCCGGTCCGAGAAATCCGTAAACGGTCTTTTCGACCACTCTCTGATCGAGCACGGAATTGCCTTCGACCCGGTATTCCCAGATGTCGAAGGCCGGAGACTGTCCGGCCGCCGCGTCAGGCGAGGCACCCTGCTCGGCCGTGCTGTCGGCCGGCTCGGCATTCGCCACGGCGCCGCCGAGGGCGAGACAGAAGGGGAGGGTGGCAAGGATGCAAGCGCGGTTCCACGGCATTGTTTCTCGCATGTGCTCCATTCGATACCGGAAGAGACAGACTTCGCCATTATATGGCGACATATATCAACAAACATAAATAGCGAGAAAACCGGCGTCCCTTTCGGAACGCCGGTTCATGCTCTCGCTGCGGGGTCACGGGGCCGCGCGCGGCCCCGTGACTAACCCGCCCGGTCAGAGTCGGCTCGGCTGGCTGGCATCAACCACCGGCACACGGCAGTTGTCCAGGGACAGGCCCGGCGCATGGGTGTAGGGGTTGACCGGATTGTTCACGTCAAACTTCCCGTCCGCAGGCGCGGCATGGCCCGCGGCGGTCGCCGCGAGATAGCCTCCCTGGCCGAACGGATGCACGAACTTGGCATTGTTTTTCGCGATGATGCTGGGGCTGCCGGCGTCGGCTGCGATCTTCTGGATGAGTCTCAGCTTGTCGCCGGTTGGGCCGTTGTACGCGGCCTTGCGCCACTGATAGGTGATTTCGACCCAGTTCATATAAAGACCGCTTGCCGTGTTGGCGAGCGTCGGCGCCACCCCGTCGGTCTTGATGAATCGGTAATTGCGCTTGATATCCGCATTGCGTTCCGTGCTCTGGACACCGATTGCCCAGGCTTTGGCGCCGGCTGCATTCGCGTTGCTGTTGTTCGTACCCTGGTTGAAGTCGTCAAGACAGGTGTCCACGTTACCGGAGCCAGGGTTCAGCACCACGACCGGACCGCCCAGCGGGTTGGAAGTCGAGGCGGGGCTCACCGCGCCGTCGGTGCAGGGCGCGTTGAGCATTTTTGCGTTGATCGTAGCCTGGGTGCCCGACCCGTTGACGCGGCGGCAAATATAGACCTTGTCGTCCGTGATCGAGCCCTGGGCGTAGTCGGTCAAGGCACCTTTTGGCTGGCCGTCCTTGCCGACGACCTTGATTGCGCTCCATTTGCCGATATTACCGGTGAGGAGGCTCGCGATCTGATGCTTGCTCAGGCTAGGCATGCAGCGCTCGGTATCCTGGCCTTCACAGTCTTGATCCAGAGTACCCATATCGATCTGGGCGCGCTGGAGTGCGTCGCGCAAAGACTTGGTCACCGGGGTACCGAATACCAGGCCGCCACCGGAAACGACGTCCAGCCGCTGAGCCGCCTTGGCGGGATCCACCGGAGCCGAGCCGTCCGGGGTGTTGATGCCCCGGAACAGTTCCGGATTGACGTCCGCTACGCCAGCGTCGGAAACCTTCTTGACCAAGTCACCGGGCTGGGAAATCCGGCACAGCCAGTTTCCGCTCGCCGCGTCCTTTTCACAGTTGCCGTTGTTGATCGCCATGGCGTCGATTGCCTGCTCGTCGAGCACCGGATTCACGCCCTGGGCGGAACCGCCGGCGGAGCGCTTGTGGAAGAGTACTCTCGGATTGTTGACGGAAAGCCCCGTCACCTTGGCCGAATCGATCTGGCAAAAGAGAGCCGTGTGAGCGGCGCCGGGGCTGGCGGGGTTAGCCTTGTCGAGATAGACATCGAGCGTCCCGGCGACGCAAAGCTCCGAGAACAATTGCCTAAGATTGAGGTCCTGTGCCGTGGCGCCGGACATGAAGATCTCGATGTCGGCCGATGCGCTGGGTTCCAATGCCCAAGATTGACCGCAGAATCCCAGAGAGCCTGCCGCTACCGCTGCAGCGATTCTTTTGAGTTGCATGAGTTCACTCCTACTTCTGTTTGAGAGAGATTGGGTTGTGATGTCGGGCGGCCCGGCAACAAAGGGTTGGCGAGCCGCCTGTGCCTTGCCGGGGGTCAGGGCTCTACCATGACGTCGATCTGATCGCAGACGAACTGAGCTCCCTTGACCGGCCTGACGCAAACCCGGAGTACGCCCTGCTCCGTGACGTGCTTCTTGCCGGGCCTCCACAAGGTCTGCTCCTTCTTGTTGGCGACGCTCTTCAACCTCGTGAACTTGGAGCCGCCGTCTTTGGAAAAGTCGATATTGACCCGCCTGTTGGCCGGTACTTCGGTGGTGTGCCAGGAGATCGCCTGACGTTGCTTCACCTTCCAGGCGTTGGGTGCGACGATGTGGATGGAAGGTCCGGCGGGGCCTGCTTCGACCGTGACCGTCGCGTAGGCGTTACCGGGGAGGTTGCCGTCGCTGACGATCAGCTCGAAGCCGTAGTCGCCGGCCTCGACAGGGGTGAAGCTTGCCTTCGCCTGATTGGCGTTGTTCAGCGTGACCGCCACAGGCCCAGCGATCTGTCTCCATGCATAAGACAACGGTTGTGGGCCGTTGTCGGGGTCGGTGCTGGGGCTGCCGTCCAGCGTCACGGGGGTGTTCACCGGAACCGTCTGAGCCGGATTGGCGATGACCGCCGTCGGGGCCTTATTGCCCGAACCCGAGCAGAGGGTCGAAGTGCCGGTGCCGCTGTAGCTCAGCGCGCCGGCGCTCGACAGGCTCCACGCCCCCAGCTTGGTGACATTCTCTCCCTTGGAATCACCGGTGGAGTTGTTGACGAAATAGAACTCGAGTTCCGCGCCGGGTTTCCCTTCGGTGTTGCCCTTGACGCCATGGCCCATGGAGGGGCCCCAGCTACCCTTGCCGTGATAGGCGAGATCGTCGGGACCGAACATGCCCGATTTGTTCTCGGCCGCCTGCCCGGGCGCGTTCGTGAACGGCTCGACGTTGAGGGCGGCGATATAGCCCTGGATCTTCTGGATCGCGTTGTCGATCAGATTCCATTTGGCGCTGAAACTGTCCTTACCCTGGCTCGATGTGGCCAGATAGCCCCACTGAGCCATGTTGCCGGCATCCTTCAGCAGAGGATTGACCGCCGCGACGTTGTAGACCAGGGTATCTTTGCCGGCGAAGGCTGCGAAGTTGGGATCCTGCGCCAGGTTGGCGTCGAGGCAGCCCTGTCCGTTCATGAACTGGACCATATCGACGCCGAGGTCTTTGTAGTAGGACTTCTTTCCTTCCGAATCCAGGATCGAGATGAACAACTCGCCCGGCGCACCGAACTTTCCGTCGTTGATGGCCGCATGGGCCTGATGCCCTGCGGCGACCAGCGTGCCTAGAAAAACCGCTCGCAATTTCTTCATGGTTTTCGCACTCTCCGTAAATGGGAAAAAATCTTGTTCGCCACGCAAACCCGGCGGTTCAAAGCCGGCCGAATTCTTAAGTGAACGATGCATTGACGCTCCGATGGCCGGTTCCCCCCGCCCAAAAATCCCATCGGGACACATGGGACCATAAGCCGTCGAATGCCCCGTCAGAGATGAGTGGGCAAAAATAGCCCCATTTTGTTACGACAGTATTAAATCCAAATGACGCTTGGATAACGATTGTGTGACACGAAATGGTACGGCTACCTTGGCCGCCACGAACCGCGGGGTACCGATCCCCCTCTTGGTTACCGCCCATTGGGAGGGCGGGGGGAGAGCGTGGCGGCTCGGCGGTTGAATGATCTGTGGAGCCTGTTTTCGCGTTAGAGTTCGTGAAAAGGATTTCGTTCAGGGCGCCTCGAAAAATTCGAGGTGCCCTTGCAGAGCAGGGATACCCCGCCATTTTTCAATTGCATAAGCGTGAAAATGTAAGCCCAGTCCGAACGGCGTCCTGATTAGCAAGAACGTTCAGCCGTCACGTAGGTCGGAACCGGCTTCATCGGGTTCCGACGCCAGGAGACCCCGTAGGGCGGCTGGGGCTTGTCAGGATTTCGGCCGCACGACATTATCGCCAGGGGCGGCGGAGATGGACCCGGATACACGCCGCCCCCAGCGGCAACCGATCCGTTCTGCGTCGCTGGGGCGACGGCTCAAGACGGGGCGGCGCATCACCACTCCTTCTCCCGCTTCCGGACCGCGTCGTAGATCATCTCCATGGCCGCGGGAAACGACAGCGGGAGATTCCAGAATTCGGGGAAGTCGCCGCCTTTTCGGATCAACAAGGCGGGCACCGCGGTTTTGGCCGGAGTTTCCGGCAGCTCCGGCAGGCGTTTCGGGGCGACCCAGAACGCTCCGGGGTCGCGGCTTTCCGGCAAAGGGACAGGCTGCGGGCGGGTGAAATAGGCATCCACGACCCGCAATCCTTCCTCCCGTTCGGCGTCCCGGGCCTGTGCCAGCGCCTTGCCCAGAGGCGTCTGGCGCAGTTGCTCGAACAGCTTTTCGCGCGGCAGGCCGCGCAGTTCGAACAACAGGAAAGGGTCCTGGTCGAGCCGCGCCGAAAGCAGATAACAGAGGCCGGCGATGTGCTTGCAGGGATTCTGGAAGTCCGGGCAGGAGCAGCGGGTCTTGAAGTCCTTGGCGCTATGGGGCAAGAGGTGCAGGTCGAGCAGTTCGAACGGTTTCTCGATGTTTTCCGGCATTTCGTTCAACAGCAGCCGCGAGACGAACGCGGCGCGGGAGCCCAGGTGACGGATGAGCAGCGCCCAGTCGCCGTCGCGGATGGGGCTGAGCGAAATCGCCGTGTCGTAAGTGGGTTCCTGGTAGATGCCGTAATAGGGGTTGGCGTTGCCGCGAATCCTGGCCGAAACCTCGCCCTTCGTCAGTTTCCATGACTTGATGCGGTCGCTGCCGGCATAGCCGCGGCCGCGGGCGAGGCGGGCGGTATCGGTGAAGCGTTCGAGGGCAGCGATGAAGCGCTGTCCCCACCAGGTGCGAATGGCTTGCATGGGTGTCCTCCCTATCCTTCAGTCGTCCAGGATGGTGGTCCGGTTCAAGGCGATGAGCTTCTTGAAGGCCTCGTTGTCGAGCTGGGCCAGCCAGGACTCGTCACTGCCGACGATGGCTCCGGCCATCCGCTTCTTGTCTTCGATCATCTGGTCGATGCGCTCTTCCAGGGTGCCCAGGGTGAGGAATTTGTGCACGAACACGTTGCGGGTCTGGCCGATGCGGAAGGCGCGGTCGGTGGCCTGATCCTCCACCGCGGGGTTCCACCAGCGGTCGAAATGGAAGACGTGATTGGCGCGGGTGAGGGTGATGCCGACGCCGCCGGCCTTGAGCGAGAGCACGAACACCGCCGGCGGGGTCTGCGGGTCCTGGAAGCGGGCGATCATCTGCTCCCGCCTCTGGCGCGAGGTGCCGCCGTGCAGATAATAGGTCTGGCAGTCCAGCTGCGTTTTCAGATGCCGTTCCAGCCGCTCGCCGATCTCGGTGAACTGGGTGAAGACCAGCGCGCTTTCCCCTTCCGCCAAGACGTCGCCCAGCATGTCGGTCAGGCGCTCCAGCTTGTGCGAGCGCTGGGGGTCGAACGGGCTGCCGTCCTGCAGGAACTGCGCCGGATGGTTGCAAATCTGCTTGAGCCTCATGAGCGTGGACAGCATCAGGCCCTGGCGCTGAATGCCTTCGCTGGCTTCCAACTGCTGCTCCACGTCGCGCACCACCGCCTCGTACAGCGAGGCTTGCTCCCGGCTGAGGTTGCAGTATTGCTTGTTCTCCACCTTGTCGGGCAGGTCCTTGATGATGGCGGGATCGGTCTTCACACGGCGCAGGATGAAAGGCTCGACCAGGCGCCGGAGCTGCGCCGATCTGGCCGGGTCGTGGTCGCGCTGGATCGGCGTTTCGTAATGTTTGCGAAAAGCCGCCTGCCTGCCCAGATAGCCGGGATTGAGGAAATTGAAGATCGACCACAGGTCGAGCAGCCGGTTTTCCACCGGGGTGCCGGTGAGCGCCAGCCGCGAACCGGCGTCCAGCTTGAGGATGGCCTTGGTCTGCTTGGCTTCGGGATTCTTGATGTTCTGCGCCTCGTCCAGCACCAGGCGATGCCAGCGCACCGCAGACAGCAGCGCCGAGTCCCGCAGCGCCAGGGCGTAGGAGACGATGACCACGTCCTGGTCGAGGGCGGTGGCGGCAAAGGCTTGAGGCTCCTTGCAGCGTTCCGCGCCGTGATGGACCAGGGTCTGCAACTGGGGAGCGAAGCGTTCGATTTCCTTGCGCCAGTTTCCCACGACCGAGGTCGGCGCGATCAACAGGGTGGGGGCGGGGCGGGAGCCTTGCGATCTTTCGTGGAGCAGCCGGGCGATGACCTGGATGGTCTTGCCCAGGCCCATGTCGTCGGCCAGACAGCCGCTCAGGTTCAGTGACTCCAGGAAGGCCAGCCAAGCCACGCCGCGCTTCTGGTAGTCCCGCAATTGCGCCCGCAGCCCCGGAGGATCGTCGACCGGCTCCAGCCGGCCGTGATCGCGCAGCTTGTCGAGCATGGCGGCGAGGGCGTCGTCGGGGTCGATTTCGAAGACTTCGTCCTCGACGGCAGTGCGTTGCAGCAGCGCCTGCACATCCAGATTCTCGCCGGCCTCGCCCTGCTTCTTCCAGAATGCCAGCATCTCCGCCATGCGGTCCTTGTCGAGCACGACCCACTGGCCACGAAACTGCACCAGCGGCGTCTTGGCTTCGACCAGCCGGGCCCATTCTTCAGGGGCCACCGTTTCGCCGCCCAGGGTCAGCTCGTAGCGGTATTCCAGCAGTTCGTCCAGGCTCAGTCCCGCGCGCTTGGCGGCGGCGCTCACCTTCTTGCCGGCAGGCGAAGAGCGCATCCGCAGCTTGGCGCGGCGGCGTCCCTGCGGGGTCCACCAGGCGGGCACGATCACCCGGAAACCGGCGTCTTCCAGTATCCAGGAGGTTTCGGTCAGGAAGGCGAAGGCCGCTTCCAGCGACAGGACCATGCCGGTGGGTTGCGCACTATCCAGGGCCTCCCACAGCGCGGGATAGATACGGGCCATCTGGCCCAGATCGGTGAGCAGATCGGTCTCGAAGTCTGGGCCGAACTCGCGGCCCAGCGGCTCGCGTTCCCGCTCCGGCAGCGACCAATACTCGGCCAGGGGAATCCGCAGGGAAGGATCGCGCCGCGACCAGGCCAGGAATTCCAATGGCCAGCGCTCCGGCGCTTCGGCGGCGGGTTCGCGGACCTGTAAGGCGAGCTGAAACGCATGCGCACCGCCGCTGCCGGCGACCCGCCGCCGCCATTTCGCCCATTGCTCGGCCACTGTCGGGTCCGCGGCTGCCAGCCAGGGCGCTCGCCTGGGAGCGGCGCAGGCCTCGGGCAGGAAGCTGGACTGGAGCTTTTTCAGCGCGGCCTGGGTCACAGTCGCTCTCCCGATGGCCTGGTGCAGCAGCACTTCGGCGCAGTGACGCAGGACGGAAGCGGCTTCATACCCCGGCGCGGCGGAGGGCGGCATGCACTCGGCCGCTTCAACCAACAGGCGATCGTAGCCTTCGGAAAGAAATTCCCAGCCGGGATGAAATTCGTAGGCCGATCCGTCCTTGCTCCGGCGGCAACGCATGGCCGGGATGTATTGGTCTTTCACCAACAAAGACCTGAGCGACTGGGTGAAAAAAACCCAGAACAGAAAATCCTGGCCCGGACGGACGTCTCCGCCCTGGACGAGCAGGCGGTAATGCAGTTCGTTGATGGTCTGGATCGGAGCCGCCGGGAGGCGGAAGCAATCGACCTGCCAGGCCGCCCACTCGCTCTGTTCGGGCGGCTCCGTTTCGGACAGCAGCTCCGGCGAGGGGAGCGGCCCCCCGTTGGCGGTCGGGAGATACAGGGATTGCGAAGCGCAAAAGCCGGGTGCGAAGGAGCGGTTCAGTATCTCGTCGAGCCAGATCAAAAGCGATTTGGCGTAGCGTTGATGCGGGTGATGAGCGGGCTTCCTGGGCTTGGCAGGGCAGGCGGTCTCCATCCACAGGAAAAAATGGCCGGGTTGCAGAAAATCGTCGGTGGCATCGGGTTGCCAAATCAGATGGAGTACGTCGGGCATAGGAAAGGTAGGCCGGGTTTGAGGTGCCGGGCGGCGGCAAGTGCCCTCTTATGGCGGGTGGCGCGAGAATCGGGGATATTATCCAGTAAGACGCAACGCTGGTGTGGCTTCAACCGACTCGCGGTTTCGCAGCCGCTTTCAGGCGGGCCAGCATAGCACCGGCGCCCGTTCGAGCATCCTGCTTCATTACCGGCCCCCGGCGAACGTATTTTATTCCAGCCGGCGGCCCGAACGCGTCACGTCCCGGTTCAAGAATGGGCCGGCCGGGTATATGCTTGGGTCAGGGGGGTACGCCGAACTCTGTTCTTTCTCGGTCGATAGGTGGTTTCCGCCACAAGGGGGGAATATGGGGAGTGAAGCAGCGGGGGCGATCGAAACGGCGCTCCAGGCAATAGATCGGAACGCTTTCGCATTGCTGGTGGCCTTGTCGGGTGTCGGGATCGTCACCATGGCACTGCTCCAGCTCGTCAAGGATCTGCTGCCGAGCCGGCGCGCGTTCCAGCGCCGGTGGTTCGAAAGATGGTTCATGGCGAGCGCCGATCGCGCCATGGTCGGGCCGAGCCGGGCAGGGGATGCCTTGCGCAGCCTCATCGACCTCGCCACCGCGGGGGACGCCAAGGCGCTCTACGACCTGCCCGTGGAGCAGTTTGCCGGTCAGATCAACGCCGCAGTGCAGTCGGTGCTCGACTACCCGGAGCGCTACGGCGACGTGATGCGGATTCTGGCTCAGCGGGCCGATCCCGAGGATATCGAGGGCCTGTGCAAGGGCCGCCCCGCCGAAAAAAAGGACCAGGAGGGCGAGAAGGAATACCAAGCGGCCATCGACGGCTATCTGCAGCAGCGCAACCGGGTGGCGCAACACATCCAGCGGAGCCTGGACGCCATCCAGATCGCCATGGGCGGGCGCTGGCGCGCCATCCTGCAATGGCTGTCGGTAATGGTGAGCACGGTCATCATCATGGCAGCGCTGACGGTCTACGGCGGCAGGGAGTTCTGGACCGGCACGCACTTCGCCTATGCCCTGCTCGCAGCAGTGCTCGGCGGTTTCATCGCACCCGTGGCGCGCGATCTGGTCGCAGCCATAGAAAGCCTGCGGAACCGGCCGCGATGATCGCGGCGGACGGTGAGCTTTCGGTCCGCCGGCAGCCCGTCGGCGGGCCGGTGGTCCAGGTCGCCGAACGGCCGCCGGGCTGGCTGCGCGGCGCCCATCGCGTGATCCTCCTGGTTCACGGCTACAACAACAGTCAGTGCGAGGCCTGCACGGCGTTTCGGCAATTTCTGGATCACCTTCCTTACGGCCTCGGGCGGGTCGGGCGTTTCTTCTGGCCGGGCGACGCCGACTTCGGCTTCTTCCAATGGCTCGATTTCTTGAGTTATCCCACGGAGATTCCCGACGCCAAAAGTTCGGCCCGGCGCCTCGCCGAATTCCTGTCCGCCATCTCCCGCACCCATCCGGTGACGGAGTTCGTCCTGGTCGGCCACTCCCTCGGTTGCAGGCTGATTCTGGAAATGTTGGGTCTGTTCGCCGCCGGCACCGTCGCTCCGAGCCCGAACATCGCGCTGATCCAGTTGATGGCGGCGGCGGTTCCCGTCGAATTGGTCCGGAAAAGGCGGCCCCTGCGGCGGGCCGGCAACGTCGCCCGCGAGCGTGTGGTCCTGTATTCCCCGCACGATCTGGTGTTGCGGGGGGCCTTCCCGTCCGGCCAGGCCCTGGCCCGCGCCATGGGCCATGAGCCGGAGGTCTACCTCGAGGCGGTCGGCCTGAACGGCAATCCGCCGGACTTCCCGACGCAAAGGCCCTGGCAGGCCTTCGGCAACGGCCACGGGGACTATTGGAGGGACACGGAGATCGCCGACAACTTCGCGCGCAGGCTCGGGGTCGCCGTCCCCCGGCGCTCAAGCGACCGCTACCTCCCGGAACGGGTGGCAGTGCTGCCAAGAGTCACGCCGGAAAGAACCCGGCCTTCGCGTTCGCTCGCGGGAGGAAATTGGTCGGTGTGCGGCGGCTGCTCATGATGGACGGGACGCGGTAAACGGAGCCAACCGCATCGAGCACGAACGATCCGGTTAGGCCCGATGTCACATCCGGGACGATCATATAGACAAAGGTTCACGAAGGTCCGATTAGCGCAGCGTAATCGGAGCTACGCGGGCTGTATAGCACAGCACCCCATCCGCCTCAGCGCCCCCGCTCCAACAGCGGCGCCAAAAACCGCCCGGTATACGAATCCGGATTCGCCGCGACCTGTTCCGGCGTGCCCTCGGCGACCAGGCGCCCGCCGCCTTCGCCGCCTTCGGGGCCGAGGTCGATGATCCAGTCGGCGGTCTTGATGACGTCCAGGTTGTGCTCGATGACGATGACGGTGTTGCCGCGGTCGCGCAGTTCGTGCAGGACGTTGAGGAGCTGCTGGATGTCGTGGAAATGTAGGCCGGTGGTGGGTTCGTCGAGGATGTAGAGGGTCTTGCCGGTGTCGCGCCGCGACAGTTCGCGGGCGAGCTTGACGCGCTGGGCCTCGCCGCCGGAGAGGGTGACGGCGTTTTGTCCTAAGGTGACGTAGGACAGGCCCACCTCCATCAGCATCTGGAGCTTGCGCGCCACCGCGGGGATCGCCGAGAAGAACGCCGCCGCCTCTTCCACCGTCATCTCCAGCACTTCGTGGATGGTCTTGCCCTTGAAGCGGATTTCCAGGGTTTCGCGGTTGTAGCGCCGGCCCTTGCAGACGTCGCAATGCACGAATACGTCGGGCAGGAAGTGCATTTCCACCTTGATGACGCCGTCGCCCGCGCAGGCCTCGCAGCGCCCGCCCTTGACGTTGAAGCTGAAGCGGCCCGGCGTGTAGCCGCGCGAGCGCGCCTCCGGGGTAGCCGCGAACAACTCGCGGATGGGCGTGAACAATCCGGTGTAGGTGGCCGGATTGGAGCGGGGTGTGCGCCCGATCGGGCTCTGGTCGATGTCCACCACCTTGTCGAAATGTTCCAGGCCTTCGATGCCGGCGCAGGCCGCGAGCATCAGCGAGGCGCCGTTGAGTTCGCGGGCGGCGGCGGGGTAGAGGGTGTCGTTGATCAGGGTGGACTTGCCCGAGCCCGACACGCCGGTGACGCAGACCAGGAGGCCGACCGGGATCGACACGTCCAGCGCTTTGAGGTTGTTGGCGCTGGCGCCGCGCACCGCCAGGTTGCGCTCGGGGTCGGGCGGATTGCGCCGGGCCGGCACGGCGATGCGGCGCTGGCCGGAGAGGTACTGGCCGGTGAGCGATTCGGGCGCGGCCATCACATCTTCCGGCGCGCCCTGGGCCACAATCTGGCCGCCGTGCACGCCGGCGCCGGGGCCGATGTCGACCACATGGTCGGCCAGACGGATCGCATCCTCGTCGTGCTCCACCACGATCACGGTGTTGCCGATGTCGCGCAGCCGGATCAGGGTATCCAGCAGCCGCTGGTTGTCGCGCTGGTGCAGGCCGATGGAGGGTTCGTCCAGCACGTACATGACGCCGACCAGGCCGGCGCCGACCTGGCTGGCCAGGCGGATGCGCTGGGCTTCGCCGCCGGAGAGGGTGTCGGCGCTGCGGTCCAGGCTGAGGTAGTCCAGCCCGACGTTGATGAGGAACTGCAACCGGGCGCGGATTTCCTTGACGATCTTGGCCGCCACCTCGCCGCGCCGCCCGCTCAGCTCCAGCCCGTCGAAGAACTCCAGCACGCCCCGGACCGGCAGATGGGTCAGCCCCGGCAGATTGGTATCGCCCACGAACACGTGGCGGGCGCCGCGGTTAAGGCGGGTGCCGTCGCAGGCGGGGCAGGGCTTGCTCGACAGGTACTTGGCCAGCTCCTCGCGCACCAGGGTGGAATCGGTCTCGCGGTAGCGCCGTTCCATCACCGGGATCACCCCTTCGAAGGTATAGCGCTGGACCAGGGCGGTGCCGCGCGGTGACAGCAGCTTGAACGGAATCACCTCGCTGCCGCTGCCGTGGAGGATCACCTCCCGGACGTGCAAGGGCAGGCTGGAAAACGGCTCCTCCGGATCGAAGCCGTAGTGCTCGGCCAGCGACTGGATCATGCCGTAGTAATAGGCGTTGCGCCGGTCCCAGCCGCGCACCGCGCCGCCGGCCAGGCTCAGGTCCGGGTTGTGGACGATCAGGGCGGGATCGAAATACTGTTTGATCCCGAGGCCGTCGCACTCGGGGCAGGCGCCGCGCGGGTTGTTGAACGAGAAGATCCGCGGTTCGAGTTCGCTCAGCGAGTACCCGCAATGCGGGCAGGCGTACTTGTCCGAATAGACGATCTCTAAGGCGTCCTCGTCCATGGAGGCGGCGATGGCGATGCCCTCGGCCAGCTTGAGCGCGGTTTCGAACGACTCGGCCATGCGCAGGGCCAGGTCGGCTCTCACCTTGAAGCGGTCGACGATCACCTCGATGCTGTGCTTCTTGCGCAAATCGAGCTTGGGCGGCTCGTCCAGCTCGTACACCACGCCGTCGATCCGGGCGCGGATGAAGCCGCGTCCCCGCAGTTCTTCCAGCACTTGCACATGCTCGCCCTTGCGCTCGCTCACCACCGGCGCCAGCAGCATCCAGCGCGAGCCCTCCGGCTGGGCCAGGATATGGTCCACCATCTGGCTGATGGTCTGCGCCTCCAGCGATACCCCGTGCTCCGGGCAGCGGGGAATCCCGGCGCGGGCGAACAACAGGCGGAGATAGTCGTAGATTTCGGTGATGGTGCCGACGGTGGAGCGCGGATTGTGCGAGGTCGATTTCTGCTCGATGGAGATCGCCGGCGACAGCCCTTCGATGTGGTCGACGTCCGGTTTTTCCATCATCGACAGGAACTGGCGGGCGTAGGCCGAGAGCGACTCCACGTAGCGCCGCTGGCCTTCCGCGTAGATCGTGTCGAAGGCCAGCGAGGACTTGCCCGAGCCCGACAGTCCCGTGATCACGATCAGCTTGTCGCGGGGAAGATCGAGGTCGATGTTCTTGAGATTATGGGTTCTGGCGCCCCGGATGCTGATGACGTCCATGCGCTCGCCGCGTGGTTAAACGCCCGAATATAAGGGTTTTGGTGGCGCTTTGGCAAAGCGCGACAGGATTTGTTCGTGTTCCCATGCGTACGGTCGCGGCATGCCCTACAGCTTTGCGAAGCTGATACCATAGGCGATTCGGAAGCGCCGCCAAGGAGACTTGCTCTTGCGCCACACCATCGACATCGACAGCCCGATGACCCGCGCCGAAATCCGGGCTGCCATTTCGCTCGCGGCGATCTACATGTTCCGCATGCTGGGCTTGTTCATGATCCTGCCGGTGTTCTCGATCTATGCGCGCGACTTGCCCGACGCGACGCCGGCCCTGATCGGGCTGGCCATCAGCGCCTACGGCCTGACCCAGGCGGCGTTCCAGATTCCCTTCGGCATCTGGTCGGACCGCTTCGGGCGCAAGCCGCTCATCGTCATCGGCCTCCTGGTGTTCGCGGCCGGCAGCGTCATGGCGGCGGTGGCCGATTCGATCTACGGCATCGTCGCGGGCCGGGCGCTGCAGGGCGCGGGCGCCGTCGCCGGAGTGGTCATGGCGCTGGCCGCCGATCTCACCCAGGAGGAGCACCGCACCAAGGCGATGGCGCTGATCGGCATCAGCATCGGGATTTCCTTTGCCTTTTCGATGGTCGCGGGTCCGGTGCTGTCCGGCTGGATCGGCGTCAAAGGCATCTTCTGGACCGTCGCCGGCCTGGCGCTGCTCGGCATCGCCGTGCTTTACACCGCGGTGCCGACGCCCGGGGCGGTTCGTTTCCACCGCGACACCGAGGCCCAGCCCGCGCGTTTTGCCAGCGTGCTGGCCAATCCGGAACTGGTGCGTCTGGATTTCGGCATCTTCGCCCTGCACGCCATCCTGACCGCGACCTTCGTCGCCCTGCCGCTGATCCTTCGCGACCAGTTGCACCTGGATACGCCGGAACACTGGAAGATCTATCTGCCGGTGTTTGTGCTATCGATGCTCAGCATGGTGCCCTTCGTGATCGTGGCCGAGAAGAAGCGGCAGATGAAACCGGTGTTTCTGGCCTTCATTCTGCTGACCGCCGCCGTCGATGCGGGCCTCGCCGGCCTCGCTCCGACGACGCTGGGCATCGGCGTGCTGCTGTACCTGTTCTTCACCGGCTTCAATCTGCTGGAAGCCACCCTGCCTTCGATGATCTCCAAAGTGGCACCGGCCGACCTCAAAGGCACGGCCATGGGGGTCTATTCCACCACCCAGTTCCTCGGCGCCTTCGTGGGCGGCGCCGGGGCGGGCTGGATTCAGGGGCACTACGGCATTCCGGCGGTGTTCCTGTTCTGCGCCGCCATCGCCCTGCTGTGGCTGGCGGTTGCCTCCGGCATGCAGAGGCCGAGGCACCTGAGCAGCCTCATGGTCAATCTCGGCGAAATCAGCGCCGCCGCGGCGACCGATCTCTCGGCGCGCCTGCGCGGCGTCCCCGGCATCGCCGATGCCGTGGTCGTTCCCGACGACGGCGTGGCCTATCTCAAGATCGAACGCGAGCGGCTGGACCGGAGCCGGCTCGAAGCATTGCTCAACGAAACGGCGAGCGCTTAAGCCCGCCCGCTTAAGGTTCACAACGGAGAATCAAGCATGGCCAGTCGAGGCGTCAACAAAGTCATACTCATCGGCAATCTGGGCGCGGACCCGGAAGTGCGTTACATGCCGAACGGCGGCGCGGTCGCCAATCTGCGCATCGCCACCAGCGAATCCTGGAAGGACCAGCAGACCGGCCAGACCCAGGAACGCACCGAATGGCACAGCGTGGTGATGTACCGCCGCCTCGCCGAAATCGCCGGGGAATACCTGAAGAAAGGCAGCAAGGTCTACATCGAAGGGAGCCTTCGGACCCGGAAATGGCAGGACAAGACCACCGGCCAGGACCGCTACACCACCGAAATTACGGCCTCCGAAATGCAGATGCTCGACCGCGCCGGCGGCGGCGGAGGAATGGGCGCGGGCGATGCGGACTGGGATGCTCCTCCAGCCAGCGGCGGGTCCAAGCCACGCAGCTCGGGTGGCGGATACGGCGGCGGCGGCACTGGCGGGACCGGCGCCGGCAGCAGCCAATTCGACGAGGGTTTCGACGACGACGTGCCTTTTTGAAACGGCCGGCTTCGATCATGACCCAATGGGCTATTCCGCCGGATTTGACGGTCGGATCACCTTGATTTCGCTGGGTGACACCATCTCGTAAACGATGCCTCGCCAAGTGATGCGTCTGGTCATGCAGGACGCGATGATATTGTACAGATAGACGAGAGTTACGATGGGTCCGGTGGATACGAAGGCTAGGCGTGTTCGGATAAGGCTGGCGCTGTAATTCTCGGGCAAGCAATATATGGCTACAGCGAGCCTTGACCAGAGGTGGCAGGCCGACAGCGTCATAATCGCAGTCAACAGGATTATCAGCCGGCCATCAAAGGTTGCCGACCGAATTTCCGAAACGGCAACCGCCAATCCACCCCAAAATACCACGCTGTACAAGGAGTGGGCTGCTACCTACAATTTGCCACCACATGTCGCGCAGATACTAAGGATGAAGAAAGTAATGTCACATGTACCCCCTCTCCCTCTGGGAGAGGGCCGGGGTGGGTACAAACCGGTATGATCCTTTACAAATTAAACCGGGCACAGGGTTTACATTCTGTAAGGT
>JBFMDC010000076.1:0-11008 GCA_040753975.1 Pseudomonadota bacterium
ACCAATCCGCCGGGAGCGGATTGGCACTGGCCCGAAGGGTGCCGGGCAGGACAGCCCGGCATGAATCCAGCTCACAGGGAGGTGTGAGGTCGCAGCCATCCGTGGCCCCTGGACCCCGGCAATCCCTACCGGGGCGACGACTTGGCTGTTGCCCGACGGCGGTCAGACCCCTTGGAGGGGCCAGCCGTCGAAAGCCACCGGCTTTGCCGGTGGATCGTTACTTTTTTACATTGATTTAACGGTGTTGCGCTACTGGGGAAAGTACTGTGGATTGCTTCCGTAGATTCCGAATGCGTATCTTTTTCGCGCTTTTCCTCGCTGCCCTCATTGCCGGCTGCGCCGCCTATGGCCGGTATCAATTGGATCAGCGCTACGGCACGCCCGATCCCGGGTTTTTCGACGGTTCCCGGACCGCGGCGGCATTGCCCATCGAGTACCGGCGCGACGTCAAACCCATCCTGGACAGCCGCTGCGTGGTTTGCCACGCCTGCTACGATGCGCCGTGCCAGTTGCAGCTGGGAAGCTACGAGGGGGTGACGCGCGGCGCCAACGGCGAACGGGTCTACGATGCCGCCCGCCTGCTGGCGGCCGAGCCGACCCGTTTGTTCCAGGATGCCCGCAGCAATGCCGAATGGCGGAAAAAAGGATTCCATCCCGTGCTCAACGAGCGCGACCCCGGCGCCGGCCCTTCGACCGCGCTCAGGGCAAGAGCCAACCATGAAGCCGGCGTGCTGGCGCGCCTGCTGGCGCTCAAGCGCCGCTTCGATTTCCCCCAATACGGCTTGCTGCCGCCGGAGCGCTACGATTTTTCCCTGGACCGCAGCCAGCAGTGCCCGACCATCGAAGAGATCGGCGGCTTCGAATCGGAGCGCCCCGAATGGGGCATGCCTTACGGCCTTCCGCCGCTCGCCGAGCGGGAAAACCGCACGGTCACGGCTTGGCTGGAAGCCGGCGCTCCCGCCGCCCCGGAGCCCGCCCTCACCGAGTCGCAGCGCGACCAGATCGCCCGCTGGGAGGCATTCCTCAACGGCGCCGATGCCAAGACGCGGCTGATGAGCCGCTATCTGTACGAACACTGGTTCCTCGCCCATCTCTATTTCGACGAGCTTCCGCCCGGCGATTACTTCGAACTCGTCCGTTCCCGCACGCCGCCGGGCCGGCCCATCGACCTCATCGCGACCCGCCGGCCATACGACGATCCGGGCGTGGCGCGGGTCTACTACCGCCTGCGTCCGCATCGCTCGACTCCGGTTTCCAAGACCCACATGCCCTATGCCCTGAACGCGGCGCGGATGGGGCGCATCAAGGCGTGGTTTCTGGACGCGCCTTATGCCGTCAAGGCGCTGCCGTCCTACGATCCGAAGGTTTCGGCCAATCCGTTCATCGCCTTCGAGCAGATTCCGGTGCGTTCGCGTTACCGCCTGCTGCTGGACGAGGCGCAGTTCACCGTCATGAATTTCATCAAGGGGCCGGTGTGCCGGGGCCAGGTGGCGCTCAACGTGATCACCGATCACTTCTGGATCGGGTTCATGCATCCCGACACCCCGGTGTTCAACGAAACCTCGGCGTTCCTGGCGGATGTGCTGAAAGAGGTCAGCCTCCCGACCGAACAGCAGAGCAACGCGCTTCTCACCAAATGGCTGTCGTATTCGCACGGGCAAACCGAATACCTGAAACGCAAATCGGAAATGGCGAATCGGCGGTTCACCGGCAGCAACAGCCCGAGCCTGTCCATGCTGTGGGACGGCGACGGCAACAACGCGAATGCCGCGCTCACCGTGTTCCGCCATTTCGACAGTGCCAGCGTGGTCAAGGGGCTGCTCGGCGACCGGCCGCAGACCGCCCTCATCATGGGCTACCCCTTGCTGGAGCGCATCCATTATCTCCTGGTGGCCGGCTTCGACGTCTACGGCAACACCGCGCACCAGTTGGAGGCCCGGCTGTACATGGATTTTCTGCGCATGGAGGGAGAGCTGAGTTTCCTGGCCCTGCTGCCGGGGGGCGACCGCAACCAGGTGCGGGATCTGTGGTACCGCGGGGCGGGCGACGCGGTGAAGGCCTACCTCAACGGCAGCAAGGCCTATTTCACCCAGCGCACCGGCGTCGAATACCGGACCGGCAACCCCCTGCCGGAACTGTTCGGCCTTTGGAAAGCGCACCTCGCGCCGGTGCTGGATCATCGCCACGAGCTTGCCGAAAGCACGCGGGACGATCCGAATGGGGACCTCTTGAAAAAACTCGCCGGCTTGCGGGGCAGGGTGCTGTCCTTGCTTCCCGAATCCAGTTTCCTGACCGTCCAGGGCGAAGACGGCATCGACCGCCATTACACCCTGATCCGCAACAGCGCCCACAGCAACATTTCCGAACTCTTTTCCGAAGAAAACCGGCGCCTGCCAGACGAAGATACCCTGCTGGTGGCGCGCGGATTCATCGGCGCCTATCCCAATGCCTTCTACCGGCTCCGGAGCAACCGGCTGGCGGCGTTCGTCGATCTCGTCAGCCGTCTCCGGTCGGAGCAGGATTACGCGGCGCTCGCCGCCCGTTTCGCCATCCGGCGCACGGATCCGCGTTTCTGGGCGCACAGCGATGCCTTGCACGAAGCCTTTCGCAGGGCCGACCCGGTGGAAGCGTCGCTGTTCGATTTCAATCGGCTCGAAAACCGTTAGTGGACCGTTTGCGCGGGGCAACTGTAGGCAACAGAGGAACGTGGGTGAAATGGTGATATGTCAGGTTTTCGGCAAGCTTCCCCTCCCTGGGAACTGGATGCCGGAGTCCGATCCGGCATGACGGCTGTCGTTCCGGCCGGGAAGCCGGACCAATTCGCCGGGAGCGGATTGGGGCCTGCCCGCAGGGTGCTGGGCCGTCAGGTTTCCCTCCCCGGAATGCCGCAATCCGAACTGACCGCGTAGTTGAGCGAATCATGAAACCGGCTAACGATCATCCCCGGTCCCTCTCCCAGAGGGAGTAAAGGTGCTGCGACTTTCACGCTAAGATTTTGTTGGGCACGTTACACCAGCTCAGCGTTTGAACAGCAGATCGAAGGTTTCCTGCTGGCGCGAGTCCAGGCCGGCGGTTGAGATTTGCACGTTGAGGATATTGCCGTTGATGAACGCCACCCGGCAGGGAATTTTCAGCAAGGCGTTGGGCAGGCCGGGGCCGCGGATGATGAGCGTCAGTACGCCCCTGTCACCC
Organism: Pseudomonadota bacterium; assembly: GCA_040753975.1. GTDB lineage: Bacteria > Pseudomonadota > Gammaproteobacteria > Methylococcales > Methylococcaceae > Methylococcus. The sequence continues at coordinate 3,193 of JBFMDC010000076.1, forward strand.
GGCTTGGGGCGGCGCGGGCCCGGTGTCAGCAGAGCGGCGCTTTGGAAGGAGACGTCCTGCGGAGAGAGGTCACGGGTATTGCCGGTGATCACCGAACTGCCGTGAAGTTCGAGTCTACAGGCCAGGCGGAGCTCACGGCGGGCGGCATGGGCCTGGGCCATTGCTAGAGCCCAGTGCCGGAACAGCTTTGCTTCTCCGCATACATGGCGGCATCGGCCCGGCGCAGCAGCGCGCGCAGACCGGTGTCGGATTCGGCGCGCACCGCCATGCCTATGCTGGCCCCCACTTCGAGTCCGGGAGTCGCGTCTGATCGAAGCATCCGGCCGATCCGGGCGCTAAGCTGGCGGGCGCCGGCCTCATCCGTGTCCGGCAGAAGCGCGGCGAATTCGTCGCCGCCGATCCGGCCGACCAGGTCGCCCTCCCGCAGCCCGGCCCGGCAGGCCGCGGCGACCCGGATGATGGCGGCGTCGCCCATGTGATGGCCAAGACTGTCGTTGATGAGTTTCAGATCGTCGACGTCGATCACGAGGGCCGCGAGTGGTCGTCCGGAATCGCGCGCTTCGGCGAGCATCGCCTCGCCCCGTTCGAAAAAGTAGGCGCGGTTGCATACATCGGTGAGCCCGTCCCGGGTGGCGCGGTAGTGCAGTTCTTTCGTGCGCTCCGCCACGCGCCGTTCGAGGGTCTCGTTCATCCGCACCAGCTTCTCCAAGGCCGCGCCGCGCTCGCTGACCAAGGCTCCCGTGGCCAGTGTGGTGGTCCCCAGGGCAACCACCAGCAGGCCTACGCTCAGCAAGGGCTGCGTGTTTCCCAAGAGATGGAAGGGACCATGCCGCAGCAGGGTTCCGCCGATGGCGATCAGCGCCAGGGCGGACAACAGGGCGGTGGCCGCATGCAGCGAGCAGCGCACGGTCAACCACAAAACCGGCGCGAACAGCAGATAGGGAAGTCCCTCGAATGGATGCGTGGGCGCGCGAAACCCCAGGAATACCGTTGCGGCGAAGATCAGCGTCGAGGCCGCCACGAGGGCGGCCTCCCCCGGTTTTCCCTGCCGCCGGCGCTCCCGGCGGTTCCCGCACCACAGGATCAACGTCGGCCCCAGAAGAAACGTGCCGCCCGCCTCCGATAGCGTCCAGCGCCACCACGCGCTGTCGACGCCTGCCAGCGGAACGAGACCGTTCATGACCGCAAGGGCGACCCCCGCGGAAGCGGCAAGGCAGGCCGGCACGAGCGCGCCGAAAACGATGAAGCAGACCACGTGGCGCAGCCGGAAAAACGGCTGCTTCGAGCGCGTCGTCCAACGGACGAGGAGCGCGCCGAGCACCGGAGCGGCCACATTGACCATGGATATGGCGGTTGCTAACGGAAGAGTTTCGCCGAACAGCTGCCAATTGACGAAGAAGGCGCCGGCGAAAAGGCCGGGCCACAGCCGCATGCCACCCAAGAGCGCCGCCGCCAGCGCGATGCCGGCCGGCGGCCAGAAAGGCGACGGGAAAAAGCTGTATCCCGAGAGCAGCGCCGAGGTGCCGAACCCCGCCACGGCGTAGGCGAGGGCGACGACAAGATTTTGCAATTCAATACGCATCGGTTGGGCGTGCAAATTTTTAGCGAGTTGCCAACGGGCAGCCGTTGCCCGGCGTCGGCGCTCGGAGTCTTCGCGCCGAAGGGCGCATGGAGTGTAGAGATTCAGCAAGCCCGGGAAGAATTTCCGCCCACACCTTCCGACATGTCCCCGGGTCACCGGAGTCCGGAGCGGATTGCCGCGATCGTGATCCGTCGGTAGTTAACCATCGGCAAGTGGCCGGGGCAAGGCTTCGGGGTCAGCATTTGGTCAGGGAGAGCAGGTCGCAGGCGCGGTCGATGAGGAAGACGCCTTCGGGAAAACTCTGGCGGCCCAGCCGGATGCGTTCGCCGTGCATTGGGAAGGGATAGGCGCGGACGTCGTCCCGGCGCGGGTCGATGATGTCTTCGATGGTTTGGAGCACGCGCGCCAACTTGCGCGGCGAGAGTTCGGCCACGAACACCGAGTACTGTAATGGCATGCCAACGCTGCTGAGATAGCGGTGCAGGCGGGTCAGACGGCGGGGATCGGCGATATCGTAGCTGATGATGTGGAGGCGGGGTGCGTTTAGGGCCACGTTCAAACCGTTTCGATCAGCCAGCGGTGCATGCGGCGGGTGATGCTGCGGGTCAGCCAGTCCAGCCTTTCTTTCCGTTGCTCATACCAGGCAACGATTTCGCACGGTTCCGGCGGTTCGGCGATGCGGTTGCGCTGGAGCCGGTATTCCAGCCAGGCCGCGCAGGGCAGCTCGAATTCCCAGCGCAACAGGCGAACCCAGCCGGCGACGGGGTCGAAGCCGAGCGCGGCGCACTGGCTCAGGTCGACGCCGTGATCGTGCAGGGTCTGGGTGACGTGTGAGGCCAGCAGGCTGCGAAGCTGAGCGCCGATGGTCCGGTAGGCGTCGTACCCTCCCATTTCCCTGGCTGAGTTCAGGAACAGCCGGCGCAACTCAGTGCCGGTGAGGTCTGGCGCCGGGCTGAGGCCGGCGCGGCGGATCAGGCTGCGGATGGCGCTGCGTTCCACGGCGTTGAGCCAATCCGCGTACAGCGCATCGCGGTCGGGGTGCAGCAGAAACTCGGTCAGGCGTTGGGCGAAGCGGTCCTGGGGCGAGGGACGCCGCCCGATGCAACGCATGGCGAGGCCGCCATCCGTACCGAGGAAGGTGACGGTGACGCCGGCCTCGGCGCACAGCAGCAAGGCCGTGGTGCTCCATTCGACGTTGCGGGCGGACACCACACGGGACAGCCGGCCCAGGGGATACCAGCGCGGAGCATGCTCGGGCTGGATGATTCTGAGCGCGGCGCCGTCATTCGCGACTTGAAGGTTGCTGCCGTAAAGGTAGAGCGGCTTCATGCGGCGGCGCTCCGGTTGGCGTCATGATCTTCCATCAGGCGCATGGCGATGCGGTACACATAGCGCCGCAGCAGGCGGCGCAACGGGCGGCAGCGGACTTCGAAGGCGCTGTAGAAGCGTTCGCGACCCATTTTGCCGAGCAGGCAGGTGTCGCCGGCGCGGGTGAAGTGCTCATCGCGCAGGACGCGGTCGGCGAACAGCCGCCAAACCCAACCGTCGATGACCGCGCGGAGCGGTTCGATCAGGTCGGCGGCGAGCGATTCGCGGTTGTAGGCGGGCTCGTGATAGAAGCCGACATACGGGTCCAGTCCGCCGGCATGGCAGGCGGCGACGGCTTCGAAATGCAGCAGGGTATAGGCCAGCGACAGCACGGCGTTGACTGGATCGCGCGGCGGCCGGCGGTTGCGGCCGGTGAAGCCGAGCGCCGGGGGAAACAGGCTTTGCATGGCGCCGAAATGGGCGGCGGCGCCCGCGCCTTCCAGACCGCGCAGGCTGGGCAGGGCGCCGGCTTCGAGCGGCTGGGCCTGCACTTTGCCGAGCAGCTCGGCCAGCCGGTTGTGGGCATCGGTGAGCGGCTTGCGGCAATCGGGCCGCAGCGGCAGGGCGTCGGCGAGCATGCGCTGCTGCGCGCGCAGCTTGAGCAGCACCAGCGTGCGAGCCCAGCGGGCGCGGTATCCGGCGTCGTGATACCAGCGGTATTGGCCGATCCGCCGCCAGGCGTCGCCTTGCGGACGGCCGAGCACGGTGGCCAGGTGCTTGCCGTGGCGGCCGCTGAGCAGCACCAGACCGATGCCTTCTTCAGTCAGCGCGCCGATGGCGCCGGAGGTCAGGGTCACGGCGCCGCGGATCACGACGCGGTCGATCAGACCGATCGGCACCGTGCCGCTTTTGGCGCCGTTTTCATAGAGGCAGAGATGCTTGCCTTCGTGGCGGAGTTCGAGGTCTTTGCGGTCCAGATACAGTGTGCCCATGGGGATGTCATCCGACGTAGTAGTACTCGGGATCGGCGGGCGGGATGGCGATCCCGAGGACCGCGACCTTGGGCGCCGGATCGAGCCGGATCAGGAAGAAGCGGTCTTCGGCGGGGTCGATCACCTCGGCGATGTCTTCCAGCAGTTGGCGTTTTTCACTGGCGCTCAGGAAGCATTCGAACACCGATTTCTGGCCGCCGGTGCTGTAGTTGCGCAGCACTTTCAGCGCGGCCCGCAGCCGGCTGTCGTCGGAGACGTCGTAAGCGCCGAGGTACAGGGTGCGTTTCGCCATGGCGCAAGAGTAACGGGCAAAACGCTTAGAAGGGTGGGATGGCAAGCTTGCCGGCGAGGAGCCGGCTTCGACTCCGTCCTTCGACTTCGCTCGGGACAGGCTCAGCCGGCGGGTTTTGCCAGGATTGCCGTTCTTGCGGCCTCCCGAGTAAAGTCGAGTGGACCGCCCCCTTTAGCTAAAAGAGCGCCCTGCGAATCCGCCGAAGCGTTGCCCTGAGATTATCCGCGTCTGTCATCGCTCGTCGTACGTCGTTGTCGTTGGCGCGCAGTCCGTGCGCCATGGCGTTGCGCAATCGAGTGAGCAGCTTGAATTGGTCCCGGTCTTGATGGTTTTTCCTGACGGATTCCCTGGCGTCATAGTCGTTAATGTCTTCCTTGCGCTCGCAGACCTTGCGGGTGATGAAGCCTTCCAACAGGAAGATTGCGCTGCGCAGGAAATCGGAACGTTCCAGCGCCGCGTCCGCTAGCGCCAATTCCCAGTCGGCGCGAGTGGGAGCGCGGCACCACGCCAGGCGGCGCAGCAGTTCCGGTTGGAACAGTCCGCCGATGGGCGTTTGCATCTGTTCGATCGCCGGGTAGGCGGTGCTGAGGGATTGCCGCGCCTGCACCGGATTGCCGGTGCGCTCATAAAACGCGGCCTTGCGCAGTTGTCCTGCTTTCAATGGGTCGAAGCCTTCCTGTTCGAGCAGCGGGGCGAACACACCGTAATCGCCGTCCTTGTCGTAGGCGGCCAGGGCTTGAACCCAGTTCATGAGCCGGAGCAGCCCACCCAGGCGCACCACGGGGGTGGCATTGGCGCTTTCCATGCCGAGCGCTCCGTAATATATGTCGGCGATGCGGGCCTTCTTGACCCGTTCCAGATATTGGGCGGCGACCAGCGCCAGCATCGGCAGGGTCCGGAAGGCATGGGTGATGTCCAGAAATACCTCGTCGCCTTCGTTAACCGCATCGGCGAGCCTTCGCAGTACCGCAACCTGTTCTTCTTGGCTCACGGCATAAGGGACGATGGCTGGATAGACCGGAATGCCCAATCGGTTTTCCAGCAGCGGCGTGAATTCTTTCAGAAGCGCATCGTCAACCCGGTTTTCCTGAGCGGCGTCCAGCAGCCGCAATCGGGCTTCTTCCTGTTCGTCGGCTTGGGCCTGATGCTCGATGAACACGTCCCACATGCTGCCGGAGGTGCCGAGGATGACCAGACGCTCCGGCCGCAGATGTTCGGTCAGCGCCAGTCCGAAGTAGGGCGATGTGCGTTCGCTGCCATCTTCGAAGCGGTAGGTCGCGGTTTGGTAGCCGGTAGAGGGGTCGAGACGGCCTTTGCCGAGGAAGCTCACGAGGGTTCTCATGCGGTTTCATTCCTGCACCGTTGAAAATCGAGCGGCTTATTCAGGCGGCCCCAGTCCGAAAATCTCCCACAGCGGGATCGTTAAACCACCGCAGACCGCAAGCTTCAGCTCCTCTTGCGGTCCGAAGATTTCCGGCAGGCCATAGCGGCCGGCGCCGTCCCGCCGGAAAAGCTGGGCGTAAAGCTCCAGCGGATCGATCACCAGATATTCGCCGACCCCGGCGCGTTCGTACAACGCCCGTTTTTCCCGGAGATCCCGGGCCGACGTGGAGGGCGACAACACTTCCACGGCCAGTTCGGGCGCGCCCTGGATATCGCGCTCGGTGATCCGGGCGGGATCGCAGACCACCAGGACGTCGGGCTGAACCACGTCGGACTCGGACAACACCACGTCCACCGGCGCGATGAAGGGCTGACAAGGCCGGCCGGCCAATTGCCGTTCCAGCCGGCTGTACAGCCGTCCGGCGATCCGCTGATGCGGGATACCGGGCGCGGGAGTCATGGCGTAGGCTCTGCCGTCGATCAGCTCCCAGCGCTCGTCGTCCGGCCAACTTCGATAGTCGGTGACGGTAAAGCGCTGAGAGGGTTGCAAGGCCGCGGGATGCATGGCGGGTGTTTTAAGAACCGTTCAGATGGAAGGCATCAGAACCGAGACGGCCGGTGGCCGTCAAGCGCCGGCAGGGCTTTCCTTCGCCCGCACCTCCCGTTCGACGGAGTTTGCCCCGAGCGGGGCCGAGGGGCTCACGACAAGGAACTCCTCCAGCCGCGCCCCGAAGCGGCGCAGGTCATCCGCCGACAGCTCCTTACCGCGCCATTCCGGCGGCAGACCTAAGCTGAGGTGCAGATAGCGCGCGCCGCGGGCGCACACCTCGGCGGCGAGATTGACCGGCAGCGTGCCGAGCACGGTGTCGCCGGCTTCGACTTCCGCCGGGTCCAGATGATCGACCACCCGGTCGATCCGGATGCCTTCCTGTTCCGCCCACGCGCGGGCGCCGGGATGGCGGGTGATGAAGAAAGTAGTCATTCAGAAAGGCAATTCGACACGGTCGGGAAAGTCCGGCACCAGCGCGCTGTGTTCCAGCCGGGCGTGGTTGTTGTAGAAACGCATGCCGCCGTCCTGGTCGCAAATCCAGAATTCATGGGCGCCGCGGGCGAAATACAGCTCCTTCTTCTCTTCCATTTCGGCGATGCCATTCGATGGCGACGGAATCTCCACCACGATTTCGGGGGACTCAGGGTAGGGGTTCGCGTCATGATGGCGGCGGAGGAATTCGGTACTGGCCAACGCGACATCCGCCACTCTGACGCCATCGGACGTCTGAATGCCGCACTCGGTGATCGGTCTGTAGCCAGGCGCCAGTTTGAGCAGCCATTCCGTGATTGCGACCTGAAACAGCCCGTGGCGGTTGGAGGCAGGACTCATCACGATATGACCCCAGCGATCGGTTTCGAATTTGAAAGGCAGATTCTTGAACAGCGGGTTTTCGCAGATTTCTTGCCAGTTCATGGGAGCCTCATGGAGGGGGCGTCGATGCTAAGCGCTTGCATCGGACAAGGGGCGCAGTTCCTTTTTGATATCGTCTTTCTTTAGCCCGAGATGTTCAAGGGCTTGGCCGGCAGCGGTTTTCAGCGCTTCCCGTTCCGCCGGGGTCCAGCCGGCGGCTTCACGCACGGTTTCACGCACGGCATTAAACAGCCCGTCTCCTTTACCCCGCCCTTTGTTGGACGCGGCGATCTGGTTGCGCAGGGCTTCAATGCCGCGTTCAGCTTCGCTGAGCGAGGCGCGCCGTTCCTCTTCCGCTTGTTTCGCCGCGGCTTCCTCTCGCGCTTTGCGGACATTGTCGTCCTCCTGCATCGCCCCGTACCCCACCGCCGTCTTGGCGCCGAAGCCGAGCCATTGGAAGGCGTGCTCGAACGCGGCTTCGATCAGCTTTTTCCATTGGCCATCGGTGGCAAGCTCCGGTGAGATGCGCTTGAGATGCGCCAGGTCGCATTGCACATGGAAGGCGAAACCCGAACCCGGCGGCACGGTGAGGAAGCTGATTGGCGTGGGTTGGCCGGAGTCGTGGGGGGATTGGCCGTCCTGGTAGTAATGCTTCTGGTGCGGCGTCATGATCTCGACCATGAGGCTGTCGCCCTTGATTTGGGGGATGACGTCCCAGAAGGTCAGCGCGCCGCGTAATTGCTCGGTATCGCCGTTTTTCGGTTCCAACCCGAAAAGGATGTCGACGACGGACAGGCCTTCACCCCCCATCCGGTTTGCGGGAGAGAGGGGGAAGTCCCTCTCCCACTGGGAGAGGG
>JBFMDC010000077.1:0-103516 GCA_040753975.1 Pseudomonadota bacterium
TCGACCCCGCTCGGCAAGCGACAACTTTGCTGGGAGCAAAGTTGAACAGCCATAGGCTGGCCCGCAGGGCGAAAACCATGGATGGTTTTCGTAGAAGCGCAAGGGCTTTCGCGGCTGTCGGGCGGCCTTTTCTTTGCATCCTTTCTTTTGGCCGAGCAAAAGAAAGGATGTCGGCCGTGGGTCCGAAAACCCACATTCAAATCAACTGCGCGCAGCGCCTCCCCTTATCTTTAACGCTTTCGGCACAGTAGCTGAAAATAACTCTCACCGGCCGGCGAGATCAGCCAGACAAAGCGCCAAGGCGTGTCGCCAGTCGGGGGGCGCGATGCCAAAACGCGCTTCGAGCTTGCTCAGATCCAGTACCGAATAAGCCGGCCGCTGGGCCGGGGTGGGATATTCCGAAGTCGGGATGGCCTCGACCCTGGCCGCCGTCTCGGGGAGCAATCCGGCGGCCAAGGCCTGCTCGCGGATGGCGCAGGCGAAACCGTACCAGCTCGTCTGGCCGCTGCAGGTGAGATGATAGACGCCGCTAGCATCCGCCAGATCGGCCACGCCGGAACGCAGCGAACGCGCCACCAGAATCGCGGTCGCCTCCGCGATCATCCGCACCCAGGTCGGGGCGCCGAGCTGGTCGTCGATGACCCGCACCAGCTCGCGCTCGGCCATGAGCCGCAGCATGGTTTTCATGAAATTCTGGCCGCGCACGCCGTAGACCCAGGCGGTGCGGAGAACGACATGGGCGGCGCCGGATTCGGCGATGGCCGCATCGCCCGCCAGCTTGCTGCGGCCGTAGACGTTCCGAGGACCCACCGGATCGTCTTCCCGGTACGGCGCGCTGCCGTCACCGGGGAAGACGTAATCGGTCGAATAATGGATGAGGCCCGCTCCTGAACGCGCCGCCTCGGCCGCCAGAACGGCGGGCCCTTCGGCGTTCACCTTCCAGGCCAGTTCGGCTTCCTGCTCGGCCCGGTCGACCGCGGTGTAGGCCGCCGCGTTGACGATCAGGTCCGGCCGGACGGATCGCACCGCCGCGGCCACGCCTTCCGGTTCGGCCAGATCGAGAACCGGCGCGGTATGGCGATCGAGCGCGACGACCTCGCCGAAGCAGGCGAGCGCGCGCCGCAGCTCCCAGGCCAGTTGCCCGCTCCTGCCGACGATGAGGATCTTCATGGATAGACCGGCAGCCGGTCCTGTGGGAAATCCCGGAGCAGCAAGGCGTCCCTGTCCTTGGCCGAGAGCTCGGGCAGGGACTCCAGCGGCCAGGCGATGCCGATGTCCGGATCGTCCCAGCGCAGCGAGCAATCGGCGGAAGGCTCGTAATACTCGGTGCACTTGTAGGCGAACATGGCGGCTTCGCTCAACACGCAGAAGCCATGGGCGAAGCCTTCCGGCACGTACATCTGCTGGTGGTTCTCCGCCGACAGCACGGCGCCGAACCAGCGGCCGAAATGGGGCGATCCGCGCCGGATGTCCACCGCTACGTCGAACACCTCCCCCTGCAGCACCTGCACCAGCTTGCCCTGCGGACGGGGATTCTGGAAATGCAGGCCGCGCAGGATGCCCTTGCGCGAACAGGACAGATTGTCCTGGACGAAGTCGCCGGGCAATCCGGCGTCCTGGTAGCGCTGGCGGCTCCAGGTTTCCTTGAAATAGCCGCGGGCGTCGCCGAATACCTTGGGCGAGATCAGCACCACGCCCGGCAAGGACGTCTGTTCGACTTTCAAACCGGCATCCCTCCTTCGATCAGCCGGCGCAGATAGGCGCCATAGCCGCTCTTGCCCAGAATATCGGCCAGGCGGCCGACTTCTTCCGCGCCGATCCAGCCTTTGCTCAAGGCGATTTCCTCCGGACAGCAAATCTTGAGGCCCTGCCGCTCCTCGATGGTCTGGATGAAATTGGAGGCCTGCAGGAGCGAATCGTGGGTGCCGGTGTCCAGCCAGGCGACGCCGCGCCCCATCTTCTGGATGTGCAACTGGCCTTGCTCCAAGTACAGGCGGTTGATGTCGGTGATTTCCAGCTCCCCCCGCGCCGAGGGCTTCAGCGTCGCCGCCATGTCCGCGACCTGTTCGTCGTAGAAATAAAGGCCAGTGATGGCGTAGTTCGATTTTGGCCTGGCGGGCTTTTCTTCGACCCCAATCACCCGACCGGCATGATCGAATTGCGCGACGCCATAGCGCTCCGGATCGCGCACCCAGTACCCGAACACCGTGGCCCCTTCTTCGCGCGCGGTGGCGTCGGACAGGAAATCCTGAAAATCGTGGCCGTAGAAGATATTGTCGCCGAGAATCAGGCAACTGCGCCGGCCGTGGATGAAATGGCGGCCGATGAGAAAGGCCTGCGCAAGGCCTTCCGGCTGCGGCTGGGCGGCATAGCTGATATCGACCCCCCACTGCGCCCCATCGCCGAGCAAGTCCTGGAACAGGGGCGCGTCATGCGGGGTGGTGATGACCAGGATGTCCCGGATGCCGGCCAGCATCAGCACCGACAAGGGGTAGTAGATCATCGGCTTGTCATAGACCGGCAGCAACTGCTTGCTGACCACATGGGTCAGCGGATACAGCCGGGTGCCGGAACCGCCGGCCAGGATGATGCCGCGGATTGCGCTCATGCCTTCTCCTTGGCGCTCTCGACGCCGAGGCGCTCGCCGCCGTAGTTGCCGGACTTGACGTGCTCCACCCAGTCGCGGTTGTCGAGATACCAGCGCACCGTCTTGCGCAGGCCGGTCTCGAAGGTTTCCTCCGGCTGCCAGCCCAGCTCGCGGCCGATCTTGCCGGCGTCGATGGCGTAGCGCAGGTCGTGGCCCGGCCGGTCCTGCACGAACCGGATCAGCCGGCGGTGCGGTTTGTGGGGGGAATCGGGCAGGAATTCGTCGAGCAGGGCACAGATCGTCTCGACCACCTCGATGTTGGTCTTTTCGTTGTTGCCGCCGACGTTGTAGACCTCGCCCGGCCGGCCGCCGGCCAGGACGGTCTCGATCGCCCGGCAATGGTCTTCCACGTAGAGCCAGTCGCGGACATTGCCGCCCGACCCGTACACCGGCAGTGGCAGGCCTTGCAAGGCGTGGTCGATCATCAGGGGAATCAGCTTTTCCGGAAACTGGTACGGCCCGTAATTGTTCGAACAGTTGGTGGTCAGCACCGGCAGGCCATAGGTGTGGTAGTAGGCTCGCACCAGATGGTCGGAGCCGGCCTTGGACGCCGAATACGGCGAGTTGGGCCGGTACGGCGTCTCCTCGGTGAATTTGCCGGTCGCGCCCAGGGTGCCGTAGACCTCGTCGGTCGAGACATGCAGGAAGCGGAACGCCGCCCGGCGCTCGCCTTCCAGCTTGCGCCAGTACCAGCGCGCGGCCTCCAGCAACTCGAACGTGCCGGCGACGTTGGTGTGGACGAACGCGTCCGGGCCGTCGATCGAGCGGTCGACGTGGGTCTCGGCTGCGAAATTGACGATGGCGTCCGGCCGGTAGCGCTCCAGCAGGTACTCGACCAGTTCGCGGTCGCCGATGGAGCCCAGCACGAAGTCGTGGTTCGGATTGTCCTCGACCTCGGCGAGGGTGCGCAGATTGCCGGAATAGGTCAGTGCGTCCAGGTTGACGACTTCGACGCCGCCCTGCCGCATCTGCCTGAGCACGAAATTGCCGCCGATGAATCCGGCACCGCCGGTAACGAGTAGGGTTTTCACTTTGGTTCAAGCGCCGCCTTTACGCTGCATCATGCCTTTGGAAGGGTTGTAGCCGATGATCGCCACGGCGAGAAACAGTGCCGTCGCCCCGGCCGTGTAGCCGCATGCCAACCCGTTGAACCGTCCGTACAGCGCGAAGCGGATCAGCTCCACCGCCTGCGAGAAGGGGTTCCATTGGGCCAGCCAATGCAGCAGCTCGCTGGACTCCTGGATCTTCCAGAGCGGATACAGCGCCGTGGACATGAAAAACATCGGGAATATTACGAAATTCATCACGCCGGCGAAATTCTCCAACTGGCGGATGAAAGATGATAATAGCAGGCCGAGCGCGCCGAGCATCACGCCGGAGAGCAGCAGCGCCGGCAGCACGGCGAGATACCCTTCGGGCGGCGCCTCGATGCCGTAGGCCCAGGCTAAACTCAAGAACACGTAGACCTGCAGAATCGACACGGCGACGCCCGCGACCAGCTTGGCGGTCAGCAGGAACCAGCGCGGCAAGGGGCTGACCAGCAAGGTCCGCATGCTGCCCATTTCACGGTCGTACACCATCGACAGCGAACTCTGCATGCCGTTGAACAGCTGGATCATCCCCAGGAGCCCTGGCGTGATGTACACCTCGTAAAGAATGTAAGTTTCATAGGGCGGGCTGATGGCAAGCCCCAGGGTCGAACGGAAGCCGGCGGCGAACACGAACAGCCAGACCAAAGGCCGCACCAGGGCGGAGATGAAACGTTCGCGCTGGTGGACGAAGCGGTAGAGCTCGCGGGCGACGATGCCGCGCAGCGCACGCAGATAATGCAGCGGCTTCATCCCTCCCCCTCCGCGGTCAGCCGGTGGAACGCCGCGCTCACCGTCTCCGCGCCCTGCCCGGCCAGCACCTCGCGCACTGCGCCCTGGGCCCGGACCCGCCCCTTGTGCAGCACGATGAGGCTGTCGTCCTGACCGATCTCGTCGATCAGATGGGTCGCCCACAGCACCGCCAGGTCGCGGCTGCGGCACAGCTCGTGGATGTGATCGACCAAGGCCTTGCGGCTGGGCACGTCCAGCCCCACGCTGGGCTCGTCCAGCAGCAGCAGCGCCGGGCGGTGCAGCAGGGCGCGGGCGATCTCCACCCGCCGCCGGTGGCCGCCGTTCAACTGCCGGACCTTCTCGTCGCGCCGTCCGTACATGCCCTGCCGCTCCAGTTCCTCCCCGATCCGAAGCTCGGCCTCCTTGCGGCTCAAGCCGTGCAGGGCCGCGTGATAGCGCAGGTTCTGGGCGACGCTCAGATCCAGGTCCAGGGTCGGCTGCTGGAACACGACGCCGAGCCGGGACAGAGCGGCGCAGGAGTCCTGGCGCAGGGAACGGCCGGCGATCGCGATCCGCCCGGCGGGCGCGTCGTAAAGCCGGGTGATGAGTGAGAACAGCGTGCTCTTGCCCGCCCCGTTGGGGCCGAGCAGGATCGCGCACTCGCCCCGCTGGACGCGAAAACCCACGTCATCCAGTGCCTTGCGCGGCCCGTAGGCGAACGAAAGATGCTCGACCTCGAGCGCGGGCACGACCGCAGTACTCATGGCCGGACCGCGACGCCCCAGGGATGTGTGCCCACCGCCACCGACTTGGTCACCTTGTGCGATCCCAGGTCGACGATGGAAAGGTCGTTGCTGAGGCCGTTGGTGGTATACAACCGCTTGAAATCGGGCGAGAACTCCAGGTTCCACACCCGCTGACCGACCAGCAGGTAATCCTTCACTTCCAGCTTTTGTGCGTCGATCACCGCGACCCGGTTGGCCGGCCCCAGCGCCACATAGGCATAACGCCGCTCGGGATCGATGCGGATGCCGACCGGCTGGACCTTCTCCTGGGTCACGCCGGCGATCTTGAAAGGAATCGTCTTGAGGGGCTGGCGGGTTTCCGTATCGATCACCGTCACGGTGCCGGCGATCTCGGAACTGACCCAGAGCTGCCTGCCGTCGGCGGTGAAGGCCGCGGCGCGGGGGCGGGGGTCGACCAAGGTGTTGTCCACGACTTCCAGTTTGGCCCGGTCGATCCAGTGCGCCATGTTGGTGGTCTCGCTGGTGCTCACCACCCATTGCCCGTCCGGGCTGACGGCGATGCCCTCGGGCTCGACGCCCACCGGAATCTCCTTGACCGCCTTGGCATAGGCGATGTCGATCACCGTCACCCGGTTGTCGTCCTCGTTGGAGACGTACAGAAACTTGCCATCCGGGTCCATGGCGAAGGTTTCCGGGTCCTCGCCGGAGGGCAGCGTGCCGGCGACTTTCAGCGTGTCCGCCTCGATCACCTGGATGGTATTGCTGTCGCTGGCGGCGACGTAGAGACTCTTGCCGTCCTTCGCCAGCACGATGCCGCGGGGACGCTTGCCGATCTTGGCGCTTCGGGTATGGGTGCCCGTGGCGCCGTCGACGACGGCGATGGCATCGTCCTTCTCCAGGGTGACGTAGACGGTGTCGGCGCCCGCGGCGCCGCAGGCCAGGGCGAGGACGGCGCCGATCAAGCGGCGGTTATTTCTTGGTACGGCACAGGGTTTCCGGTTCATCGTATCCCAAACTGTCCAATTCGTTTTTCGGATGGGCGAAGCCCTCCACCGGCGCGACCGCGACCAGGGAGCGCTCCTGTGCCAGCAGCACCGGCTGCCGCAACTGCCCGTCCCAGCGGCGGAACGACAGGGGCACCCCTTTGAAGCCGGCCAGCGCGAAATTATCGCCCAGCATATAGGCCCTGATCGCGTCGAATTCCAGCGACCTGGTCCGGGTCGCGGCCTCGCCGATCGCCCGCACCGCCAGCCAGGCGCCGTAGTCGACTTCGGTCATCCGCCGCCCGGCCTGTTCGCGGAAGCGGTTCTGCAACTGGATCGCGCCCCAGGACTCCAGGGTGTGATGCCAGCTGCTGGCGGCCAGCCCCTGGGTGCCGGCGACCGGCCGCGGCAGCCAGGTCCGGTACGACAAGATGTCTCCGAACAGTCCGGCCTCATCGGCCACCAGGACCACGTCGTAGTCGCCGCCCTGGGTGAACACCGGCACTTCCGATTCCGGCGTCCGCCGGTCGTCGAAGCTGTGCTGCCAGGTCTTCTCGGCGACGATCTTCATGCCGAAACGCTTGGCCGATCGCTTCAGCGCCTCGGCGAACAAACGGTCCTCCGGCGCCGGCCCCAAGGCCAGGAACCAGCGAGTCCATTTCTTCTTCGCCAGGTACTGGGACAGCGCATCCGCCCGCATCGCCCGGCTCGGCAACAAGTGCAGCACGTTGGGCGCGCAAGTCTCGCCCCGCAGGGCATCGTCCCGGCTGGAGACGTCCAGCAGCAGGACGTCGCGCGCCTGTGGCAGGGCGGATAGGCGCTGCAAGAGCTCCGGCTTCAGATCCGCAAGAATGAAGCGGCGGCCTTCCGCAACCAGCCGCTTGAACGCCGCCTCGGCATCATCACCCGGCGCCAGCAGGGTTTCGGCGATGGCGAACTCCTGGCGGGTGAAGCGGCCGGTGGTATTGTCGTCCGCCAGCCCGAGCCTCGCGCCTTGGATGCCGCGGTCGGTCACCACGGGATCGAAATACGGCGGAACGACGGCCACCTCCGCGGGCTGGCCCAAATAGGCCAGGGTCAAAAGGTCCACCGCCCGTGGCGTCGCCGCCGGTGCCTGGGTCTGGCGCGGGAGGGGCGAAGGCCGTTTGGCCGCCTCGGCGCCATCGGCCTGAAGCAGCGCCAGCGCGGCGATTCCGGACCTGAGCATGGCCCGGCCCGAGAAAGCCCTGAGTCGGTTGAAGCGGGTCAAAGGTATAAATTCTTAGGTTGGATTCGAGGCGAAAGCGGTGACCGGAACCGGGTGCGGGTGGAATTCTATGGGATTTGTAAGGAACACACCATGAGGTAGCGAGATGGTAGATAATCCCGATGCCTGACGGGTCAGGCGCGAGCCGCGCATTCCCTCCCCTTCGTTCCAAACCGCATGAAAAAACCCGCGCTTGCCGCTTTGCTTCTGTCACTGTCGTCTCCTCCGGCCCCCGCTGTCGATCTGCTCGGCGTGTTCGATCTCGCGCTGCAATACGACCCCCGTCTGCACGCGGCGCAGGCCCAGCGCGACGCGGCGCTCGAAAACAAGCCTCAGGCGGTGGCCCAGCTGCTGCCGACGGTGTCCGCCACCACCGGCCTGACCCGCCAGATGGTGCAGACCGGCGACTCGCCCATCCTGGTGTTTAACATCAAGAAGAACGTCGGCTTCTGGCTGGCGACCGGTATCGTGCAACTGGTGCAGCCGATCTACCAGCACGACCTGTGGGTGCGGCTGGCCCAGGCCGACAATGCGGTGGCCGAGGCCGAGGCGCTGTACGCGGCGGAACTGCAGAACGTGATGCTGCGGGTGACCCAGACCTATTTCGACGTGCTGTACAAAGCAGCATCGCTGGAGTTCGCCAAAGCCGAGCTGGAGTCGATCAACCGGGAACTGGAGCGAGCCAACGCCCGCTTCGAAGTGGGACTGTCGGCGGTGACCGACGTGAACGAGGCGCAAGCGGCGGCGGACCGCGCCCGGGCGGGCGTCATCATCGCCGAAAACGAGCTGAACGACGCGAGGGAGTACCTGCGCCAGATCGTCGGCGATGATCCAGGCGAGCTGGAGCCCCTGAAGCTCGAAGTGCCGCTGGAGGACCCGATGCCGGACGACATCGAACGCTGGAACGACACCGCCCAGCAGAGCGCGCTGACCATCATCGCTGCCACCAACCGGGCCGACCGGGCCAAACAGGAAATCGAAGTGCAGTTCGCCGGGCACTACCCCTCGATCAACCTGATCGCCGACGCCCAGTTCTTCGACAACAACCGCCCGCCGTTCCCCAACCGTTTTCAGCAGCAGAGCGTGGGGATGCAGGTCAACGTGCCGCTGTTCGCGGGCGGCGGGGTGAATTCCAGGGTGCGGCAGGCGCGCTTCGGCTTCGAAGCCGCCACCCAGCAGGTGGACCAGGAGCGGCGGACGGTGCGCACCAAGGTGAAGAACGCCTACCGCGCCATCCGTTCGGCCATCGGCCAGGCCAAGGCTTTCAAGACCGCGATCAAGTCGTCGGAAAGCGCGCTGGAGGCGGCCATCGCCGGCATGGAGCTCGGCACCCGCACCATGATCGCGGTGCTGTTCGCACAGCGCCGGTACTACGAAAACAAGCGCGACTTCGCCCTGGCCCTGCGCGACTACATCGTCAACAGCGTCGCGCTCAAGGAAGCCGCCAGCGTCATGCAGCGCGAAGATCTGGACCGGATCAACGGCTGGCTGCAGGCTCAGCCCTCGGCGCCACCGAAGGATAAGGCCGATGCCCAGCCGGCGCGGCCAAAACCCTTGCCTCGTCGCAAAGCTGGCTGATTCACGGTTGCCAACAATTGGACTTGCGTCATAGCAAAGTTCCACTTTAGTATCACTTCATGCGTACAGAACTCGTGACCACCCTCAAGCGCCAGGCTACTGAACTTCTATCCCAGCTTGCGCGGGATCGGGAACCCATCCTCATCACGCAACATGGCGTTCCATCCGCCTATCTGGTGGACGTTGAGACTTTCGAGACACTTCAACGGCGGATGGCCCTACTCGAGGGCATAGCCCGAGGTGAGAAGGCGATTGAGAATGGCCGAATCCTTACCCAGGCCGAGGCGAAGCAGCGCATGGCCAGATGGCTGAAGTAATCTGGACGGAGCCGACGCTCAGTGATCTGGATGCCATTGCCGATTACATCGCCTTAGACAATCCGGAAGCGGCGCGAAACCTCGTCCAGAGAGTTTTTGAGCACGTCGATCATCTGGAAGAACATCCTCAGCTAGGCTCGAAACCACCGGAACTCAAGGAGTGGCGTTACCGTCGGGTTGTAGAATCACCCTGCCGAATCTTCTACCGCGAGGATTCGGGCCATGTGTTCATTCTTCATGTCATGCGAGCCGAGCGCCTCCTGAAGCCGGAACTGCTCGAGACTCGAGACAAGGATACGGGTGAAACAAACCCGTATTGACCGACAAACCGCCTTCTCTGGCTTGTGCCTGATTTTCGGCGCAGGCTTCCCTTTACACCCCGGCGGCGGAAAAACGCGTCGGCAGAGGCAGCACCGGATCCGCGCCTGCCCACAATACCGCCATGGAGCGGCCTGTCTCTTCTTCCGGACCGCTGCTCCAGAACTCTTCGGCGCCCGGCCCTGCCCGCCGCGCCAGCAGTCGGTCGGCTTCGAGGCGGCGCCGGAGCTGGCGCGCGACAGCGGTGCCGGTTTCGACGATGCTCACTTCGGGCCCGGCGACGTCCGCGATGAGCTCGCCCAGGAAGGGATAATGGGTGCAGCCCAGCACCAGGGTATCGGCGCCACGTTCCAGCACCGGCTCGGTGTACCGGCGAACCAGGTCGCGCGTCGCCGGGCCCACCAGTTCTCCCCGCTCGACCTGCTCGACCCAGCCGGGGCAGGCCTGGGCGATCACTTCCACTGCCTCGCCGGTTCGGCTGACCAGGTCGCGGAATTTGGCGCTCTTCAAGGTACCCTCGGTTGCCAACACGCCGACGATACGCGATTTCGATAGTGCGATAGCGGGCTTGATGCCCGGCTCCATGCCGATGACGGGGACGCCGAATTCCGCCCTAAGCGCCGTGATCGCCGCCGCCGTCGCGGTGTTGCAGGCCACGACGATGGCTTTCGCGCCGCGGCCCAGCAGAAATCGTCCGACCGCCAGCGCCCGCCGTTCGATGTACTCCACGGACTTGCTGCCGTAGGGCAAGTGCTCCGAATCGGCGACGTACACAAGGTTTTCATGCGGGAGCGCGGCGCGTATCTCCCGCAGCACGGAGAGTCCCCCCACCCCCGAGTCGAAGACGCCGATGGGATCGTCGTTGCCCGCCAAACCTGATAGCTCCTGCCAGGTCAGTCCGCGGACAGGCGCGTCTCGTCGTTCCAGTCGCGCCACAGCGAAATGAGGATGGCCATCACGGTGGGCCCGATGAAAAGGCCGACGAACCCCATCGCCTCGACGCCGCCGAAAATACCCAGCAGGGTGGGCAGGAAGGGGATGTTGGCGGCGCCGCCGATCAGCGCCGGCCGCACGTAGTTGTCCGCGATCAGGGTAATGATGAAGCCGTACACCGCGAGTATGATGCCGGCCGCTGCATGCCCCTGCACGATCAGATAGATCGACGCGGCACCGAACACCAGCTTGGCGGCGAACGGCACCAGCGCGACGACCGCGGTCAGCGTGCCGAGCAAGACGGGCTGGCTGAGTCCCACGGCCCAGTACCCGAGCCCCAGAATGACCCCCTTGCCGATGCCGACCAGCAGCATGCCGTTGACCGTCCCGCGCACGGCGGTGACGGCATGCCGCGCATAGCGGGCGCCGGCGGCGCCGAACAGGCTTATGGAACGGTCGAGGATTTGCCGCCCCAGCCCGTGGCCGTCGCGGAAAATGAAAAACAGCGCGAGCAGGGTGATGAAACCGGACATGAAGTGGTGCAGCACCTGAGCCGCGAGATCGCGGGTGTAGGTGAACACCGCCCCCATTCCCAGCGCATTGAGCGCGTTCTTGATCGTTTCCGGGTTGCCGAAGGTCTCGCTCCAGGTTTCCTGCACCCAGCCCCCGACCCAGGGCAACTGGATCAGCCACTCGGGCGCGCCGATGCCGGAACTCTGCACCTTGACCAGCAGATGGTGCAGCATCTGCACCTCGTGACCGAGGACGACGACGCCGAACGTGGCGGGAATCATCAGCAGCACCATCATGAGCAGGGTCATGCCCAGTGGCAGCCAGCCGCCGCGTATGCCGCAAGGCGTCCGCCGATACAGATGTTCGTACAACGGCCAGACGGCGAAGGCCAGCACCGCCGCCCAGGCGATGGGCAGGATGAAGCTGTGAAGCACCCAAAGGCCCGCCACCAGCAACAGCAAAGTCGCCAGCCCGGCCGGTTTGATAATCGTGAAAAAATGGGAAGATGTCATCGTGATGGGTTTCTTTTGTATTTTTATCGGCCGTCCATGATTGTTCGCAGGCCGTACACCAGGCGGCCTATGCCCTCCTCCGCGGCCGCGGGCAGGAGCGCGCCGTAGGCGATCCGGAGGTAACAGCCGCCATCGAGGCCGAAGGCGGCGCCGGGGATCACCGCCACGCCGAACTCCCGGATCAGCCGCCCGGCCAGGGCGAAAGCATTGCCGCCCTCCTCGATGCGGACGAGGACATAGAACGCCCCTTCAGCTTCCGGCACATGGCAGCGTTCCCCCAGTCCGGCCAGTGCATCGAGCACGATGCGCCGTGCCCGCGCGGTCGTCTCCAGTTTTTCCCGGCAGTACGCCGATCCGGTTTCCATGGCTCCGATTGCCGCGTGCTGCGAGACCCCCGGCGCGCAGATCAGGTTGGTGTCCTGCACCTTGAGCACCGCCAGCTCCAGCGCCTGCGGGATCAGCATGTAACCGATGCGCCAACTGGCGAACCCGTAAGCTTTGGACAGAGAATACAGGGAAATCGTGTGCTCGGCGGACTCCGGCACGGAAGCTTAGCGAAAAGTGGCGCGCCCCGTCGTAGACGAAGTACTCGTAGGTTTCGTCGGTGATGTGGAACAATCCCCGCTCCCGGCACAGCGCGTTGACCGCCCGCAAGACCGCTTCCGGATAGACCGCGCCGGACGGATTATTGGGCGAGATCGTGACGATGGCGCGGGTGCGCGGCGTGATGGCGCGTTCCAGGCGGTCCAGATCGAGCTGAAATTCGCCGTCGGTGGGCAGCGGGACAGGCGTGCATCCCAGCATGCGGACCGCCATCTCCTGGTTGAAATAGTAAGGGCTCGGCAGGATGATCTCGTCGCCCGCATCGGCGATGGCGAACAGCGCATTCAGAAATCCCATGTTGGCGCCGGCCGTCACCAGCACCGAGCGGCCCGAGAGGGAAATGCCGTTCTCCCGTTCGAGTTTGTCGGCCATCAGCGCCCGCAGCTCCGGCAGCCCTTCCACCGGGCCGTAGCGGTGCTGGCCCGGACAGCCGCCGAATTCCCGCATCCTTTCCAGCGCCCGCTGCGGCGGCCCGTACCAGGCCACGCCCTGCCCCAGCGAAATGACGCCGGGGTGCTCGCGGATCATCGCGGCGATGACCGGAATGATCGGCGCCTGCACCGCGCGTATGCGCCCGCTCACGGGATTGCTCATCATGGATAGACCGTCGAACCGAAAAAATCCTCCCATTTTAGCGTCCCCTCGGGTGTTTGCGCTCGCGCTACCAGTCGCTGAACTCCCCTCAAGCTTTTGGGAGGGGGGAAGACCTCGCCAGACCGGGCTGGCGCGATCCTCCTTCGGCAATACGGCGTGACAAAGCCAAGCGAAATGGTCAGAATTATCCGATGATTATCGACACTCTGATCACCGCGCGCTGGATCATCCCGGTCGAGCCCGACGGCGTGACGCTCGAACACCACGCCCTGGCCATCGACCGCGGCCGCATCGCCGACTTGCTCCCCACCACCGAAGCGCTGGTCAAATACCAGCCGCGGCGGATCGAACGGCTGGAACATCACGCCCTCATCCCCGGCCTGGTCAACGCCCATACCCATGCCGCCATGACGCTGCTGCGCGGCGTCGCCGACGACCTGCCGCTGATGCAATGGCTCAAGGAGCACATCTGGCCGCTGGAGCAGAAATGGATCGGCGAAGCCTTCGTCCGCGACGGCGTGCAACTGGCGATGGCGGAGATGATCCGGGGCGGCGTCACCTGCTTCAACGACATGTACTTCTTCCCCGAGGTGGTGGCGCGCGAAGCGATGCGGGCCGGCATGCGGGCTGCGGTTGGCATGATCGTGGTGGATTTCCCCACCGCCTGGGCCGCCGACGCGGACGAATATCTCCGCAAGGGACTGGCCCTGCGCGACGACTACCGCCACGAACCGCTGATCGCCACGGTGTTCGCGCCGCACGCGCCCTACACCGTGAGCGATGAACCGCTGGCCCGGATCCGCACTTGGTCCGAGGAGCTGGACTGCCCGGTGCACATCCATCTCCACGAGACCGCCGACGAAATCCACCGCAGCGGGCAGCAGTACGGCATGCGCCCGCTCAAACGGCTGGACCAGCTCGGCCTGGTCGGACCGCATTTGATCGGCGTCCACATGACCCAACTGGAAGAGGGGGAGATCGCGCGCCTGGCCGAAGCCGGCGCCAGCGTGGTGCACTGCCCCGAATCCAACCTGAAGCTGGCCAGCGGCTTCTGCCCCGCCGCCCGGCTGCTGGCCGCGGGCGTCAACCTCGCCCTGGGCACCGACGGCGCCGCCAGCAACAACGACCTGGACCTGCTCGGCGAAACCCGCACCGCGGCGCTGCTGGCCAAGGCCGTGGCCAACGACGCCGCCGCCCTCCCCGCCCGCCAGGCGCTGCGGATGGCGACGCTGAACGGCGCAGCAGCCTTGGGATTAGCGGCGGAAACCGGCTCACTGGCGGTCGGAAAATCCGCCGACGTGGTCGCCATCGGGCTGGAGCACATCGAATCGCTGCCCATCTACAACCCGGTGTCCGACCTGGTCTACGCCGCCGGCCGCCAGCAGGTCACCGACGTCTGGGTGGCAGGGCGCCAGTTGCTGAAAAAACGCGAGCTGCTGACCCTGGACGCCACGGAAATCCGCGAAAAGACGCTGATCTGGCGCGACAAACTGATCCATCATTCCTGACCGGTCAAGACCCATGGCAACCGACAACGTCCACATCGGCGAAATCGAAAAATTCGGCTCCCACGCCCGAGGCTGGTGGGACCCGGACGGCGAACTGAAGACCCTGCACGCCGTCAATCCCCTGCGGATGCAGTTCATCCAGGCGCACACTTCGCTGGCCGGGCGCAAGGCGGTCGATGTGGGCTGCGGCGGCGGCATCCTCACCGAAGCCCTCGCCAAGGCCGGCGCGGACGCCTTAGGCATAGACCTCAGCGAGGAGCTGCTGAGCGCTGCCGAGACGCACGCCCGCGAATCCGGCCTGACCGTGGCCTACCGGCAGATCAGCGCCGAGGCGCTAGCGGAATCGCAAGCCGGTGAATTCGACCTGGTGACCTGCATGGAAATGCTGGAGCACGTGCCGGAGCCGGCATCGGTGGTCGCCGCCTGCGCGAGGCTGGTCAAGCCCGGCGGGACCGTGTTCTTTTCCACCCTGAACCGCAACCTCAAGGCCTATCTCCTGGCCATCGTCGGCGCGGAATACCTGCTGCGCATGATCCCCAGGGGCACCCACGACTTCAGCAGCTTCATCCGTCCCTCCGAGTTGAGCCGCTGGGCGCGCGGCCACGGCCTGGACCTCACGGGCATGGAAGGCATCGGCTACAACCCCATCACCGGCCAGTTCCACCTGACATGCGACATCGGCGTCAATTATCTGGCCGCATTCCGCAAGCCCGGGGCGGAGAACGCCGGGGGCTGTTGAACGGCTGCCCGCGATGAATACCGCTGACCCCGCGCTCGAAGGCCGCATCGTCCTGATCACCGGCGCCGGTGGCGATCTCGGCGCCGTCGCCGCCGAAGCCTGCGCCTTAGCCGGCGCGACGGTGATCCTGTTGGGCCGTACCCTCGCCCGGCTGGAAGCCACCTACGACCGCATCGTCCGGCAGGGCGGCCCCGAACCGCTCCTGGCGCCGCTGGACCTGGCCACCGCCACGGCCGAAGAACTGTCGGCCATCGCCGGCTCGATCGAATCCCGGCTCGGCGCACTGCACGGGCTGATCCATTGCGCCGCGCACATGGATTACCTGGGCCCCTTGCGCGATGTCGGCGACGGCCAGTGGCGTGATGCGCTCGACGTCAACCTGACCGGCGCGTTCCGCCTGACCCGGACCCTGCTGCCCCTGCTGACGCAATCGGAGGCCGCCGCCGTGGTCTTCGTCACCGACAGCGAAGCCGAGCGCCGGCGCAGCTACTGGGGGCCTTACGCCGTCGCCAAGGCCGGGCTGGAAGCCTTCGCGCTCGTCCTCGCGGACGAATACGACGGCGCCGGCGCGCTCAGGGTCAACCTGTTCACCCCCGGCGCGGTCCGCACCCGGCTACGGCGCAAGGCCTTTCCCGCCGAAGCCGCCCCCCGCCCGGCGGCGCTCGCCCCCTATTTCGTCGACCTGATGCGCAGCGACAGCCCCTACGCCAACGGCGAACGGATTGCCGCCGCCACGGTCGAACCATCCGTCACCTAAGGAGGAAATTCAGCATGTACGGACGTGAAGACATCGTCCTGCGGCGGGACGTCAATGCGGTCCAGATTCCCGACGGCGCCCCCTGCGTGCTGCCGCAAGGCCATGTCGTCAGCCTGTTCCAGTCGCTGGGCGGCAACTTCACGGTCACCACCGAGCGCGGCTACATGGCGCGGATCGCCGGCGCCGACGCCGACGCGCTGGGCAAGGAGCCGCCCATCATGCCCGGCATCAGCCCCGAGAGGGGCGCCGAATCGGTGGAAAAGAACGTTTGGGAAATCCTGCGCACCGTGTACGACCCGGAGATTCCGGTCAACATCGTCGACCTGGGGCTGGTCTATGCTTGCCGGGTCATCCCGGACGGCGCGAACGGCTTCAAGGTCGAAATCGTCATGACCCTCACCGCGCCCGGCTGCGGCATGGGCCCCGTGCTGCAAAGCGACGTGGAACACCTGGTGAAGAACCTGCCCGCCGTCACCGCCGTCGAGGTCAGCGTCGTGTTCGACCCGCCGTGGGGGCGCGACATGATGTCGGAAGTCGCGAAACTTCAGCTCGGGATGATTTGATCGTTTGGCGATCCCCCTCACCTGCGGCAAAACGATCCTGGCGAATTTTTTCCGGCGCCTTGTGGGGGTGTTTTCTAAGCGTTTGATTGATCGTTCCCACTCTGGAGCGTGGGAACGATCAACTGTGGGAGCGGCTCCGCCGCGACACAACGATCAATAAGCCCACAGCAAGCCCAGCACCACGAGCGCCACCCAGATGCCCACGATTACGAACCCGGCGATGCGGCTGACCGGCCTGCCGTTCGCCGCCATCTCCTCGGCCTTGGCCCGGCATTCCGCCAGCACCGCCGGCGGCACCAGCCTGACCGCCAGCAGGATCCCTAAGGGGAGCAGCACCAGGTCGTCCAGATAGCCAAGGACGGGCACGAAGTCAGGAATCAGGTCGATCGGGCTGAAAGCATAGGCCACGATGCCCGCGACCAGCAGCTTCGCGTACCAAGGCGTCGCCGGATGGCGCGCGGCCAAATAGAGCGCGAAGGTTTCCGCCTTGAGGCGGCGGGCTTGGGATTTGAGGCCGGTCAACATCGATGAGCGCTGGTTTACGAGGCTTTGCGCAGCCCCGGCACGGCCTGGAGCAAAACCTGGGTATAGGGGTGCTCTGGCCGCAGCAGCACCTGTTCGGTCGGCCCGGTTTCGACGATTTGGCCGCGGTACATGACGGCGACCCGGTGGGCGATGTCTGCGACCACACCGAGGTCGTGAGTGATGAAGAGGTAGCTGAGCCCGCGCTTCTCCCGCAGCTCCTTGAGCAGGCCTAAGATCTGCACCTGGACCGAGACGTCCAGCGCGCTGGTCGGCTCGTCGCAGACGATGAGGCGCGGCTCGACCGCCAGCGCGCGGGCGATGCAGATGCGCTGGCGCTGGCCTCCGGAGAATTCGTGCGGGTAGCGCAGCCGGCTTTCCGGATTCAGGCCGACCGACTCCAGCAGGGATTCGACGCGGGCGCGCCGCTGCCCGGCGCTCAACTCCGGCTGTACCGCCTTCATCCCCTCTTCGATGATGTCGCCCACGATCATGCGGGGATTCATCGCGGCGTAAGGGTCCTGGAACACGATCTGCATGGCCCGGCACAGCGCCCGGCGCTGCTCGCCGCGGGCGGCCGTGATGTCGGCGCCGTCGAACGCCACCCTGCCGCCGGAGGTCTCGATCAGGTTGAGAATGCCCTTGCCCAGGGTGGTCTTGCCGCAGCCGGATTCGCCGACCAGGGCCAGGGTTTCGCCCGGCTGAAGCCGGAACGATACGCCGTCCACGGCCCGGACATGGTCGACCACGCGCTGGAACAGGCCCTTGCGGACGGGATAGTGCACCTTGAAGTCGCTGACTTCCAGCAACGCAGGGCCTTCCGCTACCGGTTCTCGCCCGATGCAATGGCTCAGCCTGGGGAGGGCTTCGAGCAACTGACGGCTGTAGGGATGCCGGGGCTGCCGGAAGAAATCGTCACGGCTGGCCTCCTCGACGATCAGGCCGTTGCGCATCACCGCGATGCGGTCGGCCATGCCGTGGACGATGCCGAGGTCATGGGTGATGAGCCACAGCGCCATGCCGGTTTCCCGCTTGAGGCGCTTGAGCAGTTCGAGGATCTGCGCCTGCACCGTGACGTCCAGTGCCGTGGTCGGCTCGTCGGCGATGAGGAGGTCCGGCTCGCCCGCCAGGGCGATGGCGATCATCACCCGCTGGCGCATGCCGCCGGAAAGCTGGTGCGGATATTCGCCGAAATGCCGGGCGGGCCGGGGCAGGCCGACCAGCCTCAGCAGCTCGATTGCCCTCGCTTTCAGCGCGCCGCCCTTGAGGCGCATGTGCAGCCGCAGCACCTCGCCCACCTGCTGGCCGATGCTCATGACCGGATTGAGCGAGCTCTGCGGGTCCTGGAACACGATGCCGATGCGCCTGCCCCGCACCGAGCTCATCGCCATCTCGGGCAGGGCAAGCAGGTTGCGGCCCTTGAGGGTCACCTTGCCGCCGAGAATCCTGCCGTTCTGCGGCAACAGGCGCAGCACGGAGAGCGCCGTCACCGACTTGCCGGAACCGGATTCGCCGACCAGCGCGAAGGTTTCGCCCCGTTCGATGGTGAAGGACACGCCGCCGACGGCCTTCGTCATCTGCCCGCCCTGGACGAAGCCGGTCTTGAGGTTCTCGACCTCCAGCAGCGGGCCGCTCATCGCGCGTCTTCCAGAAAATCGGCGACGGCGGCCAGGTCGGCGTATTCGATCACTGCGTCGGCGGCGGCCCGCAAAGCCGGTTTGGGCCGGAAACCCACGCCCAGGCCCGCGACGCCGAGCAGCTTGGCGTCATTGGCGCCGTCGCCCAGGCCGATGCAGGTTTCCGGGGCGAGCCCCAGCCGCCCGCACAGGCTGAGGAGAAAACCGGCCTTCTCCGCCCCGCCGCAGACCGGCCCTTCGATGCGCCCGGTCAGAAGGCCGCCGCGCGATTCCAGCCGGTTGGCCAGGGCGAAGTCCAATCCCAGCGTATCCTTCAGCCTCTCGACGAAGAAATCGAAGCCCCCTGACACCAGGGCGATGCGGACGCCGCGGCGGCGGCAGGCGGCGACCAGCGCCTCCGCCCCCGGATTCAGCACGACCTTCTCGTCGTAGACCGCTTCCAGCACCGAGACCGGCAGCCCTTCCAGCAGCGCCACGCGGCGCTCAAGAGCCTGGGCGAAATCCAGCTCGCCGTTCATCGCGGCCTCGGTGATCGCCGCCACCGCCTGGCGCCGGCCGGCGCGGTCGGCGATTTCGTCGATGCATTCGATGGCGATCAGGGTGGAGTCCATGTCGGTCACCAGCAAGCCGACGGCGGCGCCGTCGAAGCCTTGCGGCAGCGGATTGAGGTCGATGCGTAGCGATGCCCGCAGCGCCTCCACGGCGTCTCGGTCCGCCGGCCGCTCATGCCTCAGCAGCCAGTGGGTAGCCCGCGGGTCGAGACGGCCGGGAATCGCGGCCAGGATGCTTGCGGCCTCGGCATCGGCAAGGCGGGCGGTATGGATCAGGGTTCGGTACACCAGGACTCCTTTAGTCGGCGCGGCGTGGATCGAAGGCGTCGCGCACCGCGTCGGCGAACAGATTGGCCGCCAGCACCAGGGCGAACATGAAGGCGAAGGCGGCGGTGAGCGACCACCACACCGGCGGCTCGCGGGCCATTTCCAGGCGGGCGCTGTTGATCATGTTGCCCCAGGAATCGGTGGTCGGATCGACGCCGATGTTGACGTAGGACAGCACGGCCTCGGCCAGCACCAGCGAGCTGAAATCGAGCGCCACCGAGATCAGCACGATGTGGAACAGATTAGGCAGGATGTGGCGGAGCAGAATCCTGCCCCGCCGCACGCCCAGCGCCTGCGCAGCCTGGACGTATTCCATCTCGCGCAGCTTCAGGGTCTCGGCGCGCAGCAGCCGGCACAGCCCGGTCCAGCTCGTGATCCCGAGAATCAGGCACAGGAACAACAGGCGCAGGTCGGCGCGAAGGGCGAGGCTGGCGAATTCCTCCTCGTGCTTGGCCATGTAGACCTGGGTCAGCAGGATCACCGCCGCGATCAGCAACACGCCGGGAATCGAGTTCAGCGTGGTATAGACGTACTGGATCACGTCGTCCACCCAGCCGCGGAAATAGCCGGCGAGGATACCCAGCAGCAGCGACAGCGGCAGGGTCACGAAGGTGGTGAGGGTGCCGATCAGGATGCCGGTGCGGATGCTCTTGAGCGCCTGGTAGAGCACGTCCTCGCCCACCTTGTCGGTGCCGAACACGTGGTATTTCAGGCCCAGTTCGCCCAGCACCCCGCCGGCCACGCACAGCCCGGCGACGGTGCCCAGGATGGCGCGCCAGGGAATCTCACTCTGGCCCGACAGCACCTCGCTGCCGACCAGGGACGCCGGCAGCTCCCGTATTCTTGCGATCAGCAGAACGACCCCGAAGCAGAGAATCGCGCCCAGACCCAAGCCGCCGGCCGCTCCCTTGAGACCGGTCCGCAGCACGTCGCCCAGCCAATCCCGCTCCGGGTCTTTCAGATGGGCGCCGCCGAACTTAAGGCGCGGATAGTCCCAGCGCGTGCTGCCGTCGGCCTGGCGCAGGTTTTCCCTGGCATAGCCCTGCACCGCCAGTGGCGCCGAATAGGTCTTTTCCACCCGCGTCCGCAGTGGCGTCAGGCACCAGTCCAGCACGCTGACCGGCTCGGTCTTGTACCTGGCTTCCCCCCCGCCGTCCCGCGGCAGGAAATGGATCGAATCGAGCACCGCGATCAAGAGATAGGTCGAAAGGACTACCGCCGAAATCATCGCGCTGCGGCTGCGGGCGACCTTGCGCCAGGGCCGGCGCAGATGCTCATGGCTGCGGGTCTGCCAGATCAGCCCGCCCAGCATGGCGAGCAGCAGCAGGAACAATGCGTCGGTCCAGAGCAGGGTCGGCATCAGTCGAGGCGCACGCGCGGGTCGGCCAGGGTGTAGGAGATGTCGGTGAGCACCAGGCCCAGGATGTACAGCGCCGAGCCCAGGAACACCATGGCGCGGACGATGGCGAAATCCTGCTGGGCGATGGCGTCGATGGTGTAGCTACCCAGGCCCGGAATGGCGAAGAACGATTCGGTGATAAGGCTGCCGATGAACAGCGAAGGCAGGATGACCACGACGCCGGTGAGAATGGGAATCAGCGCGTTGCGCAGCACATGGGTGAACAGCACCAGGGTTTCCGAGAGCCCCTTGGCGCGGGCGGTGCGGACATAGTCGCGTTCCACCTCCTCCAGGAACAGCGTCCGATACCAGCGCACACCCGGGCCGATGCCCGCCACCACGCTGATGAGCACCGGTAGCAGCAGGAACTTGACCGCGTTCCAGCCGCCGTCATAGCCGGAAATCGGCACCAGCAGCAGGAGCTTACCCAACAGGAACTGGCCGCCGATGATGTAGAACAGCGAGGAAATCGAAAGCAGCGCCACGCATACCGCGACGCCCCAGAACTCCAGGTAAGTCAGGCGGAAGAACACCAGCCCCACCGCCAGCGTGATGTGGACCAGGAGACCTACGATCAGGGCGGGCACGGCGAAGGCCAGCGAAGGCCAGGCTCGCTGGGCGATGTCCGCGCCGATGTCGCGCCCGCTGTCGGAGCGGCCGAAGCGGAACAGAAACAGCCCCACCGATTTCTGGTAGAAGATGGTTTCGGTCAGTTTGGCCGTCCCCTCGGCCCCGCCGTTCCAGAGCCGTGGCAGATCGTAGCCGCGCTCGTGCTTCCAGTTGTCGATCGCCGCCTGGGTCACGTGCTTCTGCCCCAGATGCATCCGCGCCATGTCGTCGGGGCTGTTGACCACGAAGAACAGCACGAAGGTGAGGACGTTGACGCCGAGCAGGAGCGGCAGCGCGTACAGCGCGCGCCGGATGAGATAGGCCGTCATAGCGCCGAGGCCCTCTGCCGCCGGCGGTAGCTGCGGTAGGCCGGAACGACCGCGGCCAGCAGCAGCATGAGTCCGGCCAGCAGCGGCCACCAGACCGGCCGGTTCCACTCGGCACGGCGGGCCGCGCGCTGCCGGGCGTCGATCTTCATGTACTTTAGCTTGTTGTTGGCCATCAGGTTGGGCTTGAGGTTGCCGTACCAGGCATGATGCAGCGAGAAGTACTTGGGATGCAGCCCGAAGATCCAGGGCGCGTCGTGCCGGACCTTTTCCTGCAAGGCTTCGATTAAGCCTAAGCGCTCCGGCCCGTCGTCGAGGCTGCGCATCCGCTCGAACATCCGGTCGAATTCCTCGCTCACATAGTTGGAAGCGTTCTCGCCGCCGTTCGGCACCTTGGCATTGCGCCCGTAGAGCAGGAAAAAAAAGTTCTCCGGATCAGGGTAATCGGCATTCCAGCCCCACTGGAAGATCTGGGCGTTGCCCGCCGCCATCTTCTGCTGGAACTGGTTGTAATCGGTGGCGCGGAACACGAGTTGCACGCCGAGCTTCTCCAGTTGCTTGCGGTACCAGGCCAGCAGCGGCTTGTCGTCCGCCCCATGGGTAGAAAGATCGAGATACAGCACCAGGGGCTTGCCGGTCGCGGCGTCGACGCCGTTGGGATAGCCCGCCTCGGCGAGCAGACGGCGGGCCGCTTCGATGCTTTTGCGCCGGGGCGCCCCGTCCACCCAGTCGTAGACGTAAGGGTTGATCCCCTTCTCGCCTTCCTGGTAGCCGTAGATGCCCGGCGGCAGCACGCCCTGCGCCGGCACCCCCCGGCCGTTCATGAAGATGGCGATGAATTCCTCGTAGTCCATGGCGATGCTGAGCGCCTGGCGCAGCTTGCAATGGGCCTCGTCGAGCCCGCCAACCACGGGGTCGCGCAGGTTGAACCCCAGGTAGTAATCGGAAGCCGCCACCGAAGTCTCCAGGCGGATGCCCTTCTCCCGCATTTCCGGCGTCAGCTCCGGGCTGCCCGAGCCGCCGAACTGCACGGCCTGGTCGAAGTTGTCCGAAGCGATGCCGGAATAGTCGTAATAGCCCTGCAGGAACTTGTTCCAATAGGGGATCGTTTCCTTCTCCAGATTCATCACCAGCCGGTCGACCAGCGGCAGGAGCCTGCCCGCATCGGCCAGCAGACCGTTCGGCCCGTCCTCGGGATCGCCCTCCGCCGGATAACGGTCCTCATGGAAGAAAGGATTGCGCTCCAGCACCATGCGGCGGTTAGGGTTGTTCTCCGCCAGCAGGTAAGGGCCCGACCCCACCGGATACCAGTCCAGCGTGATGTTCTTCTCGATGAGCCCCGGCTGGGCGTAGAAGGCGTCGGCCTCCCAGGGCATCGGGGCGAAAAAGCTCATCGCCAGCCAGAAGCGGAACTGCGGATACTTGCCGTTGAGCCGGATGACGAGACGATGGGGTTCCGGAACCTGCACGCCTTCCAGGGCATAAGGCCGCAGATCGAAGAATTGCCCCTTGGGAGCCGCGAAATAATCGCGCTCCACCGCATCTCCCAGTGCCTTGAAGCCGACGATATGCTCCTTCATCAGCTCGGCGATCGGCGAATGCAGCGCCGGATGCAGCAGCCGCTTGATCTGGTAGGCGTAGTCCTGCGCCGTCAACTCGCGCGTGCCGGTTTCGCGGAAATCCGCCAAGGTCCGGATGCCGGCGAGCTGCTCGGGACTAAGATGGTGATAGAGATACTCTCCCCCCGCGCCGCGGGCGAAGGCCGGATGCGGCTGGAACCGGATGCCCGGCTTTAGGCGGAAATCGTACTCGCTGTAGGCGATGGCCGAATCCGGCGCCCCGGCCGGCAGCACCTTGCCGCTGGCGTCGAGATGGCGGATCTCCGGCAAGGCCTTGGCAGTCGCCGGCTCCAGGGCATAAGGGCGCTTGAGGTAGTGATACTGTAGCAGCGGCTCGTAGATCTGGCCGATGATGAGGCTTTCGTCGGAGCTGTAGGCACGCGCGGGGTCGAGGTGCTTGGGGCGTTCGGAAAACGAGGAATACAGGATGTTGCGCTCGGCATCGGCCGCCGGATACGGGCTGTTGAGCGGCCCCTCGCAGCCCGCCAGCCCGAGGGCGGCGGCCAGCAGCAGAACCAACCCGAGTTCGCTCGATCCCGTAATCACAATCCGAGCCCATGAAAAAGGTGCGCAATTATACGCGAACCACTCCGGCACGATAGAGCTGGACAGCCCCTGAGCCCTTGGCGATACTCTGCGCCTTTTCAAAGACCCCATCCCGAAGGAGCATCCAATGGGCTTCATGCAAGACAAGCGTGTACTCATCGTCGGCGTCGCCAGCAACCGTTCGATCGCCTGGGGCATCGCCGAAGCGATGAAGGCGCAGGGCGCGGAGATCGCTTTCACCTACCAGAACGAGAAGCTCAAGGAACGCGTGGAAAAGCTGGCCGCCGAATGCGGCTCCTCCATCGTCCTCCCCTGCGATG
The DNA here is from genome assembly GCA_040753975.1 of Pseudomonadota bacterium. Lineage (GTDB taxonomy): Bacteria > Pseudomonadota > Gammaproteobacteria > Methylococcales > Methylococcaceae > Methylococcus. Next base: position 24,234 of record JBFMDC010000077.1, read on the forward strand.
TCGCCAGCGACGCCGAGATCGAACAACTGTTCGCCGACCTCGGCAAGCACTGGGACGGGCTCGACTGCATCGTCCACTCGGTGGCCTTCGCCCCCCGCGAAGCCCTGGAAGGCTCCTACATCGACTCCGTCACCCGCGAGAACTTCCGCATCGCCCACGACGTCAGCTCCTACAGCTTCGCCGCCCTGGCCAAGGCCGGCCGGGCGCTGATGGCCGGCCGCAACGGCTCCCTGCTCACCCTGTCGTACCTGGGCGCCGAACGCGCCGTCCCCAACTACAACGTCATGGGCGTCGCCAAAGCCAGCCTGGAAGCCAACGTCCGCTACCTGGCCTATTCGCTGGGGCCCGAAGGCACCCGGGTGAACGCCGTGTCCGCCGGCGCCATCCGGACGCTGGCCGCCTCGGGCATCGCCAACTTCCGGGAAATGCTGGCGAAAGCCGAACAGGCCTCCCCGCTCCGCAAGAACGTCACCATCGAAGAAGTCGGCAACGCCGCCGCCTTCCTCTGCTCGGATCTCGCCTCCGGCATTACCGGCGAGATTCTCTATGTAGATGCCGGCTACAACTTCATCGGTTTGTCGAGCTTTTAAACCCAAGAGGGTGGAGCCGTAAATCGGCTCCACCGGATTTTCCAAACCGGAAGCGTGTCTTGTCTTGCCTCGATACGCTCATGCTTGGAGCAAAACTCGCATAGGACAGGCCAAATTCGTCCGTCTGCACGACACCCCAAGATAGCCTGGGCGCGCATCCGTTCAGGGAAGGTCGGGACCAACATGCTTCCTGAAAACCTGCATCGGAATCCCTTTCAAGCTAGCCGCCGAATTTTTCCCGCCGATACTGCGGCTCCCTCGATTAGCGCTTAGGGCAGCCGAACTCCTCGATCAAAACCTGAATCTGCGTAGCAAGAACCCCGGCATTCTTGCCCGTCACGCGTTGAGACAACTGGACAGGGCCGGCGGTACGGATGTCTTGAAGGGTATTGTGAAGCCCCCGACAGCCTGGACGCCTCGCGTTTGCGCGGATGTGGGCTTCATCCAAAATCAATTCCTCGCGAAACTTCTTGAGCTTGCGCTCCACAAGAACTCCTAAGCCAATACCCTTCAGAGAACCGTCCGCCACGCTCCTGTCGAAGAAGCCCAGGACTGAAGAAGCCAGTCCCTCAGATGACTGAACCGCTTCGAACGCCCCGATATCGCAGTGCATACCCTGCGGCCGCGGTATCCCGCGCTGATCCAGATTGTTGGCTCCATATTCTTTCGCGCAGACATCGTCATCGGCCGAATCGATGGCCGAACTTCCCTCCAGCAGCGCGAAAGTCTGCGTTGGCCCGCCATTGTTGGCGAGTGGGCCCAGCTTGGGATCACCGGTCAGGTTCGGGATGGTCGCCTCGCAGGAGCCATCTTCGATAAGATTGACGCCGCCAAGATAAACGACACTGCCGTCCACATTGTAGCAATCGCCGCCCGCGTCGTTGGCTAAGATCGAGTTGAATACCCTTGCATGACTCGACGTATAGTTATAAAGCCCACCTCCGGCCTTCGCGCTGTTGCCGTAAATCGTGCTATTGAAAATATCGAGTTTCCCGTTCTGGCTAAATATCGCCCTCTTTCCTGAATCCGTGCGGATTTTCGCGTATCTCCATACAAATCAATCAGATAGAAAAGAATTCGCCTCACCCAGAATGGTTCTCGAATAGCGTCTATCCCAACGATTTTCATAGAAATTCATGGAGATGGCCATGGATTCAGGTCTTTCTAATCATCAAACGGCAATCTAACATTTTTCGACCTTGACTTTCATCGCTTCTAGCGGCATAAGTCACCGGCAAATCACGTTAAAGCGTGTCTTCACCTTGATATTGCGCTCTGGCACTACTGCGTAGAGAACGTTCTTGCCGCAACGTTCGGCGACGTAGGGCACTTCCACCGACAGTTTCTCGTATGCCCCCATGTAGGAGATACGCTCAGATTCGAACGGCGCATCGCTTTCGTCTTCCGGATTCATATCCGGATCCGAATCGAAGAAGTACACGTCCGTCGGAAGCTCCACCGGGACATCGAGATTCTTCAAGATCAGCTCGATGATAACGGTATCGCCCGGAAAAACAGACCGACGCGGCGTGACGCGAAACTTGACGACTTTGGTCTTGTCGCGCAGCTTCGCCTTTTTCTTGCTCGCGAGGACGTCGGCGTCCAGTGATTCCGCCATTTCAGCCGTAGCAAGGGAAGCGGCGTTCTTCGCAGGAAAAACATGAAACGCGTAGCGGTATACCCCAACATTGTTGCTATGCCGTTCCAGTAATCCTCCTTCTCCGGCATTGAGCTGACTCATTGTCTTCAAATCGCCGGGCAGATTGTTCAAACCGTGGTCGGCCATTTCCGCCGCTTTCTGCCCCTTGCCGTCCTCCAGCCAAACGACCATCCAGAACACCAGTTCCTGGTTAACGTAAGGACTGGGGTCGAACTCCGTCTCTGCCCAAATCCAGTTCATTTCATCGGTCGGAAAGGTTCCAAAACCAGGGATAGAGCTGTAGGTCTTTTCCTCGATCAGGAAACTCTCCCCCGATGGCTGGTTTCCCTTCCGGTTCCAACGCTGGCCGTAGAAACGCACCTTGACCCGGCCGGCTCCCGAAATGCCAACCAAGCTGTAGTTGTAAACACGGGCGCGCAAGGATACACGCTCTCCCGCCGTCAGGTCGCTCTTCTGTAAGGAACCTTCCATGGTCTGCGCCGGCGTGGCTCCGGCACGCGTCACGAAAAAGCCGCGCATCCAGTAGAACTGGCTGTTCCAAACATCTTTGACGTCGGCCTCGTTGAACACTGCGCAATCATCGCCGCGGCAAGCCGTGCCAGCCTCGTCATTCACCGCCTGAGGTTCGATACGCCAGCGTGACGGATGGTTCAAGGCTACATCCGGCAGCGTATACGTCCGCTCCCACCAGCCTCCCGCGCTTTGAAGGTCGACGTTGTAACCCACCTGTATCGGCCCGTTGGTTCTTAGATCAGCAGTGGCGCGCGAGAAATCCGGCCACTTTTCCGGGCGCTTCCGGCCGAAGATATAAGCCTGGACAGAATATTTATAAGACCCCGGATCGGGAAACACCTGGCTTCCCTTACTGAGAGTAATGCCCGTAGATCGGCTGAGTGAGGTCGAGCTTGTGTCTTCGGTCTTATCGAGCTCGTCGTCAGTCACCCCCGCCAATATATCAGCTTCGACGTGAACAGTTTTGGATATCTGCGACTTAATCCCCGCACCGGCTTCACGATTCCAGCTCTTCGTCGTCGCCAGCGTTTTCTCCGAGTTAGCGCTCCGATCCCAACGGTATGCCTGATCGACCGGAATACCGTCCGTAAACACCCAGCTCGGCTCGGCTTCGGTGAGCGCTTGAAAGCCAGGGTTGATCCTATTAGAGCTCAACTGGGCTATTCCGTTGGGATAAGAAAACACGTTTCCAGGCTCGGTTACCGGTTGATACCATTCCACGCCGCTTCCGGCCTGAAATACCGGCTTGACCACCTTATCAACCCCCAACTCGATCACCATCGGCCCTTTCTCGGATTCGCCGCAATTGGGCGCTGAATCCGGGCACATTGATTGCCCCAGCACGGGGTAGATGTAGGAATACCGCACTGTGGACGAATACCAGAGCATATCCGAATACCCGCTTCCTGCAGACAGCTCGTCCGTCCTCGCTTTATCCTGTGAAAACAAGGAATCGTTGGTGACGTCGGTTTTACGCTGTATCGATAGTTTGGTTTGAGCGGCGAAAAAATTCTCCGAGTCCCAGCCAACCCCAACAGCGCCATCTCCCTTGAAAAAGCGGCCCCAAGCCGCGCCCACCGATTTCTTATACGACGCCGCCACTGTGGTCGTGCTCGAGGAGGAATAGGTCGTAAAAAATTGGTCCGGCGCCGCGCTGAGGTTAAGCACCGAGGACTCAAACCCGCCCATAGGGACCGCCCAATCCACATGCATGGGGGGGCTCTGTAATGCGACCTGATAGCTCGTCTCCGAACTGGTCAATTTGACCGGACTGCCGAGCCTGAGTGAACGTCCGCTGAGGTCACCTGCAACCAATTGGCCTTGGGAGACATTGGCGTTGATAGGCTCGTAATAGGACGAAGTGTGACTTATTTTGTAGGCATGCCGAGCATCCACATCGTAAATGGCGACGAGGAGCTTTTTGTCATTATCATTACTGCTCTTGCAGTTGGGCCGCCACAGTATGGCCACCTGTTGATTGAAATCCGGCGCATTGGCATCCTGCTTCTGCCTGCTATCGAACCGGCCCACGGCCAAATCCGAGAAGCATTCGGGACTAAAACTTGCCTTGGCCGGATTGGCGATGTTCAGGTTCTGATCGAAGGTGAGCACGCTCAAGCTGCTCGGTCCAGGATGATCCAAATCTCCTAGCCATACCACGGCCTGATCGAATGTACCGAGTCCGTTCAAATGGCCCTTCTTGACTACGACATGCTTCGCCTTCCCCAGATCCAGGACATTTTTTCCGACATAGCCGCGAGAGGGACTCAAATCATAAGTTACCGCGCGCACCGCGCCGACTGCGTCGCTGTATGCCAACAAGAGCTGGTCGTGGTCAAGCGCACCGAATCGGCCAACGACCAATGAAAGCGAGTTGATAGCCTTGCCCGTTCCGGGAAGTTTCAATTCTGAAACGAGTATCGTGTGCCGTCCCTCCAAAGTGAGGGGATCCACCACCTGGGCATTCAGAATAAGCTTTCCTTCCGGCGTAGCCTTGGCCATCAGAAATGCTTTCTTCCGCTTCTCCGCTTTCGCCGCCGGTTCTACGAACTCGATTACTGCAAACGCATGTGGCGCCGAAGTGCCCCTGAACTCGTCCCCGCCCATACGATGCCATTTAAGCCCGGACGACATGTTGTTGATGTCTTTTGCGGTCCCCACGAATACCTTGCCCAGCCCCGTATGCACCACCAGCTCATCGTAGCCGTCGTAATTTAGATCCACCGTCGTTGCATAATCGGCGACGGCATTCTCGTTATCGATCTGATCGGTGATCTGTCCGCCGCCTACCGGGTCCGTCAGCAAAGCAACTTGACTGTCCCCGCCGGAGGTCACGTCGGCAATGACATCAAAGGGAAGATTAAAAATACGCCCTAATGCCAAAGTGCCGTTCCATACTATCCGACCGCTGCCCAGATCCTCTCGGTAGGAGTTGGTGACTTTCGACTGCGACGTCATGAAGGAAATATGGGTCGGCCCAAGGGATGTCCCTAAATTCCCTGAGAAAACCAAATCATCGGTACGCAGCAACGTCCTGTCGCCCTGCAATATATCGTCAAGCTTGCTGAAATCGACCTCCGCAGACACAGGAACAGTGGCGAGCAGAACGGTACAGCACCCCAAGATATTCATGGCGATGCGGTATAGCGTGCAGAATGTCATACCCTGAACTATTGTCTTCATTGATGCTCTCCCACGATTTTCATTTTCTTATGTCTCTGCCCGGACGGCAGGCCGGTTCACGGCATCTCTTCATTTACGGGCCACACAATTCGATATTATTATTGGCGCCCCTTAGATCCGGGGTGTGAGTCAGTCCCCGCAGGCTGGTACTCATAGACCTGTTGCCCATCGACAAACGTCCGTAGCACTACCGTTTTTCCGATCGCATGCGGCCGGATAGTAAAAAGGTTGCGGTCGATGATGATAAAATCCGCCACCTTACCGGATTCGAGCGAGCCAGTCTCGTAGTCGCGGTGGTTCACATACGCGCCGGCAATCGTGTAGGCCCTGAGGAGCGTCTTGAGGGAAACCCGTTCTCGCGGTATCCATGGCGCGCCATGCGGCCGCGTCGGCGACTGCCGAGTGATTCCGACCTCCATTGCCAGGAACGGATTGGGCGTCGACACCGGCCAGTCGCTTCCCGCGGTGATCAGGGCGCCGCCCTTGGCCACCGAGCGGATCGGGTACAACCGATTGCCGCGTTCGGGGCCGATGAGCGGTATCGTAATCTTGGTAATGGACTCGTCGGCATACATCCAGAAAGGCTCGAAATTCGCGATGACCCCCAATTTGCCTAAGCGGGGAATATCGGCGGGATCGACGAGCTCGAGATGTGCGAGCTGGTGCCGGTTATCGGTGACGCCGTTGACCGCTCGTGCCGCCGCGATGGCCTTGAGCCCTTGGCGGGCCGCATCGTCCCCTATGACGTGCATGTGCATTTGAAAACCTTCGCGATCGAGGCGGATAGCCAGTTCCTTTAAGGTTTCAGTCGTCCACCTGAGCATGCCTCGCTCATTCCCGCGCCCCTCGTAAGGCTCAATGAGTGCCGCCGTACGGAATTCGAGCACGCCGTCAATGAAAATCTTCGCGGTGCCCGCGGTGAGGTGGCCATACGTAAATCTGTTCCGGCGCCTGACCAGCTCGTCGACTTGATCGGCGGACCGATTGGGGTCGGTAGCCTGAGCCGCGACCACTTTCATCGTGAGTTTGCCCGAGCGTGCCGCATCGGAATATGTCTCGAGGGTGTCCAGATCGACGTTCGCGTCCTGGACCATCGTAATTCCGAGTGAATGAAGATACCGTTGGGCGTAGTCCAAGCCGGCCAGCATCATCTTCCGTGAAGGTTTCGGAATATGTTCCACCACCAGATCCACTGCCGCTTCGAGCAGCGTGCCGCTAGGCTCGCCCGTTGCGTCTCGTATGATCCGTCCCCCAGGAGGATCCGGCTTCTCGTTGATGTGGGCTGCAGCAAGCGCCGCTGAATTCAACCAAGCGGAGTGGCCGTCCTGGCCGTAAAACACGGCCGGCCTATCGGATATCACGGCGTCCAGCTCCGATTTCTTGGGCCCATTCTCGTCGAAAAAAGTCGGCGGCCATCCGCTTCCGATCACCCAAGTGAGCTCGGGATGGTCTTGAGCACATTTCGCAATGGTGGCAAGCATCTCGTCTTTGGTCTTGGGTTCCCCCAGGAAACATTGCTCGTGCAGTACACCCGCGTCCAGCATGTGGACGTGGGAGTCGATCAGACCAGGCAAAACCGTCTGCCCGGGTTTGAGCCTGATCAATTCACCGCCGGGACGAAGCCGTTTCTTCGCTTCCGACGCCTTGCCGACGTAAATGATCCTGCCATTTCTGACCGCAAGTCCTCCGGCATGGGGCCGCGTGCTGCTCATCGTATAGACATCGCCCAGCACGACGAGGTCAGCCCCCGTCGCACCAAATGCCGCTCCTGCCAGCCCTGACGAGAGCAGGCCGCCGGTAATCAAGTACATCTTGATTCTGTTACGAAACCACATATTAATTCTCCTCGATCCAGCGCCGACTATAGTATTAACCCTGCCACTTTAATGCCGAGACCAACGCCACTACCACGTATTCAATACCCACATCACCACAGACTCGGTTTTTCATGACCTGATGAATAGCCCCGTCGAACAACAGCGGGATGCCATTACGATCCCTTCCGAGAGTTAGAGACTAGTGCTTTCCTTTAGTTCCTGTTTTGTTCGGCACCTGAGCTCTGGACGTGCTACCGCCGGCTGCGCGCACTGTGGCACAAGACCGAGTATGCGGAACACTATCTGCCACGACATAGTATTATCGCAAACCTTTTAATGCTACCTGATGTTATCGAAAAGCCATATCCGCTATTCGGTAGGGGTATACTGTTTCTCTCGCACACAACGAGCAAGCAAGCGTCGGAGATGCCTGTCTCTGAATGGAGTCCTTGGATGCAGAAGGAGGTTCAGCCGCCCCGGTTCAGCCACAGGCTCATCAGCCCTGCCCGGCTGCGGACGCCGAATTTTCGGAAAATGGCGATGACGTGCTGGTGGGTGGTGGAAACGGCGAGGCCAACTTGGTCCGCAATAGTTTTTTCCGAAGCTTCGGTCAGCAGCAGGTGAAGCACTCTGCGCTCGGTCGGCGTCAGAGGGGAGGAAGCCATCAGCAGACCGTGGCTCAGCATGAGCTGGCGGTGAAACCACTTGATGCCGCGCACCGCGTAGGTAAGCAGCGCGATTTCTTCGTCGCTGAACACTTTGTGGGAATAGAATCCGAAATGGGACTCGGCATCCTGGTTGAGGGGAAATCCGACAAAGACCGAGTCGCAGGTGCCGACGAAGCCGTAATAGGCCTTGTAAAACGGCGACTCGAACCATTCCGGCGGCAATTCCCTCCGGAAGGAGTATGTCCTGAACGTTCCCACACCGCGCATGGGAAGGAGGAAGGATGGATCGATGTCCCGCCGGTCCCAAAGCTTCAGGATTTCCTTGAAAGGTCCTTCGTTCGACTGGAGGGCAATGGGTTGCAATAGCTTCATGGCGGATACGCGCCAGCCCAGCAGCGGATCGTTTTGAAAGTCCCCACCCATGCGAGTGGCGCCGCCCCAGGTTGCATTCCAGGCATCCGCCAGATTGCAAAGGGCTTCCATTAGATGGGCGGCAGCTTGGTCCGATTGCGCGGCCTCGAAGTCCGACAGTTCGTCCCAAATATGGTGTATTTTTTCCCGGGTCGCAGCGTTGTTCATGATTCCTTCGACACTCGAAAGGAAAATTCATCCCAGTCGGTATTTACGCAGGCAATTGTCGCACATCCTTAATAGAGCCCTTGCCGGAGGAACGCTCGGTTGGAAGAGGTCATTGACGGGATTCAATCAGACGTCGCCGATGGGTTCCCAGTTGCGGGGGCACAGTTCGACCGCTCGGGCTACCGTGCGCGGGCCGCCTGATAGACCTGCTCGCGTCACGCGAGAAGAGGCCCATCGTTCCCGGCATGACGTTTGGCTGGCGTGGCGAAGCACGCTGTGGCGGAGCTGGTGTTTGTACCAGCGGACGAAAGCCAGACTCCACTGACAAGCGACATCGAGGCGTGAAAGGCTTGGTACGGGTAGGAAGGCCGGCACTTGCAGAGCCGGAACCGGCCTTCGAGAAGGGGTTGTCACCGCTCAGCCGCAGTCGATTGACCAGGTCAACTATTCGGCTTTTCCCCTGCGGCAGGTGGAAATCGGGATTCCGCAGCCCTTCGCCCAGCTTTCGGCTTAGCCGTGTCCGGCGACAGCGCAAGAGCCAGAGGAACCGTCTTTGTCACGCACCAGCTTCACGGGGGCGTTGCTTTCCACCATGTCGGCGTCGACGACACCCCATTCCGCCCTTTCCACGCAGCCGTCGGCAGCCTCCAGCAGGCGGACCCATCAAATCGGGGCGGTCACGCGGTCCCTCGTGAGTCACCCCGCCCCGAGTGCTACCGAAACATCCCCCACTTTCCGAGTCGCGTTCAGCATGACTGCGCAGGTCAGGTCGTTGCCGCTCCAGCCCCCGAAGCTGCTATACCGACGGCCAGCGGTGCGATCAGAGTGACGACGGCGCCCTGGCATTGGCTGCCTTAGATGACAAGACTCCGGGTGAAGTCCATTTCAAAACACAAACCCAACAGCAAACTGCCTGATTGCTGTTCTACCAAGAGGTCAGAGCTTACAACCCCCCGCACAATGGGAACCACATCACTCACGGCAGGACCCTCAGGATGGGGTTGGAAGCAGTGAAGTCCCAATCGAATGCAGGAATCAGCCACCCTGTTGCGTCAGGCCGCACTCGACCATCACAGGATAGCTAACAACCTGCTCTGACGGGCTGCCCGCCCCTGCCACGACAAAGATGCGGTGCTTTCCACACTCTTCCGATGCAAATTGCACGCTGACCTCGTATTCGCTACCGGCCTTCAGATAAGGCGCGATCTCCGCATCGAATGCAGCGCCACCTTGTTTCGGATCGCCGTCATAAAAAACCACAGTGACCGCCGGGTCACTTATCTTGCCTGCCAACAGTTTCACCCGTATTTCAGTGGACTGGCCCGCAGCGACGCGATGGGAGGGCAGTTTCTTCTTTTTGAGCCTGAACTCGCGCTTTCCTTGATGCTTTGACTTTGCCGTTTCCCAGCCGTCATCCGCCACCTGAGTCGTCTGGGCCACCTGCTCAACGCTCTGACCGGTCGCTGATCGCGCTAGCGAAGAAGACTCTTTGCTAACGTAGAAGGCCTGTTTGTAAAAGCCGACGTTGTTGCTGTATTCCTCAATCGGCACTTCAGCCAGGGACGCCAGATTCTCCGGTACTTTTTCCAACCCATGGCCGGGGATTTCTCTAACCAGCGCGCCACCTTTTTCCATCCATACCACTACCCAGAAGGTAAGGTACTGACCGGCATATTTCGAGGTATCGAAAGTCGTTTTCGCCAGCGTCCAGTTCAGATCGCCATCGCTACTGAAAGCAGGAATGGGTCCCAGTCTGTCTTCGCCGATCAAAAAACTTGGGAGCAATTTTCCGTCCTGTTTCAACGGCTCATTATTCCGTACATTCCACGGCTGTCCATAAAACCTAACGTGAACCGCCGTGCCGGCGTCCATGGATTTCAAGCTGTAGTTATAGACGCGTGCCTGGAGCATCAGTTTATCCCCGCCGTTGGCAGCCAGCAGGTGCGGTCCCCTGCCGTTGAATTCGGCATGAGTGATGAAAAGTCCCCGCATCCAGTGAAATGGACTCAGCCAAGGATTGGTTGGAAACTTATCCGCAAGTTTTGCGCATTGCGCAGTCTTGGACTGGGCCTTCACGCCAACACACTCCGGCTTCCCAATATTACCGTTCTGGAAATCCCAGCGGGCCGGATGATTCAAGGCAATATCCGGAGCCGCGGTATAGGCCTGCTTCCACCAGCCGCCTGCGTTGATGTCCGTCGGGTCCGCGAGGAAAACCGTCTGAAAAGCACCAAATGCGGTGAGATCTCCCAACTGTGGCGGACCATCGAAGTTACGCTTCGGCCGAAGATGGGCAAGGACGTAGGGTCTGATAGCGTACTGATATTGCGCGGGAGCCGGAAAGGTAGAAGGTTTCTCTACGGTGATTCCGGTCGATCTCGCAAGCGAAACCGTCTGGGTGTTCAAGCTTTCCGTCATTCCAGTGTACTCCCACGAAAGGTCCATCCCAAACTCTCCCTGAGCCACTTTTTTTGCTCCAAGCGTCCCGGATACGGACGTCGACACATCATAGGTGGTGGACAAGGTGCTGCCGACGCTTTGCTTCGAGCTGCTCCCCGAGGTCCATTTCGTCTCCAGGCTTAGACCGCTATCGTCCGTGAACCAGGTCTGGTTGCTGCTCGACCCCAACATTAAGTATTCGCCATCGATCTTCTTCAATTGTTCCTCGCTCGCCGGATAGGAAAACACGTTGCCGGGTTCCCACGGCGGCTGAAACCACTCGACGCTTCGAGCAGGCAGCGTATAGTTGCTCACCTTATCCGGTGCGGAAAACATAACGTAGGCCTGCATCTTGCTGTCCTCCGGACAATCCTCACCCACCGTACCGTCCTTCGGACAAACCTTCTGTCCCAGCACCGGATAAAGGTAGAAATTGAGCCTTGAACTCGTATACCAAACCTGATCGGTAAACCCGGTCTTTTGAGACATATTGAGCTCATAGGAACTGTAGTTCTCCGTTTCTTTTTCTACAACTCCCTTTTGCACTTCCTCGATCCCGCCTTCCAGCTTAGCGGTGAAACTGTTGTTCTTGGGGTCACCGATGGTTACTTTCGCCTTGACCCTTGCCGACAGCCCCCTCGACCAACTAGTAGTATTGCTGGCATTGCTTGTCTCAGTGGAACCTTCTTCTTTTTCGTATTGCGAATAAAAGCTTGCCGGAACGGCACTCAAATTGAGAACGGTAGGATCAACGCCGGTCACCGGAACCGGAGTAATGTAATCCACATGCATGGGCGGTGCGCCGATCACGACGCTCGGCTGAGTGTAAGACTCCAATACGACCTTTGTAGGCTCGCCCAACATCAGAGACCGGCCCCGGAAATCACCAGAAAGCAGTCTTCCGCTGATTATTGACTCCGATATTTGTGCAGCCCGAAACCTTGATGCCAGACTTATCTGGAATTGTTTTGCAGGGTCTATGTGGTAGATTTCAACTTGAGCCTTTGGCTTTGACTCACATTCAGGCCTCCACAGCAAAGCCACCTGCAAATTCGGATTGGGCTCCTCGCCCCCCGATTTCTGCCTGCGATCAAACCGGCCCAACGCGAAGTCCGCAAAGCATTCACGGGTAAAGTCGAGCTTAGCTGGAGTAAAGATATTCAAGTTAGAGTCGAAGCTGAGCACCCTGAGCGTACTCGCCATGGGTTTTGTCCGCCCCCCCTTCCAAACGACCGCCTGGTCGAATTGGCCGCGTGAATACATGCGTCCGCTTTTTGTAATGACATTTTCCGCCCCATCTCCCAAGTCCTGATATCCCTTCAACTGGAAACCATACCGAAAGTCAATATCATATGCCACTACCCATCCATGGTCGGACAGCGTGCTATACGCGACCACAAGCTGGTCGTGGTCCGTTGTTCCATAGCGGCCAACGGCCAGCGAAATCGGTTCACCGATATGATCCGCGCCAGCGGGAATACTCAGAACATTTGTAACCACAGTAGGATCAGGCTGCAGTGTAGCGGAATTAACCCTGATATAGGTCACTTCAAGCCCGTTATAGTTGGGAAATTTTCCCCGCCGCCGCACCCCTGCAAACACCTTTGAACGGGGCGATTCTGGTGGCCACGTCGCAATTTCAACCACGGCGAAAACAGGCGGGTTTTGGATATCCGATGGCAGGATTTTTCCCAGTCTCGTCCAAACCAACCCGTCATCAAACTTATGAGTATTTTTCGCCGTAGCAACATATACATCACCGGATTCTGTATGCACCACAAGCTCATCGTATCCGTCGTAATTGAAATCGGCCATGGTCACGAAATCGATTTCGGCCGTGCTATCAATTTCCGAATATAGTCGCTTTCCCTGAGTCGGATCATAAATACCAAACGCTTTATGTTGATGGTCTGAATATTCCAGCCGCCCCATCGTTCGCCCTCCAATAACATCGTTCGGAAGAGCAAACATCCGGCCCACGGCTACCGCATCATCATGGAACCAGTCCTCGCCACGGCCGAATTCACCCACGAACTCCTTGGCCCCGGTGATTTGCGAGTCCGCCGTGTCGAAAACCCACTGTGGCGATTGGCATAGAGCATCTATTTGACCATATCCGCACACATGTCCGACGAAAAGCAGATCATCGTTGCGCAGCAAATGCCGCTCGCCATGCAGGATGTCGTCGACCTCGCTGAAATCCGGATTAGCCGAAACGGTGCAGACGCCTAAAAGCGCCGCCGCAAATAACCCTACGGATATAAGTTTCGCCATACACCCGGCCTTTACCCGATTCCGTTTATTCATCTCATCCCCCATGAAATTGGCCTCCCTGCCGCATGATCCAATCTATAGTTCATTCACTACGGCTCTCGACCGTAGCAAACCTTCAACTTCTGATAGTCGTAGAAGTGGCTGGAAAGAGAAATCTTGGCGCCATTGCAGTCGGATTTGAAATCGATTTCTTTCTCGTTGTAAAGCATCTTCACTAGCAGTTTTCCCTTGCCGTTGCCGTAGACATCCCATTGTATGTTCGCCGCCATTGGAGAAACGTATTGACCACGCCAGGAATTGTTCTCGTACGTGTACATTTCCGCCTGAGGAAGCTGTTCCAGTACCTTCTTCAAACCCAGCTTGGAGGCAAAGGGGATAATGATCTCTGCGTGGGCAAAACGAAGCTTCGCGGCAAGGGACAAATTCCCCTTCGCAATGGCGTCGATCTCTCCGAAAAAATCGTTCTCCAAAATCTCGGCCATTCCGTAGGTGACGTTTCCCTTCTCGGTCATACCGGGACCTTTGTCATAGAAATCCGAAGCATCGTTGAGATAGGCAAAGTATTTTGCCTGCCTGGCCGGCATATAACGGTTGAAGTCGACACCAGCCTCATTCTTCATTCCCGGTGCGATCGCATAGAGTTCGTAGATCAGCGAACCGGCGTCCGCGAGGCTCTTGATGGTAGTCTTGCCGTCGCCCGTCAGGGTGTTGGTGAACTGACCGTCGCTGCTGGTAAAGCTCCAGGTGCCCGTGTTGGCGAAGCTGTGAACACCCGTGTCGATCTTGTTCACAAAATCTTGGGTAAACAGCCGGCTGAGCACGGCACGGCCGGCCTTGTTCGCGCCGGGATTGCTCCAGATAGCCTCCTGCTTAGCCGCCAGATCGGCATCTTTCTCCTTATAGTGTTGATACGCTCGGCTTTGTAGGTAGGTGGAATACAGTGGATCGGCGGGGTCCGTCACCAAATCGGTTTTCGGCACCAGCTTGTGGAAATAGAGGAGGAAACGGTTGGTCCCGTCAGGCTGGGGCACGGGCGTATCCGCCGGATATGGCCCGGGAGCCGGCGGATAGGTGATGAGTCCTGCCAGATTGGGTTGCCGGGTGGTCAGAGACCGGATGAAGAAGGCGCCGCTGTCTACCGCCCGGTCCACGCCGGACGTCACCACGACAATCTTCCGGGGAGCCGCCTCCGCCCCTTTGCCGATCCTTCGCCAGTATCCCGGCAGACGCTTGAGCAAGCGCGAAGCGAGCTGAGTATGTTCCTTGATACCCACCGCGGTCTCGTTGCCGTAACCGGGATTACCGATGCCCGGTACGCCGTAGCCCATCAGGAAATTGGCTTTCATGATTTTGAGAACGTCCGGACCCAATCTTGCGCCCAAAGGCGTCAGCGCGCCCTCATCGAAAGCCTGTTTCCACATGTTGTAAACAGCCAGGTCCGCCTTCATGCCCGACAGGCCGCGCGAACCGTGACGGGCAACCAGCTCAGTGAACACGGGTATGAAACCTGGCGGGGGCGTCTGGTAAATCGACAGGTCCTGCCTTGGCTCGTAAGGCGTCTTGGTTTGATAGTAGGCAGGCTGGCATATCGCAGGCGTGATGGCCAAAATACCAAGCATTACCGATTTCGAGACTAGCTTCATCGACGCATTCCTCTTTATTCTTTCTGTGAGGTCGGAAAGCGACCGTTCCATTTTACGACCGGCGCCTACTTCGATGCCGATTATGGCAACCATTGATACCGTGGCGAAAAAACGCTTCTTGCCGACTGTACTTAAGCGTCTCGTAAAATGCGGATTCGGTCTCGATAGCTGCACCTGAGCTGCATAGGATCGCTATCGTATGGGATTATTGTTACAGGAATTGCAAATGATGCTTCGGTCGTCCACTTGCAATCGTGGGCAGGCGGCCGTTCGATGCACAAATCTATGCAAAGAAAATCTTTCCAGCAGAAAGCAGGCGGCTTCCCCTTGCATCCCTGGGGTACGCAATGACATGTCCTACATTCACGCCCTCACCCCCGCGCTCGCAAGAGAGACTAGCGCAGCGCGCCCACTGCGGGTATTGCCTACACTGGCCCTTTCGCATCTGTTTCAGATGAGCCTGCGAAAGAGCCAAAATAGTATTTGACGTAACCGTTAATACCTCTTTAATGCTGGGAACACGGCCATCCTGGCCGCTTTTTCAGCGGGCGGGACGCCCACGCCCCAGGGGACTGAACGGTTACTATTTGACGGTATAGGCTACTTCAGGATCAGCTTGTTTGAAATACGCTGGCTGATGCCGGAGATGACGCCGTCGCCCGAGGTCAGAATATAGGTCATGCTATCGCCTTTCGGGCTGATATAGATGTTATAGACACTGCCGGAACTATAGGTCACGGTGCCATGGCAATCCTCCCCGATGACATAGGTCGCGGTATCACCCATATTGGCACGACCCAAACTATCGGTATACGTCGTAACGACGTTACCGGCGCCGTTATAGGACTCCATCCCGCTTTCGGCATACGGATGGCCCGCAAAATAGCCCTGACTCGAATACGTATAGGTACCCTTTAGGGTCTTGATGGAGCAATGCTCCTTGCTGGCTGCCTCGAAAGAAGCACTCACGCTCAAGATCGAAACACACGCGCATAACATCAACTTGGTTTTCATAATCTATCCCTCACTAAAATATTATTAGTATATTTGTACCGCTTTGCGACAACCGGCCGCATTACGCCCGCCGGCCACTCGGGTTCCCTGGACTCAGGGCGGGGATTCGCCCCCCGCCCTACAAGCCGTGGTACCGCACTCCCTTGCTATTTACCCAACGTACAGATCGGCGCGCATGATTACGGGCGCACCCCGGGCGCAAAGGTCCCCTCGAGCACAACCGACTGCGTTACCGGCTTCCCCGTGTAGTTGATGGCAACAACGTCCATCTTCTTGGAAGTTTTATCACCTTTCTTGATTTTCACATCACAGTAGGTGTTGGGGTTGATCGGCGGGTTCTGCTGCGTATTGCAAGATGCCTGGAATTGTCCGCCGAACGTCAGCGAATAGTTGAGCGGCTTGCCGGACGTTATGATGGCCTTCGGCCAGGTGACATGCACGGTCTCGCCGTCCGGCATCAGTTCGCCGGTCACCTTGGCACCGTTCGGCCAAAATACCGCATCGGGATCGGGCCCGCTTTTCGGCGGCTGAGCGATGGAGACATTGACCCGTGGCATGTTCACATAGTCGAGCCCCATATACACCACGTCACGCGCCAAGGGGGCACCTGCCCATACGGCCGCTACATTCACATTGTTGCAAAAACCGGAGACGCTGAAATAAGGGCTCGAATTTTGCTGGCAATACTGGAGGTCCTTGGCGTTCAGATCCGAGGTCGTCGGGGGCTGGCCGGTATGCTTCTTTCCGGTCGGAAAGCCCCATAGCGTGGTCCAGTCGGTCACCTTCGACCCGGTGTAATTGTCGATGACACCTGTTTTCTTTTCGGGCGCCAGGCTTAGCTTCAAGGTATCGCCAAACTTGTCCTTCGCCAGGATTTCGCACGGCAGATAACCTTTCGCGGTGTCGTATTTCAAGGGAAGCGTCTGAGCGCCAGGGCCGCGAATCGGGACCTCATGACCGCAGGTCATGAGGCTGACCCAGTTGTTGGCTTGAGGCACATCGGCATTCTTCAGCGCAATCTGATCGTACAGTCTGGCTTCGCCGGCGGGCCAGCCGGTATCCACATCGAAATCCAGCACGCCGATGGCCTGCTCATTGACGGCATCGACGTTCAATGCCTGCGCGGGGAACACATCCGCCGGCTTCTTAAGGAAAACGCGATCGATCAAATCCTGGTACGTGTGGTTCTTGCCCCTGCTGTTCTCCTTTTCCTGGGCCGCCAGAGCCTCCAGATCGGACTTGGTGGTCAGCGGATTAGTCAACTGCCAGGCACCGCTGCCGTCGTGTCCCAGCACGGCCAGCTTATCGCCCTGTCTGAGCAGGAAAGGTCGCTTGCCATGAGTTTCGGCGATCTGCTCCAGCTTGGCCCGAATGCCATTGAGATCGATTCCGGTATCCAGCCAGGCCAGGCTGAACTGGTCCCGGTTATACCCCCAGGTCACGGTGTACTGCTGGTAAGGATCGTAGGGCCGCTTGTTCTCCAGTGCGGTAACGCCGCCGGCATCGACGGTGAATCCCGACGCCGCATCACGGAAATTGCCATACTTGTCGTCAATGGAGAACGAATAGGACACTGAGCCTAAGCCGTCCTGTCCGCTATCGTGCACCAGCCGGGTATAGGGATTGAGGTTGAACTGGCTGTCGTACGGCGCGGCGAAGGTGAGAAACGGATCGAACTGCCACTGCTGTACGTCCGCCTTGGGCACACTGGGATGGTTCGGATCGTACGGATCATTGGCCTCAAAGGCGACCCCGCGCAGAAGCGCCTGCACGCGCCCCGGCAGGTCTCCACCCAGCACTTTCGAATCGTAGCCCACGATTTGCTGAATTATGCAGAAGTTCTTGGTATTGTCATCCGTGGGGTATGGCGCTTTTGGAAACCCACACTTCTGCCAGACCTTCGCTTGATTTGGATTAAATCCATCGACAGGATCATTGGTGAAATGATCCCAAACGACTTTGACGCTTTCCTGGAATTTCTCGCAGAAATACTGATGTTTGAAGGTGCAAGCTTGGACTTGCTTCTTGCTGTCGTACTTGCAAACATGATCTAGCCACTTCAGCTTTTCCAAATTAGTCTTGTCCGCGCAAAAACCAGGATTATCCTTCTGCTTTACCCAATACATCCAACGGTCGATATAGGGCTGCACCTGTGGATTCCCCGGCTTTTGCGTTTTCTCGTCATATTGCACTCCGGTAATCAGGTAGCCTTTATCTGTAACATAGTTTGTCCCCGTATAGTAATTCGTCGAAGGACCTCGTGTCAGCGTCATGTCAATGGCGTTATAGCCGCCAGGAAAATGCGGGATGATGGTGTTCCCGCCATTCTTACCCAATTCTACCGGCAACAAGTCGCTGAAGGTATTTATTTCCTTTTTAGGGGCGTTGAAATACTGGCTGGTATAAGCTGAAAACACCGGCCAAACTCTCTTCCTGCTCGAACGGCTCGTCGGATCGTAAAGGAAATCATCGATCCGATCTTTGAATTTCTTCAAGTTGTTTTTGCCATTCGTGTCGATGGTCGCGGCGGCGCCGCCCATGTAGCCGGTAGCGCCATGATTGGCGACGGAACCTGCCACGGGAATATACAATTCGTCGACCATGGACACGTCGATATCCGCCATCGGATCGCCGGTATCCATGTTTTGATCCGTGGCATTGTCCGCATCGAAGGTAAATTCCGCCAGCTGCGCGGGCGCATCGACAGAGTAGCTGGCACCGGAAACGCCCGTTATGCAGTTTCCCTTGACTGCATCACCTTCGGCGTTATTATCGCCCTTATAACAGTCGACAGCTTCTGACGGATGCGTCGGGTCGTCATATGTCGTGATTACTTTTGTTTGTAGGGGGTCCAATTTGACTATATTGGCCTCGTACGTTTTTAGAGCCACGGGGAAAATATAGACACGCCCGCTTTGATACCAGCAGTTCTTCATGATTTCCTTTTTATCTATCGTCACTTCCTTTTGTTCTCGAGGAATCCAGACGGTGATTTTCTTGCCCGTGGGCAGCCCTTCCGTCTTCGCGTCATAGTTAATGATAATCCGCCTGTCTCCGGTAGCCGCGGCGCCGTCGCAAATGTCGGCCGGGACCTGAATGACAGGATACACCGTAAATGGAAAATCATTCTGGAACGTAATATAACGATTGTACTTGTCGTCCGTCTTCTTGGCTTCCGCCGGCGGAACCACCAGCGACAGCAGGCACAAGGCGGGTACCGCCAAGCGCACATAGCTTATTAGCTGCTTCATTTTTGTCATTTTTGTTATCTCCTCAATAGATAATGAGTTGTAACGCTGGTCGACTCAACTTCTTTCTTGCCTTCCGTATTTTTACCCATTCAGGATACCCTATTTTAGGGTCGTACCCCACGACATCCGTTTGGCAGCAGGGCTTCTAATTAGTTCCCCTCTCCGCCGTTGCACCTTTTATTTCAGTGAAGCTGCTAACACGAACTTAACAGGCGTCATAATTGTAACCAGTTAAAAAATATAGTTTAACCCATTCTCGGTAACGGTCATCTAAAGAAACCACACCAGATTACACACCTTCTGTTATATGAGCAGAGATTAGAGTCATGACATATAGCTAAATTTCCTAACAGAAATATTTATTATGCACGATCCTTCTTACGACCATCAGGATCACGTCGTCACAAGGGTCGATCTTTGAAATGTATACCAATGAATTAGGGGCGAATAGTCTCTGTTCAGAGACTGGAGGGACACGACTATATTAGTCAACGGCCCAGCCACAGCGCGCTCAGGCCGGTACGGCCTTTGACGCCGAATTTTCGGTAGATGCGGGTAGCGTAGGTATGCACTGTGTTGAGCGTGAGGCCGAGCCGTTCCGCGATCTCGGCCTCGGAGGCGCCGCAGAGCAGTGCGTTCAGCAGCCGTCGCTCAGCGGGGGTGAGGGGCTTGGAGGCAATCAGCAAACCATGATGCAGAGCGACCTGCCGGTGGAACCATTTCAGTGCCCGGCCGGCCTCCTCCAACAGGGCGCGCTCGGCCTCTCCGAACAGAGGCGCTTCCGGACCGACGCGGTGGAAGCCGAACCAGGATTCCATATCGCTGTTGACCGAGGTCGCCATGTAGCAGGCGTCGCGGATGCCGAAGGGCTTGAACAGGTTGCGATAGAACTCGCTGTCGTACCAGCCGGGCGGAACGATCTCGTGCTGGATGCTGACGCGGAAACGGCCGGCATGACGAAGATTGGCGATGATACTGGGGTCGATGTCGCCCCGGTCGATACGGCGGCAATGTTCCGCATAGGCCGCATCCCGCTCGGGGTGAGGGTGAAGATAGCGAATGGCGCAGGCCCGCCAGCCGCCGATCGGATCGTCCCGGCTGTCCAGGCGCACCGCGCCGAACCAGCACGCCTGCTGCGCGCCGATGATCTCGCACAATGAGGCCATGGCGTGGTCGAGCGCCTCATTGACACGGGTCGGCCCGAATTCGGCGAGTCCGTCCCACAGGTCGTGAATCTGTTGTTGTTTCGACGCCATGCGTACCGGAGAGAAAAATCCCTCCGGCACCGTCCCGCCTCGGAACCCGCCAGAGGACGGACTTGGACGGAATCAGTGCTTGCAGCCGCAGCCGCCCATGCCGCAGCCGGATGCGGGTGGTGAGGAATGGCCCGATCCGCCATGTAGGGCAGGTGCCGAGAGCTTCTTGGTCACCGACTCGGAACCGCAGTGCGGACAGACGGGCGCCGGATCGCTGATTTTCTGCATGACGGTGAAATCCCGGCTGCAGGACTGGCAGGCGTAGTCGTAGGTGGGCATTCGATGCTCCTCGTCAGAAGGGTTTCAAACTTGCGAGCAGGACGATGGCGAAAAGAAACAGCACCGGGACTTCATTGACCCAGCGGTAGAACAGATGGCTGCGCGTATTGCGGTCTTCGCCGAAATCCCGTAGCCATTGCCAGCAGAGGAGATGGTACCCGACGAGAAGCGCCACGAGCGTCAATTTGACATGCAGCCACCCGCTGTCCCCATAGAGCGCCCAGGCGTAGTCGGCCAGCATCCAGACGCCGAACAGGAGAGTCAGCAGCATCGCCGGTGTCATGATGCCCCAGAACAGTTTTCTTTCCATGATCTTGAACCGGGCAATGCCCACTGCATCGGAGGTCATGGTGTGGTAGACGAATAGCCGCGGCAGATAGAACAGACCGGCGAACCACGTCACCATGAAGATCAGGTGAAAAGCTTTCAACCACATGCGCTCATCCCTCCCGGAGCAGCTTGTCCACCGCTTCCCGCAATTCGCGGAAATCGAGTTTGCCAAGGCGCGTTGCGACCACCGCGCCGTCGCCGCCCAGCAGATAGCAGTTCGGCACCAGTTCGACCCCGAGCGCGCCGGCCAGCTCGCCCAGAGGATCGAGCGCGACGGGAAACGGCCAGCGTTCCTGCTCGGCCAGGGACAATACGCGATTCGGCAGATCGTAAGGCATAGCCACGGCCGCCATCCGCAAGCCGCGCCCTCCGTAATCCCGGAACAGCGCCGCGAGTTCCGGCATTTCTTCCAGGCAACTGCGGCAATTGCTGGCCCAAAACGCCAAGAGGACGGGATGGCCGCGCCAGTCTTTCAGATTGATCCTTTCTCCCTTGACGGTGGTGAAACCGAGGTCCGGAGACAGGCTCCCGCCCTGGAGATATCCGTAGCCGAACCAGAGCATCGGCGCGATGAGGCCCGCGCCGGCGAGGAACCGGGCGAACCTCCCGCAAGCCTTCATATCGCGCCCGACTGGGACGGCCTTCAGACCTCGACTTGCTGGATGCCGTCCAGGAACCAGGTGGGCTGGCGGCTCGAACGCGATCGCACGAAATGCCAGACCTCATGAACCACGGCTGCTTCCTCGGCCGGCGCCTCGCGCAGCGTGACGTCGAACAGGACGACAATCTCGCGCTCGTCGCCGCGGTCGCTCACCTCCAGGATTTCCGCATCGACCCGCAAGAGTTCCGTGCGATGACGCTCAGCGGATGCCCGCAACTGGTCTTGCAGCTCACCGAACACCTTGTCGGTCGTGAGCGCCCGCAAGGTCCCCAGATCGCGTTCGTCCCAAGCCGCTTGAAGCTGGCGGTAGGCGGCCTTGGCACCGTTCAGGAAACCGACCGCGTCGAAATCGGCCGGCTGGCTCCGCCCCCGCTGCGCGCCTCCGCGACGGGACAGCAGATCGGTATCGAAAGCGGGACGCCCCGAAGAAGGCCTCATGCCCGTGGCCGGTTCCGCAGGGGGGTAATAGCCGGCTCCCGCCGCGGCCTGGGACTGGGTCCTGCGCGCGGCCAGCAGCCGGTACAGGAAATAGCCGAGCCCCGCGAACAGAAGGATGTCCAGAAAATTCAAGTGTTCGAACGCCCCGCCGAACAGCATGGCCCCCAGCAAACCGCCCAGCGCCAGACCACCGAGCATGCCCATCAAGCCGCCCCGGCGGGCATAGTCCTCGCGCGCCGCCTGGTTGCGCTGGCTCGCGGCACTGGCCGGCTGGCTGGGCTGGTAAGCCGGCCGCTGCGTTTGCGACGAAGAATTGCCATCGGTCGAACGCCGATAGGGTTCGCTGTACGACGGCTTGCTCCCGAAGGACTTGCCTCCACCGAGGCGTTTGGCGAACGCATCGTTCATGCCTGAAAACAGCAGCACCGTGACGAGTGCAGTGCTCAACGCGAATCCGAAAATCTTTTTCATATGGCCCTCAAGCCTCAACATCATCGTTGCTGTTATAGGGGAAGCACCTTTCAATTACAACTCCCCCACCCTACCGCCTTAGCCAACCCGGAATTTCCTGAGCTCGTAACATGGCGCAATTAGCCTGTCCTCCGCCGCGGCGAAAGCGGCCGAAACATCCAAAAACATGCACAGGAGCTTGTTCATGCGAGTCGCACATAAACTGTCGCTGGCCGCTGCCCTCATCGCGGCCGGCTTCGGTCCCGTTCCGGCCAACGCCCTTTCCGACGACGAAATCCTGAAAATCAAACGGTTCGTCATCATCTATCAGGAAAATCATAGCTTCGACAATCTTTACGGCGGCTGGGAAGGCGTCAATGGACGCACGCCAGCCAACTACATCCCCTCAGTCAACCAGGCCGGTGAACGCTATGCCTGCCTGCTGCAGAACGACCAGAGTCTGACCTCGCCGACACCGCTGCCGGTGACCTGCATCGATGCGGTCAACCGCGTCGAAAGCGCATTCACCAATGCCGAATTCATGATCGACACCTACATCCCGCCGACGGCCCCGACCTGCCCCGGCGGCATCTCCCAGGGCGACAGCTACAACGGCGGCTGCACCGCGGACCTCGTGCATCGTTACTATCAACATATCTATCAGCTGAATGACGGCGCCTTGAACCGTTACGTGACCGGCAGCGACGCCGT
The DNA here is from genome assembly GCA_040753975.1 of Pseudomonadota bacterium. Taxonomy (GTDB): domain Bacteria; phylum Pseudomonadota; class Gammaproteobacteria; order Methylococcales; family Methylococcaceae; genus Methylococcus. Next base: position 47,489 of record JBFMDC010000077.1, read on the forward strand.
TGGCCTGACCATGGGCTATTACGACACCAAGCAGCTTCCCATTTACCGCTACTTGCACCAGCACGGCCATCCCAACTACGCCATCCTCGACAATTTCTTCCATGCGGCGTTCGGCGGCTCGTTCCTGAACCAGCAATGGCTGATCGCGGCCAATACCCCAGTCTGGCCCAACGCGGTGAATGACGGCAGTGAAAAGGATCTGCACGCAGTGATCGACGTCAACGGCATGCCCGCCAGCTATCCGCTCTACACTTCGCCGGCGGCCTATACGCTCTATGACAATCCATTGTCCGTATCGTGCAATCCTCCGGCCGGGCGTGGCCCCACCCCGCCGAATGTCGTGTGCGGCGACTATGCGGTCAACGATATGCCCATGCCGAGCAATCAGCCCTATCAGCCGGGCACTCCAGACTATATGAAATTGCCGCTGCAGACCGCGCCGACGATCGGCGACCGGCTGAGTGCGGCGGGCGTGAGCTGGGCCTGGTATTCGGGCGGCTGGTCGAACGCCAATGGCGACATCGGCGCGCCCGGCTGGAGCAACGGACGCGGACCCTATTGTTCCGACCCTCATACCATTCAGGGCGCCAGCTTCCCTAACTGCCCGGACACCTGGTTCCAGTTCCACCACCAGGCGTTCAACTACTTCGCCAATTTCAGCACCCAGACCAAAGCCGGCCGGAAAAACCGCAAGGCTCACCTGCGGGATGAGATCGAGTTCATCGACTTGGCCCAGACTTCGCAGAAGAAGTGCAAACTCAGGAAGGTCAGCTTCGTCAAACCGATCGGGCAGGGGAACGAACACCCCGGCTACGGCAGCGTGCCCATCGGCAGCGATCATCTGGTCGTGCTGCTCGACGCTATCGAAAGCAGCGCCTGCGCGAAGGACACCATGGTCATCGTGACCTACGATGAATTCGGCGGCCAGTACGACCACGTTCAGCCGCCGGGCCAGGGCAACGACAACGGACCGCACGATCAATGGGGGCCGGGCAACCGTATTCCCGCCTTGATCGTATCGCCGCTTTTGCCGCACATGTTCTCAGTCGACAGCACGCAGTACGACACCACTTCGATTCTGGCGACTTTGGAAAAGCGTTACGGCCTGGCTCCGGTCGCCGACCGGGACGCGTGGGTCAATAACCTCTTTTCGGTCTTCGACACTGCGCCGGCGAAAGCCGCCCGCTAGCACCCGTGAATTCCGCCGGCCCCACGGCCGCCGGATACCGTTATCCGCTCAATCCAGGAGATCGAAAAAGCTCTTGTCCACGCCGCACTCCGGACAGCCCCAGCCTTCGGGAATGTCCTCGAAGAGGGAGCCGGGCGCGAGACCCACGTCCGGATCGCCCTCGGTTTCGTCGTAGATGTAGCCGCAGGCGGAACATTGGTACTTGTGGTATTCGACCATTTTCGTCTCCTTGTCGATCGTGAAACTCGAAAAAGACCTAGCCGGCGGCCACGAGCATCCCGCTATGGCGCAGCAAGGCGTCGATTTCCGGCTCGCGGCCGCGGAAGGCGACGAAGGACTCCAGCGCGCTGCGCCGCCCGCCCTGTTCCAGTACGTTGCTCAGGAAGGCATGGCCGGTGTCGGGATCGAAGATGCCGCGCTCCTCGAACAGCGAAAAGGCATCGCTCGATAACACTTCCGCCCATTTATAGCTGTAATAACCCGCCGCATAGCCGCCGCCGAAGATGTGCTGGAAGCTGTGCGGGAAGCGGTTATAAGCCGGAGGCGGCATGACCGAGACCTGCTGCCGCACGTCTTCGAGGATCTCATAGACACGCCCGCCGCGGATCGGGTCGTAGTCATGATGGATACGGAAATCCAGCAAGGCGAACTCCAGTTGCCGGACCGTCTGCATACCGGCCTGGAAGTTTTTCGCCGCCAGCATCCTGGCCAGCAGTTCGTCCGGCAGACGCTCGCCGGTCCGGTAATGGCCGGAGATCAAGGCCAGCGCCTCGCGCTCCCAGCAGAAGTTCTCCATGAACTGGCTGGGCAACTCCACCGCATCCCATTCCACGCCCCGGATTCCCGACACGCCGAGATGTTCGACCCGGGTGAGCAGATGGTGCAGGCCGTGGCCGAATTCGTGGAACAGCGTCACCACGTCGTCGTGCCGCAGCAGCGCCGGCTCGTCGCCCGCGGGCGGGGTGAAGTTGCAAGTCAGATGGGCAACCGGCGTTTGGATCGCGCCGCCGACGCGGCGCCGGCTGACGCATTCGTCCATCCAGGCGCCGCTGCGCTTGTTGGGCCGGGCGTAGAGGTCGAGATAGAACCCGCCCCGCAATTCGCCGGCCCGGTCGGATATCTCGTAATAGCGAACGTCCGGATGCCAGACGTCGACGCCTTCGCGCCGAGCGATTTCCAGGCCGTACAGCCGCCGCACCACCGCGAACAAGCCGGAAACCGCGCGCTCGGCCGGAAAGTAGGCCTTCACTTCCTCCTCCGAAAACGCGTACTTGTGCTGGCGGAGCTTTTCGGAATAGTAGGCAATGTCCCAGGCCTGCAGCTCGTCGAGGCCGTGGTTGTCGCGCGCGAATGCTCTCAGCTCCTCCAGGTCGCGCCGGGCGAAGGGTAGAGCCTTCTCGGCCAGATCGTTCAGGAAACCCAGCACTTGTTCGGGGCTCTCCGCCATCTTGGTGGCCAGGGACAGCTCGGCATAGTTGGCGAATCCCAGGAGCCTCGCCTCCTCGTGGCGCAGGGCCAGGATTTTGTCCATCACTTCGCCGTTGTCCCAGCGTCCGCCCTGGGGGCCGGTTTCCGAAGCGCGGGTTGCATAAGCATGGTAGAACTCTTCTCGCAGCGCCCGGTCGTCGGCGTAGGTCATGATCGCGATATAGGACGGGAAGGCGAGGCCGAATACCCAGCCGGTCTTGCCTTCGGCTTCCGCGGCCTGGCGGGCGACGGCCAGGTCGGTTTCAGGCAATCCCGCTAGCAGCGCTTCGCCTTCGATCTGCCGGGTCCAGCCCTTGGTGGCGTCCAGCACGTTGTCGGAAAAGCGGCTGCCCAGGCGCGACAATTCCTGGGCGATTTCCTTGAAACGCGCCTTTTGCTCGCCTTCCAGGGTCACGCCGGACAGACGGAAGTCGCGCAGGGCGTTGTCGACAACCTTGCGCTGGGCGGTGTCGAGGCGGGCGTATTCCACCCCTTCCGCGATTTCCCGGAAGGCGGCGTACAGCGCCGCGTTCTGGCCCATTTCGGTGGCATATTCGCTCAACAGCGGCAGACTGGTGTTATAGGCCTCCCGCAAGGCCTCGCCGTTCATCACGGCGTTGAGATGCCCGACCGGCGACCAGGCCTTGTTCAGGCGGTCGTCGAGATCATCCAGCGGCTCCACCAGGCCGGACCAGGTGAACGGCCCGCCCCGATCGATGAGGGCGTCCACCGCCGTCCGGCTTTCGGCCAGGATTTGTCGAACCGCCGGTAAGACATGGCTCGCTTCGATGCGCGAGAACGGCGGCAGTTCGTAGTCGTCCAGCAAAGGGTTGGTCATCGCATCACCTCGAATCCGGTTTGAATCCCGCAAACCGCAAGGGCGGCGGCGTGGCTTGCCGCCGGGAATCGCTGACGAGTTTATCGAAGGGGAATATACAGGAAACCGGAACAGACCATCAGCCCATATCCCAGAGGGACAATGCGGTTGAGCCAAGAAGAACTCGTCGTTCCGGCAGGGAATGCCGGAACCCAGAAGCCAGGGATGGCGACAGCCGTACACGTCCATGTGACCTGGATACCGGCGGTCCCTGCCGGTATGACGGCTTAAGTCAATGGCATTGAGAGGGGGTGCGGGGATTTAGAGCAGGGGTACGATCAACAGGGCCACGATGTTGATGATCTTGATCATCGGATTCACCGCGGGGCCCGCGGTGTCTTTGTACGGATCGCCGACCGTGTCGCCGGTGACCGCCGCCTTGTGCGCCTCCGATCCCTTGCCGCCGTGGTGACCGTCCTCGATGTATTTCTTGGCGTTGTCCCAGGCGCCGCCGCCGGTCGTCATCGAGATGGCGACGAAAAGTCCCGTGACGATGGTGCCGATCAGCACGCCGCCCAGCGCCTCCTTGCCGAGCAAGAGCCCCACGATGACCGGAATCGCCACCGGCAGTAGCGAAGGGACGACCATCTCCTTGATCGCCGCCTGGGTCAGCATGTCGACGGCTTTCGAATAATCGGGCTTGGCCGTGTGCTCCATGATGCCCGGGATCTCCCGGAACTGCCGCCGCACTTCGTTGACGATGCCGCCGGCGGCGCGCCCCACGGCCTCCATGGCCAGCGAGCCGAACAGATAGGGCACCATGCCGCCGATGAACAGGCCGATGATGACCATGTGGTTCGACAGGTCGAAATTGACGTTGCCGCCCAGGTTATGCGTGTAGTCGGCGAACAGCACCAGCGCAGCCAGCCCCGCCGAGCCGATCGCATAACCCTTGGTCACGGCTTTGGTGGTGTTGCCCACGGCATCCAGCGGGTCGGTGATGGCGCGGACCGAATCCGGCAGTTCCGCCATCTCGGCGATGCCGCCGGCGTTGTCGGTAATCGGACCGTAGGCATCCAGCGCGACGATCATCCCGGTCAGGGACAGCATCGAGGTGGCCGCCACCGCGATGCCGTAAAGCCCCGCCAGCTCGTAGGCGCCCCAGATGCTGGCGCAGACCGCCAGCACCGGCGCCGCTGTCGCCTTCATCGACACGCCGAGCCCGGCGATGATGTTGGTGCCGTGGCCGGTGGTGGAGGCTTCGGCGATATGGCGCACCGGGGCGAATTCGGTGGCGGTGTAATACTCGGTGATCACCACCATCAGCCCGGTAAGACCCAGGCCGATCAGGGCGGCGAAGAACAGGCCGAACCAGGACACGTCGGTACCGCCGAGACTGAGGCCGCCGCTGAACATGAAGCCGGTGATCGGCAGGAAGGCCGCAGCCGCGAGTCCCCCCGACACGATCACGCCCTTGTACAACCCGCTCATGATTTTCTTGCCCGGCGTAATCCGGACGAAGAAGGTCCCGATGATCGAAGCGACGATGGAAACGCCGCCCAGCACCAGGGGGTACACGATGACCGACTCGTCCCCCCCGGTCAGGAGCCCACCCAGCAGCATGGTGGCGACGATGGTCACCGCATAGGTTTCGAACAGGTCGGCCGCCATGCCTGCGCAGTCGCCGACGTTGTCGCCCACGTTGTCGGCGATCACCGCCGGGTTGCGCGGGTCGTCTTCGGGAATCCCCGCCTCGACCTTGCCGACCAGATCCGCACCCACGTCGGCGCCCTTGGTGAAGATGCCGCCGCCCAGCCGGGCGAAGATCGAGATCAGCGAACCGCCGAATGCCAGCCCCACCAGCGCGTGAAGCGGATCACTCGCGCCGGCCGACTTGAGCAGCGCGTAGTAGCCGGCGACCCCGAGCAGGCCCAGGCCCACCACCAGCATCCCGGTGATGGCGCCGCCTCGGAACGCCATGGAAAAAGCCTCATCCATGCCTGTCATGGCGGCCTGGGCCGTGCGGGAATTGGCGCGCACCGAGATGTTCATGCCGATGTAGCCAGCGGCACCGGAAAGGGCTGCGCCGATCACGAAGCCGAAGGCGATCGTCCACCCCAGGAAGGCCCCGATGACGAAGAACAGCAGCCAGCCGACGATGGCGATGGTACGGTACTGGCGATTGAGATAAGCCTGGGCCCCCTGCTGAATCGCCGTGGCGATATCCACCATACGTTCGTTGCCGGCGGGCTGAGCATTGACCCAGCCAATGGAGAGGATGCCGTAGAGCAGCGCGGACAGCGCAGCGGTAAAAGCAAATGCCGTCCCCCAGTCGACCAGCAGGCCGATCGCAAGGAATTCCGCGAGCCCCGCCAAGGTGATCACCTTGGTCCGGGGATTGCGCATCAGACAACACAGCCCCTCCCGGGCGCAGGACAGAACCGAGCAAGCCATAGCGATACTCCTCGAACGTTGTTGTTGGTGTTACGAAAAAAGAGGCGCTCAGACGCTGAACGACGTAGCCAGTTTCTTGGGGACGGCAACATTCCTCAATGTCACATAGTCCGGCAGGCCCCCGGCATAGGGCGGGTAATCCTCTCCCTCGATCAGCGGCTGCAGGTATCGGCGGCACTCTTCGGTGATTCCGAAGCCGTCGGCGCTGATGAATTCGAGGGGCATTTTCTTCTCGACATTGGCCACTTCCGCCAGATTGGCGGCGGTAATTTCCCAACGGTAAGGCGAATCCGAGGTGCGCACGATGGCCGGCATCACGGCGTTGAGCCCTTTCAAGGCCATTTCGACGCCGGCTTTCCCCAGGGCGTACGCCTGTTCGACATCGGTGCGCGAAGCGATGTGGCGGGCGGCGCGCTGCAAGTAATCGGCGACGGCCCAGTGGTATTTGTAGCCCAGGCGCTCCTTGATGAGGCCGGCGATGACCGGCGCCACCCCGCCGAGCTGGGCGTGGCCGAATGCATCCCGGCTGCCGGATTCGGCGACGAACCTGCCGTCGGCGCCCTTGATGCCCTCCGACACCACGATCGAACAATGGCCGCTCGTGCGGACCTTCTCGTCCACCGCGCGCAGAAACCGTTCCGGGTCGAACACTTGCTCGGGAAACAGGATGACCAGCGGCAGCTCATGCCTCTCGTCGCTCGCCAAGCCGCCGGCGGCGGCGATCCAGCCCGCGTGCCGGCCCATCACCTCGAGCACGAAGATGCAGGTGGAAGTGGCCGCCATGGAACGCACATCGAAAGTCGCCTCGCGCACCGACACGGCGATGTATTTGGCGACCGAACCGAACCCCGGACAGCAGTCGGTGACCGGCAGGTCGTTATCCACCGTTTTCGGGATATGGACGGCCTTAAGCGGATAGCCAAGCTTCTCGGAAAGCTGGGAGACCTTCAGGCAGGTATCGGCGGAATCCCCACCGCCGTTATAGAAGAAGTAGCCGATGTCGTGGGCGCGGAACACCTCAATCAGCCGCTCGTACTGGGCCCGGTTTTCCTCCAGCCCCTTGAGCTTGTAGCGGCAGGACCCGAAAGCCCCGGATGGCGTGTGGCGCAATGCGGCTATGGCTTCGGCGCTTTCCTGGCCGGTATCGATCAGGTCTTCGGTCAGGGCGCCGACGATGCCGTTGCGCCCGGCATAGACGGTACCGATGCGGTCGGGAAACAGCCTGGCGGTTTCCAGTACACCGCAGGCCGATGCATTGATAACGGCGGTCACACCGCCGGACTGGGCGTAAAAAGCATTCCGCGCCACCATGAACCGCCTCCCCCTCAAGCATTGTTGGCTGGCGCCTAACTTAGAACAAACGCCCCCTTCCTTACAACATGTTTCGGCCGGCCAGCTTCCCCCGAAAGCGCGTAAAAACAGTTGAATCGAACCCCCGACCCGGCTACGCTTACCGCCGGGGCCATTCAAGCCTCTTGCCGATGACCATGCTCGAATCCTCAACCTATCCCGATCGCCGGTTCCGCCGGACGGTCGACTGACGGACTGACTCGTGTCCGACGAATACCCCAGTTCATGCCCATGGCATGAACTTTTTCCGACTCCTGAGCCTCCTTGTCATTACGCCTCCTTCCGTCTGATCTCCCAGGGGTCGCGAACGGCCGCGCCTGCCATCCAGGCCCCCCATCCCGTCTCGCTCGGAGCTTTCACCTTTTTTCCAACTACCCGCTTCCCCTAAAGTGATCCAGATCGGATTGGTCCTGTTCCTCATCTTCCTCAACGGCCTGTTCGCCATGTCGGAAATGGCCATCGTGTCCGCCCGGCGTTCCCGCCTCCAGCAGCAAGCCGACAAGGGCGGCGCCGGCGAACTCCGCGCTCTGGAACTGGCGGCGCAGCCTTCGCGGTTTCTCTCCACGGTGCAGATCGGCATCACCACGATCGGGGTGCTGAGCGGCGCGCTGGGCGAGGCTTCGGTGTCCAGCCAGATCGAACCGCTCTTGATGACGGTGCCGGAAATGGCGCCTTACGCCCATGAGATCGCCTTGGCGATCACGGTATTTGCGATCACCTATCTCTCCCTGATCGTCGGCGAACTGGCGCCAAAACGCCTGGCTCTGCTCCACGCCGAAGTCATCGCGGCCGCGGTGGCGCGGCCGATGCATTTCCTTTCCCTCATCGCCCTCCCCCTGGTCAAGTTTCTGAGCGTATCCACGGACATCGTGCTGCGGTTGCTCGGCGCCCGGCCGGTTCGCCAACCCTCGGTCACGGAGGAAGAAATCAAGCTGCTGCTGCAACAGGGCACGCTGGAGGGCGTGTTCGAGGAAGTCGAACAGGAGCTGGTGGAAAACATCCTCAGGCTGGACAGCCGCAAAGTGGGCGCGATCATGACGCCGCGCAAGGACGTGGTCTACCTGGACGTCACCAAGTCCTACGAGGCGAACCGCGGCATCCTGACCGACCATCCGCACTGGATCATCCCGCTGTGCCGGGGCGGGGTGGACAACGTCCTCGGCTTCGTGAAAACCAAGGATGTGCTGAACCGCCTGCTGGCCGGCGAAAAGCCGGAGCTGGCGGAACTGGTCACCCGGGCGCTGTTCGTCCCCAATTCGCTGTCGCTCATGCAGCTGCTCGAACATTTCAAGCGGTCGCATTTGCAGACGGCGCTGGTGGTGGACGAGTACGGCGAGCTGACGGGGCTGGTGACGCTGACCGACGTGCTGGAAGCGATCGTCGGCGCCATCGCCTCCGAAACCGCCGAAGAAGAACTCCAGGTCTCGCAACGCGAAGACGGCTCCTGGCTGGTCGACGGCATGCTCGACATCGACCGCTTCAAGCAGCTTTTCGATCTCGACGCCTTGCCGGAAGAGGAGAGCGGCAATTTCCACACCATGGCCGGTTTCGTCATGCTGAGGCTGGGCAACGTGCCGAAGGTGACCGATACCTTCGAATTCCAGGATCTGCGGTTCGAGGTGGTGGACATGGACCGCAACCGGGTCGACAAGATCCTGGTCACCCGGCTGCCGCCGGCGGACAGATGATCCGGTCCGAGTAGCGGTTCAGGCGGCCGGCGTGCCGCCGTGGAACACCAGCTGGGACAGGAATTCGTCGCCTTGTTCGATGCACTCGATGCGGGTGATGCCGGCGTTGGCCACCTTGATGTGGAACAGATTGGCGAGCGGCACGTCCAGCACATGCGCGATCACCATGCGGATGGTCCCGGCATGGCAGACGACCAGGATATGTTTGCCGAGATGCCGCTCCAGCATCTCCTTCCAGGCCGAGACGACGCGGCTGCGGAAATCGCCCAGACCTTCCGCGTTTTCCGGACGATGGTTCAGGGGATCGCGATAGAATCGCTGTAGCACACCGGGGTCGTATTCGGTGGTGATTTCTTCCCGGGTCTTCCCCTGCCATGCGCCGAAACCGAGCTCCTTGAAGCGCGGCTCGATTTCCAGCGGGCGCTCATGGCGCTCGCTCAATGCCTCCGCGAAGGACTGGCAGCGCAACAGCGGGGAGGTGACGATGACGTCCCACGGACAATGGCGTCCGACCGCCCGCCACATCTGCTCCCAGCCCACGGCGCTCAAGGGATCGTCGATCTGCCCCCGGTAGCGGCTGCCGCCGGCGGGCTCGCCGTGGCGCATCAGATCGACCAGGGTGTTGCAGCTTTCGACGGCCATCAGATCTCCCGCAGCGCGGCCAGACGAACCCGCGCCTCGGCCACGGCCCGTTTCACGCAGTCCGGCGCGGTACCGCCCACATGCGAACGCGCCGCCACCGAACCCTCCAGCGTCAGGACCTCATAAACGTCCGGTCCGATGGCGGTGGACAGGGATCGAAGCTCCTCCAGGGGGATATCCGCCAGGTCGCGGCCGGTGTCCAGACCTAAGCGGACTGCCTTGCCCACGATCTCGTGGGCATCGCGGAAAGGCGTCCCGCGCCGGACCAGGTAGTCGGCCAGGTCGGTGGCCGTCGCATAGCCCTTTCTGGCCGAGGCATACATGGCGGGCCGGTTCGGCTTGACGTGCGGCATCATGCCAGCGAAGGCGCGGAGACAGCCGGACAGGGTGTCGACCGTATCGAACAGCGGCTCCTTGTCTTCCTGGTTGTCCTTGTTGTAGGCGAGCGGCTGGCTCTTCATCAGCGTCAGCAGCGCGAACAGGTGGCCGAACACCCGCGCGCTCTTGCCGCGGACGAGCTCGGGCACATCGGGATTCTTCTTCTGCGGCATGATCGAGGAGCCGGTGCAGAAGGCATCGGGCAGATCGACGAAAGCGAACTGGGCCGACGTCCACAGGATCAGCTCCTCGGAAAACCGGGAGAGATGCATCAGCACCAGGCTGGCGCAGGCGGCGAACTCGATGACGAAATCGCGGTCGCTGACGGCGTCCAGCGAATTCGCCGCCGGCCGGGAGAAATCGAGCAGGGCCGCGGCATAGTCGCGGTCCAGAGGAAAACTGGAGCCGGCCAGGGCCGCGGCCCCCAGCGGCATGACGTTGACCCGCTTGCGGCAATCGCGCAGGCGGTCGTGATCGCGCGACAGCATTTCATACCAGGCCATCATGTGGTGGCCGAAGGTGATCGGCTGCGCCACCTGGAGATGGGTGAAACCCGGCATGATGGTGCCGGCCTCACGCTCGGCCAGATCCACCAGCGCGGCCTGCAGGCGCAGGATCAGCCCGCAGATGTGGTCGATTTCGGCACGCAGATACAGCCGCACGTCGGTGGCGACCTGGTCGTTGCGGGAGCGGCCGGTGTGCAGCTTCTTGCCGGCCTCGCCGATCCGCTGGGTCAGGCGGGCCTCGATGTTCATGTGGACATCCTCGAGGCGCACCGACCAGGGGAATTCCCCGGCCTCGATTTCCGCGCCGATGGCTTCCAGGCCGCCGACGATCGCCCGAAGTTCCTCGCCGGTCAAAAGCCCCAGCCGTTCCAGCATGGTGGCGTGCGCAATCGATCCACGGATGTCGTGGACCGCCAGCCGCTGGTCGAATTCGACCGATGCGGTGAAGGCTTCGACGAAGGCGTCCGTCGCCTCCTCGAACCGCCCTCCCCAGGGCTTTTGCTGAATACTCATTACCTCTTCCGCTGCGACGATCAAAGCGGCTCATTATAAACCCAACGCCGCCGGAGCTTCGCCCATGCCCGCCGCTTGTAGTAGCATTTATATATAAGCGGCACTCACAAGCTCGCGCGACCCCCTGATAAGGAAACCATGCCACAATCGACCGACCTTCCCGCCTGGCGGACCCTTTCCGAACACTTCAAGACCATCGCGCCGCGCCATATGCGCGACATGTTCGCCGACGATCCGGGGCGTTTCGACGCTTTTTCCGTCCGGCTGGGCGATCTGCTGTTCGATTATTCGAAGAACCGGATCACCCGGGAAACCGTCGATGCGCTGGTCAGACTCGCCGAGGAGGCCGGCCTGCGTGAAAAGATCGATGCGATGTTCCGGGGCGAACGGATCAACGTCACCGAGAACCGCGCGGTGCTCCACGTCGCCCTGCGCAACCGCTCTAACCGGCCGATCCTGGTCGACGGCAAGGATGTCATGCCCGAGGTCAACCGCGTGCTCGAACGCATGCGCCGCTTCTCCCAGGCCGTACGCACGGGAGAATGGCGCGGCGCGACCGGCAAGGCCATCACCGACGTGGTCAATATCGGCATCGGGGGGTCCGACCTCGGCCCCAAGATGGTGGTCAAGGCCTTGCTGCCGTACGCGGATCCGCGCCTTAGAGCACACTTCGTCTCCAACGTGGACGAATCCGACCTGATCGAAATCCTGCGGCCGCTGAATCCGGAAACCACGCTGTTCGTCATCGCCTCCAAGACGTTCACCACCCAGGAAACCATGACCAACGGACGCTCGGCCCGCGCCTGGTTCCTGGAGCGTATCCCGGATGAGACCGCCATCGCCCGCCACTTCGTCGCCATTTCGACCAACCGCAACAAGGTCGCCGAGTTCGGCATCGATCCTCGCAACATGTTCGAATTCTGGGACTGGGTGGGCGGCCGCTATTCGCTGTGGTCGGCCATCGGCTTGCCGATTGCCCTGAGCATCGGCATGGACCGCTTCGACGAATTGTTGGAAGGTGCCCACTTCGTCGACGAACATTTCCGCACCGCACCCTTCGAGCGCAACATCCCGGTGCTGATGGGCGTCCTGGGCGTCTGGTACATCAATTTCTTCGGCGCCCAGAGCCACGCCGTGCTGCCGTACGATCAATATCTGGAGGACCTGCCGGCTTATCTCCAGCAGGCCGACATGGAAAGCAACGGCAAGACCGTCGATGTGGAGGGCCGGCCCGTGGCCTACCCCACGGGCCCCGTCATCTTCGGCCAGCCCGGCACCAACGGCCAGCACGCTTTCTACCAGTTGCTCCATCAGGGCAGCATGCTGGTTCCCTGCGATTTCCTCGCGGCGGCGGAAAGCCATCATCCCCTGACCGAGCACCACGATATCCTGATCTCCAATTTCCTGGCCCAGACCGAGGCGCTGATGCGCGGACGCACGACGGACCAGGCGCGGCAGGAAATCGCCTCGGAAAATCTGACCGCCGAACGCATCGAAGCGCTGGCCGCCGCCAAGACCTTCTCCGGCAACAAACCGACCAGCAGCTTCCTGTATCGCCGCCTGGACCCCCATACCCTCGGCATGCTGATCGCCTTGTACGAACACAAGATATTCACCCAAGGCGCGATCTGGTACATCAACTCCTTCGACCAGATGGGCGTGGAGCTCGGCAAGCAGCTGGCGAAGACCATTCTTGCCGAACTTCCCGGTGACGCCCCGGTCGCTTCGCATGACGCATCCACCAACGGCCTGATCCGGTACTTCAAGTCGCTGCGTTGAGGAGTTTCCCCAAGTGATCGAGGATGCCGGCAGCACGGAGCGCCGCCAAGGCTTTGCTATACTTCCAGCCCCTCGCCCCAACCCCGGACATTCGAGCACCCTCATATGGCGGAGCACATCCTGTTCCTCACCGGCAAACTGGCCGAGAAACAGCTTCGCCGGGTTCTCGAGGAGATGGCTCCGGAGTTCGAATACACGGTGCATCAGCTCGGCCTGAGCGTGGCCGCCTTGATGACCGCGGACATGATCCACCGGCGGCTGAAGGATACCTATGGCGCCGACCGCATCCTGGTGCCGGGCCGCTGCCGCGGCGATCTCGAATCCCTGTCCCAGGACCTGGGGCTGCCGGTGGAACGGGGGCCGGAGGAACTGCGCGACCTGCCGGAATTCTTCGGCCGGGCGGCGAGGAAACCTGACCTCAGCCGCTACGATCTTAAAATCTTCGCCGAGATCGTCGACGCCCCCAACCTGGACGTCGACGGCATTCTCCGCCAAGCCGCAGACTACCGAAACCACGGCGCGGACGTCATCGACGTCGGCTGCCTGCCGGCCACGCCGTTTCCCCACCTGGAAGCGGCGATCGCGGCCCTCAAGAACGAAGGCTACCGGGTCAGCGTCGATTCGCTGGAAACCGAAGACCTGCTGCGGGGCGGCAGAGCCGGCGCCGATTATCTGCTCAGCCTGCACGAAGACTCGCTGTGGGTTTCCGGCCAAGTGGCCGCCACCCCCGTTCTGATCCCCGCCCGGCATGGCGATCTGGATTCGCTCGACCGCGCCATCGCCGGCATGCGGACGCGCGGCAAACCGTTCCTGGTCGATCCCATCCTCGACCCCATCCATTTCGGTTTCGCCGATTCCCTGATGCGCTACCACGAAACCCGCCGCCGCCATCCGGATGTCGAGATCATGATGGGCGTCGGCAACCTCACCGAGCTGACCCACGCCGACACCGCCGGCATCAACGCCATGCTGCTCGGCGTGTGCTCGGAGCTCGGCATCCGCGCCATCCTGGCGACCCAGGTCAGCAAACATGCGCGGCGGGCCGTGGCCGAAGCCGATCTGGCGCGGCGGATCATGTTCGCCGCCCGCGAACTCGACGCGCTTCCCAAACACATGGGCGACGGACTGATGGCGCTGCACGAACGCGCGCCTTTCCCCTACAGCGAAACGGAAATCCGCGAGCTGGCCCAGGCCATCCGCGATCCCAGCTACCGCATCCAGATCAGCCCGGAGGGCATCCACATCTTCAACCGGGATGGCTTCCACAGCGCCACCGATCCCTTCGACCTCTATCCCGCTTTGGGCGTCGCCCACGATGGCGGGCATGCCTTCTATCTCGGCGCGGAACTGGCCCGCGCCCAGATCGCCTGGCAGCTCGGCAAGCGTTACAACCAGGACGAACCTTTGGAATGGGGCTGCGCCGTCGATCCGACCAAGGCCGCGGTCGACCCGCACGCCTACAAGCCGGCCGGCAGCACCCTGGCCAAGCCCTCCGGTGACTAAAACCGTGATCCGCGAAACCCTGGTGACCACCACCGCCCCCGGTGGGGCCGCGCACATCGCCCCCATGGGCATCCATGTGCTCGATGCCGAATACCTCGTGATGCCGTTCCGGCCTTCGCAAACCCTGGAAAACGTCCTGGCCTCCGGCTGCGCCGTGGTCAATTACAGCGACGACGTCCGCATCTTCGCCGGCTGCCTGACCGGCCGGCGTGACTGGCCGCTGGTCCCGGCCGAGCGCGTTTCCGGCCAGCGTCTGGATGGTGCCCTGGCGCACGCCGAACTCGAACTGAGCCGGGTGGAGGACGATCCCGAACGGCCGCGGCTATATTTCCGCCTGGTGCACGAGGCCAATCATGCGCCGTTCCGCGGCTTCAACCGCGCCCAGTTCGCCGTGCTGGAGGCCGCCATCCTGGTGAGCCGGCTGCATTTCCTGCCCTGGAGCAAGATCGAGCGTGAGCTGGATTATCTGCGCATCGGCCTGGACAAGACCGCCGGCCCGCGTGAACTGGAAGCCTGGAGCTGGCTGATGGACGCCATCGCAGCGCATCAGACTAAGGCGGGGGAAATCGAATGACCGGCATGCTCGCCAGCGTCCGCAACCTGGCCGAGGCGCGCACCGCCGTGGAGGCAGGCGTCGACATCGTCGATCTCAAGGCGCCGGAGCACGGCAGCCTCGGCGCCCTGCCGGCGGAAGAAGTGGGCAGGATCGTCGCGGCGCTGTGCGGCACGACGCCGGTCAGCGCCACCATCGGGGACCTTCCACTGGACCCGGACCCGATCTGCCGCGCGGTGCTGGAAATGGCCGGAACCGGCGTGGACTACGTCAAGATCGGCCTGTTCCGCGGCGGCGACTGGGGTTCCACCCTGGCGACCCTGGCCCATCTCGCCAACCGCGGCGCACGCCTCGTCGCCGTGCTGTTCGCAGACAAGCTGCCGGACTTCGACTGGATCGCCCGGCTGAAGAAGGCCGGCTTCGCCGGCGCCATGCTGGACACCCAGGACAAAGCTTGCGGCCCGCTGACCGAACTACTCGACCGCTCGACCCTGCAAAGCTTCGTGGACGAAGCCCGGGAACAGGGCCTATTGTGCGGCTTGGCCGGCTCGCTCCGGAAAGAGGACATCCAGGAACTGCTGAGCCTTAAGCCCGATTACCTCGGTTTCCGCGGCGCGCTCTGCCACAGCGCCCGGCGCACCGCGGATATCGACCCGGAAGCCCTGGCGACCGTGCGCAAGCTGATTCCGCCCCCTCATCCCCAACCGGCTTCGCCCCCCTCGCTTCGCTCTCCCCAGAGGGAGAAGGGAGAAAAGTCCCTCTGGGACAAATCCGCCAGGAGCGGATTTGGTCGCGCATAGCGCGCCCGAAGGGGGCCGGGCAGGAGAGCCCGGCAACAAAGGGATTGAGGGTCAATACCGTTGAGTTGAAGAGATACTCCGTCATTCCGGCAGGGATGCCGGAATCCAGCGTCCACGGATGGCGGGCTAGCTAACGTCCTTGTCCCTGGATACTGGCATCCATGCCAGTATGACGGTTTGACTTAACGGTATTGGACCTAGGGTGAGGGTTTACGGACTATCATCATGCTCCCGCTCATGTACGAAAACCTGCTCCGTCCCCTGCTGTTCCGGCTGGACCCGGAAACCGCCCACGCACTGAGCCTGTGGGGCTTGCAACTGGCCTCGAAGCTGGGCCCAGCCAATCCGCTGAGGCAAAGCCTGCCTTCCAGCCCGCGCACCGTCATGGGGCTGGACTTCCCCAACCCGGTCGGCCTCGCCGCCGGCCTGGACAAGAACGGCGACTGCATCGACGGGCTGGCGGCGCTCGGCTTCGGCTTCCTCGAAATCGGCACGGTCACCCCCCGCCCCCAGACCGGCAACCCCAGGCCCCGTTTGTTCCGGCTGCCCGAGGCCGGCGCCATCATCAACCGCATGGGCTTCAACAACGCCGGGGTGGAACGCCTCATCGCCCGCGTTCGGCAAACCCGCTACCGCGGCATCCTGGGCATCAACATCGGCAAGAACCTGACCACGCCGGTGGAACGGGCCCTGGACGATTACCGCGCCGGGCTGAAAGCGGTCTATCCGTATGCCCACTACGTCACTCTCAACGTGTCCTCCCCCAACACGCCGGGCCTGCGCAGCCTGCAATTCGGCGCCCAGCTCGACGCATTGTTGAGCGGGCTGATGCAGGAGCGCGAGAAGCTGAACGGAGAGCACGGCAGGCGGGTGCCGCTGGCGCTTAAGGTCGCGCCCGACATGAATCCGGAGGAAATCGAGGCGCTGGCCGGCGCCCTGGTCCGCCATGGGGTGGACGCGGTCATCGCCACCAACACCACGGCTTCGCGGGACGGCGTGGAGGGGCTCGAACACGCCGAAGAGGCCGGCGGCCTGAGCGGCAAACCGTTGTTTTCGCGTTCGACCGAAGTCGTCGCCCGGCTGGCCGACGCCCTGCAAGGCCGGGTGCCCATCATCGCCTGCGGCGGCATCTTTTCCGGGCAGGACGCCGCGGCGAAGCTCGACGCCGGCGCCAGCCTGGTGCAGGTCTATACCGGCTTCATCTACCGCGGCCCGGCCCTGCTCGCCGAGATAGGCCGCGCGGTCGCAGGCCGGCCGTGAGCTATGTCGCGCTGGCGACCCGGCAGTTCGAGGCCATGGCGGCGTTCTACGGCGCACGGCTGGGATTCCCGGTGCTGCGGCAATGGGACAGGCCGAATGGCCGCGGCCGGGTGTTCGACCTGAACGGGCTGAAACTGGAAGTCCTGGATGCGGCGCGTGAAAAGAAGGCCCTGGAACTCGGTCCGACCGGCGACCGGGTGCACCTGGTGATCGAAGTGGACGACATCGACGCCGCCTGTCGGAATCTCGCGCTCGACGCCACGCCGCCGGTCACGACGAGCTGGGGCGCCAGAATGATCCGGCTGCGCGATCCCGATGGAACTCCCGTCCACGTCCTGCAATGGACCAACGAATAGAACCGGGAAATACCACTCAACTTTGGACGGCGGCGGTATCGATATCCTCCCCCCAGCGCCTGGTCCAACCCACGTCGATATCGAAGAGGTCCAGCGCCCGGCACACGGTGTCGGTGACCATGTCGTCCAGGGTCTGCGGCTTGGTGTAGAAGGCGGGCACCGGCGGCATGACGATGGCGCCGCATTCGGTCACGGTGAGCATGTTGCGCAGATGGATGGCGTGCAGCGGCGTCTCCCGCACCAGCAGCACCAGCCGCCGCCGCTCCTTCAGCACCACGTCGGCGGCGCGGGTCAGCAGGGTGCTGGTCACGCCGGTGGCGATCTCGGCCAGCGTGCGCATCGAACACGGCAGGATGACCATTCCCGCCGTGCGGAACGAGCCGCTGGACAGCGCCGCGCCGACGTCGTTGGCGCCGTAGCTCACGCTGGCGAGACTGCGCAGCGCCGCGGCGCTCAGTTCCAGCTCGTGCGCCCGGGTGAGGTCGGCGGCGCGGGAGACCACCAGGTGCGTCTCGACCTCGGTCCCCTTCAGCAGCTCCAGCAAGCGGGCGCCATAGATGATTCCGGTGGCACCGCTGATACCGACGATGAGGCGCTTGGATTGTGACATCTGAAGATTGCTTCCGACAATGTGCAACGCCCGATTGTATCCCGAGGTCGGACCGATTTTCCGCCACCATCTCCCACCCTGCACGGCCCACCTGCCAAACGACCGATTTGCTAAACTGCCGCGGCTAAGCGGTCCCACCATTCGTCTCTGGATTTCCTGAGTTTCCCCGCCCCTGACACAGACCCGCATCCCGGTTCCCCCATGATCGAATCCCTCATCCGTTCCGCCCTGCGGCAGCGCCTCGTTGTCGTGATCCTCACCCTATGCCTGCTGGGCTTCGGCATTAACGCAATGCAGGAACTGTCGGTGGACGCCTTCCCGGACGTGACCAACGTGCAGGTCCAGGTCGCGGCGGAGGCGCCGGGGCGCTCGCCCGAGGAGGTCGAACGCTTCGTCACCGTGCCCCTCGAAATCGCCATGACCGGGCTTCCCGGTCTGACCGAGATGCGCTCGGTGAACCGCAACGCCCTGTCCCAGATCGTTCTGGTGTTCACCGACGACACCGACGTGTATTTCGCGCGCCAACTGGTGCTGGAGCGGCTGATCGAAGCGGCGAGCCAATTGCCCGAAGGAGTGAGCCCAGTGCTGGGGCCGGTTTCCACCGGACTCGGGGAAGTCTACCAATACATCCTGGAACGGCCCGACGACGGCGAACGCGCCCTGACCGTGGAGGAACTGACCGAGCGGCGCACCATCCAGGACTGGGTGGTGCGGCCCCTGCTGCGCTCGGTTCCCGGCGTCGCTGAGATCAATTCGATCGGCGGTTATGAAAAGCAGTATCAGGTTCTCGCCCATCCCGATCGGCTGCGCCATTACGAGATTTCCCTCAAGGACCTGTACACTGCCCTGGCGCTCAACAACGCCAACAGCGGCGGCGGCAAGCTGCCCCGTTACGCGGAGCAGTATCTCATCCGCGGCATCGGTCTGATCCGCGGAGTCGAGGACATCCAAAACATCGTCATCAAGGAAATCCAGGCCACGCCCATCTTCGTGCGCGACGTAGCCGAGGTGCGGATCGGCCATGCCGTGCGCTACGGGGCGGTGATCAAGAACGGCTACACCGAGGCCGCAGGCGGCATCGTCATGATGATCCGTGGCGGCAACGCCAACCGCATCGTCGGTCAAGTCAAAGAACGGGTACGGGAAATCAACGAAAAGCGGATGCTGCCCGGCGGACTCAAGATCGTCCCCCACTATGACCGCACCACCCTGGTGGACGCCGCGATCCACACCGTGACCAAAGTGCTGATCGAAGGCATCGTGCTGGTGATCGGCGTGCTGCTCCTGTATCTGGGCGACGTCCGCTCCAGCCTGATCGTGGTGGCGACTCTGGTGATCACTCCGCTGGTGACTTTCATGGCCATGAACCGGTATGGCATCTCGGCCAACCTGATGTCGCTGGGCGGGCTCGCCATCGCCATCGGCATCATGGTGGACGGTTCCGTAGTGGTCGTCGAAAACACCTTCCGCCACTTGGGCGAAATGAAGGACACCGGGGAAACCAAGCTCCAGGTGGTGCTGCGCGCCGCCGCCGAGGTTGGCACGCCGGTGCTGTTCGGGGTCGGCATCATCTGCCTGGTGTTCCTCCCGCTGATGACCATGACCGGGCTGGAAGGCAAGCTGTTCGCCCCCCTCGCCTACACCATCGCCATCGCGCTGTTCATCTCCCTCATCGTCTCGCTCACGCTCTCCCCGGTCCTATGCTCCTATCTGCTCAAAGGGGGAGCGGAACACGACACCCGCATCATCGCGGCGATGAAGCGGCCCTACCTCGCCCTGCTGCGATTCGCGCTCGGCCGGCCGCGCACGGTGATCGTGGCGGCCTTGGCACTCCTGATCTGCAGCCTGGCCCTGTTTCCGTTCCTGGGCACCTCTTTCATTCCGGAGATGCAGGAGGGCTCGATCGTCACCGGCATCAACCGGGTCCCCAGCATGTCCCTCGACGAATCGACCAAAATGGAGACCGAAGCGATGCGGCTGGCCATGGAAGTGCCGGGTGTGGCCAAGGCCGTTTCCCAACTCGGTCGCAGTGAACACCCCGCCGACCCCCAGCCCGAGAACGAATCGACGCCCATCGTGACCCTGAAGCCGAGGGACGAATGGCCGGAAGGTTGGAATCAGGAGAGTATCCGCGATGCCCTGAGCGAGAAACTCCGCGTTCTGCCGGGAATCCAGCTCATCATGGCCCAGCCGATCTCCCAGCGGGTAAACGAAATGGTCACCGGCGTCCGTTCCGACATCGCCATCAAGATCTTCGGCGATGAACTCAACGTGCTCAAGCGCAAGGGCGACGAGATCATCCGCGTACTCAACTCGACCCGGGGCGCCACCGACATCCGCATGGAGCGTGTCAGCGGCCAGCAATACCTGACCATCGACATCGACCGCTGGGCGATCGCCCGCCACGGCGTCAACGTGCAGGACGTCAACGACCTCATCGAGACCGCCATCGGCGGCCGCGTCAGCACCCAGATCTACGAAGGCGAACGGCGCTTTTCGGCGGCCGTGCGTTTCCCCGAGTCGTTCCGCAACAGTCCCAAGGCGATCGGGGAACTCATGCTCAAGTCCCATCGCGGCGCCCTCGTGCCGCTGGAGGACCTGGCCCATATCCGCGTCGTCGACGGCCCGGCCCAGATCAGCCGGGAGACGGCCAAGCGCCGTCTGGTCATCGGCGCCAACGTGCGCGGGCGGGATTTGGGCGGTTTCGTCGCGGAGCTGCAAAAGACCGTGAGCGAAAGAGTGAAACTGCCCGAAGGGTATTTCCTGAAATGGGGCGGACAATTCGAGAATCTGGAGCGCGCCATGAATCGCCTCCTCGTCATCATTCCGATCACCATCGCGGCGATCTTCTTCCTGCTGTTCCTGCTGTTCAATTCGCTGCGATTCGCCAGCCTCATCATTCTGGTCCTGCCGTTCGCCTCCATGGGCGGGATTTTTTCCCTATTCGCCTCGGGCGAATATCTGTCGGTGCCGGCCTCGGTCGGCTTCATCACCCTTTGGGGTATTGCGGTGCTGAACGGCGTGGTGCTGGTTTCCTACATACGGAGCCTGCGCGAAACCGGCATCGACCGCGAAACCGCCATCGTCGAAGGCTGCAAGCAGCGTTTCCGTCCGGTCATGATGACGGCGACGGTCGCCATGCTGGGCCTGGTGCCGTTCCTGTTCGCCACCGGCCCCGGCTCGGAAGTCCAGCGGCCGCTCGCCATCGTCGTGATCGGCGGACTCATCACCTCGACCCTGCTGACGCTGGTGGTTCTGCCGACCTTGTATCAGTGGTTCGAAGACCGCGCTTCACCGTAGCCGGCGGCGATAACCCCGCCGGAGAAGCCTTAGCCCTTCTCCGGCAGCCCTTTTGTAACCCTCCTTTATCCCCAATAACTTCCTTCCGATACCGGGGCTATAGGCTCCTTTGCCATATATCCCTTGAATTCCTCCGCATTCTTGTTACGTTGAACTTCGAGGCAGCCCTTCTTCGCTGCATTCACGTCTTACGGCGTTCGTCCGTCAAGGCAAACGTCATTTCAATCGCCCAATCCTGGGCTTTCTTTTTTCAGGAGGAAATACCCGATGCGTACCGAAACCGCTCAGCCGATCGCCGTTATCGGCATGGCCTGCCGCTATCCCGGCGCCGGAAACCTGTTGCAACTGTGGGAAAACATACTCAGCCGGCGCCAACAGTTCCGCGAAATGCCCGATGTCCGGCTGCCGCTAGGCGACTATTACGACCCGGACCCCGCGGTCCCCGACAAAACCTATGGACGCAAAGCCGCCGTCCTGGACGGCTTCGAGTTCGACCCCGGCACCTACCGCATCCCCAAGTCGACCTTCGATGCCACGGACATCGTCCATTGGCTGTCGCTGGCCACGGCCCTGGAGGCGCTGGGCCATGCCCGAGTCAGCCCCGACACCCTGCCGAAGGACACCGCCGGCGCGATCATCGGCAACACCTTGACGGGAGAGGAAACCCGCGCCGGAACGATGCGGCTGCGCTGGCCCTTCGTGCGCAAGGTGCTGCGGAAGACGGCGGAAGCGCGCGGACTCCCCGAAGACCTGATGCGGGAATTCGAAACCGCGATGGAAGAGGTCTACAAATCGGTGTTTCCGGCAGTCAACGAAGACACCCTGGCCGGCAGCCTGGCCAATACCATCGCCGGCCGCATCTGCAACTACCTCGACTGGCACGGCGGCGGCTACATCGTTGACGGGGCCTGCTCGTCCTCGCTGCTGGCGGTGGCCACCGCCGCCGATTATTTGCAGCAGGGCAAGATGGACCTGGCGATCGCCGGCGGCGTCGACGTCAGCCTCGATACGCTCGAACTGATCGGCTTCGCCAAGGCCACCGCCCTCACCCGCGACGAAATGCGGGTCTACGACCGGCGCGGCAAGGGCTTCATCCCCGGCGAGGGCTGCGGCATGGTGGTGCTGAAACGGCTGGAGGATGCCCGCCGGGACGGCGACACGGTATATGCGGTATTGCGCGGCTGGGGCGTGTCGTCCGACGGCCGCGGCGGCATCACGGCGCCGAGCGCGAAAGGCCAGAGCCAGGCGCTGCTGCGCGCCTACCGGGCCGCGGGCTACGCCCCGCAGACGCTGGCGTTCGTGGAGGGCCACGGCACCGGGACCGCCGTGGGCGACCGCACAGAACTCGAAGGCGTGGCCGCCGCGCTGGCCGCTCACGGGCCGGTGGAAGACCACTCGGTCGGTATGACCTCCTTCAAGTCCATCGTCGGCCATACCAAGGCGGCGGCCGGCATCGGCGGTTTCATCAAGGCCGCGCTGGCGGTCAACCGGCGCGTGGTGCCGCCCACCGCCGGCTGCGCCGAACCGCACGCCAGCTTCGCCGATTCGGCGCGGGGGCTTTACCCGGTGCTGGACGGGCAGATCAGGGCGCCGGGCGAGCCCCTCCGCGCCGGCGTTTCGGCCATGGGGTTCGGCGGCATCAACTGCCACGTGACCCTGGAAAGCGGCGACCCGCCCGCGCCGGAACTCGCGCCGGCCCTGCCGGAGCGGATCCTGCTGGCCAGCCGCCAGCATACGGAAGTTTTTCCATTCTCGGCCTCCGACCCGCACTCACTGCTCCAAGCCGTGCGTGCATTCCGGCGGCAGATCCGGGGAATGGCGGCCGGCGAACTGGTGGACGCGGCGGCCCAGGCGGCCGCCCTGGCCGATGACCGGCCCTGGCGAGCGGCGGTGGTCGCCGGTTCGGTCGAAGAACTCGAAGCCCGGCTCGAACGGCTGGAGCAGCAGATTGAGCAAGAGCCCCCGGCGGCGGGCGCCTCGTGGCAAGGGGATCAGGTCTGGATCGGCCACGCCCTCGCCCCGCAGCGGGTCGGTTTCCTGTTTCCGGGCCAAGGCTCCCAGCAGATCGGGATGGGCCACGGCCTGGTGGAGCGCTTCGAATGGGCGCGGGACACCGTCGAACGCTCGGACGCCGAAACGGCGGCATTGCGCCCCGACGGCCAGGATGCCCCCTTGAGCCAGTTGTACCTGCGCCCCAGCGAGCGCGATCCGGCGAAAAAGCTCGAACCGGCGTGGCTGGCGGAGCTGACCGCCACCGAGAACGCCCAGCCCGCGATCTGCACCGCCTCCCTGCTATGGAAACAACGGCTGGAATCGCTCGGCATCCTTCCCGCCGTGGTCGGCGGACACAGCCTGGGCGAACTCACCGCGCTGTCCGCGGCCGGCGCTTATGACGCCTCCGCCCTCATCCGTCTGGCAACCCTGCGGGGGCTGGCCATGGCGGCGCCGGAAGGCGAGGCGGGCGCGATGGGCGTCTTGGCCTGCGACGCCGCGGCCGCCGAGGCGGTCATCGCCCGCGCGGGCGGCGGCTATTGCACGATCGCCAACGTCAACTCGCCAGCGCAGACCGTGATTTCGGGCGAGCGTTGGGCGGTATCCCGCGCCGTCGAGCTGGCGAACGCCGACGGCCTCCGCGCCAGCCTGTTGCCGGTATCCAATGCCTTCCATTCGAAGCTGGTCGAAAGCGCGGCGGAAAGCTTCCGGCGCGGTGCGGACCTGCCCGAGCGCGCAGGCGACCTGGCCGTTCGCGTATTCTCCAGCGTCGACGGCGGCGAGATCGCGCCCGGCGCGGATCTGCGCGCGCACCTTGCGCGACAGATCGTATCGCCGGTGAATTTCACCCGCCTGCTGGAAGCGATGTCGGAACATTGCGACTGGCTGGTGGAGGTCGGTCCCGGCCGGGTGCTTTCGGGACTGGCGCAAAGCCACGCCGCCAGCCGCGTCCGCCCCTGCCTGCCGGTCGAAGGGCGGCCGGGACGCGACGCCGATTTCAACACGGTGGTGGCCGAAGCCCATGTGCGCGGACTCGCCCTGCGCTGGGAACGCCTGTACGAAAACCGGCTGGTGCGGCCCTTCGTGCCGGCCTCGGCCCGCAAGTTCTACGTCGCGCCCTGCGAACGCGAGCTCGCCGCCGTCCCCGCTGCGGCAGGAGCCCGGCCCCTCTGGACGGCCGGCCCGCTTCGCCGGATCGAGGAACAGGCGAGCGCCGATCTGGCCCAGTTGTCGGAAACGCTGACGGCGGCCTTCCGCGACGCCGTTCACGCGGAGCACGCCGCCGTGCTGCTGTTCGAGCAGGCCGAGGACGCCTTGCGGGTCGTCCTGCCTTTCGACGCCTTCGCCAACCGGCTGAGCGCCGCCGACGGCATCTTTGCCGACGTGCTCCGCTCCGGCGCGCCGGAGGCCATCGAAGTCCTCGGGGAAGATCCCCGCTTCCGGACCGAAGTCGAAGCCCTCGGCGTCCCGCCGGAATGGACCGCGCTTTACGTGCCCTTCCCCAGCGGAGCCGGCCACCCCCTCGGCCTGGTTCGCGTCGCCCGACGGCCCGGCGAACCTTTTACGCCCATGGACGCGGAAATCCTGGCCGAGCTGGCGGCGATCGCCGCGCCCGGCCTGATTCAGGCCTACATGGCCGAACGCTCCCGAGAGCTCAGGGGAATCGAGACGCTGCTGCACGGCGCGGTGGCGAGGGAAACGGCGGAACAGCGCCCGGCCGCGATCATCGGCAACCTGGTGGAATCGGCCAAGGACAGCCTGGGCGCCGAATACGGCGCGCTTCTGCTGCACGACCGCGACGCCGGCACGCTCTATCCCTTCGGCGCCGAGGGCGAAAACCTGGGTCTGAGCGCCGAGCGCGGCATTCCGGGCGAAGTTCTCGCAACCCGGCGCTCCCTGCATCTGGCCAACGCCCACGCCGATCCGCGTTTCGAGCCGGAGCTCGACCGTCTGGCCGGCGTCCGCACCCGCGCGCTGGATTGCGTGCCCGTCCTGACGATGCAGCGTTCGCCCCTGGGCGTGCTGCTGCTGGTGAACCGCCGGTTCCCCGGCAACCGGGACTACCTGGCGGAGCTGGGCCTTAGAATCGGGGCGCTGCTTGCCAACCGTCCGCTGCTCGACCGCATGCGGGCCGTCTCGCATAGCCTCAAGGGTGAACTCCTCGCCGAGGCGCCGCCCGCCATGCCGGAACACAGGCCCGAAGCGGGGACTTCCGCTCCGGAACCCGCGGACGCGGCCGCCGTTTCGGCGCGCAGCGTGGTGCTGGCGCTGCTGGCCGAACGCACCGGCTTCGCGGTCGACACCTTGAAAGACGATGCCCGCCTGATCGACGATCTGAACCTGGACTCGATCAAGATCGGCACCTTGCTCGGCGATGCCGCGATCCGCTTAGGGGTACAAGGCCAGATCGATCCGATGCGCCTGAATGCCGATACCGTCGGCAGCGTCATCGCTGCCTTCGATGCCGTCGCTCCGGCGCCTGCCATGGCCGTTCCCGCACCGGCGGCGGTCTCGGCGATGGACCGGGTGCTCGACCTGGTCGCCGAGCGCACCGGCTTCAGCCGCGACTGCCTGGAACCGGACCAGCGCCTGCTGGACGACCTCAACATCGATTCGATCAAGGCGGGCGCTCTGTTGGGCGACCTGATCCTGAGCACCGGCACCCAGGACCGGATCGAAGCCGCGCCGCTGGCCAACGCCACCCTGGGAGAAATCGCCGCCGCGCTCCAGGCCGCGATCGATGGAGAGGCCGCGGGTTCCGAACCGGCCATGGATGCCGCCCCGGAACCCGCCAGACGCCTGCATTGGGTCAGGGCCTTCACCCAGTCGAGAGTGCCCGCTCCGCTCGTTTCGCCCCCTGGCGCGACGGAACCGCCAAGGGGCGAATGTCTCCTCCTGCTGCCCCAAGCCGGTGTTCCATTCGGAGAAAATCTGGGACGGCGCCTTGCGGCCCGCGTGCTCAACCCGAGCGACCCGGGCGAGGCAAATCTCCCGGACGGCGCCAAACGGCTGGTGATCGTGCTGTCGGACGCCCATGCGCCACGCGCCGGCTCCGCCGCCGACGCCGGCGTCGACGAACTCGCCGTGCTTCACGGCCTGGCCCGGCTGGCCCCCGCCGCCTGGCGAAACTTGAGCAGCGTCGTCTTCGTCCAGCGCAGCGGCGGCAGAGCACTCCCGGCGGTAGGGGCGCCCAGCGCCTGGTCGTTCGCGGCCAGCCTGTCGCTGGAGCGCCCTGAACTCGAAGTCGGCGTGATCGATTTCGATCCCGCCCTGGCCGCCGATTTCATCGCGGACCGGGTAGTGGCCGAACTGTCCGGCCAGCCCGGCTACAAGGCGGTGGAATACGATGCCGAAGGCATGCGCTGGACCCGCTGCATCCAGCCGGTCGAACCCGAGGACTGCACGCCTCGTTCGATCGGCTGGTCGGCCCGGGACGTGGTGCTGGTCACCGGCGGCGGCAAGGGCATCACCGCGGAATGCGCGCTCGCCTTCGCCCTAGAAACCGGCGTCAGGCTCGCCCTGGTCGGACGCTCGCCGGCGCCGCGGCCCGGCGAAACCGGCGAACTGGCGGCGACCCTGCGGCGCTTCGCCGAAGCGGGCGTCGACTGCCGCTATTACGCCGCCGACGTCGCCGACTTCCAGGCGATGGAACGGACGGTCGCGGCGATCCGCGGCGAAATGGGGCCGGTGACGGGAGTGATCCACGGCGCCGGCACCAACACCCCGCGGCCCGTGGCCGAGGTCTCCGCCGAACAGGCCCGGCGCGAAATCGCGCCCAAGCTGCAAGGCGCCGAGAACCTGCTGGCGCTGTTCGGGAACCATCCGCCCAAGCTGTTCGGGGCGCTGACCTCGATCATCGGCGTGACCGGCATGAAGAACAATGCCTGGTACGCCTATTCGAACGAAGCGGTGGCGCGGCTGCTCGACGGCTTCGCGAAAAGCCACCCGGAAACGGCGGTGGTCTGCCATGCCTTCAGCGTGTGGGACGAGGTCGGCATGGGCGTGAAGCTCGGCAGCGTCCGCCATCTGGGCCAGTTGGGCATCGACGCCATTCCGGTCGCCGAGGGCGTGCGCCAGTTCCTGCGCTGGATGCGCACCGCCCCGCCGACGCGGGAGGTGATCGTGGCCGCCAGCGCCGACGGCCTTGCCACCTGGGTCCGTCCGCAGGCCTTGGCGGCCATCCCGGCCGGCCGGTTCCGCGGCGAGGTGCAACGCTTCGAGCCCGGCATCGAACTCATCACCCAGGTCAGCCTCGACACCCGGCACGATCTCTATCTGGCCGACCACGACTACCGCGGTTCCCTGCTCCTGCCCACGGTCATGGGGCTCGAAGCCATGGCCCAGGCGGCGCTGCGGGTCGCCGGAAATACCGAGGCGGAAGTCGTGCGGATCGAGGACATCCGGCTGGACCGGCCGATCGTGGTGAGCCGGGAACGGCCGCAGCGCATCGAGATCCGGGCGCTGGCGCTGGAACGCATGGAGGCATCCGATCCGGTCGTAGTGGAAGCCTCGATCCACGCCGAGCAGACCGGCATGGAACCGGCGCATTTCGCCGCGCGCTTCGTGCTGGGCCGGCGTCGAGGCGCCGCGGCGGGAGATACGGCTCTGCCGATGCGCCAGCTTCTGGGCATCGTGCCGAAAACCGATCTCTACGGCGGCGTGCTGTTCCAGGGACCTTTGTTCCAGCGCATCAGCGGTCTGGAATCACTGGACGACAGCCACGTCGTCTTCGTCACCGAAGCGAGGGCCGAGACGATCCGCGACCCCGAGGGGTTCTCGGATACGGTGCGCGCTCCGCTGGTGCTGGGCGATCCGTTCTACCGCGACACCCTGCTGCAAGCCGCTCAGATCTCGCTGACGCCGGAAGTCTGCCTGCCGGTCCGTATCGGACGGATCGACCTCTATGGCAGCGATGCAGCCGGTGCCAACTATCGGGCCGAAGCCAGGGTCGTAGGACGCAACGGCAGCCGGATACTCGGAGAAGTCACGGTGTTCGACGACCAGGATCGGGTCATCGAGCGCATCACGGGCTACGAGGTGCAGATGCTGGATCGGCGCGCGGATCTCCCGACTCCCGCCCAGCTGCTGGAGCGGGCAAACCTTTCGGACGATCCGGCGCTGCAAAGCGAAGTGGACCAAAGAGCCCGTGAATTCGGTCTTTGGGCTCCTAGCGTGATCGTCCGCAACATTCCCGATCTGCATGCCAGCAAGCGTGACAGAAGGCGCGCCATAAGCCGCCCGGTCTTCCACGCTGCGGTCCGCGAGGCCGGACGCCGCTTCGCTGTCGATACCTCGCACCTCGAGGTACGCTGGCTGGAAACCGGCAAACCGGTACTTTTCCGCTCGCACAGCCGGTCGGGGATGGATGAAGCGGCCGGACTCATGGAGCCGGACGCGGCTTTCGCACCGCTGGAAGTGTCGCTGAGCCATGACGACGAGGTACTGCTTTGCGTTGCCGGCATGGGGCTCCAGGGCTGCGATCTGGTGGGTCCGATCCAGCGCAGCCGGGATCAATGGCGGGCAATGTTGAACGCGGGACTGTTCGCCCTCGTCAGCCGCCTGGAAAGCGAAGGCGACGCATTGGATGAGGCCGGAGCGAGAGTCTGGTCCGCGCTGGAGGCGGCGATGAAAGCGCTCGATACCCGCGACATCATGTTGGACATCGAGGCCAGGAATGCCGATACCGTCCTGTTCCGTGCAGCCTGGGAAGACGTTCGGGTGCGGGTCGTGAGCTTCCCGGCACCGGTCGCCGGACGGGGACGCCGCATGGTAGCCATGGTCGTCAACGGCGCGCCGAAACCTGATGGAAGGAATGCGTACGATCAGGATCAACGCCACGAAGGCTCATCGGAAACGGTAGAAGCCGGAGCGGCCCGGAACGTTGCCGCGGCGACTCGACACGCGCCGACGGCCGGGAGCGAGGGATCCTGGACCCGATGGCTGGCGGCGGGCGGAAATCCTTCGGATTTTCTCCGGGTCGAGACCCATGTAGCCGACCCGGATTGCGACCACCATATCGCTTTCCGGTTCCCCCTGGCCTTCAAGGATGGCGCCAACGCCGACGGCACGCTTTATTTCTCCCGCTTCTTCGAATGGATGGGACGGCTCAGGGAGATGGCGCTGCGGCCGGTTTTGGCGCGGCTCGCCGACGAATTCACGTCCGGCGAGCATGCCTGGGTCACCAACCGTTCCTGGGCATCCATCGAACGGCCGGTGCACGCGGGGGAGATCATGGAGGTTTCCTGCCGTTTCCTTGGCCGCAATGGTCCCGGGAATGCGACGGTCGCCGTCGGATTCGAATGGCACCGGGTACTGCCTGACGGGACGCCGGAGCGCATCGCGACCAGCCAGATCCAGATGACCTGGGCCAGGGTCGTATCTCATGGTGTAGTCACGCCCGAACCCTACCCGCCGTATCTCGATGGCTTCTTCCGGGAGCTCGGATCTGCGGCCGAAGGATTCGGACAAAACGACCAATCCAGCCATTCCTCTGCGATGGACCGCATCGGCGCCGCCTTGTGGCGCGCGAAGCCGGGGCCCGTCGCCGGCATAGTCCTTTCCGAGCAGAGTATCGCCACATCGCCCAACGACGCGAACCTGGTGGGCAATATCTATTACTCGAAGTACTATGAGCTGCAAGGGGTACTACGGGATGGCTATTTTTACGGTATCGTGCCGGATGCGTACCGGATGACAGCAGCACAAGGCGGGCTGCGGTGTATCTTCACCGAAGTCCGGCATCTCCGGGACGCAATGCCGTTCGATACGATCAAAGCCTGCATGCACGTAGCAGGAATTTACGAAAAAGGCATCGTACTGGCATTCGACTTTTTCCGGATCCTGCCCGGCGGCAGATCGGAAAAACTTGCCACCGGTACGCATGTCGCGGCCTGGAGGGCAACAGCGGAGCCCGGCGGCATTACGGACCTGCCGGCAGTGCTGCGTGAGCATTTGCTCGACAGGGTCAGGGAAGACATACTGGCGGCCATGAGCCGATCGGCTGCTTGAGGTAAAACGTCGCTTGAGACACCTCGCCCGCCGCCTCCTTCCGGGAGGTGGCGGAAACGAGGGCTATGGCGAATGGGTACAATGGTTGGCATCCGGAGCGTCCATTCCCCATGGCAACGATGCGCAGAGCCGCCTCAAAATCCAGGAAATTCGTCCAGCCCCCCCATACGGAGCGAACAGTAGCGGACTGCCCCGGCGAAGGCGCTACAATATCACCATCCTGTCATGAAGGACGGGATTGCGAGAACAGGAACGAATCAACGCCGGATTCCCGTAGTTTCCTCACACCGGAAGCCCTGGGACAAAGCGAGAATAGGAATAAGCGGGTGACACTCATCATCATCTTGGGGAAGTACCTGTGGCTAGCCGGCATTCTGGCTTCCGTAGTGATGTCCGAAGTCGTTACCGCGGCGATGGGCTTGCTCCTCAAAGGCGAAGTCACCTATGACTATCTGGCCACGGGGATGGTGGCGGCCCTCCTGGTTTCGGGGATTGTCGTTGCCGGCACCATGAAGATGGAGGAACTGGAACGGCGCCGCCAGGAAGAAGTGGCCAAGAATCGCGCGCTCCGCGCCAGCGAGCGGCGTTACCGCACCTTGATCGAGGTGGCCAACGACGCCATCCTCGTCACCGACTCCGAGACCGGAACCCTGGTCGATTGCAACCGGCAGGCCGAGGTTCTGCTGGGCATGTCCCGCAACGAAATCATCGGCCAGCATCTGAGCAATCTCCATGAAACCGGCAACGATCCCGATGAGGCGGAAACCGATTTTCTCAGCCGGATGCTGCGCGGCAAGACCGGCACCATCGAGCTGTCGCTGATCAGGGCCGACGGCGCCACCATTCCGGTGGAAGTCAGCAGCAGCGCATTTGAAATGGATGGACGGCGCTATGTCCATGGCGCATTCCGCGACATCACTCAACGCAGGGAAGCGGAGGACCGGATCAAACATCTCGCCCATCACGACCCGCTCACCAACCTGCCCAACCGCATCTTCCTGCACGGCCGCCTCGAACAAGCGATTGAATTCGCTCGGCGGGAACAGAAGCAGGTCGCGGTGATGTTCATCGACCTGGACAATTTCAAAAGAATCAACGATACCCTGGGCCACCGTATCGGCGATGCGCTGCTGGAACAGGTTGCGGGACGGCTGACCGAAAATGTGCATGGCAGCTAGGTGGTCGGACGGCTGGGCGGCGACGAGTTCATCGTGGTGATCACCGGCAACAATGTCTCGACGACCGCGACGGCCATGGCGGAGCGAATCCTGGAAAGCGTCTGCCGCCCCTATACGGTGGAGGACTACCAGTTGCACTCCGGCGCAAGCATAGGCATCGCCATTTACCCTGCCGACGGAAACAGCGCGGATACCCTGATGAAGCACGCGGACGCCGCCATGTACCATGCCAAATCCAGGGGACGCAACACCTTCGAATTCTTCAGCCAGGCCATCAATCGCGGCGTCAGGGAACGGCTCGAAATCGAAAACGGCCTGCGGGACGCGCTGAAGCACGGCGCGTTCAAACTCCATTACCAGCCCCAGGTCGCTCTGCCCACCGGCTCCATCTGCAGCGTCGAAGCGCTGCTGCGGTGGTGCCATCCGGTGCTGGGCGTCATCGCCCCCGACCGGTTCATACCCATCGCCGAAGAGACCAAACTCATACTGCCCTTGGGACTGTGGGTCATCGACCGCGCGTGCCATCAACTGCGAAGCTGGCGGAACGAAGGCATCGCGGGGGTGCGCATGGCCATCAACGTTTCGGTGAAGCAGTTGCAGGACGAATCGTTTTTCGAAGCCTTGGGCTCGATCGTGGAACGCCATGGCTTGTCCGGCTCGGATATCGAACTCGAAATCACCGAGTCCGCCATCATGGAAAACCTCAGCCGGGTTCAGGCGATATTGAAATCGCTGCAGGATTACGGAATCACGCTCTCCATCGACGATTTCGGCACCGGCTACTCCTCCTTGGGACGGCTCAAACTGCTCCCCATCCAAAGCCTGAAAATCGATCGTTCCTTCGTTCAGGACATCGAAACCGACCAAGGTAACGCCAAGATTTGCGATGGCATCATCGCGCTCGGCCACAGTCTGGGCTTGAAGATCATCGCCGAAGGCGTCGAGACGGAAGTTCAAAAGGCGCTGCTGCAAGACTCCGGCTGCGATGCCATTCAAGGCTTCCTCATCTCGAAACCGTTGCCCGCGGATGAAGTCGCCAAACTCTTTGCGCGGGTAAATGCGGTCACCTGACCGAATGGTTTACCGCCACCCCGCGGCCAAGCAAGAAATGGTTTGCCTGGCCTTGAACTCCGGGCGCAAATCCGCCCGGACCTAGCCCCCCACGGAGGAATGCGCACAGGCGGAAGGTCAGTCAATCAATGTTTATCGTCACTTCTATGGCCGGCGGTTCGATCGCTCGAAATAGCCATACTGGGTTTCCTGGTCGAAGCGCTCCCACACATAAACCGGATCGCTCAGCGGAGCCGTGGGAATGAGAAAGGTCGCCAGGTCAAAAGCCCCCGACAGCGTACGGCCGAGGGTGTGGCCAAGCCCTTGCACGAATCCGAACGGAATGAATGCCGGACCGTCATGGCTGGCCGCGATACCCACCCCTTTCACTATTTCGACCCATCCAAGGGAAGCGTTGGCCAGACCTCGACCGAACTTGTCCCCGACGTCGCCGCCATAACTGGTCCATTCGTCGCCGAAAGCCGCGACTGACATCGGCCCGATAGTCAGAACGAGTATTGCGGCGCGCATAGCTGCATAAAGTTTCATTTTCACGATCCTCACATCGGCTTGGTCCTACGCCGCATTTTGGAGCGAAACGGCAGGATTGCTCAAGAACTTTCCGGTGGTTCGCTGCGAACGCTCCACTCCTTCACCCCGCCGATTCAGGCCAGCGCAGAGGCGAAGAAAAACGGACTTGCATAGCGATGTCGCCGGCACGGCAGAGCAGGGCAAGTGCAAAACTGCTGCCCGGCAGTCAGCAATCCGGAAGAAGCGGTGCCGTACGGCGTCACCCGGCCGGATCGGACCTGCCTTCGGCAGCCGGGTTCTTCCGCAGCCGGATGCCGAGTTCGTGCAACTGGGCGTCGTTGACCTGGGCCGGGGCGTCGATCAGCGGGCACCAGGCCGACTGGGTCTTGGGGAAGGCCATGACTTCGCGGATGGAGGATGCGCCGGACATGAGCATGACCAGGCGGTCCATGCCGAAGGCCAGGCCACCGTGGGGCGGGCAACCGTAGCGCAGGGCGTTGAGCAGGAAGCCGAATTTCTGCTGCGCTTCCTCGTCGCCGATGCCCAGCAGGCCGAACACGGTCTGCTGCATCTCGGTGCGGTGGATACGCACCGAGCCGCCGCCGATTTCGGTGCCGTTGAGCACCATGTCGTAGGCGCGCGAGAGGGCCTGACCGGGGTTCTGCTTGAGTTCCTCTTCGCTGCATTTAGGCGCGGTGAAGGGATGGTGCAGGGCGACCCAGCGGCCGGATTTCTCGTCCCACTCGAACATGGGGAAGTCGGTGACCCACAACGGCCGCCAGCCGGCTTCCACCAGGCCGCGGTCCTGCCCCAGCTTGACCCGCAGCGCGCCCATGGATTCGTTGACGATGCGGGCCTTGTCGGCGCCGAAGAAGATCAGGTCTCCGGTCCTGGCTTCGGTGCGCTCAAGGATGCCGCGTACCGTGGCTTCCGGCATGAACTTGAGGATGGGCGATTGCAGGCCCTCCAGCCCCGCGCCCAGGTCGTTGACTTTGACGTAGGCCAGGCCCTTGGCGCCGTAAATACCGACGAAGCGGGTCAGGTCGTCGATGTCCTTGCGCGATATCTCGGCCCCGCCCGGGACCTTGAGCGCCGCCACCCGGCCCTCAGGATCGGCGGCGGGCCCGGCGAACACCTTGAACTCCACGCCGTCCATGAGGTCGGCGACGTCCACCAGTTCCAGCGGGATCCGCAGATCCGGCTTGTCGGAAGCGAACCGGCGCATGGCTTCGGCATAGCTCATGCGCGGGAACGGGTCCGGCAGTTCCTCGTTCAGGGTTTCCCGGAAAAGGTCGCGGATCATGGCCTCCATCAGCGTCATGATCTGGTCCTCGTTCATGAACGAGGTCTCGATGTCGAGCTGGGTGAATTCCGGCTGGCGGTCGGCGCGCAGGTCCTCGTCGCGGAAGCAGCGCACGACCTGGTAATAGCGGTCCATGCCGGAGAT
This sequence comes from Pseudomonadota bacterium, assembly GCA_040753975.1. Classification (GTDB taxonomy): domain Bacteria; phylum Pseudomonadota; class Gammaproteobacteria; order Methylococcales; family Methylococcaceae; genus Methylococcus. The sequence goes on from JBFMDC010000077.1 coordinate 81,860, forward strand.
CATCAGCAACTGCTTGTAGAGCTGGGGCGACTGCGGCAGGGCGAAGAACGAATGCGGATGGGTGCGGCTGGGCACCAGGTAGTCGCGCGCGCCTTCCGGCGTGGCCTTGGTGAGGAACGGCGTTTCGATCTCGTAGAAGCCATGATGATCGAGGAAATTGCGCAGGAAGCGGGTGATGTCCCGGCGCAGGCGCATGCGCTGCTGCATGACCGGGCGGCGCAGGTCGATGTAGCGGTAGCGCAGCCGCATTTCCTCGTTCACCTCGATGTCGCTTTCGATGGGGAACGGCGGGGTTTCCGAACGATTGAGGATTTCCAGCGAAGCGGCAAGCACCTCGACCTTCCCGCTCCTGAGGTTGGGGTTCTCGGTCCCCTCGGGGCGGCTGCGGACCCTGCCCGTCACGCGGATGACGTACTCGCTGCGGACGGTTTCGGCAAGCTTGAAGGATTCTTCGTAGTCCGGATCGAACACGACCTGCACCAGCCCTTCCCGGTCCCGGAGATCGACGAAAATCACGCCACCGTGGTCGCGCCGGCGGTGCACCCACCCACACAGTCCGACTTCCTCGCCTAGAAGGCTCTCATTCACTTCCCCACAACGGTGACTGCGCATATTCAAACTCTAATTGATCGACTGAAAAACTTGGAATGGTACGCGTAGCCTTCGAGGCAGCGCAAGCCGGCTTTAAGCCTCCTTGGCCGCCGGTTTGCCGGAGGAAGCGGCACTGTCGGCGGGCTTGCTGTCCGTCTTCGGCTTGGCCTCGCCGGCCAGATTCTTTTTCTTGTCCTTGCTGCCCTTGAAGTCGGTTTCGTACCAGCCGCCGCCCTTGAGCCTGAAACCGGCGGCGGAGACCTGCTTGGCCAGTTCCGGCTTACAGCAGGCCGGGCAGTCCGTCAAAGACGCGTCGCTGATCTTCTGCATGGCTTCCAGGGCGTAGCCGCAGGATTTGCACTGGTATTCGTAAATCGGCATCGGAAACTCCTTAAGTTTGTTAAATGACCAAAGGCGCATATAGGAACGCCCGAATTCGTTATCAAGGCGGGAGGGGCGCAATTTCCGTATTCGGGGCCAGCACCATTACCGCAGCACCGCTGCGGTGCTATGATGCGCCCGCTCAAATCTCTCACCCCCAACCCTCTCCCGAAGGGAGCGGGAGAACGACTTCGAGACCGCATCATGCAAACCACCGCCGCCCCCGCCGCGGTTACCCGCTTCGCCCGGATCGGCATCGTCACCATCGCCGCCGTGTATTTCCTGATCATGGTCGGCGGTATCGTCCGAGCCTCCGGCGCCGGCATGGGCTGCCCGGACTGGCCGACCTGCTTCGGCCGGCTGGTGCCGCCGACCGACGAAGCCCAGCTCCCGGCCAATTACCACGAAATCTACGCCGAACGCGGCTATGCCGACACCCGTTTCAACCCGCTCAAGACCTGGACCGAATACGTCAACCGACTTGTAGGCGTCAGCATCGGCCTGCTGATCGTCGCCACGCTGTACCGCTCCCTCGCCTTCTGGAAGACCGACCGGACCGTGACCTGGCTTGCGCTGGCGGTGTTCCTGGCGGTGGGCTTCCAGGGCTGGCTGGGCTCGGCGGTCGTCGCCAGCAATCTGCGCCCCGTGATGATCACGGCCCACATGCTGATGGCCTTCGCCATCGTGTGCCTGCTGATCTACGCGGTGACCCGTTCCCAGCGAAGCTATTTCGAAACCCTGGATCTGTCCGGACTCCCCCCGCGCTTCCGCGCCGTCCTGATGACCGCCATGGGCATGACCCTCCTGCAGATCGCCATGGGCACCCAGATCCGCGAGTCGGTGGATGTCATGGCCCAGGCCGCCTCGACGGACCGCAGCCTGTGGCGCGAGAACTTCCCGCTCATCTTCTACGTCCACCGCTCGTTCTCCGCCCTGATCCTCGGCGTCAACCTGTGGCTGGCCTGGAAGACCGTCAAATGCCTCCCGGCGGGTTCGCTCTATGCCCACTTCGGAATGGCCCTGGGGGGACTCGTCGCCGCCGCCATTGCCGCCGGCGTCACGCTGGACCGGCTCGGCTTCCCGGCCATCGCCCAGCCGCTACACCTGGTCCTGGCGAACCTGATCTTCGGCACCCAGTTCTTCCTTTTCGTCGCCCACCGCTACGCGGACCAGTAAGTATCCCCCGGCAGAGCCGGGGGATACTTACTAAGACTTGGGCCTGGGGCACGGTTTGAGCGGGGGCACCGACACCTCCGGATTCTCGCCGCGCAGCTGGATCATGACCTCGTCCAGCTCCAGCGCGGACTTGTCCCAGGCGAACTGTATCCAGGCCGTTTCAGACTGCGTGATCCGGGGCCGGATCTGCGCCCGCACGTTGAGTCTGGACAAGCGGACGACCTCGGTTTCGGCCTCCTCACGGGTCTTGAAGATGCCGAGCGAAATCATGCCGGCCATGTCGCCCTTGTCGATCAGCCAGACGTCCTTGATGCCCTTGTCCATCAGCATCTTGCGGTTGCCCTTGGCCTCGTCCATGTTCTCGGCCTTGGGATAGAGCAGCCAGTAGCCGTCCAGCGATTCCGAGGATTCGGCGGCCACGCTCGCCCCGTCGATCCATTCCTTGACCAGCCCCAGCACTCGTCGGGCTTCGGCGGTTTCGGCGAACGGGCCGATTCGGTAGCAGGTGCCGTCGCCGGCAAGCGCCCCCCTGTCGACTCCAGCCGGCGGTGGAGTCTCGACCGGCGGGCTCGGGATTTCTCCGCGGCCATCGGCGACTTCCGAGCGCAGCAGCAACCTTCCAGGCGCCTCCACGGCCTTGATATCGACCTGCCGCCTGGTATCCCGATGCCCCAGGCTCCAGAAGAAGAAAGCCGCATTGGCGACGAGGAGGAAATAGAAAAGGAATCTCATGGCGATTGCTCGGCTACGGCATGCAAGCCTTCAAGGACGAGGTGAGGCACCACCCGGACCGGAGCCTCGATGTGTGGGCGAAGCGTCTCGGCATCGCCGCCGGTCAGCAGCAGCTCGGGCTCGGCGCCCAGGAGCGCCGCCGCCTGGACCCGCGCCTCCCGTATCAAAACCACGGCGGAATGGAGGATGCCGCTGGACAGCGCCGGCGCCGTACGGTCGCAGAAAAATCCGTCGAAGCTTTCGGCCGTACCCCCCAGCGCCTCCAGGGACGCGAGGGCTGCACGCATCATCGCCAGGCCGGGAGCGATCACCCCGCCACGGTGCCGGCCTTCCGCGTCCAGCAAATCGACGGTCATGGCGGTGCCGGCGCTGACGATGCAGCACGCCTCGCGGCGTATCCGCCAGGCTCCGATCAGGCCGAGCCAGCGGTCGACACCCAACTGGGCCGGATTCGGGTAGGCGTTGACGACTCCCAGGGCCGAAGCCTCGCTACGAACGAAACGGACCGGCGCGGCCCAGCGTGCCGACACCCAATCCGCCAGCGCCTCGCCCGCCCTTGCGCCGACGACGTTGGCCACCAGCACGGCCTCCGGCCGCGGCAGCTCCGCCATCTGGCGTTCGCACTCGTCCGCAAACCGGGACGCATCCGTAGCAAAGACGCCGCCAAAGGAGCATCCTCCCGGCTCGGATCGGGCCCATTTCACCCGCGAGTTGCCGACGTCGATCAGCAGCTTCACAGCGGCCTCACCCGCACATCGCCGGAGGCGAACTCGCGCACCTTGCCATCCTCGCACGCCAGCACCAGCAAGCCTTCCACCGAGATGCCGACGATCCTGCCGGTTGTCACCCACTCGCCCTGCTGCACGCTGGCCTGGGCACCTTCGAAGCCGTGGTAGCCGCGCCATTCGTCGAGATAAGGCGCAAACCCCTTGGTTTCGTAATCCGCCAGCAGCGGGGCCAACTCGTTGAGCATCCCGGCGATCAGCCGATTGCGCGATACGCCGGCCCCGCCCGGAATCCGCGCCAGGTCGATCCAGTCCTGGTCGATGGCCCCGGCATGGCGGTCCGGCAGATTCACGTTGAGGCCGATCCCTATCACCACCGCGTAGTGACCGTTGGCCTCCCCCGTCACCTCGATCAGAATGCCGCCGAGCTTGCGGCATGACCACAGGATGTCGTTGGGCCACTTGAGCGCCGGATCGGCGATGCCCTGCGCCCGCAGCGCCCGAACCACGGCCACGCCCACCGCGAGGCTGAGGCCGGAAAACCCGGCCCGGCCGAACCGCCACAGCAGGGAGAGATAGACGTTGCCGGACAGCGGCGATACCCACGCCCGACCGATCCGCCCCTTCCCCGCACTCTGCCGCTCGGCCAGGCAGACGGTGCCGGCGGGGGCGCCCTCGGCGGCCCGGCGCATCAGCTGATTGTTGGTGGAATCGAGCTGCGCATGAATCTCGATGCCGCCGATGGATTCCGCGGCCGCGCCGGTCAGCGCGCCCGCGATCGCATCCCTATCCAGCAGCTCCAGCGGATGCGCGAGGCGGTAGCCGGTGCCGGGAACGGCATGGACTTCCACCCCCAGGGCGCGCAGCTCCTCGATGCGCTTCCAGACGCCGGCGCGGCTGGAACCCGTGTATGCCGCGATGGCCTCCCCGGAATGGAAGCCGCCATCCGCCAGCAAGGCCAGGAGGGTGCGGGAAGCCGGGGACAAACCGTCGGCGCCGCTCACCGTTCCCCCGCTTCCCGGTCCAGCGCCTTCAGGCGCTCGAGCTTCTCCGCGATCTTGATCTCCATGCCGCGGTTGACCGGGCGGTAGTACTCCCGCGTCCCGAGTTCGTCGGGAAAATAGTTTTCGCCCGGCACGTAGGCATCGGGATAGTCGTGCGCGTAGCGGTATTCCTTGCCGTAGTCCAGGCTTTTCATCAGGCCGGTCGGGGCGTTGCGTAGATGCAGAGGCACCGGCAGGCTGCCGGACTGGGCGGCGTCGGCGCGGGCGGACTTGTAGGCCTCGTAGACCGCGTTGCTCTTGGGGGCGACGGCCAGATACACCACGGCCTGCGCCAATACCAGCTCGCCTTCCGGGCTGCCCAGGCGCTCCTGGGCGTCCCAGGCGTTCATGCACAGTTCCAGCGCCTTGGGATCGGCATTGCCGATGTCCTCGGAGGCGATCCGCACCAGACGCCGGGCCAGGTAAAGCGGATCACAGCCGCCGTCCAGCATACGGCACAGCCAGTACAGGGCGGCGTCGGGCGAACTGCCGCGCACCGATTTGTGCAGGGCGGAAATCTGGTTGTAGAACTCCTCGCCCTGCTTGTCGAAACGGCGGACGGTGCCCGCAGACAAAACTTGGCGGGCGATCTCCTCGGTCACCTCGGTCTGGCCCTCGTCCAGCAGGTCCGCGGTGATCTCCAAGAGGTTCAGCAAGCGCCGGGCGTCACCGTCGGCGGCGCGAACATAGGCCATGCGCACCGGCTCGGGCATGTCCAGGCCTCGCCGACCCAGGCCGCGATCCGCATCCAACAACGCGCGCTCGATGACGCTCAGCAAATCGGCCTCGGTGAGAGCCTTCAGCACATAGACCCTGGCCCGCGACAGCAAGGCGCTGTTGACCTCGAACGAGGGGTTTTCGGTGGTGGCGCCGATGAAGCTGACCGTGCCGTCCTCGACATGAGCCAGGAACGCGTCCTGCTGCGATTTGTTGAAGCGGTGCACCTCGTCGACGAACAGGATGGCGCTGCGGCCGGCGGCTTTGAGTTTCGCCGCTTGAGCCAATGCCTCGCGGATCTCCTTCACCCCCGACAGCACCGCGGAAACCGACAGAAACTCGGCGTCGGCATGGCGGGCGACCAGCCGCGCCAGGGTGGTCTTGCCGGTGCCGGGCGGCCCCCAGAAGATCATCGAATGGATGCGGCCCTTCCGGATCGACTCGTACAGCGGCCGGCCCGGCTTGATGAGGTGGCTCTGGCCGATGTACTCGTCCAGCGTCCGGGGACGCAACCGGTCGGCCAGCGGCTGGGAGAGGTCTGCGAACACCTTAAGGCTATTTGTCCTCGAACACGTCCACCCCGGCCGGCGGGCTGAACTGGAACAGCCTGGGATCCAGCGCGACGCCGGTCCGGAGATTGGAGAAATAGATGCGGGTCAACTGGCCGAAGTTGTCGCTCAGCTCCATGCCGGCCAGCTTGTCGCCCTCGAGCCCGATCAGCACGTAGCGGAACCCGCCTTCTTCCGACTTGGGCACCAGCTTGATCCAGAACATGCCCTCGTCGGCGCCCTGGTCCTCGATGGTGAAATTTTCCTCCAGCGCCATTTCGCCGCTCAAGAGCAGCGCTGGCGTCGAACCCACGGCCTGGCCGAGCTTCTTGACGGTGACCTGCTCCAGGTCGACGTCGTAGAACCAGACCTTGCCGCCGGCGGAGACGATTTCCTGGCGGTAGGGCTTGGCGTAATCCCAGCGGAACTTGCCGGGCCGCTGCAGGTAGAAGGAACCCTTGCTCTCCTGCCTGGGCCGCCCGCTTTCATCGAGCTGGACCTGGGTGAACTCGGCCTTGAGGGTGCGGGCCGAATCGAGGAAGCTCTTCAGCCGGCTCTGCGGCGCAGGCTCGGCCTGTGCGGCGAACCCTAAGAACAGCAGCGGCAGTGCGATCAGGTATCGGAATGCGGACATGGGATCAGATGGCTTTGGCGAAGGGTTCAGCGTAGCCGATGTAGTCGCGCGGAGCCAGTTCGGCCAGCCGGCGGCGCGCGTCTTCCGGGATTTCCAGGGTCTCGACGAAAGCCCGCATGCCGGCGGCGTCCACCCGCTGGCCGCGGGTCAGGGCCTTGAGCTTCTCGTAGGGCTGCGCCACGCCGTAGCGGCGCATGACGGTCTGGATCGCCTCCGCCAGCACTTCCCAGTTGCCGTCGAGATCGGCCTCCAGCGCCTCTGGGTTCAGTTCCAGCTTGGCCAGGCCTTTCAAAGTGGAACCGAGCGCGATGAGCATGTGGGCGAAACCCACGCCGATATTGCGCAGCACCGTGGAATCGGTCAGGTCGCGCTGCCAGCGCGAGATCGGCAGCTTCTCGGCGAAATGCGAGAACAGCGCGTTGGCGAGACCGAGATTGCCTTCGGAGTTCTCGAAATCGATCGGGTTGACCTTGTGTGGCATGGTGGAGGAGCCCACTTCTCCGGCCACGGTCTTCTGCTTGAAGAAACCCAGCGAGATATAGCCCCAGACGTCGCGGTCGAAGTCGATCAGCACCGTGTTGAAGCGGCTGAGGGCGTGGCACAGCTCGGCCAGATAGTCGTGCGGCTCGATCTGGATGGTGTAGGGATTCCAGGCGAGCCCCAGCGACTCGACGAAACGCCGGGCCAGTTTCGGCCAGTCGACTTCGGGATAGGCGATCGCATGGGCGTTGAAATTGCCGACCGCGCCGTTGATCTTGCCCATCGGCGCGACCGCGGCTATCTGGTCGCGCTGGCGCGCCAGGCGGGCGGCGACGTTGGCGAACTCCTTGCCCACCGTGGTGGGCGTCGCCGGCTGGCCGTGGGTGCGCGAGAGCATCGGCTGCCCGGCGTAGGCATGCGCCCGCTCGCGCACCGCGGCGATCAGCTTTTCCATCTCCGGCAACAGGACCGCATCGCGGGCTTCCTTCACCATCAGGCCATAGGCGAGATTGTTGATGTCTTCGGAGGTGCAGGCGAAATGGATGAACTCGGCGACCCGCTCCAGCTCGGCACAGCCCTTGATCTTCTCTTTGAAAAAATATTCGACCGCCTTGACGTCGTGATTGGTGGTCCGCTCGATGGTCTTGACCCGCTCGGCATCCGGTTCGCCGAATTCGTTCACGATCCGGTTCAAAAGATCGCGCGCCTCGCCGCTCAATGCCGGGACTTCGGCGATCGCCGCCTCGTCCGCCAGCGCCTCCAGCCAGCGCACCTCGACCAGGACCCGGAACCGGATCAGTCCGTATTCGCTGAAGATGTCGCGCAGGGCGTCGGCCTTGTCGGCGTAACGCCCGTCTACCGGCGATAATGCCTTGATGGAATTCATGGTTTTCCTTAGGTCTTGGGTCTACGCGGCTTCAGCCTTCGAAGCCGTATCGAACGTCAGGTCGATGACGCCGCCGCCGAGACAGCGATCGCCCTGGTAAAACACCACCGACTGGCCGGGCGTGACGGCGCGCTGGGGCCGGTCGAACACGACTTCCAGGCGGTCTTCGCCGATCATGCGGATACGGCAATCCTGGTCGCCCTGGCGGTAGCGGGTCTTGGCGGCGCAGCGCAGCATTTCGCCGGCGGCAGGCCCCGAACCGTCGACCCAGTCGAGCCGGCTGGCCTCCAGCGTATCCCGGTAGAGCAGCGGATGATCGTGGCCCTGCCCCACCACCAGCACGTTGTTGGCCAGATCCTTCTCCAGCACGTACCACGGTTCCTGCCCGCCGTCCTTGGTACCGCCGATGCCGAGCCCCGAACGCTGGCCCAGGGTGTAGTACATCAGGCCGCCGTGCCGGCCGACCAGCGCGCCTTCCGGCGTGCGGATATCCCCCGGCTGGGCCGGCAAATAGCGTTCGAGGAAGTCCTTGAAGCGCCGTTCGCCGATGAAACAGATGCCGGTGCTGTCTTTCTTGGCGTCGTTGGCGAAACCGGCTTGTGTCGCCAGCGCACGCACCTCGGTCTTGTGCAGCTCGCCGACGGGGAACAGGGTACGGGCAAGCTGCTCCTGCTGCAGGGTATAAAGGAAATAGCTCTGGTCCTTCCCGGCGTCGCGCCCCTTGAGGAGCTGGAACCGGCCGTCCTCCTCCGCCACGCGGGCATAATGGCCCATGGCGATCAGGTCGGCGCCCAGGTCTTCGGCATAGTCGAGGAAGGCCCTGAACTTGATCTGTTTGTTGCAGAGGATGTCGGGATTCGGCGTCCGGCCGGCCCGGTATTCGCTCAGGAACACCTCGAACACCTCGTCCCAGTATTCCGCGGCGAAATTCACCGCGTAGAGCTCTACACTTAAGCGCTCGCACACCCGCTTGGCGTCGGCGAAATCCTGCGCCGCGGTGCAGTATTCGGTGCCGTCGTCCTCCTCCCAGTTCTTCATGAACAGGCCGCTGACGCGGTAACCCTGCCGGAGCAGCAGCAAGGCGCTGACGGAGGAATCCACCCCGCCCGACATGCCGACGATCACATGCGGTTTCATGTCCGCGTCAGCCGATCATGTGTTTCAGGAGGCCGAGCGGATGCCGCTCACCGCGAAGGTAGTCCTCCACCGTGCGCAGCACCAGCGGACTGCGGTGACGCTCCCGCTCGCGCAGCAATTCATCCTTGCTCAGCCACAGCACCCGTTCAATGCCCTCGTCCAGCCGCGCCTTTCCCTCGGGCGCTTCGGCCCGGCCGGTGATGGCGATGCGCAGGAAGCTTCTGCCGGACTCCGGATGACGCCACAGATAGATGCCGGTCACCGCCTCCGGCGCGAGGCGCCAGCCGGTCTCTTCCAGGGTCTCGCGTACCGCCGCCTCGACCACCGACTCGGCGGCTTCGACATGGCCCGCCGGCTGGTTGATGACGAGTTCCGTAGAGACACCGGGGCGCTCCTCCACGCATAGAAAACGGCCGTCCCGCTCGATGACGGCGGCTACCGTGACCCGTGGACGGCCGTCCGGCGGGGTTTCCAAATTTTGCATACTGTTTTCAATTGGAAGCGAATTGAGTTGTCAATTCGCGTATGTTATTAAACCTATTAAAGACGCAGGCTTCGCCTGCAAAGTTCGTGATGATTCGTGGGAGCTGCGGGGATGCCGCTGAACTTGAGCAACTTGGGCACATCGGTCAAGTTGTTATTTTCCGGTTATTTGATCGTCGTCGCAATCGGCTATGGCCTGGCCATGGTGCAGATCTTGTTCACGCACGGCATGGCCGATGGCAGGTTCGGCCTGTCGATCGAGGATATCGTCTACAGCTATTACGGCAACCGCTCCGGCTCGGTGCTGGAAGCCAAGCTCAATGGCTCGATGAAGGCCAATGCACCGGACGAGGCACGCTTCCGGATCATACAATGGGTGCGCGACGGCGCCGGAGAGAACGCCTATGCCAGGGAGATCAAGCCCCTGTTCGAAGCCCATTGCATAGCCTGCCACAACGCCGACAGCGGATTGCCGGATTTCACCCGGTACGAGAACATCAAAGCGCGGGCGCAGTCGGACGAAGGCGCGACGTTTTCGTCGTTGACACGGGTCTCGCACATTCATATGTTCGGCATCGCATTCATTTTCATGTTCGTCGGCATGATCTTCGCCCTGGCTTCCGGCGTGCCCTGCAAGCTCAAGTGCTCGGCCATCCTCATGCCGTATATTTTCCTGCTGCTGGACATCGCCTCCTGGTGGCTCACGAAACTCGACCGCCATTTCGCCCTGCTGGTCGTCATGGGCGGCGGCGGTCTCGCAATGGCTCTCGTGTTCATGTGGGTAGTCTCGATGTACGAAATGTGGATACTGCCGCGGCGATTGCCCTACCTGGACCAGCGCGATGCTCTCAGGCGGTGCTGACGTCACCGCCAGGCTTGATCTGGAGAATTCGCAGCCCATATACGTTGTGAAGGCAACACGTTTTTTGGCGGAAACTACGGCAGATGACTCAGGAATCGGACCAAGGCTCCAGCGAAGGTTTAGCCCTCCAAGAGGCCCGACCCAAGGTCAAGCGTCCGCCGCTGTACAAAGTCATGCTGTTGAATGATGATTTCACTCCGATGGAGTTCGTCGTTCAGGTCTTGATGGTGTTTTTCGGCATGAACGAAGAAAAAGCGACGCAGGTGATGCTGCATGTTCACACGCGTGGCGTAGGTGTATGCGGGGTCTTTTCCAAGGACGTGGCGGAAACCAAGGTCCAGCAGGTAAATGCCCATGCCCGCCAGAACCAGCATCCACTCCTGTGCACCATGGAAGAAGCATAATTTTTCTTGATTAGCAATGAACGTCAGCTCAACCGAAAATCGTCTTTCCGGCAGGGATTGCCGGAACCCAGGTTCCAGGGATGGAATGGCCTGGGGACATCCATGTAGCCTGGATGCCGGCGGTCCTTGCCGGCATGACGAGCTAGCTGACTATTCTTTCTAATCAGGTAATTTTTTACCAGTATCGAGCAGGTTCCACTATGTTGAGCAAAGAACTCGAACAATCACTGAATTCGGCCTTCCGTACCGCCTACGAGAAACGCCATGAGTTCATCACCGTGGAGCATCTGCTACTGGCCATGCTCGACAACGGCGCCGCCATCGAAGTCCTGCGTGCCTGCGGCGGCAATCTCGACCTGCTCCGTACCGAACTGAACGAATTCCTGGATGAAACCACGCCGCTGATTCCGGCCGGGGTCAAACGCGACACTCAGCCCACCCTGGGATTCCAGCGGGTGCTCCAGCGCGCGGCCTTCCACGTGCAATCCTCCGGCAAGAAAGAGGTCACCGGCGCGAATGTTCTGGTGGCGATCTTCAGCGAGCAGGATTCGCACGCGGTCTATCTGCTGCACAAACAGGACATCACCCGCCTCGACGTCGTGAATTTCATCTCCCACGGCATCTCCAAGGTGCGCGACGAAGCCGATGGCATGCCGCGGGGCGCCGCACCGGAATCGGACGACACGGAATCCGGCGGCAGCGCCAACCCCCTGGAAAAATTCGCTACCAATCTCAACGAATCCGCCCGGCGCGGGAAAATCGACCCCCTCATCGGCCGCAAGGACGAACTGGAGCGCACCGTCCAGGTGCTATGCCGCAGAAGGAAGAACAATCCGCTGTTCGTCGGGGAAGCCGGCGTGGGCAAAACGGCCATTGCCGAAGGCTTGGCGAAGAAGATCGTGGAAGGCGACGTGCCCGAGGTTCTCAAGGGCAGCACGATCTATTCGCTGGATCTCGGCAGCCTGGTGGCGGGAACCAAATACCGCGGGGACTTCGAGAAGCGTCTCAAATCGCTCTTGGCCCAGCTAAGGAAAGAACCGAACGCCATCCTGTTCATCGATGAGATCCATACCATCATCGGTGCCGGTTCGGCCTCGGGCGGAGTGATGGACGCCTCCAATCTGATCAAGCCTGTCCTGGCCTCGGGCGAGCTGCGCTGCATCGGTTCCACGACCTATCAGGAATACCGCGGAATCTTCGAGAAGGACCGCGCACTGGCCCGCCGCTTCCAGAAAATCGACATACCCGAACCCTCGGTCGAAGAAACCTACCAGATCCTGAAAGGACTGAAGACCCGGTTCGAACAGCATCACAACGTCAGGTATTCCCTCGCCGCTCTGCGGACGGCGGTGGAACTTTCCGACCGCTACATCAACGACCGCCATCTCCCCGACAAGGCCATCGATGTCATCGATGAAGCGGGAGCGAACCAGCGGCTGCAGCCTCCATCGCGCCGCAAGAAGACGATCGGCACGGTGGACATCGAGGACATCGTTTCGAAGATCGCGAGAATTCCCGCCAAGACCGTGTCGGCCAACGACAAGGAAAAACTGCGAGCCCTGGATGCGAATCTCAAGATGTTGGTATTCGGCCAGGACGAGGCCATATCCGCGCTGTCATCGGCGATCAAGCTGTCCCGCGCTGGCCTGCGCGACGGCCAGAAGCCCATCGGCTCCTTTCTGTTTGCCGGCCCCACCGGCGTCGGCAAGACGGAAGTGACGCGCCAGCTTTCCCACATTCTCGGCGTCGAACTGATCCGCTTCGACATGTCGGAATACATGGAGCGGCACACCGTCTCGCGCCTGATCGGCGCCCCGCCAGGCTATGTCGGATTCGACCAGGGCGGCCTGCTGACGGAGGCCATCAACAAACATCCCCATGCCGTGCTGTTGCTGGACGAGATCGAAAAAGCCCACCCGGACGTTTTCAACCTGCTCCTGCAGGTGATGGATCACGGAACACTCACCGATAACAACGGACGCAAGGCCGATTTCCGCAATATCATCCTGGTTATGACGACCAATGCCGGCGCCTTCGAGGGCGCCCGGCCGTCGATAGGCTTCACCCCGCAGGACCACTCCACGGACAGCCTGAAAGCGATCGAACGGATATTCTCGCCCGAGTTCAGAAACCGGCTCGATGCGATCATCCAGTTCAACCCCCTGAGCACCGAAACGATTGGGCACGTGGTGGACAAGTTCATTTTTGAACTCGAAGCGCAGTTGGCCGAAAAGCAGGTGGCTTTAGTGATCGAGCCGGATGCGCGGGCCTGGCTGGCCGAACACGGCTTCGACCCGAAAATGGGCGCGCGTCCGATGGCCCGTGTGATTCAGGAAAACATCAAGAAACCGCTGGCCGAAGAAATCCTGTTCGGCCGCTTGGCGCATGGCGGCACGGTGCAGGTCAATGCATCCGTTGACTCGCTAACGTTTACCTACGAAACTCGCCAGAAAGCCGCCGAGCCTGCATGAACAACGAAAGGCTAGCGGTGGCGGAAGGTGATGCGGGCTTTGCTCAGGTCGTAAGGGGTGAGTTCGACCTTCACGCGGTCGCCAGTAAGAATGCGGATATAATTTTTCCGCATTTTGCCGGAGATATGGGCGATGACTACATGTCCGTTATCCAACTGGACGCGGAACGTCGTATTGGGCAAGGTTTCGATCACCTTGCCTTCCATTTCGATATGATCTTCTTTCGACATCTGTTCACAGGGTGAAAAATTTTGAGGATTATAGCACGCTCACGGCAGCGGCTCATCCACTTCGAATCTGCGCCATCTCCCCCCGAGCATGGCTTCCAGGGGCCTGAACTTCGCCTTGTATTCCATCTTGCGGCAGCCTCCGATCCAATAGCCCAGATAAAGCCAGTCGAATCCCAACCGCCGAGCTTCCAATATCTGCCACAAAATAGCCAGCGAACCTGGACTTCGCGCCGCCGCATCCGGATCGAAAAAGGTATAGACGGCGGACATGGCGCGAGGCACATAGTCGGCGACTGCCACTCCGAGCAAATTTCCCTGTGAACGGAATTCCACGAAGCGGGTTTCCGCCCAGGAGCTTCCCAAGAAAGACCAGTAATCGTCTCGCGAGACCTGCGTGTCGGTCGGATGCCGGACCGCCAAATACCGGCTGTAAAGCCGAAACTGCCGCTCGTCGAACCGGGCGTCAGAAGCATGAATCTCCATATCCGTATTGAGCTTCAGCACGCGCCGCTGGCTGCGGGTCAAATGAAAATCCTTCACCGGCAGGCGCACGGGTATGCAAGCCTCGCAGCCCCGGCAGCACGGCCGGTACACCCAGTTTCCACTACGCCGGAACCCCAGTTCCAACAGCCCGCGATAGCTTTGTGGAGATAGCGCCTGATCCGGTGAAACGTAACCGAATCGCGCCTCCCGACCGGATAAATAGCTGCATGCATGGTCGGGTCCAGTCCAAATCGTTATCCGCTCCATGTTCACGGAAAACTTTCGGGCACCCGCTTCCATGCGTCCGGATTCGCGGACATTTTCGAATATTCCGATACTAAGGCCTGAAACTGACCGCGCGGGATGACAGACGCGCCCAGACTGGCAAGATGGGAACTGTAGACCTGACAGTCGATCATGCGGTATCCCCAGCTCGACAGACAGGCTACCGCAAAAGCCAGAGCCGCCTTCGAGGCATCGGTCGCGCGGTGAAACATCGACTCTCCGTAATAGATCCTCCCCATCGCCACACCGTACAACCCGCCGACCAGCTGACCTTCCCGCCAAGCCTCGAAAGAGTGCGCGAACCCGGCGCGGTGAAATGCGACATAGGCCGACTGCATTTCGCCCGTCAGCCAAATGCCCTCGGATTCTCCCCGCGGCTCAGCGCAGGCAGCGATGACAGCCTCAAAAGCGCGATCGAAGCTGAATTGAAATATCCGCCGACGCAGCGTCTTACCCAGACTCCGCGAAGTTCGCAGATTTTCGGGAAACAGCACCAGTCTAGGATCGGGCGACCACCACAGAATCGGATCCCCATCGCCATACCAAGGGAAAATTCCGCACCGGTAGGCACGCTCCAGACGCGCGGTGCTCAGCGAGCCGCCGATGGCGAGGAGGCCGTTAGGCTCCTTCAGCGCCCTATCGGGCGGCGGGAACTCTTGGACGTCGTCGTAGGGATCGATAAGGGTCAGCATCCCGCTTCCCTTTTGAAAGGCAAATGCGATTCGAGCGAACGCATGTATCTTTCGACATGCCGGCGCTCGGTTTCAGTGTGGTGCGCAATGGCAGCCCGCAAACGCGGATCGGCGATCCAATGCGCCGACCAGGTCGGCGTAGGCTCGAAACCGCGGCTGACCTTGTGCTCGCCCTGGGCACCTGGCTGAAAGCAGTTGAAGCCTCGTTCCAGACAAAATTCCAGGCCCTGATAGTAGCAAACCTCGAAATGGAGAGAAGGCACGTCCTCCGAAGCACCCCAATAGCGGCCGTACAAGGTGTCCTCGCCCACGAGAAAAAAGCCGGCGGCGACCAGTACCGACTTTCGTCTTGCGAGGACGAGCATGATTTTTTCGCCCATGGTCTCGCCGATATACTGAAAAAAGCCGGCGCTCAAGGCCGGATAGTTGCCGTGCTTGTCGAATGTGCGCCGGTACAGGGCATGAAACCGGTCCCAGATCACGGCTTCCACCTGGTTTCCTGGGATCCTTTCGATTTCTATCCCGGCTTCGCAAACCTGACGCCGCTCCCGTTTCAGTTCCTTTCGCCTTTTCGCATTGAATCGGTCCAGAAAATCCGCGAAGTCTCTGTAACCGGCATTATGCCAGTGGAACTGGCACCCCATGCGCTGAACGAGCATCGGCGCTTCGAGCAGCACCGGGTCGGTACAGAACAGCCAATGCATGGACGACATGCCGGCAGATTCAGCCGCTTCGATGGCGCATTCCAGCATCGTTTCCCGTGAGGAATCCGGCACTTCGGCAGCGGCAAGCAGGCGCCGGCCAGTGACGGGCGTAAAGGGCGACGCGATCACCCATTTCGGGTAGTACGCCCGGCCGGCCCGCGAATGCGCTTCGGCCCAGGCCCAATCGAATACGAACTCGCCGAACGAATTGGTCTTGATATAGGCGGGCATGGAGGCATACGGGACATCCCTCCCCTTTGCAGCGAAGAAGATGTGCATGGGAATCCAGCCGACGGTTTCGCCCAGACAACCGGTCTCCTCCAGCGCCGAAAGAAACTCATGGCTCAACGGCACATCGGGACTGCCGAATGTGTTCCACAACTCCGCCGGCACTTCTGCCAGTCTCGAATGTACACGTACGCTGAGTTCAGCGCTCATCCGCTGTCCTAGCTCCTCAAGCAAGCCTGTCCCTCACGGGCACGAACGTGAAATAATACTATGATCGAAAGTCCTACAACGCACTCGAAATGGCACAATATATTTACACGATGAACCGGGTTTCCAAGATCGTTCCGCCCAAGCGGACGATCCTGGAAAACATTTCTCTTTCCTTTTTCCCGGGCGCCAAGATCGGCGTTCTTGGCCTCAACGGCTCGGGAAAATCCACTCTGCTTCGCATCATGGCGGGCGTCGACAAGGAATACGACGGGGAAGCGCGGCCACAACCGGGCATCAAGATCGGCTACCTGGCGCAAGAGCCGCAACTGGATCAGGCAAAAACGGTACGGGGAAACGTCGAGGACGGCGTCGCCGAGACCAAAGCCCTCCTGGACCGATTCAACGAAATCAGCAACGCCTTCGCCGACCCCGATGCGGATTTCGACAAGCTCCTTGCCGAACAGGCCGAACTCCAGGACAAGATCGATGCGGCCGGCGCCTGGGAGCTGGACCGGAAACTGGAAATCGCCGCCGATGCATTAAGACTCCCGGACTGGGATGCCGACGTCACCAAACTCTCCGGCGGCGAGCGCCGCCGCGTCGCCCTGTGCCGCCTGCTGCTGTCCAACCCCGACATGTTGCTGGTCGACGAACCGACCAACCATCTCGACGCCGAATCCGTGGCCTGGCTGGAAAGGTTCCTCCACGACTATCCCGGAACGGTCGTCGCCGTCACCCACGACCGTTACTTCCTGGACAATGTGGCTGGCTGGATTCTCGAACTCGACCGGGGCCGCGGAATTCCCTGGGAAGGCAATTACTCCTCCTGGCTGGAACAAAAGGAAGCCCGGCTGGAGATGGAAGAAAAGCAGGAAACCGCTCGCATGAAGGCGATGAAGGCGGAACTCGAATGGGTGAGGTCCAACCCGAAAGGCCGGCATGCCAAAAGCAAGGCACGTTTGGCCAAGTTCGAGGAACTGAGTCAGAGCGATGTACAGAAACGTAACGAAACCAAGGAGATCTACATTCCGCCAGGCCCTCGCCTCGGCGATCTGGTCGTTGAATTCGAAGGCGTGTGCAAGGGATTCAACGGACGTGTTCTGGTCGAAAAACTGAGTTTCCGGCTGCCGCCGGGAGGCATCGTCGGCGTGATCGGGCCCAACGGCGCCGGCAAGACCACGCTGTTCCGCATGATCGCCGGTTTCGAATCGCCGGATCAAGGCGCCATCCGCGTCGGCCCGACGGTCAAACTGGCCTATGTCGAGCAATTCCGTGAACATATGGACGACAGCAAGACCGTTTGGGAGGAGATTTCCGACGGTCTCGACATGATTACGGTGGGAACCTATCAAACGCCCTCGCGCGCCTACGTGGGACGCTTCAACTTCAAGGGTTCGGACCAGCAGAAACGTATCGGCGAACTTTCGGGCGGCGAACGCAACCGGGTCCACCTCGCCAAGCTGCTCCGCAGCGGCGGCAATGTCCTGCTGCTCGACGAACCCACCAACGACCTCGATGTCGAAACGCTGCGGGCTTTGGAAGATGCCCTGCTGGACTTTCCCGGCTGCGCGGTGGTGATCTCGCATGACCGCTGGTTCCTGGACCGCATAGCCACCCATATCCTTGCGTTCGAAGGGGAAAGCGAGGTGGTCTGGTTCGAGGGCAATTACGCCGATTACGAGGCGGATCGCCGCCGCCGCCTCGGCGAGGAAGTGAACATGCCGCATCGGATCAAGTACAAGCGAATCGAAGCCTGAGTCATCCATCGAATGACACCGGACCGCACCGAGCTCGTGCTGGCGGCATTGCAAAGGCTGGCAGACGCCGTGGAACGCTTCGCGCCGCCCGCCCCCTCACCTATCGACTGGACGTACAAGGCCTATCGTTGGACCAGAAGCGGCCGCAAACCACCTTTGAAACCTGTGCCGCGGCCTCATGCCATCGGCCTCTGCGATCTGTTGTGCATTGATCGCCAGAAAGCAGCGCTGGAGCGCAACACCCGACAGTTTCTCCTGGGCTTGCCTGCCAACAATGCGCTGCTTTGGGGCTCCAAAGGGACGGGAAAATCATCCCTCGTCAAGGCACTGCTCCACGATTACGCCGAATCCGGACTCCGCCTCATCGAAGTGGACAAAGGCGATCTCGGGGAATTACCGGAGATACTCGAGTGTATCCACGATCGGCCGGAGCGCTTCATTCTGTTTTCCGACGACCTGTCATTCGAAAGCGAAGAGCCCGGCTACAAGGCCTTGAAATCGGTGCTGGATGGTTCGACGAGTGTATTGTGTGCCAATGCGCTGATCTATGCCACATCCAACCGCCGGCATCTGTTACCGGAGTATATGGCGGAAAACCTGGAAGCGCATCCCGTTGAGAACGAAATCCACCATGGCGATTCGGTCGAGGAGAAAATATCGCTATCGGAGCGATTCGGCCTCTGGATATCGTTCCATCCGTTCTCCCAGGACGATTATTTGGCGACGGTCGAATATTGGCTGGCAAAGCTGGGAACGCCTGGACTAAAAGCCAACTGGGTTGACATCCGGACGGAGGCACTACGCTGGGCGCTCGCCCGCGGTTCGCGTAGCGGAAGAGTCGCCTGGCAATTCGCACGCGATTGGTGTGGCCGGACGGCTCTAGGACCCTGACCAGGCAACCCCCGCCTTCAGGCCAGAACATAATCCTCGATGGACAAAAAACCCCCGACCGTCGCCGGCCGGGGGTTTTTGCTTTCACCGCCGGAAGGGGAGTCCCGAAGGACTCCCCTTGGGGCGATTACATGAACGACGGGATCAGCGGGGCGTCGATCTGGACGATCTGACGGTTGCCCGTGGCGTCGAAGAAGAACAGCAGACCGGCGAAACGGCTGTCCGGATCGTAGATGATGTCGGACAGACGATACACTTCCCATGCCGCGTCGGAGGCCGTGACGTCCACCGTGCGGGTCTCGCCCGGGGCCACCGGGCTGTTGTCGCTGACGCTCAGGCCGTCTTCGGCCAACAGGTCTTCCGGATAGCCGGTGGTGTCCTTGTACACCTCGGAATCCAGGAAACGCACCGAGGCGGTGTAGAACTCGCCCAGCCGGATCGGGCTGTTGCCGTGGTTGGTCACGGTCAGCTTCATCCGCATGGCGCGGCCCGGCACGCGGTAGGTGGCGTCTTCCACTTTCACCGCCACCGTCGGCGCTGCCATTTCCAGCGGCTTCATGCCACGCATGGTGCCGGCCTGCAGCGGGATGGTGATCGGGTACTTGCTGTTGGCGCTGGACATGGCCATGACCACGATCAGGAGGGTGGCGGCCAGGAAGCCCATCGCGACCTTGCGGTCGGTGGTGGACACCAGTTCGTCCGCACGGCCTGCATCCACCATCAAGAGACGGGGGATGAAGATCGGACGGCGCGCCCAGTAGCCGATCCAGGCGATGCCGATGGCGAACCAGAAGGCGTGCCAGAAGTAGGTGTTGCCTTCGTTGTAGTTCTCCAGGTCCACCGTCTGCCCGGTCAGGGTGGTGACGGGGTTCCGGAATTCGCTCATGGAGCCTTCCACGGTGATCCACTTGCCGGGGCCGATGATCGGGCCACCGCCCTGGACGTTCATCATGGTGTGGACGTGCCAGTCACCCGGACGACGCGCTTTGAGGACGACCCGGAAGTCGTAGGTCTTGCCGATTTCCAGCCGTACCGAACGCGGCACCAGTTGACCGCCGATGTACGATTCCTTGCGGATGAACACCGGGCCCGGCATGCCGACGTTGAGGAACGCGACATCCGGTTCGTCGACCGTTTCCGGCCAGCCTTCGAATACGTGGAACTTGCCTTTGATTTCCACGGTTTCGTTGACTTTCACTTTCTCTTTCGACCAGGTCAGGTCGTACCAGTGGATGGTACGCATACGCATGAACGCAGCCTGCGATTTTTCACCGTGGGCGGCGGCGTTCGGGGCGTAGAAGCTGGTCGCTGCCACGGCGGACAGCAGTCCGATTGCAGACCATTTTGCAATCCGGTCCTTTATTGTTTTCATGATCTCTCCTCTTTCGAGTTCTTGCTGTTGGGTCACTCGCCGGCCTGTCGCCAAGCCGGACGGCGGTTTCTCGCGATGCTCTTGCACTACCCGATCGTTAGATCAGGTGCTCTGCAGGAACCGTTCGTTGGAGAACCAGCGACCGATGAAGTGCCACATGAAGTAGATCAGGATCGACATGAACGCGGAGAAGAATGCCGATACCGGGGCAACGTCCTTACCGAAGGTACGCAGCGTGCCCTTCTCTACCATGCGGATGTATTCCGGGGTACCCGTGCGGACGTAGTTGTAGCCCTGGATGTCGGCGATCGACATCAGCATGCCGTTGTATTCCACCGGGACGTGCAGCGGCGCGATGATCGGCCAGTTGCCCGGGTAGAAGATCAGACCCCAGCCCATGGCGCCGACGATGGCGGTGAACAGGTAGCTGCCCGACAGCATCAGGACGGTGTCCAGGATGATGGCGCCCGGCACCAGCGAGGCGGGGAAGACGAAGTTGACCGGGAAGTAGGTCCAGCCCCAGAAGTTGAAGTAGCGGTTGATCCACTCACCCAGCAGCAGGCCGAGGACGCAGACCGTGGCGCCCCAGGGCAGACGATACCTCTCCCACAGGTAGGATTGGACGGCCGCCGGGAAAGTGATCAGTACGATCGGGGTCACGGTGACCCACAGACGACGGTCTTTCCAGTCCGACCAGAAGTCCCAGTCGCCCATGGTGAGCATGGCGTGAATGTGGTACGAGCCCACGATCACGAAGAACACCACGAACAACGCCATCCAGTCGATGGTCCGGGACAGCTGGACCGCTTCGGCGTGCGAACGAACCGCAGATTGCGCAGCACTCATTAACGTTACCTCCAAATTTTGTCGTTATCTTTTTTCGACGGCGCCCGGTAAACCCCGGAACACCCATCGCCGCGAGTCCCTTCCGGCTGCCGGACCGGCTTCAAGGCCCTGTCGCCAGAACTCCGAAACCGGCCGTCAGCCTGATAAGTTCCTTATTTCGCGATCAAGCCTTCGTCCACGGCTTCACAGATGGACTGTCCCAGTCCGCCCTGGGTGAAGCTGTAGAAGGTCTGGGTCAGTGCGCCCATGACGGCCAGCGCCAGCCAGCCGAAGATCACGAAGCCGTAGTGCAAGGGCGCTACGAACAGCTCTTCCATGAACCAGAAGGTGTGGCCCCATTCGTTCAGACCCACGTTCGGCAGAATCATGAACGGACCCACTACCAGCACCAGGTACGGCAGCGATATGCCCTTCGCGAAGAACGGCAGACGCGTCTTGGCATAGATGAACGCCGCAAAGCCGGTGATGATGTAGATCGGGTAGCTCAGATAGAACTCGATGATGTGCGACGGGGTGAAGTCGGTGTCGCGCACGATCGTCTGATGCCAGGTGCCGTCCTGCTCGGTGAAGTAGGAAGCGCCCCAGTAGATGGCCCAGGCATAGGCCACCAGCCAGGTCAGGTGGGTGAAGTTCCGGCGCAGCTCTTCACGCGGGCTCAGCGCGGCCAGGTTGCGGTCGCGGGTCTTCCA
>JBFMDC010000078.1:0-73158 GCA_040753975.1 Pseudomonadota bacterium
ATCGCCAAATGCAGCATCACCGCCGAGTCCTTCCCGATCGAGTACAGCATCACCGGCCGCTCGAATTCGCTCACCACTTCCCGCAGGATGTGAATGCTTTCCGATTCCAGGTGCTTGAGGTGGGTCAACTTACGGGCGTTCATGCGGTGCAGCCGAGGAAAATGGTTTCGATAAAATTTGGGGAGAATACCATAACGCCGCCCTTCTCTCACCTTGCGAATTTCCGCTCGGCCAAACCATTGACTCAAACCCGCGGAAGCGATATATGGCCGTTTGAGGAGCCGTATTTCACAATCGCGGCCCCGCGGCATTCACCTGATATTGGTAGACCAAAGCAGAAAAGCTGCGGCAACCTACAGCACGGAGGATGGCATCATGAGAAACTTCGAACAGGTCAGGGACGTTCTGGATCACGGCAAAGCGCTCCACGATCAGATACGGGAATACTACGAAACTTTGAAAAAGCAGACGGATCACTCAGAAATCCGGCTGAAAATGGCGCTCGACTACCTGAGCCGGCATGAAGACGAACAGAAGGAAATGCTGGAGCGATTCGAGGAAAATGCCCGCAGCGCCATTCTCAACACATGGCTACAATTCGCGCCCAGCGACCGGGTCGAAGGGCTGCTGGCAACCGCCACGACCCGCCCAGGCATGAGTGTGGACGAAGTGGTGCAAATCGCCTGCGCTTTCGACGACGCTCTCGTGAGCCTATATAAGGAAGCAGCGGCGGAAATGGACGATCCCAAGGCCCGGAACGTCTTCAACAATCTGGCCGAAGCGAGCGAGAAGGAAAAACAGCGCATCGTCCGCGACACGCAACAGATGCTTCACGAAATCTGAACCCGCCAGCGGCGGAGGGCGCCGCAGCGCCCTTCCGCCCAAGCCGCCGGCGTTTCTGGTATGATTCGTTCCCGATCGGCCGCCAGGGAAACTTTCTCTGAAACATGCGGTCTGATCATACAACTCGGGGGCGACATGGCTTCGACGTGGATCGCGAAACCTGAGGTGCATGCCGAGGTGCAGATAACCTCGTAAATCAATCTGCAAACCAAATAAACGCCAACGACGACGTTTACGCACTGGCCGCTTAAGCCGGCCGGCCTCTGATCAGCAGCTCGCTTACAAGCGGCTGGTTGGGGGTAACCCAATTGTAAGCTCGCGCTGAAGCCTGTCCGGAGCCGAAGCGCTAAAACCTAACGGAATCGCCGTCCGTCTTCCCTGCCTCTCGGGTAGCGTCCGGTTAAATCAATAGAGAGGATACGCATGTAGAGCCGATGGCAGAGGATTTGCGGACGCGGGTTCAATTCCCGCCGCCTCCACCAAATTCCCCCAATAAAAACAGCCGCTTACAAGAGCGGCTTTTTTATTGCGCAGTTTTTGTGCAGTTTCGCGTCATCATCCCGCTCGAACAGGCCACGATTTTGACTCTCTCTACTTTCTCCGTGAGTTTCGTTTATTGCGTTTGTGGCTATAATTCCGCCTGTACAAGCACACCAAAATCGAAAGGCCCCGCGGAGCGCCTAACATGAACGCCGTCACGTTAAGAATCCTAACGCCACCCCCGACCCTCCCAACAGAACAAGAAGCCGCACTTGCCCGTCAAAGCAGCCGGTTGCTTGCCGCCTGCATCGGCCATGGAGAAACCGCACGCCTCCGGGTGATCGATGGCGACCAAGACACCATCGAAGTCCCCGTATCCGCCCTGCGCATGCTGGTCGACATCCTCGCCCAAATGGCCGAAGGCAATGCCGTCACAATCATGCCGATTCATGCCGAGCTGACCACCCAGCAAGCCGCCGACTTCCTCAACGTGTCGCGCCCCCACCTGGTCAGCCTGCTCGAACGTGGCGAACTGCCATACCACAAGGTCGGCAGCCATCGGCGAGTCCTGTTCAAGGACCTGCTCGAATACCGCGAACGCTCACGTGCTGCCTCAAGACAAGCGCTCGACGAACTGGTCCAGCAAGCCCAGGAACTCAACATGGGATACTGAGGCATGGCCAACTTCGTCGCCGCCTACGATGCCTGCGTCCTCTATCCCGCACCCTTACGTGACCTGCTGCTCCGACTGGCCCTGACCGACCTATTCCGTGCCCGTTGGACAGACCGGATACATGAAGAATGGATAAGGTCCGTGCTCGAAAACCGGCCCGATCTCAAACCGGAACAACTCGAGCGCACCCGGCAACTCATGAACAGCGCAGTGCCCGACTGCCTGGTGACGGGATACGAAGGCCTCATCGACCAGCTTGAATTGCCAGATCCCGACGACCGCCATATTCTGGCGGCCGCGATCCGCTGCCAAGCCGGCGCCATCGTCACCTACAACCTCAAAGACTTCCCTCAGGATCGCCTTGACCCCTACGGCATCCAGGCCTTGCACCCGGATGAATTCATCGCCCATCAATTTGACCTATCGCCGGCGACCGTAGCCAAGGCTGTAAGGGACCAGCGCCAGTCCCTACGGAATCCGCCGCAATCCGTCCGAGAATTGCTCGATACTTTCTTATCCCTCGGCCTCGCCAGTAGCGTCTCCCTCTTAGAAACGATGCAAGAGCTGGTTTAGTCGGTGAGCTTAAACATTGGAATGAGTACCCAAGCCATGAGCACCTATCGAACGATCGGCGAAGTTGAAGAACAATACCTCCGCGACCATCCTGAAGAAATCGACGATTACATCACCGTCCTATTCGACGAATACGCCGAAAGCGGCGACACAGCCGCCTTGATGGCCTCCCTGCGCATCTCGTCAGCCGAATTGCCGAAACCTCAGGTCTCAGCCGTCAAGGTGTGCAAAAGGCCCTCTCCGAAAATGGCAATCCGCAATTCGGTAGCGTAAACGCCATTCTCCACGCCATGGGCTACCGCCTCACCCCGCAAAAGCTGTCCGAGATACCACACGCGCGTTGATCGGTGCGCTGCGCGGGCTAAGCGCACGCTATGCGGGCTCGGAACATCCCATGCTTTGGTGTCGCCCAAACCGACCGCCGAACCAGTCGAGCGATGGTTGACATACCGCGGTTGAGGTTCTATTTTCAAGCTGGGCGCACTGTATTTTAGGTACCGATTCGACCGGTAGCCTTCCTGCTTGAATCCATTGCGCCTCAGCGCATGAAATCACGTTACATCCAATTCGCATCACGTAGCATCGCGATTCGTCATAGATATTACTTGTCGGAGGATAGATATGGAAGAATCGAGCAAGGTTATTGATCCGAATCAAGCAATTGAAATACTTGGTATCCAACTCGTCGGTCTATCGGCTGACAATGGCAAGCGCATACTAATCACAATATTGTTCATCGCCATCGTCGTAGTGCTCCATAACGGCCTGATGGCGTTTTCTGACTGGATTCATCGCCGATGCAGCAACGAACGAATAATATTTTGGCTCCGTCAGATCATACGGATTATTACCACGGGGCTTATCCTGATTTGTGTAGTATCAGTATGGTTCGACAATCCAACCAGCCTGGCTACCGTCTTTGGTCTACTGACAGCCGGACTAGCGTTTGCGATGCAACGGATAATAACCGCACTTGTGGGCTACTTCATCATCCTGCGGGGTAAGACTTTCAATGTGGGTGATCGGATCAGTATCGGCGGTGTTCGAGGTGAAGTCATTGCGCTTCACTTTTTTCATACCACCCTCATGGAAATGGGGCAACCGCCTTCAGGACCGGGCGGAGAAGGAGGATGGGTCAGGAGCAGACAATATACCGGGCGAATTGTAACAGTAAGCAATGATAAAATATTTGATGATCCGGTTTATAACTTCTCTGGGGATTTCCCATATTTATGGGAAGAAATCAACCTCCCAATAACGTACAACGCCGACCGCACCCGCGCGGAAAACATCCTATTGAGTACAGCGCGACGGCATGCCATATCATCCGCTGAAATCGATGACGACATCCTCAAGGAAATGCAGCATCGCTACAATATACTTAAGTCTGACGACATTGCGCCCAAGGTTTATTTTCGCCTAACCGATAATTGGCTTGAACTTACCGTCCGGTTTGTTACTAAAGATCACGGTATTCGTGAGCTCAAAGACACCATGAGCCGTGAAATTCTTGAAGCTTTGGATCAGGCGGGTATCGGTATCGCATCCGCAACGTTCGAAATCGTTGGCCTACCACCCTTGCAGGTCCGTTATGACGGTAACCCTCGGTGACTTCAATGGACCTCAGCCCATTTACTCGGCCTGTTCGCCTTCGCCGGCCTCTGGGAGCGCTGGGAGCCTCGCCCCAACGTAGCTAGCGGATTCCGCCCGTGCCCTCCGTCACATCCCCGGCGCGAGGTTGAGCCGCCAGGTAATCGACCACGGCCTTACGATCAGCCTCATCCAGGAGACCGTTCGCACGTCGAATGTACTCCGGCAGTTCGGTAACCGTGGTAAGCACATCCTCAATTCAGTAGATCAGTCCGGCGCGCCCGAGCGCCGTGGAGACCCGAGTGGAGATGCCCGCAATGCTTTGGGCTTGGGCATCAGGGGACGCAAGATCATGACGGACTGGTGCTTAAGACGTGGCTGACGGCCTGTCGAACGAGAAGCACGCAAATCTTTTTGCCGCTGCCTTATCCGCGGAAAATGTTGACCTTGGTCTCAAGACACTTGCGCAAACTCAAGTCATTTGCACCCACCTCGAACCAACTACCCGGCTTCTGATAGAAGTCGAGTCCTCGCCCGATCTTGATTACCCAGCCGTTGTCCAGCCTGATTTCACGGTCATGCATGTTGGGATTGAGCTTCACTTCGAGCTCAACGTCCAGCTCCAGAAGGCTCTGCTTCAATTCGTCCAGCTTTTCCGCAATGTCGGCAAGCTGAGTGTTGTCGTCGTAACCGGTGAAGATGGTGATTTTTCTGATGGTGCCCGCCTTCACGACCGTTTCGCAAAAGCGGACGAAATTCTGAATCTGGTGCTGGAGTCGAAGGTACGGGTCTTCGATGATCACCGTCTTTGCGCCACGCAGGTACGGCCCCATGATCGACTCGTAGCTGTATCCGGTATCTCCGTACAGTATCGTGAAATGCTGCTCTTTGAGTTCTTCCACCGTCTCGGGCGGGCTCATCGTGGCATCAGCAGGCACAACCGGCGGTTCCGCTGGAGTGACTGGAGGCGGCGCCGTCTGAGCCCCTTGATCAAGTGAGACGTCCTCCTGATGAAGCTGTCGCCGTGCGGGCCGCTGCGTTGCCGTCGCGTCCTTCGACTCCGGACAGAACACCACCACCTCGTCTCCACTGCCCTTGAAGTAGGAGAGATTGATCAGCGCAAACTCATCATCCGGTTTGCGCTTGTTCATTTGCTCTTTCACGCGCCGACGGCATTCCACAGCGTAGGCGACGTACTCTTCGAACTCGTCGTCAGACGGCGGGCCTTCTGGGTGCAGGATCTTCAGGAAGGCGCAAACCGTCTTCTTGATGCCTTTTTCGTCACGACCCTCGATGGCCTTGCCCAGCTTGATCCGCTTGCTCACCTCCTCGTACCGGTTGGTGTGCTGGAACTGATAGTGGAAGGCTTCGGCAAGGTAGTCGGTGATGAAGCCATAGTGGCTCGTCAAGAACTCGCTGCTGTTCTTTGGCATCTCCCAGCCGGGGATGTAGGCCGCGAAGCGGTCCATCACCGCCAGGTCAAGTTCGGGCGGGAGCGGCTGGAACAGGTCATGCTGATCCGAGTTCACGACCTGTTGCACGGAAAGGTCTATGTTGCCGACAAAACTCAGGCTGGCATCGGCGATCACTTCGGCGCCGCGTGAAAAACGCCCGTTGGCCATGAAGTCCTTCATGATCTGGATGGTGTCCGGGTCGCGAACCTTGATTCCCCCCACCTCGTCGAACGCCACCACATCCCAGTAGCCCACCAGTCCGACCTTGCGGCGGGCGTTGTTATAGAACAAGGTCGCCTTGGTCGCCTGGCCGCCTGAAATCAGCGTGGCATAAGGCGAGAACTCGCTGAAGAAATAGGACTTGCCGGTTCCACGCGGCCCGAGTTCGATGTAGTTGTAGTTCGGTTCCACCAATGCAGCCAGCCGGGCGATGAAGTGCAGCTTCACCCGATGGGAGAGTTTGACTGGCTCAAGTCCCACCGACCGCAGCACAGCATCGAGCCACTCGTTCCGGCCAAATGCATTGCGCCCCTCGACGTAGCGCTCGAAGTCGAAGCGGGAGAGCTGGATCGGCCGCAGGTCCTCGATGTAGAACGCGTAGTCGTCCTCTTCGATATCGTTGTGGGCGATGGTGACCTCGGCCCAAATGCCACCCTCCAGCAGGCGGTCATTGTCCCGGTAGAACTTCTCGCCGATGGCGATGCGTTGCGAGTTGAAGTTTTCCAAGGATGCCCAATGCCGCTTCTCCTTCTCGACATAACGGACATGCACCTTGTCGATGAAGCGATGCTTCCCTTTGGTCGCCACCCGTGACTGCGCAGCATTGGCCTCGTCGGGGCGAACGTAGTTGTCCTGCAGTGTGGCCAGCACTGCCTCCATGCCCGCATCCATCTCCGCCTGGTCATCACTGGCGCAGAACCGCGCCAAGAGAAATTCCAGGACGAAGGTCGGGACGTTGGTTCCCTTCTTGATCCGGTGTAGCAGGTCCTTTCGGACCACCTTGCCGTCGAAGGTGGATGTCAGTGTCTTGTCGAGTTCGTCCAGCTCGTTCATACCGTGTAGTCCGTTTCCAGATTGAGCGCGCAGTAGCTGGCCAGCGTCGTCGGATTGAGCGCCTTCACGCTGAATTTGCCTTCGAAGTCGGGGGCCATGCGTAGCGCAATCTGCTTGCGCTGCATGGGGCTCAAGCTCAGGGTGCGCGTGGCCGGGTTCACCTCGCCGCCAGGTCTTGGCTCACCAACGACATTGCCCTTGCTGTCCTGGGCCTCAAGAAGAATCTCCACACTCATCCCCTGCGAGAACAGGTCTTCGGAGACCAGTATCACTTCGATCACGGGAACCCGCGTAGTAATTCGTTTCGCCCCGTTCTTGTAGGACAGCTCGATTGCCACCTTCGCCATCTTGGGTTGCTCGGCGGTGTCGAGTCTGGCGAGCAGTACCGGCACTACAGCTTCAGTCAGTGATGCGCCGCCGTGGAAATACTGATGTCCTGCGCGGTACGGCGCCATGCTCCGCGGCAGCGCGGCTTGCGCGAAATCGCCCCGTATCCCGAGCTTTTCGGATGCCACCACCAGGCTGTGGCCGTCGCCCGCGCCATCGCCCAGCATCATGCGGTCGTGGGCATTGAAGGGCCACACACCGCTTGGCTTCTTGCAGACATCGCCGGCCTCGGCCTGGGCATTCAAGAAGAAGCCATGGTCGGTCGCGATCACGGCCTCTTTGAAGCCCATTCCGCGCAGCTTATGCAGCGCGACGCGAATGAGTTTCAGGATTCCCGGAATCAGGCCGAGCGTGGACTCCGGGTTGTTTTCCAACTGGCTGTCGATCTCCGTGGAGCGCAGCACCAGCAAATCGACCGTCTCGGCAATCTTTGGCTTTACACGCACGAAATCGTTGAGCGGCATCTCCGCAAATCGGTCGCCGAAACGCTTCCGGAATACATCCATGCGCTGGAACACGGTGCCCACCGGCACCCCGGCCAATTTGGGTAGCACCGTATCCTTCTCCAGGGCAAGACCGAGCTCCGCGCGTGCACCCGGAAGGAGGCTTGCCATCCCCACGATCGTGATGGAGGGTAACTGGGCGTAGGCCGCTTGAAGCTCCACCGGCCCGTCCTCCGACAGCATCTTCGTAAGCTGAACTCCCAGTTCGTAGCGCAGCGCGTCGATCATCAGATAGGCGACCTTCCGGCCTTTTTCCTTTAGGCGGTCGACGACCAGGCGATCGAAGACATCGGCGTTCGCCAGCCGACCGGCGGGGGGCCAACCCGAGGTTTCGAGATGCTTCACAAACAGGCCCTGCACTCGCTCTGTAAGCCTTCGATAACGTGCGCGGGCCTGCTGGACTACCTCGTTCATGAGGCCGTGCGGATCGAGAAAGTCTCCCACCGCCTGCTCGAACTCTCGTTGCAGCCGGTCGGCCTCGCGCAGGCTCCCCAGATAGAAGTCCAGCAACTGATCCAAAGAGCGTGAGTGATCTGGCAACTGCCGCTCGAAGTCCTCGCACGCCTCCACCAATGCCAGGCCCGCGCGCACCAGATCCCACTGAGCCTGGCTCTCCCCCTTGCCGCGCCACACCGACCCTTTGTGCCTGGCAAGGATTTCGCGCGTGGTGTCGGTTTCGAGGGTAGCGATGCCCTTGATGGCTGCGCGAAGAAACGTGCGCTCTTCGAACGGGAAGGTGTCGCGCTCGCCCAGGTCGTCGATAGCCTGGCACGCCTGCGCCAGATTCAGCTCGGATTCGATCGCCTCGGCCCGCTCGATGTACACGGCGCGCGTCTTGGGACCGTTGCGGAGCTGGTCGCACACGTCCTCGACCACTGGCTTCGCCTCGATCGGCGCATGCGGCACATCCTGGAGCGACTCCGGAAGCGGTTCAGGCAGGTCGAACACGAACTCGCTGAACAGCACGTAGCGCCAAAGCTCGTCGGCTACTGACGCCCACATCTTGCCGCGCGTCTTGAGCGACAGGCCAAGCGAGGCGCGCAAGAAGTCGCGCGCCTCCTGCACCCATCCTTCCTGACCCTTCAATGCCTCGAGCTGGGATTCGGAGGGCAGAAGCAAGGCAGCGAGAATCTCGCGCGCCGAATCGGCCTTGAGCGTGGCGCGCAACTGTGGCCAGCCGACCCCGCCGCCAATCGCGTCGATCACGGCAAACCGGGGCGCGCCCGCGTTGGCCTCGAAGAC
The DNA here is from genome assembly GCA_040753975.1 of Pseudomonadota bacterium. Lineage (GTDB taxonomy): Bacteria > Pseudomonadota > Gammaproteobacteria > Methylococcales > Methylococcaceae > Methylococcus. Next base: position 8,799 of record JBFMDC010000078.1, read on the forward strand.
GCGGCGAATTTCCGTGTGGTGATCCGGCTTCGCCTTCAGGCAAAGGCTCAGGTACTCGTCGCCATCATCCTGCGGAAAGATCGCCCCGCAGGCGGCGAAGGGCGAGAATGGGTCGACCTGTCGTTGCTCGTCGGACTCGGGCCGACTGGTTGGCACGTAGATCAGCAAGCCCTGCAGCTTCGAGCTGGACTGGCCCACCGCGCACAATCCGGCAAGGGCCGCCTCCCGACTTTCGATGCTGCTTCCGGAGGCATCGACCACCTGGGTCTTCTCGTCCTTCAGATCCAGGCACAGATCCTTATACCGCCCCTGGTCGTCATACACCACCAGGCAACCCGCGGCGGCAAGACGGGGCCGCAGGACCTCCTCACGAATGAAATCGGCGATGCTCATAGGCACGCCCCCTGGTGGTATCGGTTGTAGCTCATGAAATCAACACAATCCATCTTGTCGCTCGCAAGGCGGTGTTTCATGCACCACAAAAGAACGTGGTGAAAGGGTAGTGACCATGCTCATTGCACCCCCGCGACTTGCTGCCTGGCCCACATCAAAAGCGATTCAATCAACGCCTCGGCTTCAGCTCTCGATACCTCGGGGGCCGAGACACCCAGATAACGGAATTCCACCGCATAAGGTCCGAGCCGGACCAACAACTGGCGGTCGGCAGGAATCGCGAGGCCGTTCTTGCTTGCCACATCCCATAGCTCCAAGAGATCGTGCGTGCGGCGAAATACGATGCCTTGAGTGACGAGCGCTGCCTTGATGAACTTCTCTACCGCCTGCTGGGCATGAAACAAGACGATTTCATTGGGAGCTTCACTGTCCCGGTTGAGTATCCGGAACGCGGTACGGTCACGTTCGCCAGCAGCCAATAACTGCCTGGCCTCTTCAAGAGGGGGATTCATAAAGCACCTTTCCTTCCCGCACTGCCCAATACACCGGAGTGCTGCACCAGTCGCGGCGCATTTCGAACTCGGCTTCCGGATAAATCAAGAGGTCCACCCCCACACCCATCGGCCCCAAGGCCTCACGCAGGCGCAAATATTCGTCCGTGGGGTCGGGAATCTCCTTCTCCACCACTAGGAGGTCGAGATCCGAATCCTCGCGCGCGTCGCCGCGAGCATAAGAGCCGAACAGGATCACCCTCAATGGGCTGTGCGCCGCAGCGGTCAGGCGTTGTGCGGCTTGCTGTATGACGGACTGATTCAGCATGTCACCCCCTTCATTTCTGTTGGGCCGTTGGCCCGCGCGGTCTCGAAGGCGAGAATGGGGCATTCTGCTTTTCCTCATCGGTGTCTGGTCGCCACATACCTCACGAATGAAATCGGCGATTCCCATATCTCACCTCACGCCAGTGCCGCAGCCAATGCGCTGCAAAATGCGTGAAAGCTGCGCGAGAAATTGCGGTCGGGTTCCATATACCGCGCCACGGCTCGGGCGCACTCCAGCTTACGCAGCCCGGTCGTGAAGTAGCCCGCACGGTTCAGTACCCGTTCGAGCGCTTCCCACGTACCGCCCGATATCGCGTCCGGGTCACGAAAGCCTGCCTTGTTCGGGATGTTTTCCGGCACTCTCGGGTAGGCCGCTCGCACCGCCTGCCAGTCACCAAAAAACCAAGCTTCCAGTTCCTCAATAGCGATGCGGTTGGCCACCTGGAACCTCCGTCCGTCTCCGACGGCGGTCTTGGTCAATAGGCCGGAATTCTCCGCGATCGTTTCCATCCGTTGCTTGAGGGCAAGGCAATCGTCATCGTCACGGTCGACCAACACCAAAATGGCCCAGGTCTCGGGCAGCCATGCCGCGTAACCCGCCAGCCGTTCAGGCAAACGAGCCAGCAGCTCGTCCTTGCACTGGAATCGCCGAATCTCGAACCCGGTCTCGCCCAACAGCTTGGGCAGTAGTCGTTCCAGAGCCACTTCCATCGAGTATTCCTCGACAAACACAATCAGTCTTTCCAGCATCAGCCGCGCCCCTGTTTGGTAGTGCGCGGCGCGCCCTGGTTGATGAGCGGATCGCCGAAACCGAAATGGCCCTCCATCCAGAGGTGACCCAGCGACGCGCCCTTCTGGATGAATTCGGGAATGCCCTGGATATCGACGGCCCGCTCGGCCTGAGTGAAGCCCTGCTCGTCCCGATAGAGTATCCGCACCTCTTCCGCGTGCATGGCGTTGAGCAGGAAGGGCGAGTGGGTGGTGATCAGCAACTGGGATCGCTCGCTTGCTGCGCGGCACTCCTCAGCCAGCTCCGGCAACAGCCGCGGGTGCAGGAAATTCTCCGGTTCCTCGATGCCGATGAAGCGCGGCGGCTCCGGGTCGTAAAGAACGGTCAGATAGGCCAGCATTTTCAGCGTCCCATCCGAAGCGAACCTGGACATGACCGGCTGCTCGAAGGGGGCATCCTTGATTTGCAGCAGTAACCGGCCATCCGGCATCGGCTCGGCGTCCACACGCTCCAGGCGGGGGATACGTTGCCGTAGTACGGAGAAAATCTGCTCCAGACGCTCCGGGTGCTGCTCTTTCAAATACTGGATGACATTCGGCAGGTTTTCGCCACCCTTGCTCAAACGCTCCTGAGGGCCGGCCTCGGGTTGGCTGCGCGTCGAGTCGATGGAGAGGTAAGAGACGTACCAATCGGTGATGAACTCCCGCAGCGCTGCCACACGGGGATGCTCGGCGAGCTGCCCCAGCGTGTTGACCGCGATCAAATCGGGCGAGCGTAAGGTCGCATCCTTGCGCTGGTCTTCCGCATCCGGCAGTTCACCGCTAACGGCGCGACCGACTCCACGGCGGAACTCCAGGAAACGAAAAGGCTTGCCGTGCCCGCCCCGCCGCCATTGCAACCATTCCTCGACCACCTCCGGCCCCTTGGAGCCTTCTTCGATCGCCAGGTGATAAGTAATCACCGGCGAGTCTCTGTGTTCGCGGTATTTCAGATCGAAGACGATCGGCCCGTCGCAGCCGCGTGATTTCAGCTCCTTACCACGGCCACGGCGGTCCCAGGCATGCCGCAAGCCGAACTGGAAGCACTCGGACAGGAAATTGAAAACATCGAAGACCGTCGATTTACCGCTACCGTTCGGTCCCAGCAGGACCGTCATCGGCGTCAGATTGTCGAGCTGGACTTTGCGGAGAGCCCGGTAATTCTCCACGCGCAGGGACTCGATACGCGGAATGCCTTTTGGCTTTTGGGGTTGACCTCTAGTCATCGCTGCTTTCCTGTTTGCAGCGCATGAACGCGCCACAAGCTTTTTTGTCGCTCATGAAGATGCGCTACGCGCTCCACAACGTCCGCTGCCATCACGTCGCACCCCCTGCCTTCTTCCTCGGAAGTGGCGCTTCATGAGCCGCAAACGATCGGAGTGAAAGATCGGTTTTTGGTGAACTGACCATGCTCATCGCACCCCCGCGACATGCTGCCTGGCCCACGTCGAGAGCGATTCAATCAGCGTCTCGGCCTCAGCTCTGGACACCTCGGGGGCCAATACACCCAGGTAACGGAATTCCACGGCATAAGGTCCGAGTCGGACCAACAACTGGCGGTCGGCAGGAATCGCGAGGCCGTTCTTGCTGGCCACATCCCATAACTCCAAGAGATCGTGCGTGCGGCGAAATACGATGCCTTGAGTGACGAGCGCTGCCTTGATGAACTTCTCCGCCGCCTGCTGGGCATGAAACAAGACGATTTCATTGGGAGCTTCGCTGTCCCGGTTGAGTATCCGGAACGCGGTACGGTCACGTTCGCCAGCAGCCAGTAACTGTTCGGCCTCTTCAAGCCGTGGATTCATAAAGCACCTTTCCTTCCCGCACTGCCCAATACACCGGCGTGCTGCACCAGTCGCGGCGCATTTCGAACTCGGCTTCCGGATAGATCAAGAGATCCACCCCCACGCCCATCGGCCCCAAGGCCTCGCGCAGGCGCAGATATTCGTCCGTGGGATCGGGAATATCCTTTTCCACCACCAGGAGGTCGAGATCCGAATCCTCGCGCGCGTCGCCGCGAGCATAAGAGCCGAACAGGATCACCCTCAATGGGCTGTGCGCCGCAGCGGTCAGGCGTTGTGCGGCCTGCTGGATGACGGACTGATTCAGCATGTCAGTCCCCTTCTTTTCCGCGCGTCGAATCGATGTGGACAGAACATTGAAGACATCGAAAAACCCTCGATTCGCCGCTGCCGTCCGGTCCCAGCAGGACCGTCGTCGGAGTCAAATTACCGAGTTCCACCCGGCGCAAGGCCCGGTAGTTCTCGACCCTGAGCGATTCGATTCGGGGGATGCCCAATCCGGAATTGTTGTTTCCCATTCGGTTCGTGCTCCGCCGCGCCTGCTAGAGTCGATACTCGTCCAAGGGATCGGGGCTTGTGCCTTTCCCGCAGAACCCAACGCCTGAGGCCTCATCGCTCAGCGCCCAGGCGATAACCTCCAACGGTTCCTCACCCGCCGCCAATTTTCGATCTTCTTCGTGCAACAAACCGAGTCTGCCGCCCTGTGTCTCGCCGGCCTTCAATCGGCGGGCGCTGGCAATGATCGACTGGACACGGTCAAGCCGCTGCTCCAGTGATGCAATCCGCTGTTGTCGGGTGCACAAGGTCTCGACCAGAAAGCCCATCAGGCGCGCCGAATCGCTCCAGCGCTCCCGCAACTCGCGCAGGACGGGTTCGATGGCCTCGGCGGGCAATTCGCCTTCATGGACCTGGTAATCGACGAAGACACCCTGGGCGAGGACGACGAATACCGTCGTTTTGCGCACGCCATCGGCATCGGCGCCATAAACCCGCTTGCCGGCGCCATCCAGCCACAGGCGGTCGAAATAGACGCGAACCCCCGGCAGACTGCCAGAGACCCAATCGCCCAGGCGGTAATGGCCCAAGACGCAGTCGAAGCGTTTGGTCTGGAGTTCCTGCTCGTGGCCATCCAGGTCGATATAAAACGAATCAAACATGCCCATTGGCTTATTCCACTGTTTGGAGTCTTTTGTCTCTTACATCAGTCATCGAACCACTCCCGCATTTCCGGGTAGTCATTCTGCAACAGCATCCAATCGGTCAAGCGCATGGCATCGCGCAACGTTCTGAGGCGCCGCCGGAGCTCCTGATTTTCTGCAAGGAGGGTTTCGCAGGTCTCGCCTTGGGAAGACGCTTGTCCACTCACGGCGTCTGGACCGGGCTCGTTGGCTTGGGCCGTCATCTCGGACTTTGGATGATGAGAAGCACGGTTCTCCAGCACCGGTTGCAGATCAAGCGCAATCAGCTCTGTCCGTTTTCCCAGAAAGCGACGCAATTCTGGCAGGGCCGCAACCAGTGCCTCACCGACCACACATTCAGTCCTGACGGCCTGATGAATATTCATCGCATCCTCCATCACACTCCCTTCGTCTTCCCGCTCCGGGTTTTCTTCGGTTTCGCCTCGGGCTCAACGTAGAGCTCTTCCAGCCCATGAGCGATGGCCAGCGACTTGTCGGTCTTGCACTTCTCGCGCACTCGGTCGGGCCAGTAGTTCATCGCCAGGTGCGCCCAGTCGTAGTCGCCTTTCTTGAGCTTCTCCCAGGTGTCCTTGAGCACCTTCTGCCAGGGTTTGTGGCGGAACAGCGGCCACAACGGCGCGGCGGAAATCTGCACGCCGTCGTCGTGGCTGGGCTTGTAGGTCGGCGCGAGTTTGAGCAGGGTGTCGCGCAGCTCGATCAGCTCCAGCTCGAAGGCCTGGAGTTCCTCGAACTGCTTTTCCTCCGCACGGCTACGGCTGGCGCCCTTGTTGCGCAGCTGGGCAGCGGCCTCGCTCACCTGCTTGAGCTTGGGCTCGACGAAGTCGTTGATGGCCGTGTAGAGCGTCTGGTTGGAAAGCGCCGGGTAGTAGACCCACAGGGTGTAGCTGCCCGAGGTCGTGGACAGCGGCCAGTAGATAGGCGCTTTGCGGCGGCTCTTGGAGTAGCGCTGCAGGTGGAAGGGAAAGAAATCCCGCTGCAGCCAGCGGCGCACGTCTTCCGGCACGGCCACGACCACACGGGCCAGCACCTCCTCGACCAAGTGCGCCAGGTCATGCGGATGGCCCGGGTCGTCCACCAGGATGCCGGCATGGGTATGGAAGGGCACGGCGCCGTCCGGCAACATGCCGGGGCTCTGAGCCGGCAGCGGATCGAACGGATCGGGCTCGGGCGGCGCCGCCCGCTCCCCGGTGGCCAGACGCCAGTCGAAGCGGCCGAAGGTCACCCCCACCGCCCAGGAGAGCAAGGCCGACTGTGCATCGGCTGGCGCCTCGACAGCCTCGTCGTCTTCTTCCTCTGCTTCATCCTCAGTGTTGTAGCCATCCTCGGCGGCTAGAGGCTGGGTCACGGCCGCTCGATCGGCGTCTGAAAATCCATAGAGGTTAAAGGCAATATCGTCGATCTCGGCCTGGATGCGCGCCAGTTCAGACTCTATGGCCGGTGGATCATAGTCGCCGACGCGGGCACGAAGCGCGGCGGGAAGCAGAAAAGCGTGCGATGTCTCGTCGACTGTAAACAGGTTGCGCCTCAACGACCAGGCTTGGTGGGCAAGTGCGCTCAGATTCGATTCTGATGGCTCTAACTCGGGAAACGGCAAGGACTTCAGAGCACCATTGACAAACTCTGGATGGCCTTCGCGCCCTAGAGTTGTCTTGAGCAAGAAATCAACGCTACTCGACGCCAGAAAACCGACCAGTCCTAATATCTTTGTTTCAGGCACCAAGGCGGCATAAGTTCGAGCGCTAAACACGAAGTGTCTGGGCAGTATCTGAGGGCTAAATGCATGAGTACGCAGCGGCCAAGACACGACCGCTTGCTCATAGTCGTTTTCGTCATGAATTAACCAGCTAGCATTACCCTTCAAGTAGGGAAACTTCTTGACTAAGTATTCCCGCAGCTCAGAGAAATTTTCCTCGGTCAGCACAACGGCAGGGTATTCCCAGTAGAAGCGAGAAAAGCGACCCCCATTGGCATAGCAGGACCATTTCGAGTAACGTCCGTATCCACCTTGGTCGATTTCCCAATACGTGCGAACAAATCTTTCGTCTAGAGTTGTGCATAATCCTTTGCTGAATTGACGGCTATCTGTTTCCCCAAGAGGAAGTCGCGTGAATAGCCCCCGCGTCTCCGGCGATATCCAGTAGGCGAACGGCGTCCCTGGAACCTGCTTGAATTCGTCGGGTTTGACGTCAAACACACGCTTATCCGCCGCGCCTGTTTTCACTGCGTCAGCTGCTGATAGAAGCGCGTTGGCCTTGTCACTGTCTGCCAAAAGGCGCAAGAAAGTTGTCAACCTTGCTTCTCCAATACGTAGGCGGCAGCTTCGACCATTGCGTCATCCATCACACCATGCCCCAGGTCGGCCATGACCTCGGGTCGCGCTATGCCCAACACCACCTGCTCCCGCCATTTCTGAAAGCTGGAGAGGAAAAAGCAGGTGCGTGATGTAATAGCGCCGATGCGGCCACTGGTGCGTAGCAGTTCCAGGCCGCGCTCGACGAAAATGGCCAAAAGGTCGTTCTTGCTGCGTGGATAGGCTCTGCCGAGTTGGTCCTTGGTATTGCTCGCAAGCGCGCCAAACGGCGGATTCATTACCACCACGTCGAACATCTCGCGACAGAGATCGATGAGCCTGAGCCCCTGCAGCGCGTCTTGGGCGAACAAGCGCCCCTGGTAGTTGGATTGAGCTGCATGTGCAAATTCGGTCAATGCCTCACGCAAGCGCCCCTCGGCCTTGCGCCACTGCTCCATGTCCGCGGCTTTGAACATGGGACCGTGCTCGCCATAGACCTCCCGGATCAGATGAGGCAGTTCACGTTCCACTTGCAGTAGAACGCCCAGTTCCGGCAGACCCTTGAGCAATTGCAGGGTCTTCTCGAACAGCTCGGCATCGAGATGATCTAGTTCGGCGGCGAAATGCTGGCGCAGCTCCCGCTCCGCTGGCGGTGCCACAGCGGCAAGGACGTGCCCATGCCCAATGGCAGGGCGATCCTTGGCTTGGACGCAGCCATCGTGCCATGCGCGTTGCGCCCGCAGCCATAGGGCCAGGGTGGCGATCTGCGCGGCGCGCGGGTCGATGTCCACGCCGTAGATGTTTTGCTCGACGATCAGGCGCGGCACATCGCGCAGGAAGGCGACCTCGTCCGGGTAGGTCTGACACAGCGGCCGGAGATTTGCCTCCGGCTGGGTGGAAACATCGAGCGAACCGGGGCCATGCTGCTGCTCCCACGCCCAGGCCTCGCGGTATATCTCCAGGAACAGGTCGAAGGCATAGAGGCCGAAGTGCATGGAGCCGCAGGCGGGGTCGAGCAGCTTCAGCGTCCTGGGGTCGCGCAGGCGCACAGTGCCTTGGGGCTGCTCGTCGGGCTTCACCAACAGGTACTGGCAGCGGTCGCGCAAGGCCGTCTGGCCGCCGGTGGCATTGAACCAGAGCCTTCCCAGGGTGTTGTCCACCAGGAACTCCACCACGTAGCGGGGGGTGAAGAACTGGTTGCGCACGGCCAGCTCGCGGCTGTTGCGAGGCGCTCTAGCCTCCCGCATCGACTTACGTTCTTCCTGCGAGTTGAAGTACTGGTAGATCCAGCCGATGGTCTCGTCCTCGGCCCACAGCGGCTCGATCTCGGGGTCGTTGATCAGCGTGAGCACGGCGAGCAGGGCCGCCTCGCGGGGGAACAGGCGGCCTTGGGGCGAGTAGCGGTCGAACAGGCTGGGAAGGTCCTGCGCCAGCTCGTCGAAGACGCTGAAGAGATAGACCCGATAGGCGTCGCCCGTCTCACCCAGGCCGGTGCCGGCGAGCCGCGCGTAGAGCTGGAAGCCCTTGGCTTGGTAGCCGTTGCCCACCGACTCGATCAGCAATCCGCGAGCCTCCGCCATGCGCAGGGCCGCCAGGCGGTTGAGCACGGTAAAGGCCTGCTCGCGCACGATGCGGGTGATGACAGTAGGCGGTTGGCAGAAGACAGTAGGCGGTTGGCAGAATGCTGAAGGCAGAAAATTCCCCTGCTCTTCCTGCCCACCGCCTTCTGCCTTCTGCCCACCGCCCTCTGCATACTGACACCAGTAATGCGCCAGCGTGTCGCGCAGGATGCGCGCGGTCTCCCGCTGCGCGTCGTTCAGGTGGCGCAGGTTGTCGATCGGCGTGACGGCGCCCGAAACGGGGTCGAGGCCGTAGTCGTTCTGAAGCTGACGGGTGAACTCTTCCTCGAGCGTGCGGCGCGCCTCGTTGACGAAGCGCTGCAGGCGGTTTCTTGTTGTTTGGTCGAAGGCCATCGGATCACATAAATTCCAGAGTCAGCCCGAGTCGCTTGGCATTAACGGCTTGATTACCGTCCAACGTGGCGAATCGTTGAAGACCCAACTCTTGAGCCACGGCAATGTGCAGGGCATCGGCACCGCGCAAACCCTGCCGATAATCGTCCACCAACTCCGCAGCGGCTCGGTAAGCGGCGCGTGAGACAGGTATTAGCGACAACCCTCCGGCGCTCAGTCGCTCAAAGAAGGCAAGTACCTCCTCCGCCTGGTCGGCGCTAATCTGACCTGTTCGGGTCTTGATGGCGATGGCGCTGTGGAACTCGGTCAAGGTCCAGTCGGCACTGAGCAGCGGTTCGGAATTTGATCCGAACCACTGTTCAACGCGGGAAGTGCCTGTTTCCTTAGTCAACAACCCGACCCAGACACTGGTGTCGGCGTAGATCATCAATAGCGATCCGATTGCCGCATGGCTTCCACGACCGGCTCGCTTTCGCGGAGACTTGATCGAAACGTCCGCACCCGTTCAAGAAAGGCCGCTTTATCGAACTGCTCGGTTGCCACGGGGTGCAGGCGCAGATCGCCCGTCGCCGTGACTTCGATCTCCAAGGCATCACCGGCTTTGATATGTGCCTGACGGGCACACTCGCCGGGAATGCGGACGGCGAGGCTGTTGCCCCATTTAGCGAGGTGAACTTTCATGAGTCAAAGTCTCCGGAGTGTATATCCACGTATCTACGTTATCATGGGGTTTCGTTTTCCACCACGATTCGAATGTCGACCTCGGCATAAAGTGACAGGGAGGCCCTGATTTCCCGAAGCTGCTGGATCAGCGCGTCGAGATCCGATGCGGAGCTAAGCCTTGCGGGCATCTCTATAGATTTTGAAAACGTTGTGGGAGCTGACTCTTCGATTCCATCAGTATTTTCTTTACGGCGCTGACGCAGCTTTTCCTGGCCCTGGCGCTGGATGGATCGCTTGATATCTTGGAGGGTGATGTTGATGTCGTAGTCGCGCGCCAGCAGTTTCTTGAGACCGGCCAAATCCTGATCGGCTTCCAGAGCCAAGTCATCGAGACGACTGACCGCATTGCCGCGTTCCTCTTGGGTCAGATCAATCCATTCCGCGATGCGCTGGAGGTCTTCGGCAGCATCGACGATCCGTGCCCTCTGCTGATTGACCAGGGTAATCACCGCCTCCCGCACCCGACTCTGCAGGTGTGTCAGCAGCGAGTTGAAATCGGCAACGTGCTTGTAGAACTCCTCCTGCGCCAGGCGCTCTGCAAGCAGGCCGAGCTCTTCAGCCACTTCCCGGCGAAGATCGCCCGGCACGCCCGTGTCTGGCAGGGCCTCGATTTCCCGGCGATGGTTCTGCAGGTCGCGGATGGTTGCCGCAAGGCCTTGATCGAAGGCGCGGCGAACCTCCTGTGCCCACTTGAGGTCGTCATAGAGGGCAGAGCTTTCCGCCCCCAGGCGCTGCGGGGCGTCGGACGCATCGGTGAAGAGTACGTCGGCGATATCCTGGGTGAGCCGGCGCATACGTTCGCCGCCGGTGAGCCCTAAGCCGTCCAGCTTCTCGGCCAGGGGACCGTACTCGTGCTGGAAGCGCGGGAAGTGCTTCACGGCCGCCTTGCTGATCTCCTGTTCGAGCGGAATGATCATTTCCCCTGCGAGCTCGGTGAGCCGTTCCGCGGCTCGACCCAGCGTATCGATGGACGGCCGTTCGTCGCGCAGGGAGACGCCGATCTGCTTGAATGCGTTGTTGGTCTTGAGCGCGTCGATCGCCTGCTGCCCTGCCGCCGTCACCTCGCGGCCCGAGACCTTGAGCTTGATCTCGCCAGCCATCAGCATGGCGGCGAGAATGTAGCGCGTGGTGTCAAGAGACCATCCGAAGGGTGCATCGGAAAAGTGATCGAGGAGCCGTTTGCCCTCTACGGTACCGCTGCGTTCGATGTGGTCCCGGATACTGATCATCGCCTTGTGATCGGTCTTGAACTGCGCGCGTCCGGCGACGGTTTGCACGAACCCCAACGGGTCGAGGCTGCTTCCGATGGCGGCGGGATTGGACGTCTTCAGGAACTTTTCGGCCGTGTCGGTTGCAGCACGCACCGGGGCTTCGGCATAGCGATCGAATACCTGCTCGGCGACGTCGACCAGCAGCTTCTTGGCCGCATCGAGCAGGTCTGCATCCAGTGCGGTGACGGCCGTGACCTGGCCGCGGAACACGAACGATCCGGCTTGCAGGGTCTGTTTGACCTTGCTCTGAAGCTGGGTGCCGAGTTTCGCGGCACGATCCAACTGACCCGAACAGTAGTCCTTGATCTCCTGGTCGGGTTCGTTGCGATGAAGCTCCGCAATCCGCTGGCAGCGATAGATTTCCCCGGCGATGGTCTCCAGCTCCGGATTCGTCCTGGCCAGGAGCCCGACCAGGTTCCGGCCAGATCGACTGCGGGAGTCGTCCAGCATTCGATTCTTGGCGGCATCAATGTCGGAGGCCGGCACGAACTCGGCCACGGTCTGGATCGTGTTCTGCTCGCCAGCAAGGCTCGTGAGAGAGCTGCCCGCCTGGATCTTCAAGCCGCTGGCAACTGCCATGGTCCCGTGCAGGCTGACCCGCGGGAGAGGATTGAGCGCCTCACGCAGGGCATCATTGAAGATGCGCTTCACGTCGACAGAGCGCAGTGGAATGCCACCGCGCTCCTGCTCGATGTCCCGCAGCTTTTCGCTCAGGAAGACCAGATTCCCATCCTTTTCTCCCAGGGGAACGAGTACATCGCCCAACATCTCATCCACCGCCTTACGGACAGCATCTGCCTGTGATGCGGCCGTGATCGACGGGTGCATGAGGTTTGCGACGTTCTGCACCGTGACCGGCAAGTTGCCCAGGACCTGCAGAACGGCGATGGTCTTGCCGATGTCTTGATGGAGCTTCGATTCTGGATACCGAATCTGGACCTTGCCCACTGCCTGATGAATCGAGGGAAAGGCGCGACGGATGTCTTTTTCAAGCTCGTCGTATAGCGTGACGGTAGTCGCAAGCCAGCCGACCGGCTGGTCAGCCATGGCGCTCACACCACCTTCGCCACGCAGAACGTCCTGTATGACCTTGATTGCCGAGCGCAGCCCGATGCCACCGGTCGACTTGGCCAGTGCGCCCAGGAGGTGGAGCAGGATGTCGAAGTGCGCCGGCAGGAAGGGATACAGATTGATGAAGCTCTCCCGGCTGAAATCCGCGTCGTAGTACTTGGCGTCCTGCAGCTTGGTGTTGTGCCGCAGAGCCTGGCCATGCGCATCGAACAGCTTGCCAAGCTCAGCCTCGCCGGCAGGCGACTTGCCCAACAGACGGCGGTAGCAGATTTCCTTGATGTCGCTGGACTCGAGGTCGATCTGGATCGGGAAGCGATCCTTGAGCTTGAAGAGCTGCGGCGAGTTGATGCTGGCGCGCGGGTCGTCTTCGGTCAGCGTTTGCTGCGCGGTGGAAATGATCCAGACCTTGCCCAGCCCAAGCCGCTTGAGGTTCTTGGCGAGCCCATCCAGGTTGAGAATGAGGTTGTCGCGCGATGCCACGTACTGCCCGACCTCGTCGATGACGAAGATGATGTGCTGCTTGCCGCTCTTCTCGCGCACGATGTCGATCATTTCCTGGACCAGCTGATCCTGAGACTTCAGCCAGCCCTTCATTTCCGACGAGAATGATGTCGGCGTTGGGAAAAGCGCGGGATAAAACTCATGAGCAAGTTTTGGCACTACGGCCGAAACTACAAGCGGGTTGTTGTGAACATCCGCCCATGTTTTGCCTTGGAACTGCGCGGCTATCCGCTGCTCCAGTTCGGCTTTCTTGCCATCTTTCTCTAACTGCCGTTCAAATGCGGCGACGATAAGATTGTCGGAATAGCCTGCCCACTTCAGCACCTTGAAGTACAGCACCGTGGAGACGTCTTCCATCGTCGCGCCCGCGAGCATTTCACTCGCAAGGTCCAACATGACGACCGCGGCCGGGAATCGCTGCGCCACCGTGGAAAGCAGCGCCTTTGTCTGGGGCTGATGCAGGCGATTCTGGAGATGTTTCAGGAACGGTGTCCCGTCGATCATGCAATGATCGTCGAACGCCAGACCGAGGTACTTGGTGAAGGAGCTCTTACCAGAGCCATAGAAGCCGGAGACCCAAACGCCGACCTCGTTCTCGCCCCCGGACTCCATCGCCAACTGCATCTTGGAGAGCAGGTCGTAAAACTGCTTCTCGATGTGCTCGGTGACGACATACTCCGAGATTTCCGCCTTGAGCCGGTTCTCCTGCGAGACGCCGTAGGCTATGACCTTCTCGATTTGCCTTCCGATGTCTTTACTGGGATCGAAGAGAGAACGGATCGTCATGGTTTTGTCCTTGTGAAAAGAAGTACGCAGAGGGCAGTTGGCAGTATGCAGAGAACTGGCCTGCTGTTCCTACCCTCGGCCTACCGCCTACCGCCTACCGCCTACCGCCTACCGCCTACCGCCTACTGCCTACTGCCTACTGCATTCTGCATTCTGCCCTCTGCCTACCGCCCTCATCCGCCAACATGGACGGACCGATAGTTACCGTCCTCCGGGTAGAAGCCCAGGAACTTCAGGCGAGTTGTCCCAGTGCGCACCCCTGGGTACAGAAACACAGTCGGCACATGAAACTTGCCCTGGAGCTGGCTTTCGATGGCACCGATGCGTAGGAAAGGATGAAGTGCCTCCAGGTCGGTGACCAGCAGCAGGGCGTTTCGCTTTCCCTCCAGTGGCTCCAGGGTCGCCTCCAGGCGCTTGAGGAGCGCGTTGTCGGCCATCAGAATGTCGGCAAGTGCCTTGTTGGTCCGGGACCAGTCCAGAGGTGCAGACTTGTCCTCCATGACGCAGAGCGACCAGAAGGGATCGTCTTTCAGCAGTTGCCAGATGTGCTCGGCGATTGAGAAGGTGTGTACCTCCCAGCCTTCCTGATGAAGCTTGGCAATCCAGGCCGGCGTTTGGCGCTTGACCTCGAGAATCAATGTCGGATCGAACACGAGGTAGTAGATCGGCTCGAAGCTCGCATGGCCGAGTTCGCGCCCATGCCGGATGCGCTCCCGCAGTTCATCAAAGTCAGCTTTGAGAGAGGACATAGCAGAGCGCCTCCATGTGAGGGTGTTTCCAACTAATACGCACGACATCGGATGCTGCTTGGACGATCAGCAGTCCCTGCAGTGACAGCCGCTTGATCTCTTCCAACACGTCGTCGCGCGCCAAGCCAAACACCTGCCAGTCCTCATGCGACAACAGCGCGTTGTCTCCCACGCCCGCGAAATGCAGTTCGTGAGCGAGGTAGGCGGCGACACTTGGCGAAATCCGGAACGAGACGATTCGGCGGCTCTTTCGTATTCCGCGTTCGAGCAAACCGTAGTCGGCGCAGCAGCCGGTCAAGTAGCCGGAGACACGGCGAATGGTCGTTTCGGACCAGCGCCTCGCGGTCTTGCCGTCATCGATGCCGCGTTCTACGAATGCACGCGCATCTTCATTCGAAATTTCCGTGTATCCGCCTTCGTAGCGACTCCAGTACACCTGCCGAACAAAATCACCAAGAATCGGGTTGGCTCGGCAGGTGAACAACAGCATGAGCTGACTGAGCTCACTGGCCGACAGGCGCTCCAGAAGCCTCTTCAGATGGTGAGCCGGTGCTCCTTCTCGCACGAGGTACCTGGGGGCAAAGCATTCGACGATGATGTTCCGAAGGCGCCGCGCCGTGATGGTCGGGAATCGACCCGATTCCAGCGCCAGTTGGAATAGCTCGGTTGTGGCCATCCCTGGCGTCCACAGGTCGAGCAGCATCTTCGTCTCGTCGACAAGGCCGAGACCAGCTTGTAATTGGGTGGTGTAAGGTCTTGTCTCTGCCACGTTCACCCCATGAGATACGGATAAGCGCGGGTCTGGTTGGCGAAGGCAGAGAAATAGCCTGCGGCGATTGCGCTCGAAACTGCGTGCGTTCCAAACTGATCGATTCCACCAACGGAGGCCGGGCCCTCCATCGCGCTCTCCTTGCTATCAGCCATCCGGGAGAGCGCCGCAAGTGCTTCGCCTTTGCTTTGCACCGCGTTTTGAAGAATCCGTATCCCCTCATCCATGCCCATCAGCGTGTGCAGATCTTGCTCCACCTCTTCAGGCAGCCTGAACAGATGGAAACTGCCTACGTTGACCTGCTCGTCGTGAAGCCGTCTCGCCGCCTCAACCACGCCGTGGTACTGGGCAAGTGGGGCTGTCTTCGGCACCACGAATTCGAGCGAGCGCAGGCTGTAGTCGCCAAAGAATGAGGTGTTCCACCAGGCGAACTGAGACCGCTCCCCCAGGAACCCAACAAGCAATCTCAACCTGAGTATCGTTGGGAGATATGCTTCGCTCGTTTTATCAGTCATGGCCGGTTCGTGCTCTTCTTGTTAATTAATTGGTCGCAGCGTTGGCGCGGCCGCTCGGCGCTGCCTCTGGGATACGGTATCCCGGAGCCAAGATGGCGTTCTTCACCCCATAAAGCGCCAAGTGATCCTTGAGCCACAACCGATATTCGTGCCCACGCAGGCTGTGATCGGGCGAGCAGTCCACGCTCCACTTGCGGAGGATGTAACCGGCTGTCGCCGCGCGCAGCTTCATGCGTAACGCGCCACCCTGCATGCCGTAGTCCATCTCGGTGATCTCCGGCCGCGGCTGGTCAGGATGGGGTACGAGCTCCAGCTCGACGATCCGGGTCCACTGGATGTCCTGATCCGGCCGTTCATGTCCTTCGACCCCCGCCTCCTTGAGCACCTTCGGTCTCTTGATGCGCGTGATGACGAAGTCGCGAAAATCCTGGGTCTTGCGGTCGAAGGCGCGGACGTGCCAGCGCAGACCGTTGTCGATCAGCGCGAAGGGGACGATTTCCCCCTCCGTGCGACCGCTTGAGATCGAGTGGTACTCAATTCTGAGCGGGCATTCCTGGTGAATGGCTCGCGTAACGTAGGCCAGTATGTCGAGATCCGGATAAGTGAGCCGTGATGGAATCTCACTGGCTACCCATGCCTTGAGTCGTGTGGGTTCCCCATCACCGAAGCCCTGCGTCAGCCACGACAACACCCGCTCCGGCGGAAACTCGAAGAGCGGCCTGAAGTCCGGCCCGAGGACATAGCACTTGGCTTTGGCGTCGTAGTCGATGTTGCCCGGCGCCAGCTCCTTGTAGATCGCCAGGTCACGCGTGGCGGCAGCCGACTGGATGCCGAACCGCGAGACCAAGTCCTGCCGGCGGATATCCCCGATGAAGCGCACGCGCAATTCCACGAACGCGAGGCGGTCGCGCTGCGGCTGGGTCAGATCGGCAAGCTGTTCGTTTGACATCCTGGGGTTCGTGCGGGTTAACGGACGCTTGTGATGATTGTTGCGGACAGTATATGGTCCGCTCTACAATCTGTCCATCGCACCTTCACGATTCTTACGTGGGGATGATTATGATTACCATCTGCCAAGACGCCAGACGGTTCGTCCCGCGTCCTGGGTTGGAGTGAACTGGTATGAGCGTAAATCGGTGGGACCAGCCGGGCGTGCCCCACAAGGGGTGGCACTGCGTGGACGTCGTCGACCTGCGGGCCGACGGCGAGCCGGCGGACGAAACCGATTACGCGACCTGCCAGATGTGCGGCAACGAGAAGATCCGCTACGTCCACATCATGGAGCATCCTGACCTGGACGAGCACTTCGAAGTCGGGTGCGTCTGCGCCGAGAAGATGAGCGACGACTACGAGGGGCCGAAGCGGCGCGAGGCTCGGCTACGTAACCGCGCCGCCCGACGCTCGCGCTGGCTACATCGCAAGTGGCGGATCTCCGCCAAGGGAAACAGCTTCCTCAACCTCGAGGGCTACAACCTCGTGGTGTACCCCACCAAGACCGGCCGCTGGGGCTACAAGATCGGAGATCGGTTCGGGCCAAGGACGTACCCGACTGACAAGGAAGCCAAGCTGGCGCTGTTCGATGACTTCTGGACGGCGACCCAGGATGACGACCGGCTGTGGGCGAGCGATTAAGCAAGAAGCAGGATGGAAGATGGGTCAACAAATTCAAAATCGGAAGACCGGTTCATACACCGCCAACCTGCTCGGCAATATCCGAAGTCATCTAGCCGGGCTTCAAGGCTACGACGTGATGGCGTTGGAGCTCATCCAGAATGCGGACGACGCGAAAGCCGAGGAGATCGTATTCGACATCACGGACAGCGGCCTGCTGGTGCGCAATAGCGGCCAGTTCACCTATTGCGGCGACCTGGACGAGCCATGTGCGTTTCTTACCGAGAGCAACTACAAATGCGATTACCACCGCATAACCGATGTCGGCAGCGGCGGGAAGCTCTCACGCGGCGAGAATATCGGTCGCTTTGGCATCGGCTTCGTATCCACCTATCAGGTGACGGACCATCCCGAGATCCGCTCGTCGGGCATCAAGCTGGCGCTTTACCCCGAGCGAGGGCAATGGTTCATCGAGGCTTTCGAAGAACCAGACGGCACGTCATTCTTTCTGCCCTGGGCGAACGATCCCAATACTGAGGCGCGGCTGGCGCTTGGGGTCTCCCACGTCAGTCCTACCCACATCGATCAGCTCGCGGACGATTTCCAGACCGTTCTAAGCAAGAGCCTGCTGTTTCTTCGCCATGTCCGGAAAGCTGAGGTGCGGCGAAATGGGCAACTCCTGCTGGCCAGCGACCTGGACAGGAGCGAAGGCTCCGACCTCATCGTCAGCTTCCGGCCCAGCGGCGAGGTTGAGCACTGGCACATCCTTCGCGCTGACGCGGCCGATGCCGCCAAGCACCTCTATGCGACACACCCAAGACTGGAGTCGCTTCATCGCAGCACCAAGATCAGCATAGGCTTGCGAATCGACCCCGAGCCACTTGCTGAGGGATTGCTCTACGCATTTCTGCCGACAGAGCAGTCGACAGGCCTGCCACTGCACATCAACGCCGACTTTTTCCCCGAGTCTGATCGCAAAGCGGTGATCTTCGCCGGACATCAGCATGAGCAGGCGTGGAATGAGATGCTCATCGACGCCGCCGCCACCGAGCTGGCCAGGGACCCCGAAGGCCTGCTGCAAATGCTCGGTCCCGTCCAGTTGTGGCAGATCCTCGGTCGAGCATACGACCTCTCCTCCAAGCCGGCGGGACACCCCGCTTGCTTCAAGCGGTTCTGGGAACGCCTGAAAGTCACCGCAACACAAGCACAGATTGCGGAGGCACAGGACGGCAGCCTTCAGCAACCCGGTGGCGTGTTTATTCTTCGCACTAACCTGAATGAACATCAGGCAAAGGCATTGCTTGAGGTGGGCGGCAGACTCGTTGCCGAGGAACTGCGACCATTTCAAACGGCGATGAACCAGTTGGGCGCGCTGATTCTGACGCTTGAACGGCTCGTTGTGCTGATGGAATCAGCAATGGCAAAACAGGTGGCGGGAGCAACGGAAGTCGACCAGGAAAGACTGGAACATTTTCACCGCCCTCTCTGGAGCATCATCAACGACCTTCTTCCAGATGCGGGGACGAGCAACCCCACCACGAATCCAGCGGTGCAACGACTGTTGGCGTTGCCCTTTGTCGTCACCGAGGATCTTTTCGCGGTAACAATCAATCAGTCATACACGGCGCCTGCCGGGCTGGACGCAGGCCGTATTGCGGCATTGCTGCCGAGACTCGCGATTACCTCACGTCTTCTCGCAGGGTTCCCGAAGATCACTCGGCTGATTAAGCTGCTCGATCTCGACGCGGTGGTTTCTCACGTCGGTTCGATGTGCGCCACCGAACCGGTCGAAGAGGTCATCGGCGTCGATCCGAAGGACCTGCGCGACCTGTACTCACTGTTCGCTGACCTGGACCACCAAAGCACCGTCGAGAAGACGGTTTATCAGCAACTGCGCGACCTGCCCATATGGCAATCAAGCCGTGGACTAGTCAACGCCACCCAAACGCTTCTTCCAGGAAACTTCACAGACCCGACCGGTCAGGCGGACTTGCTGGATGTATCAGTCCTGACCGAATCAGCCAGGGATTTCCTATCGACAAAGCTGGGGGTACAGACGCAGACGATCGAGGCGTTTGTGCAGACCGTGCTACCGACGTTTTTCGACGACGACGGCCGGCTGGATTCAACTAAGTACAGCCTGCTCATCAGCGAACTCGCCAATCACCCAACGCTTGTCAACGACGATGACATCCGTCGGTTGCTGGGATCGCTTCCGATCGTTCCTACACAGGATGGAGGCTGGTCGCGTCCGGTCAATACCTATCGCCGCACTGACGACCTTGTGAAGATACTTGGCGACGCGCTCCACCTTTGGCTGGACGCCAGCCGTATCCCCAATACGCGATCGGTGCACACCTTTATCGACAGCCTGGGAATCCGACGCTCGCCGATCGCCAGACACCTTGTCGATCGAATGCTGTCCATCGCTGATAAGTACCTCCCAACCGAGGATGCGAAGCGCGCAAGCAGCGAGGCTTTTTACGTCCTGTGCGACCACTACGAAGAGTGGAATGAGAAAAAGGCCTTTCAGGACGCCCTCGATGATCTTCGACAGGCTGCGTGTTTCCCCGCCGATGGGGACACGGAAGAATGGCACACAGCCGACTCCCTATATGCACCTTACCGTGCCGACGCTTTTCGTTCCCAAGCCAATATTCTTGATTTCAGGAACACGGGACGCCTGAAAACAGAGTTGCTGGAAGATCTGGATATTTCCATCAACCCCGAAACCCGGCTGGTCATAAGCCATCTGCAGCACTGCATCACAACGGGGGTGCAGCCCCACGTCTCAACGTATCAGGTGTTGAACGAGCGCGCACAACGATCAGATCCAGCCATTGCGACTCTCGCTGGCTCACGATGCATCTACGTCGAAAGCCAAAAGACGTTCGTCCGTCCCAATCAGCTGTACTGGGTACCGCAACAACTCGGGCGCTACGCCTACACCATTCCGGGCAATTACGAGTCATTCAAGCCACTCTTTGACGCAATCGGGGTGAAGAACGCTCCGGAAGGCCGGGATTTCGTCGACATCCTGCTTGACATCGTTGGTGAGTATTTCGAACAGTCCAAGCCCGTGACAGGTCCAGACCAGGCTGTCTATGACGTCTGCCTGGCCGGCGTGGCTTCTGCCCATGAACATGAGGAGCTGACTCCATCCGACCTGCGGCGTTTGCAGGAAGCGCCAACCATCTTGAACTTGCAGGGTCGATTAACTCATCCGGACGAAGTCCTGCTCCAGGATAGCGAGTGGCATGCTGGATTCTTCGGCGGAGAACTTGACCAAGCCTTGTGCAAACCGGCACCGGAGCTTTGGCCATTTATAGAAGTGGTCGGTGTCAGGCGGCTGAGCGAAAGTGCGCAGGTTGCACTTGAGTTCGTGGATGGGCCGCAAGCCGACGAATTCTCGCTCGCCGAAAAGCTGATGGAGCGGATGGACATCCTCGCCCGATTGCTTCATGACAAGCCGACATCCGTCAGGAGGAAGATCAGAGATGCCCTCTCGGGCCTGAAGGCCGTCAGCCACGACGTTGTCCGCATCCAGGCTTCCGTCCACGTGGGGGGAGATCAGGCAATTGCTCCACCTGCCTCGGCTCAGGCGTTCTACGACCCCGAGAATGGACGTCTGATCCTCGCGCGCCCGGTGGGCGATCGGAGCTGGGCTCACATCCTCAATGCGTTATTCCATCAACTGATGCCTGAAGAGTCTGGGAGCGAAATCTCGAAACTGACGCTCGGTGTTCGCCCTTTGATGGGGATGACCGTCGAGGAGGCCCATCGCGAGTTGACCGATGCCGGCATTCCGTATCTGGCTGCGGAGGCCAGCAACGTGGGGGATTTGACGTCACCCGACCTTGATAAGATGAGCGGCGCACCAGAGCCAGCCAACCGCGAGGAAAGTGATACGGCGCCTACCGCAGGAAAGGGTCCTGCCGAGCGCGAAGTCCCAGCCGGCGGCAAGGAACGGAGCCAGCGAACCGGGGATTCGGGGCCCCAGTCAGAAGCAGAGCCGTCAAAGCGGGCCGGTCGTGGAGAAGGCTTAGGGAACTCACGCCAGGGCACTACCGAACGAAATGCTGCGACAACTCGCGAGGGTGGCGGTAAGGACTCAGGGCAAGGCGAACGGCGTGCGAAGAAATCACGTGCCAAGCACAAGGAACAGTGGGATCGGCGCCTGCTTTCCTACGTTCGACAGAAACAAGAGGACTCCTCGGAAGCAGGAGATCGGGAGGGATCGTCGGAACACAACTTGGCAGTCGAGGTCATCGCCCGTGACGCGGTATGCGCCTATGAAAGGGAGCGCGGTCGTGTGCCGGAGCAGATGGCTCAAACGCATCCCGGATACGACATCATCAGCCGCAACCCCGTGACCGGCGAAGATCGGTTCATCGAAGTAAAGGGCGTGAATGGAGAGTGGAACCAAACCGGCGTCGGCCTATCACGACTCCAGTTCAGCAACGCCCAAGACTACGGCGACCGCTACTGGCTGTATGTGGTCGAGTTTGTTTCTGACCAGGAGCACATACGCGCCCACCCCATCCGGAGTCCGGCAACGCAAGTTACCGCGTTCATGTTTGACGGCAACTGGCGGGACGCGGTAACGGAGGAGCGAGCCGATCCTTCTGCGCTGTTCATCCCTGGGGCCAGGGTACAGCATCAAGACATGGGTTGCGGAGAGATTCGGGATGTCGTCACTCGTGGGAACACGAAGCTACTGACGATCCTGTTTGATGGAAAGTCGCAGGCAACTCCCCATGTGACTTTGAACTTGCACCGTATGCGCATTCTGGAAGACTCCGATGACGACAATGATTCCTGAGCTTTCTGAGGCGCAACTTAATGACCTGCCATCGCAAGCCGAGGCAAAGGTCTACCGAGCACTGAGAGACAAGCTTCCGCAGGAATACGTCGCCTTTTTCCAGGTCGGGTGGATATTGCGTCGGGAAGAGGAGCAAGCCAAGGATGGCGAAACGGATTTCTTGGTTTGCCATCCTGATCACGGCTATCTCTGCATTGAGGTGAAAGGCGGCGGCGTTGGATTTGATGCGAGCACCGGTGAATGGTTCTCGGTAGATCGCCATCAGCAGAAGCACCCCATCAACAACCCGATCAGCCAGGCACTTAAGGCCAAGTACTCGATTCGCTCGAAACTGAACGAACACCCACGGTGGCGTGATCTTGCCCTTGGAAATGTGCTACGTGGCCACACGGTGTTCTTCCCTGACGTTGGCGACGCGAATGTACTTAGCCGCCCGGACATGCCTGCTGCACTGATTGGTTCGGCCAAGTCTCTTCAAGACCCCAAGGCGTGGATTGATGGGGCCTTTGCTTACTGGGGCAACGATGCAGGAAGTTTCACGCCTATAGGCCGCCGCGGCGTTGACGTGGTTCGCGAAGTATTCGCGAGATCATTCGTCGTTGCACCTTTGGTGGCGTCCCGGCTTGCCGACCAGGAGGCACGCAGACTGGTGCTCACAATGGACCAGATGCGCGTACTTGATTTCCTGCGTTCACATCGGAGGGTCGCCGTAAGCGGCGGTGCCGGTACCGGCAAGACCGTTCTGGCACTTGAGAAGGCCCGCCGCCTTGCTTCGGAAGGCTTCAAGACTCTCCTCACTTGCTACAACAGACAACTGGCGGATCACTTGTCGAGCATGTGCTCCGGCACGAGTAACCTGGACGTAATGAGCTTCCACCAGCTTTGCCATCGACAGGTCGAAAGAGCAAATCAGGTGTCGGGTCGGGATCTCGTTGCAGAAGCCAAAGTGACGTACCCCGGCAAAGATCTCTACGACGTACAACTGCCGAATGCTTTCGCGTATTCCCTTGAGGTTCTTCCCGATCGCTATGACGCGATCGTGTGCGACGAGGGCCAAGATTTCCGAGAAGAGTTCTGGGTTCCGCTCGAACTATTGCTATCGGACTACGAGCGGGCCCCGCTATACGTCTTTTACGATGACAACCAGAATATTTATGCGCGCGCTGGAACCTTCCCAATACGTGAGGAACCGTTCACGCTGACAATCAATTGCCGGAACACCGCTCCGATCCATGTGGCTGCGTACAAGCACTACAAGGGTGTGCCGGTCAGCCCTCCCGATATTGAAGGCGACGATGTGCAGTTCGAGGCGTCGCCCGGTCGCGATGCTCAGGCCGCCAAGATCAATGCCAGAATCGTGGACCTCGTTGCTCGTCAGGGTGTTTCTGCTGGCGACATCACCGTCCTGATTGCGGATGCTCTGCGCAAAGCGGACTACTACGCGACATTAAGACGACTTCCCTTACCGAAGCCAGCAAGTTGGCTAGAAGAAGGCATTCGTAGCAGCAACACGGTCCTGATCGACACGATTCAGCGCTTCAAAGGACTCGAGTCTCCCATTGTGATTCTGTGGGGCCTGGATACGATCGATTTCGCGCGCAGCGAGGAACTGCTCTATGTCGGGATGAGTAGGGCGAAGTCGCTACTGATCGTGGTCGGGACAGCCGCGACCTGCGCGACTTTCAAAGGAGAGGCGCATCAGTGAACTCCCGTCTGATCGAGAAGTTCGAATCGGCTCTTTGCGACGCGCGGCCTCCAGAGGTTCGCGACCCGCGACTCCTGATGGATGAAAGCGGCGACGTGAAGATCTACTACGCGCCCTTCGAGTACATCAACCCGAACGCACGCATCGTCTTGGTCGGGATAACGCCGGGCCCCACACAGATGGTCAATGCCAACAACGAGGCAAGACGCGCGATTCAGGCCGGCAAATCCAATACGGAAGCGATCCAGGCCGCCAAGAGCGTCGGCGCCTTCAGTGGCGAGCCACTGCGGAGCAACCTGATCAATCAGCTCAACCATTGGGGCTTCCAAAAGTGGCTCGGCCTCAGCGATTCGGCTGACCTGTTCTCCACCTCGCGCCACTTGGTTCAGACCACGTCCCTCCTGCGCTACCCGGTGTTCGTCAAGGACGACGATTACCGTGGCACCCCGGACATGACCAAGCACTCCTTGCTGAGGAAGTACCTGCTGGAAAACTTCGTGGCGGAGGTCGAAGAACTGAAGGATGCCGTGTTCGTCGGGCTGGGGCCGCAGGTCCAGAAGGTGCTGGACCGTCTGATCCAGGAGCGGGTCCTGAAACCTGACCGGGTGATTGGTGGCATGCTGCACCCATCTGGAAACTGCACGTACCGGATCAACTACCTCATCGGCGACAGAAGTGCGCCGGTCCCACACGCCACCAATCCGGTTCCCTACGACCAGGGCCGGCGAGCGTTTCGGGAGCGGTTCATCAGCGCCTGATCAGAGGGCCGGTGAGTCGATGCGGACGCTGGTTCAATTCCGGATTCGGGAATCGAACTGGCGCCCTTTCTGATGCGCTCGTCTGGTGACGCGGACCGGGGCAGAACTGGTAGGATTGTCGGCAGTAGGGGCTGGATTCCGCGCCTTTCCGCAGGAGTTCGAGGCGGCTCTAAGGCGCTGAGTTACATAGGTTTGGCGCAGGCTGCCGCCCCACCACCAAATTCCCCCCATAAAAACAGCCGTTTACAAAAGCGGCTTTTTTTGTGCACTCAGCCTGTGTCCGCGGGTAGTCTTCCCTATCCGTCAACACCACCCATTGGGGTAACCGGAGTCAAGAAAAAGTCACGCCATATGACAAACGCCGTGCTCAACAAACCGGCCGGCCCAAGCGATTCTGAAGACGATCGGGTATCAGCCGCGGAAGCCGGGTTCAGGGCGAACGGCTGGCGGCCAGCGCCATGCGGACCAGTTCGGTCAGGCGGCGAACCCCGGTTTTCTGGCGGATATGCTGGATGTGGGAGCGGACCGTGGCAAGGCTCACGCCAAGGCCAGCCGCGATCGCCTCGGGCGTCGCTTCGTCCATCAGTCCGAGCAGCACGGACTGCTCCGCCGCGGTCAGTTGGAACAGCCCGCAGAACGACCGCAGCGCATCCTCGTTGATCCCGCGGCAATTCTCGATCACCAGCAGATAGCGCGCATGCAGCGATGGCAGACCCAGCACGGGAACTTCACCGAGCGGCGTGACCAGGGCGCTGTGCGTTTCGCCCGCCTCGCCCGGCCGGGCAAGAGTGAAGGCGATTCGGGCATGCCGGCCCCGGTCCGCCAGGGCTAAAGCCACCTCAAGATCCGGACAGGCGCGTGCGCCGAGCCCGATAACCCGGCCATGGCGGATCTTGACCGGCGCCGGCCGGGAATCCAGCAACCGCTGCGCAGCCGGGTTGCAATGCAGAATCCTGCATCCGGCATCGAGCACGAGCACCGCATGGCTCAGCCCGCCGATCACCGAGTCCTTGAGAACGCCGCCGCGCTCCAGCAAACCCAGCCGGAAGGCGATCCTGAAAGCCCGGTTGAGGTGCTTTGAGATGCTTTGCAGCTTCAGGCGGTCAGCCTCGTCGAAACCCTCCGAGCCGACGCCGCGGAAAAAGCACAGCACGACATGCGGCGTATCGGAGTCCGCGTTCCACAGGTTGCTGCAAAGCACATCCCCGATGTTCTGGTTCAGCAGCCAGTCGTTGTAGAACGCGCTCCGGACCAGCTCCCGCCGCTCAACCAGCATGCCGCCGGCGAGCGTGTGACCACCCTCGGCCAGATTCCTGTCGCGCGCCGCCTGGACCCAGATGTCGCGCTCGCCCCAGTAGGCTTGGTAATTCTTGCCGTAGTCGGCGGGAATGTTGTGGCTGAGCAGGAACGGGTTGGCGTAGTCGGTCAGCTTGAAACCGATCAGATTGAACGCGCTCGCGTCGAGATGGATACGCAGCTGATTGAGCGAGTCCTGCCAGCCTTGCGGGTTCAGCGCTGATTCGTAGATGGCCTGAACCAGCTCGTCGTAATCCGGGCCGGCCTTCCCCCCGCCAGATGAGGTATCTTTCTGTTCTTTGCTGCTCATAAGGCCTTCCGACTGCGACGCCCGAATGGCTCGAACGCGCCCAATCGGCTGGCCTCTGATCCGAACCGGAACCTATTACACTATTTTTCTTGCTACTCCTTCAATCCGAAAAAAAAACCGTGCGTCTCGTCCGGACGCCATTGGCGGATCGCCTCCGGCACCCCGCCCTACAGCCCGAAAATCGCGGCGAGGCCGGGATAAATGCCAGGGCTCCGCTCGAAATCGTGCAGCACGCTGAAGCCATGGGCCGGGTCGATCCGGTACACCGTGCCGATGTTGGAGCCGCCGCCGTTCGTGGTGGTGCCGTAGAGCGCGCCATCCGGGCCGAGGGTGATACCGGCGTACGGATAAGCCCCTTGAGTCCGGTCGAATTCGTGCAACAAGCCGAACCTGCCGTCGGAGCCTATGCAGTACACAGTCCCGGCGCCCGCGCGGCCGCCTCCGCGGGTAGTGCCGTAGAGCGTGCCGTCAGACCCGAACGCAACGGCGGCAAAGGGCTGGGCCCCCTCCCTCCCGTCAAAGTGGTGCAACACGCTGAAACGGCCATCGGGGAGGAGGCGGTAGACCGTGCCGGCGTTCGAACGCCCACCGCTGACGGTGGTACCGTAGAAAGCGCCGTCCGGACCGGAAATCAGGCCGGCGTAGGGACTGGCGCCACGTTTGAGGTCGAAAATGTGCAGCACCTCGAAGAGGCCACCTGGGTCGATCCGGTACGCCAGGCCGGCACCGAGACCGCCTCCGCTCCACGTGGTGCCGTAGAGGGCGCCGCCCGGCGCAACTGCAAGGACGCCGTACGGATTGGCGCCGCAGGTTCCGTCGAAATAATGCAACACGCCGAAGCCGTTATCGGGATGGAACCGATATACACTGCCTTGGCCCAAATGAGCGCCGGTCCAGGCGGCACCGTACAAAGCGCCGTCCGGGCCCAGCGTGACGGCAGCGTAGTGGTTTGCCCCCTCAATCTGCTCGAAGTCGTGCAATATGCCGAAGCGGCCTTCGGGATCGAGCCGGTAGACCGTACCCCGGTCCGACTCACCGCCATTCACGGTGGTACCGTACAGCGTACCGTCGGGACCGAACGTCAGAGCGGCATAAGGATTCGAGCCGTGCACCCCGTCGAAGTCGTGCAGCACACGGAAAACGCCATCGAGGCCGAGCCGATACACGGTGCCACGGTCCGCGCTGCCGCCGCGCCAAGTCGTCCCGTACAGCGCGCCGTCCGGACCGAAGCTGACAGCGGCATAGGGGTGCGCGCCGCGAACCATGTCGAAGTCACGGCAGACGCCTGCGACGGCACCTGGGGCGACGACCCCGCTCTCACCCGCCCTTGGCCCCCCGGCATACGAACCGCCATCGGTATGGCCGCCACGTTGGGGCAGATCCCCCGGGAACAAGCGGCGGGCGTTCATAGGCGGACAAGGAGGCCAGCCGATGCGGAACCGGCCGGCCGCATCTTCAGCGGCGGGGACACAGCCGGGACAATTGGACACACGGATTCGCGGGAAGGCATGGTCATCTCTCCGTACCTAGTGTTTATTCGTCGATTGCCGGCTTTCGCCCGGTCTTGATCGTTCCTGGACAGGCCACCGCAGCGGTCACGATGCGCCGGCGCATGTGGGAGGAAACCTACCATGGAGGTTTCTTCAGGCACATCATCCAAATGAGTGATGATTTTTCCGGCGCTTTGTGGTAAGGACCGAATTGCGCTTTCCCGCAACCCGATTGAGGTCATCGACGGGTCTGGCCTGACACCTGCGCCGCCGTCCCAACCGAACGCTCCCCTGGCAAAGGCCGCATAAGGATGTCCGACAACCACCTTGGCAGACGCCGCTCAAGGGACTCGACACTTAGTAACGGCCATCCATCGCTTGAACCAAAGCTTTCAAGCGCCCGGCGATCTCGACCGGATAAGCCGGCGCCGGTGTCAGGCGGCCCAACGCTTCCGGCAGACGGTCGAGCTGCTCGATCGCATGGGACCTAAGGGTTTGCAATGGCGGGCGCGCTCCGAGCCGCCGGCCGTTGCGCATCACGGGGCGCAGCAGCGGCTCCCCCGGCTGTACGTCGTCGACTAGCGTCAGGCTGTCCCGCTGCATTTTCCCATCGCCGTCGTAATAGCGGTAAACCTGTTTCCGGCCGGGCCAGGTCGCCTTGCCTTCGGAGCGCTTGCGGCGAGGGATGCCGGCGTATTCCTGGAGCTTGTAGGCGCAGTCGAGATAGGGGGCGTCGGAGGAGGTGTCCATGCGGGTGCCGATCCCGTAGCCATCGATCGGCACCGCTTCCGCGGTATGCCTGGCCAACAGGTATTCGTCGAGGCTGCCGCTGGCGAAGATGCTGACCTGGCCGAGACCGCCGCGGTCGAGGATGCTCCGGACCCGGCGGGCATGCTCGGCCAGGTCGCCGCTGTCCAGGCGCACGCCCCGGATCCGGATCCCCTTGCCCGCCAGGCGTTGGGCCAGGGGATAAAGCTTTTCCGCCGCGGCTTCGGTGTCGTAGGTGTCGATCAACAACACCAGGTTGTCCGGCTGGGCCAGGGCGAAATGCTCGAAGGCGGCGAGTTCGTCATCGTGGGCCTGGACAAAGGAATGGGCCATGGTGCCGTAAAGCGGGATGTCCCAAAGCCGGCCGGCGAGCACGTCGGAAGTGCCGGAGAATCCGGTCAGGTAGGCGGCGCGGGCAGCCAGGAGTCCGGCTTCGGCGCCGTGGGCGCGGCGCAGGCCGAAATCGACCAGCAGCCTGCCCGGCGCGGCCAGGCTCATGCGCGCCGCCTTGGAGGCGATGAGGGTCTGGAAATGCAGCAGATTGATGAGCCGGGTTTCGGCCAGTTGCGCCTCGGGAAGAGGCGCCATCACCCGCAATATCGGCTCGCCAGGGAAGAACACCGTGCCTTCCGGCATGGCGTCGACATCGCCGGTAAAGCGCATTTCGGCCAGGGCGTCGACGAAATCCGGCGCGAAACGGCCGGTGGCGCGCAGCCATTCGACCTCTTCGGGCTGAAACCGCATGCCTTCCAGGAAATCCAGCGCCTGCTCCAGCCCGGCAGCGAGCAGGAAGTTGCGCTTGGGCTCGGCTCCGCCGGGAAACTTACGCACGAAGAATTCGAACACCGCGGTCTCGTTCATGCGCTGGGCGTGATAGCCCTGCAGCATCGTTAATTGATAGAGATCGGTGAGCAACAGGCTGTCGACCGGCAGGTTCATTCGAAATCCTTATAGCTGGCGAATGCTGCGCCTTCCTCTCGCATCCGGGCCAGCGCGCGGCGGCCGTCCTCCGGCTCGACGTCGACGGCGCGCACGGCGTCTTCGAGCACGACGACTGCAAAACCCAGGCGACGGCCGTCGAGCACCGTATGCAGCACGCAGTAGTCGGTCGCGAGGCCGCCGAGAAATAAACGGCGAACGCCGATTTCCTGCAGGATGTAGGCCAGGTCCGTACCCTCGAAACTGGAATAGGCCTCCTTTTCCGGCAATATCGCCTGGGAAACGACGGGGACGTCCTCGGGCAGCGCAAGACCTGGCGCGAACTCCGCCCCTGGGCTGCCGGCCACGCAGTGCGGCGGCCACGGCCCGCCCTGGGCGTGGAACGAGCAGTGGTCCGGCGGATGCCAGTCGCGCGTGGCGATGACGGGCAATCCCTCCCGGGCGAAGCGCGCAATGTATTGATTCAGAACCGGTATCACCTCGTCGCCCCCCGGGACGGCGAGGCTGCCGCCCGGCAGGAAGTCGTTCTGCACATGGACCACGATCAAGGCATCGCCCGGCGAAAGGCGGAACGCGTCGGTCTCGGTGTTCATTTCAGCCACTCCATCACGATGAGGAGATGATACGCCGGGCAAGGCCCGAACGGATTGAGTTTTCCGTCATCCGCCCCTATAAATGCCTCCATACTTGGTATGCAGGAAGGAAAACACCGTGCCGAAATACGATTATTTTTGCGAAGCGAACGACCGAGTCGTGGAAGTCAGCCACCCCATGCACGAGCGCCTGGCGACCTGGGGCGAAGTGTGCGAGCGCACCGGCCTTGCGGCGGGCGATACCCCGCTCGATACGCCGGTCAGGAAGCTGATCACCGGCGGCGGCATCGTCCGCTCCGGCGCCCTCAAGAATCCGGAAGCGCCCCCTTGCCAGAGCGGCGCCCCCTGCTGCGGCGCGGGGGCCTGCGGCTTCAACTAAAGGGAACCTCTAGTAATGATCCACCGGCAAAGCCGGTGGCTTTCGACGGCTGGCCCTTCAAAGGGGCCTGATCGCCGTCGGGCAAAAGCCAAGTCGGCGGGCCGGTGCCAATCCGCTCCCGGCGGATTGGTCCGGCAATCCATGCCGGAATGACGACCAACCCAATTTCGACAAAGCCCCACTCCAGGGTTTGTCAAACTTTGCGAGTCCCCCGGCTAAGCCGGGGGCTTTCCCGCGATAAATAATTAGAGGTTCCCGCGGGGGACAGGGATGTCCCGCCATTTTCAAGCGCCCAAGCGCTTGAAAATGTGAGCCTAGCCCAAACCGCGTTTGGGGGGCTAGGCGGATCTAAAACATGTCCTGGACTCGATCCAGGAATCGCCAGGAAGGCAATTTTTAGAGGTCCCCTAAAAGGGCAGCGAAGGACTTTTAGCGCACGGCCCGGTTGGCCCGCGCCTCGTCTTCGAACTTCTGCCGGTATTTCAGGATTTCGTCGACGATCTGTTCCGCGGTCTTTGCGATGTCTTTGCCGGTTGCATTTTTCTCCATCACGAACTTGGCGGCGGCGACATAGGGGTTCATGGTCACGACCGCGCCCGGCATTTTGCTCGGGTCCTTCACCGTGCCGAACACGATGAAGGGCTGGCGAGGGTCCTTGCCGGCAAGGTCGCTCACGCCGACCTGCACGTCCATGGAGGTCGCCCCGGCCCCGAAGCCGATCACCGCGCGCTTGAGCCGGCTGCCTTCGTCGATCTCGGTGAACATGCCCTGCACCAGCCAGCCCTCACGCGGCAATGCGGCGGACGTGGAGGCAATGCGCTGCGCCGGGAGCCCCTTGACCGACAGACTCTTCACCAGCGCGGTCGCCATGGTATCGACGATTTCCCGGGCTTTGTCGCCGGGACTGCCGGAACCGACGGGATTTCTCAGGCGCTGGCCGAGTCCGCCCAGCAGCCCCTGGCGCTGGGATTGCGACTGGCCGGGCAGCAACCCCCTGACACCAGGATCGCTCTGGATGCTTTCGGCATCCAGCGCGAAATCCGCGACATAGACCATCCTCGGCCCTTCGCCGGGTTTGACCGCGCCGAGCTGTTCGTTGCGCACCTCCACGCCGCCGAGCAATTGGCGGGACCGGTCCGAGCCGCAACCGGCGAGAGCGATGCCTAAGCAAGCCAGAAGGAAAAGGGAAATCCGGCGTTTCATGCACTCTCCTTGAGATTTCAAAAAGCTGAGGAATTCAGGCGGTTTTCGGTCGGCTTATGATAGCGGATCGCCCTACGGCTCTACGTCAAGGCCAGGGTGCGGGTTCATCACTATTGCCGTATCCATGGCCCCAGGCGTTTGGCGACGACCTACTCCACGGCTCGCCGTGAGCGAAGTCGAACGGACGGAGGCTTGAAGCCTGCCGAAGACGTTTTGAAGAGCGCCCCGTAACTTAAGCTTCGCGACCGCTCGAAAGAGCCCCTGGGGGCACTCGCCCAAGGGGGCTGCTCTCACACCCTGAAAGCAGACAATTCATTTGCTATGAATCCTGACAAATCTATTTGTTGACAACACATGCCCCGACGAAGCGGCCCTTAAGCACTCACTCGGGCAGATAGTCCGGATCCAGCACTTCGACCAGATCGAACGGCGGCTGCACCGGGAACGCTTCCAGGGTCAACCCCGTCTCCATCATGGCGCTGAAGCGGGCGTTGTCGTAGGTCTCGAGAAAACAGACGTGGAGGGCGGGCTTCAGGCTCGGGTTGGCGTCGATCAGCTTGGCCAGACGTCTGCGCTGGTCGAGTATGGCCGACTCCCAGCGCTGACCGTGAAACTCGGGCTGGCAGCCCCATTTCAGCAAATGCGTCAGCAGCACTTCCAGGCGCCGGGTCAGTTGCAGCCGGGCGCTGCGACCCATGGCCTCGATTTCCTCGCAAAGATGCTCGGTATCCAGTTCCGAGAACCGGCCGGCTTTGAGCAGTTCGGACTGTTGCTGGGTCCAGCCGAAAAAATCGCGTTCATAGAGACTGGCGTTCACATGATGACCCTCGTCACGAGCGCGGGACGGGGCATTCCCGTCCCGCGGATTTCCGGTTATCCCTTAAGGTGCTGCAAGACTTCGTCCAGCATTTTCTTGGCGTCGCCGAACAGCATCCGGTTGTTCTCCTTGTAGAACAGCGGGTTGTCGACGCCGGCATAGCCGGATGCCATGGAACGCTTCATGACGATGGAGGTGCCCGCTTTCCAGACCTCCAGCACCGGCATGCCGGCGATGGGGCTGTGGGGATCTTCCTGGGCGCCGGGGTTGACGATGTCGTTGGCGCCGATGACCATCGCCACGTCGGTTTCCGGGAAGTCCTCGTTGATCTCGTCCATTTCCAGCACGATGTCGTAAGGCACCTTGGCTTCGGCCAGCAGCACGTTCATGTGCCCGGGCATGCGGCCGGCCACCGGATGGATGGCGAAGCGCACGTTGACGCCCTTGTCGCGCAGGTGCTTGGTTATTTCATACACCGTATGCTGGGCCTGCGCCACCGCCATACCGTAGCCGGGGATCAGGACCACGTTGCGGGCACCGTGCAACAGTTCCGCGGTTTCCTCGGGAGTGATCGGCTGCACCTCGCCCGCCGGCTGGGCGCCAACCACGGCGGCGCTGCCCTCGGTGCCGAAGCCGCCGGCGATGACCGACAGGAAGTGGCGGTTCATGGCGCGGCACATGATGTACGACAGGATTGCGCCGGAAGATCCGACCAACGCCCCGGTGACGATCAGGAGATCGTTGGACAGCATGAAACCGGTGGCCGACGCCGCCCATCCTGAATAACTGTTGAGCATGGACACCACCACCGGCATGTCCGCCCCGCCGATGGCCATGACCATATGCACCCCGAACGCCAGTGCGATCAGCGTCATCAGTATCAGCGGAATCACGCCGATCCCGAGGGAGCTCGCATTCAGGAACCATTTGCCGAGCAGGATCGTAACCACCAGCAAACCGAGATTGATCCAGTGGCGCGCCGGCAACAGCACCGGTTTGCCGCTGATCCTGCCGGACAGCTTGCCGAAAGCGATGACCGAACCGGAAAAGGTCACTGCGCCGATCAGGACTCCGATATAAATCTCCGATTCGTGGATGGTCTTCTCGACGCCGCTGAAGTGCGCGCCCGGGTCGAAGTAGTTGGCGTAGGCGACCAGCACCGCCGCCAGCCCCACCAGGCTATGCATGATGGCGACCAGCTCCGGCATCTCGGTCATCTTGACCTTGATCGCCGCATAGATCCCTAGGCTGCCGCCGATCAGCATGGCGAGGAGGATGGGCGCATAGCTCGTGACCTTGGGGCCCATCAGCGTCGCCAGGATGGCGATGGCCATGCCGGCGATGCCGTAGAAATTGCCCCGCCGCGCGGTTTCAGGATGGCTCAGCCCGCCCAGGCTGAGGATGAACAGGATGGTCGCACCGATGTAGGCGACCGTCACCAAACCTTCAGACATGATCTTCTCCCGTCCTGGTTATTTTCTGAACATGCGCAGCATGCGCTGGGTTACCCAGAATCCGCCCGCCGTGTTGACCGCGGTCAGCGCCAGGGCGAGCCACGCCAGAATGGTGATGAACACGCCGGGCGCGGAGAACTGGATCAAGGCGCCGATCGCGATGATGCTGGAGATGGCGTTGGTGACGCTCATCAAGGGCGTGTGCAACGCGGGCGTCACATTCCAGATCACCATGTAGCCTACGAAGCAGGCCAGCACGAACACGGTGAAATGCTCCATGAAGGCGGCCGGGGCGTTGGCCCCGATCAGGTAGAAGATCAATGCGCCAATACCGATGCCTAGGCCGGTACGGGCCCAGGCCGGCAGCAGCGGCTTCTTTTCGGATACGACCGGCGGAGCGGCCACGGCCATCTGCGGAGCCGCCGCGCTGATCTTGGGCGGTGGCGGCGGCCAGGTGATGATCCCGTCCTTGATCACCGTCGCGCCCCGGATCACTTCGTCGTCCATGTTGACCAGGATATTGCCATCCTTCTGCGGGCACAGCTCTTCGAGCAGGCGCAGCAGGTTGGTGGCGTAGAGCGTGCTGGACTGCCGGGCCAGCCGGCTGGGCAGGTCGGTATAGCCGATGATGGTAACCTCGTGGCGCACCACCACCTCGCCGGGAACGGTCAGTTCGCAGTTGCCGCCCTGTTCGGCCGCCATGTCGACGATCACGCTGCCCGGCTTCATGGACTTGACCATGCCGGCCGTGATCAGCTTGGGCGCAGGCTTGCCGGGGATCAGGGCGGTGGTGACGATGACGTCGACGTCCATGGCTTGGCGGGCGATCATCTCGGCCTGGGCCTTCTGGTAGCCTTCGCTCATGATCTTGGCATAACCGCCGACGCCGGCGCCTTCCTCCTGGTAGTCCACCTCGACGAACTCGGCGCCCATGGACTTGACCTGGTCCTTCACTTCCGGCCGGGTGTCGTTGGCCCGGACGATGGCGCCCAAGCCGCTGGCGGCGCCGATGGCGGCAAGCCCCGCGACGCCGGCGCCGATGACGAAGACCTTGGCCGGCGGTACCTTTCCGGCCGCCGTCACCTGGCCGCAAAAAAAGCGGCCGAAATGATGGGCCGCCTCGATCACCGCCCGGTAGCCGGCGATGTTCGCCATGGAGCTCAGGGCGTCGAGTTTCTGCGCCCTAGATATCCGCGGCACGCTATCCATAGCCAGCACGGTTCCGCCGGTGGCGGCCAGTTTGTCCATCAGCTCGGGGTTCTGGGCCGGCCAGATGAAACTTATCAGACACCCGCCTTTCCTCATCAGTTCGACTTCGGCGGACGAAGGCGCGCGCACCTTGAAGATGATGTCCGAACCTGCCCAAAGGTCCGGCGCGTTTTCGACGACCGCAACCCCGGCTTCCCTGAAGGTATCGTCGGAGAAATTCGCCGCGTCTCCGGCGCCCGACTCGATCGCGACTTCGAATCCAAGTTTCTTTATTTTCTCGGCCACCTCCGGTGTGGTCGCTAGCCGGCGCTCGCCGGGAAATATTTCCTTCGGTATTCCAATTCGCATGCAAGCCACTCCTTAAGTCCCTGTTCTGGTTGGGAGATGGGCCTCGCATGGAAGCCGCCCGCAGGCGGCGAGCCGTCACCTCGAGGAAATAACCCATCTCATGAGTCTGGATTGACAAAAGCAAAGCGGGCGCCAAGCGCCCTTGCTTTTAATACCGGCAAAGCGGAGCCGGGTCAACCTTTTTTCTGGGGAGGGATCAGCGGAAGCGGGGCAGGCGCTCGGCCAGACCCATGGCGTGGCGGGCCAGCAGGTGTTTGGCCGGCGGCAGGCAGTCGAGCGCGAACAATCCGATGTTGCGGACGAGCGCGAGAGGCGGGAAATCGCTGGAAAACAACCGGATCAGGCTGTCGGTGAAGGCGACGGTGCTGCGGAGGTCGCGCTGGCGGGCCTCGGCGTAGCTGTGGAGGAAGGCCGGGGCGCCGATGTCCTCGCCGAAACCCTGCTTCACGATCAGGCGCTCGGCGAGCTGGGCGGCGTCGCGCAGCCCCAGGTTGAAGCCCTGCCCCGCCACCGGGTGGAGCTGGTGCATGGCGTTGCCGATCAGCACCACCCGGTCGTCGGCCATGCGGCCGGCGCGGATCAGCTTGAGCGGGAAGGTCTGGCGCGGACCGACCGGCCCCAATGCTCCCAGCCAGTAGCCGAAGGCATCCTGCAGACGGGCCAGGAATTCTCCTTCCGGCACGGCGCGCAGATCCTCGGCTTCCCACGGTTCCAGCGTCCACACCACCGAACAGCGCCGCCGCCCGAGCGGCAGCACGGCGAGCGGGCCGGAGGCGGTGAAGCGTTCGTAGGCGACGTTGCGGTGGTCGAGTCCGGTGGCGACCTCGAACACCAGGGCCGTCTGTCCGTATTCGCGGACGATCTGGGGGATTTCCAACAGCCGGCGGACGGTGGAATCGCTGCCGTCGGCGCCGACGACGAGACGGGCGGACAGCATCAGGGTTTCGTCGCCGCGCTTCAAGCTGACGTGGACCGATTCCGGACCGGCCCGCAGCCCGATCAGGCGGGCGGGCTGGATCAGTTCGACCGTTCCGGCGTGCAGCGCCCCGGCTACCGCATCCTCGACATCGCGCGCCGTGACCACATACCCTAAGGCCACGACGCCTTCGCGTTGGGCGCTGAGCCGGGTCTTGCCGAAATGGCCGCGGTCCGAGACATGGATGTCGAGGATCGGCGTGGCTTTCGGCTCGACCGCGCTCCACACGCCCAGGGCCTCGAGGATCCGGGCGGTGCCGCGGGCCAGCGCCAGGGCGCGCGTGCCGGCGGGAGCCGCCAGGCGTTCGGATTCGGTGCTGCTTTCCACCACCGCCACCTTGAGCGGCGAACCGGCCAAGGCCAAGGCCAGACTGCCGCCGGCCAGACCGCCGCCGATGATGAGGACGTCGTAGTCGAAAGCTTTCATGGCCGCATCAGCGCCTCGATCTCGGCGACCGTCTTGGGCACGCCGGCACTGAGGACCTCGCAGCCTTCCTCGGTGACGAGAACGTCGTCCTCGATGCGGATGCCGATGCCCCGGAACCGCGGGTCGGCATCCTCGCAGTCCGCCGGCACGTAGAGTCCCGGCTCGACCGTTAGCACCATGCCGGGCTCCAGCTTGCGCCAGTCGCCGCCGGCCTTGTAGTCGCCCACGTCGTGGACGTCCATGCCAAGCCAATGGCCGGTCCGGTGCATGTAGAACTTCTTGTAGGCCTCGCTCTTGATGAGCTTGGCCGGCTTGCCCTCGAGCAGCCCGAGGTCGATGAGGCCCTTGGTCAGCACCCCCACGGTGGCGGCGTGCGGATCGTTCCACCGCTTGCCCGGCCTGACCTCGGCGATCGCCGCTAGCTGCGCCTCCAGCACCAGCTCGTACAGAACCCGCTGGGCCTCGCTGAAGCGGCCGTTGACCGGGAAGGTGCGGGTGATGTCGGCGGCGTAATGGTCGTGCTCGGCACCGGCGTCGATCAGCAGCAGGTCGCCGTCGCGCAGGACCGCGTCGTTGGCGGTGTAATGCAGCGTGCAGGCATTGTTGCCGCCGGCGACGATGCTGGGATAGGCGGGCGAACGCATGCCGTGGCGGGTGAATTCGTGCAGGATCTCCGCCTCGATCTGGTATTCGTGCATGCCGGGACGGCAGGCCCGCATGGCCCGCTTGTGCGCCTCCGCGGAGACCTCGGCGGCCCGGCGCATCAGGGCGATCTCGTGCTCCGACTTGAACAGCCGCAGCTCGTGCAGGAGCTTGTCGAGCGAGACGAACTGTTCCGGCGCGCCGACCCCGCTGCGCGCCCGGCTGCGGATGTTGTTGATCGCCCGCATCACCTGGGCGTCGAACTCGGACTGATGCCCGATCGGGTAGTACACGGTTTCGTGGTTTTCCAGGAGGCCCGGCAGCACCGCATCGAGCTCGGTAATCGGATGGGCCTCATCCGCCCCGAATACCTCCCGGGCGCCATCGAGCCCGGCACGGCGACCCACCCAGACGGCCATCTTGGCGTCGAATTCGCGACAGAACAGCACGAATTCGCCCTCCTTCCGGCCGGGAATGAACACCGCCAGCGACTCGGGCTCGGCGAAGCCGGTGAGGTAGGCGAAGTCGCTGTCCTGGCGGTAGGGGAACTCCACGTCGCGGTTGCGCGCCGCGGCGGGCGCGCCGGCGATCAGGGCGACGCTGCGTTTCTTCATGCGTTTGAGCAGGCGGCGGCGGCGCTGCTGGAATTCGGACAGAGGCAGCATCGGGCGATTCAGTGAAGCTGGGGAGAAGCGTTCTGTTCGAACTCACTGCGGACGAGCTGGACCCCGGCCCGTACGAACTCGGTCAGTTCGGCATAGGCCTCCTCGTCGGTTTCATCCGCATGCTCCGCGTCGAGCCGGGAAAGCTGGAGGATGTCGTCGAGCACCTCGGTGCACTCGCCGGGCCAGTCGCTGCCGCCGAGCTTGTAACCCAGACCATAGAGGAATCCCTGGCACCATTCGCCCAGGGCGCGGGCGCGGTCGGTCATCGGATGGCCGTCGTCCGGCAGGCACAATTCGAAGCTGAAGTCGAAGGCATCCAGTTGCTCGCGCGTCCGCTTGCACAGGATTTCGCAGGAAGCCTGCTCGTCCGGGTCCAGCCCTGCCTTGTCTTCGCCGAACACGGCGCCGAGCCACTGCCCGCAATCGAGCCGGCCGTCGACGCACAACAGGCCCGCCAGTGTACCGTGGGCTTCGGCGGCGCTGGCAGGAACGTGATGGTTGAGGAATATCGCCTGGATGTCCTCGTAGGAGGGACTCTCATGCATGGAAGTGACTTGTCGAACTTGCGAATATTTCATTATGCTACCACCCTTGCGGCCAAAGCCGGTACCCAAGCTCCGGCCGGCCGTCCCGCAACCCTTAAGATTTCGTCCCATCTCCAGGAAATACGCGCCATGAGCGAACATCGCCCCATCAAAGTGCAGCTTCTCGGCAAGGAGTATCCCATCGGCTGCGCCGAAGATGAGCAACACGACCTGCTGATCGCCGCCCGTTTCCTCGACGAGAGAATGCGCAAGATCCGTGAAACCGGCCGGGTGATCGGCACCGAGCGCATCGCGATCATGGCGGCCTTGAACATCGCCCACGAACTGGTCCAGGCCCAGCACGAAATCCGGCTGCTGAACCAGAGCCTCGCCAATCAGCATGCCATGAGTCCGCTCGGCTCCGGCGGCGGCTGGAACGGCTGAGACCCGGGAACGGGATTTTTCGGGCGCGTCAAGTCTCTCACCCGCGCCATTTATCGGGTAAGATAGCCGCCAGTATTCCCTGTAACGCTCGAAGCGTGCTGGGTTACTCTTTGAGCCTAATCTAAAACCCCGGGACTTCCGAGTGTCCGATGTGCGCAAGTCCGCTCCGGGCGGAAAGCCTGATTCGGCATCCTCTGGTCCCACCTGAGCCGTTTGGTTCAAGGGCGAAAGTATGCTACGGCGCAAACGGGGAATACTCTTTCTCGCCCGGTTTCCATGACCACGCCAGCCGGGATCCGGAGCCGAATCCGCGAGTGGCGGCGCGCCCAATCCCCTTTCGACATCCGCCGGAACAGCCTGCTGATAGCCGGCCATTGCATCGGCTCGGGCTGGCTCGACGCCCATGCCCGGATAGCGGCCTATCTTGCCAATGACGGCGAGGTAGATACGACGGCGCTGTTCGAATACCTCCGCGAACGCGGCCGCACTGCCTTCATCCCCCTTCTGCGGCAACGCATGCTCTGGTTCGGCCCTTATGCCGGCCCAGCTGCCTTGCATCCCAACCGCTACGGCATCCCGGAACCCCCTATCGACGACAGGACGATCGCCGACGCGAGGGAACTCGACCTCGTCTTCGTGCCCCTGGTGGAGTTCGATCCACGGGGCAACCGCCTCG
Organism: Pseudomonadota bacterium; assembly: GCA_040753975.1. Taxonomy (GTDB): domain Bacteria; phylum Pseudomonadota; class Gammaproteobacteria; order Methylococcales; family Methylococcaceae; genus Methylococcus. Next base: position 48,482 of record JBFMDC010000078.1, read on the forward strand.
GCATGGGCGGCGGCTCACGACCGCACCTTCGCATTCCGGCTCGATGAACCGGCATCCGAGTCCCCCCGTCTGATCGGCCTCGCTTTCGAAGGCCAGAAGCTTGAGCGGCTGGATGCCCAACCGTGGGACGTCCCGCTGGATGCCGTGGTCACCGAGGCGGGCGTCTACCGTTTCCCTGGCCGTCTACCCGCTTTCCTCTGATCCCTGCTGGAAAATTAACGGAAGGCCGTGTATTTTCTGTTGCGGCAGAGCGAACACCTGTTGTCGACCAGCACGGAGCTTTCAGTTTATGCCAACGAGCCTGAACGTCCGCAACACCCCACCGCACGGCGGGACCGAACCCGTGGTCCATATCGTCGACGGCCAGCCGGCGGTACGCGATGCGCTGAAAACCCTGGTCGAATCCGAGGGCTTGCCGGCGCGCTGCTTCGCCACCGGGAAGGACTTTCTGGATTACTGCACGCCCGATACCCACGGCTGCATCGTCCTGGACCTGAGACTCCCGGAAATCTCAGGCCTGGAACTGCAGAAGACGCTTACTGACAAAGGGATACAGACCCCGATCATTTTCATCACCGGAGAGGGCGATGTGCCAGCCCTGGTAGAGGCTTTCCGGAGCGGCGCCTTCGATTTCATCGAAAAGCCGTTTGAAAATACGGGTTTCATGAACCGGCTGAGGGAAGCCATCGCCCTGGATTTGAAGACCTGGGAGCACCGGCGCAGGCGGGCGGAAGCCACGTCGCAGTATGCCCGCCTCAGCAAACGGGAGAAGGAGGTGCTGCATTGCACCGTCAATGGCTATTCGTCCAAGGACACGGCCAAATCCCTCGGCATCAGCCATCGGACCGTCGAAGTCTACCGCGCCAACGTGATGAGGAAAATGCACGCCGAGACTTTGGCGGAACTGGTGCGGGTGGCCCTCCTGCTCGAAACCGATTGAGCCGTCAATCCGGCGTCGGGATCGACAGCCTCGCCTGCATTTCCAGCACTTCCTTCTCCGCCTCCAGCCAGTCTTCCAGCTCGCTGCCTTCTGCAAACCCGCGTTTTTCGGCCCTGAGATACGCCGCTTCCGCGATCAGCGCGTGCAGCATGTCGGGATCGGGCGGCGGCGGCGGCGCGGTCTCTGCCTCGTCATAGGGAATGGGTTTGATGGTTCGGGACAATGTGGTTGCTGCCATGATAGTTCACCTCTTCGTCAGATCTAAAAAACGTCCTCCTCCTCAAGATCCTCCTTGTCACAGCCTTCCGGCCAGATCGCCCGGCCCAAAAGGCCCCGGCTCCTCGATCAGCGCGCGGGCGGCTTCGAGCCGGTCCCAGACATTCCACAACAGCACGCCGCGCACGCGCCCCTGGGCCAGATAGTACACCACCCCCTTGCGACAAGGCTCGGACCAGTCCTCCACGGTCTCCAGCCTCGAATCCAGCTCTCCGACCGCTTCATAACCCAGATCGAACAGGTCGGAATAGAAGTACGGCAGATGCCGGTAAGGATTCGCTTCCCCGGCCATGTTGCGCCCGGCCAGCCGCCCCATGGTGCGGGCGTTATCCTCGTGCTCCACGTGCATCCGGCAGTCGAGGGCCGGGCTGTAAAAGGAGACGGCGTCGCCGGCGGCATAGACATCGGTGTGGCCGGCCTGCAGCAACTCGTCGACGACGATGCCTCGCTCCACCGGGAGCCCGGCCGCTTCGGCAAGCCGTGTCTCGGGTTCGATGCCGATCCCGGCGACGACACCGTCCACCACGATGGCTTCTTCACCGGTCTCGCCGAGCGCGAGCCGGATTTCAACGCCCTCCCGAACCAGGCCGGTGACGGTCTGGCCGCTCCGTAGTTCAACGCCCTGGTCCCGGTAATACCCGTTGAGAAACCGGCAGAGGTTTCCCGGAAACACCCGGGCCCCGATGCACTCTTCCGGGAAGATCATCACGACCTCCTTGCCGATCGACGCCAGGGCGGCGGCGATCTCCGAACCGATGAAGCCGCCGCCGATGACGGCGAACTTCCGCCGCGTATCCGTCAGCGTCCGCAGCCGGAGGTAGTCGTCGACGGTACGGAAGTAAAGGATGTCGTCACCGCCGAATGGGAAACGGCGCGGCCGGCCGCCCGTGGCCAGAAGCAGCTTCTCGAATCCGTAGAGCGTACCTTCGTCGTCGGCGACGGACTTTCCGGCCAAGTCGAGGCTAATCGCGGTCCGCCCCAGGAATGCGCTGATCCCTAAAGTTTCGGTGCCGTACCATATCTGGTCGAAGGACTTGCCGAGCCAGAGCCCCTTGGACAGCAGCGGCCGCTTGTAGGGAAGGTGCGGTTCCCTACTGATGAGGCCGATCGAGCCTTGCGGATCGACCTCGCGTATGCCCCGGATTGCCGCATCCGCCGTCATGCCGCCGCCGACCACCAGGTATTTGTAGCTGTGCATGATCGCTCTCCGCGGATGGAAGAAATCCTAAGGGGACTTCTAAAAATCGCCTTGCCTTACGATTTTCAGATCCGCCTAGCCCAAACCATGTCCCGGACCACGATCCGGGAGCGGTTTGGGCTAGGCTCACATTTTAATCAAAGCCAAGGTGAAAAAACTCCGTCCAGACTATCCGGCGAGGCCGGCGCGCGGAATCTCAGTATCATGGCGCCATGGCCGGCGCTCTCGATGCGGAGGCCCGCATGGACGCCGTGTCCAGCCTCCAGCAAACCGATCGCGGCCACTCCCGCGATCGATTGGGTGATTTGCAGCGCCCCTTCCCCCAGCGACACCGACAGGCTGCCGTCCTTCGGCTCGAAGGACAGGCCCCGGAATCGCACGTCGCGCACGACGCAACGCTCCTCCGCGGCATCGGCCACATCGTTCTCCGCCGCGAGGAGTTTGTCCCTGATGCTGGTCGTTACCAGCCATCCCCGGTGCTGGCGGCTGAATTCCTCGCAGAATCTGGCCCAGTCTGAGGAAGCGACAGGCTTGGTGCTCATTTCGTTCGCGGCTTGGGAACGCTAGTTCGTGCAGCGGACCTTCAGCGCGCTGACCTGGTCGTGGAGGCCGTATTCACCGAGGTGATGCACTTTGTGCCCAGCGGTAAAGGTCGCAACCTGGCTGCGGTAATTTTCATCCTTGCCCCCCCAGCTCCGGATTTCCTGCTCGTGGTAAACCGGGCCGGAGGGAAGAACGAAGTTCTCGTTTCCGTAGACGCTGACCTCGGCGCCGGGACCGACCTCCAGGCTTTCGATCGCATCGTTCCAATCGGCGCCCTCGAGATTTTTCAGGCTCGCCAGCTCCGCCGGACCGGATATCCTGAGCTTGGTACCCGTATAGTCCGGCCCCTGGTAAATGTCCACCCAGCAATTGCCGGCACGGGAAGCGGCCGATGCCGCGGAGCCGGCTACCACCCACACGAGCATTATCAGCCAAGCATGAATGGCCGATGTCATTTTCATACGTCCTCCCTGCCGCCGGGAACCCGGGCCGGCTACGTTAGGGAAATGCCGGAATCGTCGGCTCGGTGCCCTCGAATTCGGCTTCCGGATGATGTTTCTGGACCCGTTGATGGATTTCTTCCACCCGCTCGCGCGGCACGTCCACCATCAGCAAGAGCTGGCCTTTTTCGACCGCCCCCTGATAATTCTTGAGCCGGGAATTCTCCACGTCCAGTCCTATCATGCCGGCCAGCCAGGAGCCGATGCCCGCTCCCGCCAGGGCGATGGCCAGCACCGCACCGCCGCCGAGCACCATGCCGGTCGGCAGAGCGACCGCCACCAGACCCGCCAGGGTGCCGGTGATGCCGCCGATGGCCAGCCCGCGCTCCATCGCCGGGATGAAGTCGCTCTTTTGGAACAAGGAGGCTTCCGGAAGATCGCCCAACGGCGTCCCGGCCTTGGCCAGGATATGAATGTGCCGCTCCTCGATGCGCGCGAGGAGCAGTTCGTCGACGATCGTGTGCGCCAGCTCGACGGACGGGACCAGGAAATAGATGCGCTTCATCGAGGGGCCCCTTTAATCGTGGGTTAATCGTGGGCTGCCAGGGGATGATGAACGACGTCCTCCTGCGCGATGACTTCGTCGATGCTCGGCTTGCCGTCCACCGCGCGGGCGATCGCCAGCTTGGTCGCCTGATAGTTCCAGTCCTGGATTTTCGCGTTGTCCTGGGCGTCCCAGTGGATAAACACGCCGACGCAAATGAATACGTTCTCGGCCTCCGCCTTCGGGATGATGCCCTCCTTGACCGAATCCACCACCGCCTTGGCGACGCCGCGCTCCGCCGGCCCGAACATCTGGGTCGCCTGCTTTTCGTTCTTGATTTCCACCTTGTTGAACATCACCGTGGCGGGCTTCGCCATCAGATTGGGCGCGACCAGCGCGAGCAAGGCGTTGTCGCCGCGCTTCTGATTGGTGAGGGTGGTACAGAAAGCCAGCTCCGCGGCGCTCCCGCGTGGCCCCATGATGAGATCGATATGCGCCAGTTCGTTGCCTTCGCCGACCAGCGCCTCACCCACCAGAACCCGATCGATCTTCAAACCGTTCATCTCGGTTTCTCCTGTATGCCTGCCGGGGGACGGACCGCTGGTCCGACGAGACGGTGGGATCATCTGTCCATCCTTCCATGCTTTGTAATACTGGCACCGGCCAGGCGCCAATACGAACCACTACCTAAGTAGAACTACGTATGGCATAGCGATCTGAATAGCGATCTGAACAGCGATCGTTCAAGTTCAGACAGACCGGGCCAGGAGGGGTCGAGTATCATTGCTGTGTTTTTTTTTAAGCCATCAAGGGGGCATCTATGCCATGGATTTATCTGATGATCGCGATAGTCGGCGAGGTCATCGGCACCTCGGTGCTGAAATCCGCCGAAGGCTTCACCCGATTCTGGCCCTCCGCAACCGTGGTTGCGGGGTATGCGGTCGCTTTTTATTTCCTCTCGCTCACCGTCGACAAGATTCCGGTGGGCATCTCCTACGCAATCTGGTCGGCGCTGGGCATCGTCCTGGTGTCGGTCATCGCCTGGGTTCTCTATGGCCAGGCGCTGGATCGCCCGGCCATTGCCGGCATGGGGCTCATCATCGCCGGCGTGCTGGTCTGCACGCTCTGGTCGAAGTCGGCCACGCATGGATGACCGACGGCGAGCGGTATGCCGAAACCGCTGGCACAGTCCCGCCGGGACGCCTTCCGCGCGAACGCAAGCCCCCCCGAGTGCTCAGCGCCGCAGCAGCAGGGTGCCGATGCCCTGGTCGGTGAACAGCTCCAGCAGCACGGCGTGGTCGATGCGGCCGTCGATGATGTGGGCGCTGTTGACGCCGCCGCGCAGCGCGTCCATCGCGCAACGCACCTTCGGGATCATGCCGCCGCTGATGGTGCCGTCCCCGATCAGGGCGTCGACCTCCCTGAGCGAGAGGCCGGTCAGCAGCGCGCCGTCCCTGCCCAGGATGCCTTGGGTGTTGGTCAGGAGGATCAGCTTCTCGGCCTTGAGGACCTCGGCCATCTTGCCGGCGACCAGATCGGCGTTGATGTTGTAGGAGCAGCCGTCCTCGCCGACGCCGATCGGGGCGATCACCGGGATGAAGTCGCCGTTGACCAGCATGTCCACCACCGCCGGATCGATGCTGGCGACTTCGCCGACATGGCCGAGATCGATGATTTCCGGCGCATCGGACTGCGGCTGGGACAGGCGGATCTTGCGCGCCCGGATCAGGTCGCCGTCCTTGCCGCTCAAGCCCACCGCGGCGCCGCCCTGGCGGTTGATGAGGTTGACGATTTCCTTGTTCACCAGGCCGCCCAGCACCATTTCCACCACGTCCATGGTTTCGGCGTCGGTGACCCGCATGCCTTGCACGAATTCGCTGGTTTTCCCCAGGCGCTGCAGCAGACCGCCGATCTGCGGCCCGCCGCCGTGCACCACCACCGGGTTGATGCCGACCAGCTTCAGCAGCACGATGTCGCGGGCGAAGCTGTTCTTCAGCCGCTCGTCGATCATGGCGTTGCCGCCGTACTTGACGACGATGGTCTTGCCCTTGAAGCGCCGGATATAAGGCAGCGCCTCGGTCAGGACATGGGCGATCTGGTTGGCGAAAGAGGTTTCCAGGGGTTCCTGTGGTTTCATGGGCAAACCGGCGTGTCGGCGTTTCTTAAAAAGGCAGCTCGAGACCGGGCCGCACCTTCAGCAGCAGCTCCCGGAAGCGTTGCTGGATGCGGGCCAGTCCTTCGGCGGTGTCGGCTTCGAAGCGGATTACGAGGGAAGGCGTGGTGTTGGAGGCGCGCACCAGCCCCCAGCCGTCGGCGAAGTCGACCCGCAGGCCGTCGATGTCGGTGATGCGGCCATCGTCGAAGTCGGCCAGGGCGCGCATTTTTTCCACGAAGGCGAGGTTTTCGCCCTCCTCAAGCCGCACGCCGAGTTCGGGCGTGTTCACGCTGTCCGGCAGCTCCGCGAACACTTCGGCGGTGGGGCGGGGATCGGCGGACAGGATCTCCACCAGCCGGGCGCAGGCGTAGATGCCATCGTCGAAGCCGTACCAGCGTTCCTTGAAGAAGAAGTGGCCGCTCATCTCTCCCGCCAGCAGGGCGCCGGTTTCCTTCATCTTGGCCTTGATCAGGGAATGGCCGGTCTTCCACATCAGCGGGCGGCCGCCGTGGCGCAGGATGTAGCCGGCCAGGTGGCGGGTGCATTTGACGTCGTAGATGATGTCGGCGCCGGGCTCGCGGGACAACACGTCGGCGGCGAACAGCATCATTTGCCGGTCCGGCCAGATGATGTTGCCGGCCGAGTCGACCACGCCGAGCCGGTCGCCGTCGCCGTCGAAGGCCACGCCGAGGTCCGCGCCTTCCCGCTTCACCGTTTCGATCAGTACCGCCAGGTTCTCCGGCTTGCTCGGATCGGGATGATGGTTGGGGAAGTTGCCGTCGACGGTGCAGAACAACTCGACCACTTCGCAATCCAGGGCGCGTAGTATCTGCGGCGCCGCCACGGCGGCCACGCCGTTGCCGCAATCGACCACGAGCTTGAATTGGCGGCCGACCTGCACGTCTTCCACGATCGCCAAGTGGTAGTCCGGTAACAGATCGCGGCGCTCGATCCGCCCTTCGCCGGCATGAAAACTCCCCGATTCGATGCGGCGCCGGAGCGCCTGGATGTCGTCGCCGGCCAGCGTCCGCCCCCCCAGTACGATCTTGAAGCCGTTGTAATTCGCGGGATTGTGGCTGCCGGTCACCATGACGCCGGATCGGCCCGCCAGCACCTGGGTGCCGAAATACAGCACGGGCGTGGGCGCCAGGCCCAGATCGGTGACCTCGCAGCCGGCCATCCTCAGGCCCTCCGCCAGGGCGGCGCAGAGCGCAGGACTGCTCAGGCGCCCGTCGCGGGCGACGATGACCCGACGTTCGCCGCGGTCCAAGGCTTCGCTGCCGATGGCGCGGCCTATCGCCTGGGCCACTTCCGGCGTCAGCGTGTCGCCGACGATACCGCGGATGTCGTAAGCCCGGAACAGAGTGGGGGCTATGCCGGGAACCGGTGGAATGTGCATACGAATCTTCTCCTCGTTATGACCGTCGATGAGCGCCGGGCGGGGCAAAGGAACTTCTTCCGGCGCCGGCGCGCCCAGCGCCCTCAGGCCATCGAGCAAGTCCTGCATCTCCCTGAGCCGCGCCCGCCCGGCGCTGCGCGGAACGCCCGACCGCGCCGCCGGAACCAGTGCCAATACCAGCGCCGTATCGTGCTTCATCGCTTTCGCCAGCACATGCCCGGCCCAGACCAGCACCGCCAGGATCAGCAGCAGCGCCGCTCCGCCCGCCGCGAAAGCCCACCACAGCGGGGATTGGTCCTCTGCCGGACGCCAGTAGACGATCCGCCAGCCGCGGCTGCCCAGCACCGATGCTTCTCCCTCCGGCGGCTCGGCCCGGCGGGCGCGATCGCCGGTGAAACCTAAGGGAAGCTCGCCTTGCCGAAGCTCCAGCGCGGCGCCGAAGGGCATCGGAACCGAGCGCATGGCGTCGAGCAGGATATCCGGAGAGAGGCTGGCCAGCAGCACCCCGCGCCCTTCGGCAAGCGGCACGGCCAGCGCGACATGGACGTTCGGGCTGTTGGCCGCATGCATGGCCGGCAAGGACTCACCGCGCCGGGCCTCGCGGACCGCCTCCAGGTCGGCGTAGCCCATGGCCGGCGCGCGGGAAGCATCCAGCAGATCGCTATCGTTCGGCACCAGCCGCACCAGGAGCGAACCCGGAAGCGAACCGGTGAGCCGGCGCTCTTCATCGGCAATCCGTTTCGGATCACCCGCCGCCAGAGCTTCGGCCAGCCGGAGATCGCTCCCCATGCCGCTCAAGGCCCGGAACGACCAGCCGAGACGGTCGCGCACGTTGAACGCCGCCGCGTCGGCCGCCGCCGCCATCGCCTGCCGGCCGGAGACTTCGATGCGGTGCCGCTCGGCCCCAACGAGACCGGCCGCGGTTGCGGCCACCGCGAGCATCGACACCAGGCCGACCGACCAAAGGAGCCGACGGAGGCTCAGCGAGGGCACGGCTAACGCCGGCCGGTATGGCCGAACCCGCCCTCGGCCCGCCGGCTTTCGGCGAACGCTTCGACCTGCTCGAAGGCAACCTGGGCCACCGGCACGAACACCATCTGGGCGATGCGTTCGCCGACGGCGATTTCAAAGGCTTGATCCCCCCGGTTCCAGCAAGACACCAGCACCTGGCCCTGGTAGTCGGAGTCGATCAAACCCACCAGGTTGCCGAGCACGATCCCGTGCTTGTGGCCGAGCCCGGAGCGCGGCAACAGCACCGCCGCCAGACCTGAGTCGCCGATATGGATGGCGAAGCCGGTCGGGATCAACTGGGTCTCGCCCGGCGAGAGCGCCAGCGGCGCGTCGAGGCAGGCCCGAAGGTCGAGCCCGGCGGCGCCGGGCGTCGCGTAGTGCGGCAACGGGATTTCGTTGCCGAGGCGGGGATCAAGGATCCTGATCTGTATTTTCGGCATAGTAGCGTTCGGCTATCAATCGAATCAGGCGGCGGGCGATCTCGGTCTTGGGCGCCAGCGGCAATCGGCGCTCGCCCCCGCGCCAGCACACGAACAGGGCATTTTCGTCCCGCTCGAAACCGCCCGGCGCCCCCCCGCCGACCTCGTTGGCTGCCACCAGATCGGCGCCCTTGGCCTCCAGCTTGGCGCGGGCGTAGGCCTCGACCTGGCCGGTCTCGGCGGCGAATCCCACGACGAAGGGCTTGTCCGGCAAGGCCGCGACGGAACGGAGGATGTCCGGGGTCCGGTTCAGGGTCAGCTCCAGCTGCTCGCCGTGTTTCTTGATCTTGGCGTCCGCCACCCGCGCCGGCGTGTAATCCGCCACGGCGGCGGCGCCGATGTAGATGTCCGTGCGAGAGGTCCTAGCCATTACCGCCGCATGCATCTCGGCGGCGGTTTCCACCCTCACGGTCTCCACGCCGGCCGGCGCGTCGAGCGCCACCGGGCCGCTGACCAGGGTGACCTCCGCGCCGGCATTCCGGGCCGCGGCAGCCAGCGCGTAGCCCATTTTTCCCGAGCTGCGGTTGCCGATGAAACGCACCGGGTCGATGGGCTCGCGGGTGGGGCCTGCGCTGATCAACACCTTAAGGCCCGAAAGCAGGCCGCCCACTGCCAGCGCGCCGGCAAGGTCGAGGACGAGCCGCGCGGGCTCCCGCATCCGGCCCGGCCCCGTCTCGCCGCAAGCCTGACCGCCTTCGTCCGGCCCCAACAGGACGACGCCCCGCCCGGCCAAGACGGCGGCGTGGGAGCGGGTCGCCGGATGCAGCCACATCGCGCGGTTCATCGCCGGCGCCAGGAACAGCGGCGCTTCCGCTGCCAGGCACAGGGTGGCCAGCAGATCATCGGCCAGCCCCAGGCTGATGCGGGCCATGAAATCCGCCGAAGCCGGCGCGACCAGGATGGCATCCGCCCAGCGGGACAACTGGATGTGCCCCATCGCCGACTCGGCGCCGGGCAGGAACATGTCGTGGGCGACCGGGTGGCCGGACAAGGCTTCGAAGGTCAAAGGCTGGACGAACCGGCAGGCCGCCGGCGTCATCGCCACCCGCACCTCGGCGCCGGCCTGGCGCAGGCGACGGACGATCTCCGCGGCCTTGTAGGCCGCAATGCCGCCGGTCACGCCGATGAGAACGCGCTTGTGGTGTAGGTCGGCCACGGGAGGAAAAAATAGGTGGAGGGGTCACTGGGGGCGACATTATGGCAAGTTTAGTCCAGCCCTTCTATGCTTGAAACGACCCGACACGCCAAGGATGCTACGATCATGCCCATCACCGACTGGCCCGCCGACCAACGCCCGCGCGAGAGGCTGCTGAAACTCGGCCCAGCCGCGCTGTCCGACGCCGAATTGCTGGCCATTTTTCTGCGCACCGGCGTCGCCGGCAAAAGCGCGGTCGACCTCGCCCGCGAGCTGCTCCAGGAATTCGGCTCGCTGTCCGCCCTGCTCAAGGCGGACCACCAGCGTTTCGTGAAATCGGCCGGGCTGGGCACGGCAAAGTACACGCAGATTCAAGCCGTGCTCGAACTCGCGCGGCGCCATTTCGAAGAATGCCTGAAGCGGGAAAATGCGCTGACCAGCCCCGAGCTGACCCGGCAATACCTCTCGAACTGGCTGAAGGGCAAACCTTACGAGGTGTTCGTCGGGCTGTTCCTGGACAACCAGCACCGGGTGATCCGCGCGGAGGAGCTGTTCCGCGGCACCATCGACGGGGCTTCGGTGTATCCTCGGGAAGTGGTCAAGCAGGCGCTCGCCGAGAACGCCGCGGCCATGATCTTCGCTCACAACCACCCTTCCGGCGTCTGCGAACCCAGCGAGGCCGACCGCCTGCTCACGCAAAGGCTGAAGCAGGCGCTGGGCCTGGTCGACATCCGCGTGCTCGACCATTTCATCATCGGCGACGGCCTGCCCTACTCCTTCGCCGAGCGGGGTTTGCTCTGAATCCATGACCGACACGCAATCGAGCCGCCTGTGACATCTTCAGCCGTCCCGGCGATGAAACCACCGCAGGTTGCAACGCCCCCTTCCCTTGCGGAAGCGGGCGGAAAGTTTCAATCGACTACGTTCGCGCCGATCACGGCGATGGCCAGCGTTTCCATCCCTACCGAAGACGCAGCCGGCGCTCAATCGATGCGCAGCACCAGCTTGCCGGTGGCATGTCCGGCCTCGATGATTTCGTGCACCCGGGCGGCCTGCTCCAGGGGATGGACCCCGCCGACATGCAGCTCGAGCTTGCCGGCATCGATCCATTCGCCGCAGGCACGGAGAATTTCCAGGTGATGGTCCCGCGCCGCGTCGAGCTTGCGCAGCATCGGCACCAGCATCAGCTCGAAACCGATCCGGAGATTGCGCATCCGCGCTTCGGCCAGGGACGTGTCGCCAGTATCGAGCAGGGTCACCAAGTCGCCGAAGTGAGCGGTGCACTCGATGCTGCGGCGGAACACCTCGGGACCGACCGTGTCCAGCGCCAGATCGGCGCCCCGCCCTTGGGTCATGGCATTGACTTCGGCGACGAAGTCCTGAGTCCGGTAATCGATGGTTTCATCGGCCCCCCAGCGTCTGGCCAGCGCGGCCTTCTCGGGAGACCCCACGGTGGCGATCACGCGCGCCCCGCGCAGTTTGGCCAATTGCACCGCGACGTGGCCGACGCCGCCGGCGGCGGCATGGACCAGCACGGTCTGGCCTGCCTGAAGGCGCCCGCGATCGTACAAAGCGCCCCAGGCCGTGATCAGCACGAGCGGACCGGCCGCGGCAGTTTCGAAATCGAGCGACGCCGGCATGGGCGCCGCCCAGCGCTGGTCCAGCACGGTGTATTCGGCGTAGTTGCCCTGCTCCGCGCCGAGCCCGCCGTTGCAGAACCAGACCCGGTCGCCGACCCGGAAGCGGCTGACCTCGGCCCCCGTTTCGACGACTTCGCCGGCGCCGTCGCAGCCGAGCACCGCCGGCAGGGCGTCGTCGTAGAACAGCCCGCGGCGGCGGACCTTGGTGTCGATGGGATTGACCCCGGCCGCCCTGAGCCGGACCTTGACCTGGGTCGGCGCCGCCAGCGCCGGCTCGGGCAGATCGCGCAGTTCCAGCGCTTCGGCGGCTGCGCCGGGCCGGGTCATGACGATGGCTTTCATGGATGTCGTCTCCCTTGGGTTCGATGGCGGTGATTGGCGGCGGCCATGGTGGCGTCCGGCGGCCGGTATCGGAAATGCGGCCGCCGCACGCCCAAAAAACGGCTCAGCCAGTACGGCTTGTTCAGGCTGGAGACCTTGACCGCGGCCTGGCTGCCGGAGGCATGGACGAAGGATTCGTTGCCGATGTAGATGCCGACATGGGAATACGAGCGCCCGTCGGTCCGGAAAAACAGGAGGTCGCCGGGCAGGCGGCAGTTCTTGGGCACTTCCGGCAGCCTGCTCGCCATCTCGCGGGCGGTGCGCGGCAGGTCGATGCCGTGCCGCTGATAGACGTGCTTGACGAAGCCGCTGCAATCGAATCCCTTCTCCGGCGAGGCGCCGCCCCACACATACGGCGTCCCTTGCAGGCTCAATGCGTAGGGCACCACCTGGCCATTGGCGGCGGCCGGCGCACGCTGCTTCACCTCGGCCGTGCCCGCGCAGCCCGACAGCAGCGCGGGGAGCAGCAGCAGGACGAAACGCGTTAGCGGAACCACGGCCATCGGCAGTCGAAGCGTTCTAGGTCACGGGCCGCCATTATCCGGAGATTCCGCGGCGGGAGAAAGTCCGCGGGCCGCGCCGCCTCAAGGAGCCTCGGCCAGAAAGATCGCCCGCCGCGGCGCGGGATGGCCTTCGACCGTGCGGGACAGATCGTCCGGATCGAGGAAGTCCGCCAGCGACTGGAACCGCATCCAGCCGGTCGAGCGCTGTTCCTGGATCGTGGTGGGAGAAACGTCGATCAGGCGGACCTGGCGAAAACCTGCGCGCGCCAGCCAGGACAACAGCGTCGGCGGCGAAGGGATGAACCAGACGTTGCGCATCCGCGCATAGCGCCCCTCGGGCACCAGCACGTGGCCCGCCTCGCCTTCGATGACCAGGGTTTCCAGCACCAGTTCCCCGCCCGGCCGCAGACAGCCTTTCAATTCCGCCAGATGGTCGAACGGCAAGCGGCGATGATACAGCACCCCCATCGAGAACACGGTATCGAAGGCGTAGGTCGTGGCCGGAAAGTCCTCGATGCCCAAAGGCAGCACGGCGACCGGCCAGTCTCCGGCGAAATGCCGCACGGCCAGGAACTGCGCCACGCTGAGCAGGGTGGGATCGACGCCGATCACGGACTGCGCTCCCGCCCCCAGCATGCGCCAGGCGTGATAGCCGTTGCCGCAGCCGACATCGAGCACCCGCCGCCCCGCGAGCGGCGCGATGGCTCCCTCCAGCCGCCGCCATTTCAGATCGGAGCGCCATTCGGTGTCGATGAAGATGCCGTGAATCGCGTAAGGCCCCTTGCGCCAGGGGTGAAGCCGGTGCAGAGCGGCTTCGATGGACCGGCGGGCAGCGCCATCACAATCCGTCTCCGCCCCCACCCTCACCGCATCGGCGGCGAAGTCCAGCAGCGTGGGAGCGACTTTCGGCAAGCCCTGCAGCAGCGCAAGCCAGCCCGGCCAATCGCCGTGGCGCCCGTCCTGAAGACGGGCCTTGATCCGGGGCAGCAGAAGCTCGGCCCAGCCCGGAAAAAACCGGGGGGCCAGCCAGTCGGAAAACAGCTCGCGGTCGTTCACGCACCGCCCGCCCGGAGCGCCCGGCCGGCCGTGCTAGAATCCGCCCAAACCTCGGCGCCGCGCCGAGCGGAACCACGACACGGAGGAATCAAGGCATGGCCGGACCCGACATCGAAGCCGTCAAGACCTATCTGCTCGATCTTCAGGACCGCATCTGCAGCACCCTGGAAGGCGAAGAACCGCGCGCCCGCTTCGTCGAGGATCGCTGGGAGCACGCCGCCGGCGGCGGCGGCCGGACCCGCGTCCTCGGCGGCGGCGACACCTTCGAACAGGGCGGCGTCAATTTCTCGCATGTCCTGGGCGCCAACCTGCCGGCCTCGGCCACCGCGCAGCGGCCGGAACTGGCCGGCCGCAGCTTCCAGGCCACTGGCGTGTCGCTGGTGATCCATCCGCTGAATCCCTATGTCCCCACCTCCCATGCCAACGTGCGTTTCTTCCTGGCCGAGAAGGAAGGCGAGGCGCCGATCTGGTGGTTCGGCGGCGGCTTCGACCTGACGCCTTACTACCCGTTCGAGGAGGACGCGATCCACTGGCACAGGACGGCCCGGGACGCCTGCCTGCCGTTCGGGGAAGATGTCTACCCCCGGTTCAAGTGCTGGTGTGACGAGTATTTCTTCCTGAAGCATCGCAACGAGACCCGCGGCGTAGGCGGCCTGTTCTTCGACGACCTGAACGAATGGGGATTCGAGCGCAGCTTCGCCTTCCTGCGCAGCGTGGGCGACCATTATCTGAAGGCCTACCTGCCGATCGTCCAGCGGCGGAAGGCCACGCCCTACGGCGAAAGGGAGCGGGAGTTCCAGCTCTACCGGCGCGGGCGCTATGTCGAATTCAACCTGGTTTACGATCGCGGAACCCTGTTCGGGCTCCAGTCGGGGGGGAGAACCGAATCCATCCTCATGTCACTGCCCCCCGTCGCCCATTGGCGTTACAACTGGCGGCCGGAGCAAGGCAGTGCCGAGGAAAACCTCTATCTCAACTATCTGAAACCGCGGGAATGGCTGGAATCATGATTCCTTGTGGGCCAGCGGTTCCTTGAACGCCTTGGCGTTGCGCTGCACCAGGTCCTTGATCAGCGGCTCCATGCCGGTCTGCGCGACCTGATCGGTAAAGCTGGTACGGTAGTTCTGCAACAGGCTGATGCCTTCGATCAGCACGTCATAGACCTTCCACTCGCCGCCGGTTTCCACCATGCGGTAATTGACGGCGATCGGCTGCGCGCCTTCTTGAAGAATTTCGGTCCGGACCATGGTCTTGCCCGCGGATATCTCCTGCGAAGGAAGATAGCGAATGTCCCAGTTGGAATACTCGGTAAACGCCGTGGTGTAGGTTCGGACCAGGAGCGTCCTGAATTCCTTCTTGAACCGCTCCCGCTGATCCGGCGTGGCGGTCCTCCAGAACTTTCCGAGAACCAAAATGGAAACCCGCTCGAAATCCACATGCGGATCGATGATGCGCTCGACCAGTTCGGTCGCCTTGCGGAAATCCTCCTTGTATTCGGGCTTCTGCAGCGAACTCTGGAGCTGGTTCGACGTCTGCTGAATCACTTGCTGCGGAGGCGAGAGTTGCTCGGCATAGGCCGATGCCGCAGACACCCCGCATAGCAGTAGCACGAATTGCAAGCAACTCGCGTAACGCAATACGGCCTTGGCATTCATGAAAGACTCCTGAGGGAATTAGGGAAAAAATGAGGGTGTGAGGCGCACGGTATCATAGCGTGGGGACCTTCAGTACACTATACCACTCGATTCGGAAACCACCCAGTTCATGGACATACTCGAGACCCGCCCCGGACGTTTCCCGTCCATCCGGCCGCGCCGCATGCGCAAGGACGACTTCAGCCGCCGCCTGATGCGGGAAAACCGGCTAACGGTGGACGATCTGATCTACCCCCTCTTCGTCACCGAAGGAACCAAGACCCGCGCGCCGGTCGCATCGATGCCCGGCGTGGAGCGCCTCAGCGTCGACCTGCTGCTGGAGGAAGCCACTTCGGCGCTCGAACTGGGCATTCCGGCGGTTGCCCTGTTCCCGGTCATCGACCCGGCCAAGAAAGACCTGCAGGCCAGCGAAGCCTGGAATCCGGAAGGCCTGGCCCAGCGCGCCGTCAGGATACTGAAGGCCCGGCTGCCCGAACTCGGCGTCATCACCGACGTTGCGCTCGACCCCTTCACCTCGCACGGCCAGGACGGGCTGATCGACGATGCCGGCTACGTGGTCAACGACAAGACCGTGGACGCCCTGGTAAAGCAGGCGCTGTCTCATGCCACCGCCGGCGCCGACGTCGTCGCCCCTTCCGACATGATGGACGGCCGCATCGGCGCCATCCGCCAGGCCCTCGAGGCCGAAGGCTTCGTCAACACCCGCATCCTCGCCTACTCGGCGAAATACGCCTCCAGTTTCTACGGCCCGTTCCGCGACGCCGTGGGCTCGGCGGCGAACCTCGGCGGCGGCAACAAATACAGCTACCAGATGGACCCCGCCAACGGCGACGAAGCCCTGCGGGAGGTCGAACTGGACTTACGGGAAGGTGCGGACATGGTCATGGTCAAGCCCGGCATGCCCTACCTGGACATCGTGCGGCGGGTGAAGGAGCGCTTCGGCGTGCCCACTTACGCCTACCAGGTCAGCGGCGAATACGCCATGCTGAAGGCCGCGGCGCAGAACGGCTGGCTCGACGAGCGCGCGGCCGTGCTGGAATCGCTGCTGGCCTTCAAGCGGGCCGGCGCCGACGGCATCCTGACCTATTTCGCCAAGGACGTGGCGACCTGCCTGAAATGACCCAGACCGACCGGTACGCGGTGTTCGGGCACCCGATCAAGCACAGCAAATCGCCCCGCATCCACGCCCTGTTCGCCGCCCAGACCGGCCAGGACCTGGTCTACACCGCCGAGGACGTACCGCCCGAACGGTTCAAATTTTGCGTCCGCGAGTTCTTCGGCGGCGGCGGCCGCGGCCTCAATTGCACCGTCCCGCTCAAGGAACTCGCCTGGCGGCTCGCGGACAGCCGCAGCGACCGGGCGGAGCAGGCGCGCGCCGTCAATACGCTGGCACTGCGGGATGACGGCTCGGTGTTCGGCGACAACACCGACGGCATCGGCCTGCTCCGCGACCTGCGGGACAACCTCGGCCTGAACCTCGCGGGCGCGAATGTCCTGATACTCGGCGCCGGCGGGGCGACGCGGGGAATCCTGGCGCCCCTCATGGCGGAGCGGCCGGCCCGGCTGGTCATCGCCAACCGCACCGTCGCCACGGCGGAAATCCTGGCGGCGGAATTCGGCGATCTGGGCCCCGTCGAAGGCTGCGGCTTCGCTGCACTGGCCGGGCGCCGTTTCGACCTGATCCTCAACGCCACCGCCGCCAGCCTGAGCGGCGAACTCCCGCCGCTCCCCGCCGACGCGCTCGCCCCCGGCGGCACTTGCTACGACCTGGCCTACGCCTCCGAACCCACGCCCTTCGTGCTGTGGGGGCGGGAAAAGCAGGCCGCCGTCAGCGCCGACGGCATCGGCATGCTGGTGGAACAGGCGGCCGAAGCCTTCCTGCTCTGGCGCGGCGTGCGCCCGGAAACGCGGCCCGTGATCGAGACGCTCGAAGCCGAGCGGCGAACCAGGAAGTGATCAAGCCACGCCGAGAATGCGCAACACTTGAAGAAAAACCCAGCCGGAAACGCCTGCTACCCCGTCAAAAGGTGGAGCTATTCCATCCCCAGAACCCCCCGGCGGCATCGGTGAACTCGATATAGACGCGCGCCGGCGCTATGCCAGCGCAGTCCTGCAGCAGCGAGCACAAGACCTGGGACAAAGCCTTGGTCCTGCCGGCGGGGAGGCCGATGCTCTTCAGCTCCACGAAAGCCGCCGGCTCCTCCGTGCCGGCGAACAGCATGGCCGGATTCGAGGTGAGTTCCACCATCACATAACGCTCCGGCTTGCCCAGTTCGCTGGCAATCTTTTGCGAAGCCGCAGCGAGCAGCGCTTTCGACTTCCCGGGTTCGAGCTCACGGCTCATCTGGATTTTCAGGTATGGCATGGTGTTCTCCTGGGTAGTTGGCTTCCGCCTCGGCCGTCGGATAGAAACGGCCGCGTCACATCCGAAAGCCAGGCGCGCCCTCATTTTGCGTGCTGATCCGCCAGTTTGGAACCCACGGGAAGGAGAACAGGGGCATCCGTAAGAAACATCCCTCAGATGGCGGTCTGACCTTTGAACGACTCTTTTTCCTTTCCGATATCCCTATTGCTCAAGGCATTTACGGCAATTCCCGTCTGCTTCCTTACAGCCTGTAACCCGCCGTCGTCGGCGTCTCTTGACCGTCGTCGCACAGCCATTGCCGACTGTATCGGCACGCTATACAGTTGCCCGATGATCAAGGACTCCCGGCACAAGGGGCTTCAAGCTTTCTTCGAGACAGGCTCCAAGGCCGGCATTCAGGCAGAGCATGCAAATAAGCTTGCCCGCCAACTGGCCGTGTTGAATACGGCGAAAGCTGCGGAGGAAATGGACCTCCCCGGCTGGCGCCTGCACCCGCTCAAGGGAAGCATGGCCGGCCTGTGGGCAGTCAAGGTCTCGGGTAATTGGCCGCTCATGTTCCGCTTTGAAGGCGAAGACGCGGTCCTGGTCGACTACCAGGACTATCACTGAAAGAGGCGCCACCATGGCGATGCACAACCCGCCCCATCCAGGGGCAATTCTGAAAGAAGACGTTCTCCCGGAACTGGGGTTGAGCGTGACTGAGGCTGCGCGTCAGCTCGGCGTTTCGCGGGTAGCGCTGTCCCGCGTACTGCACGGCAAAGCCGCGATTTCCGCCGACATGGCGCTGCGGCTGGAAGCCTGGATCGACGGTCCGACGGCGGAAACCTGGGTGCGTATGCAGGCGGATTACGACCTGTGGCAAGCCCGCCAGCGGCCCGCCCCCAAGGTTCAGCGCAGCGCCGTCTTGCCTGACCGGTCTACCCCGTGGACCTGGAATACGTGCTTTGCAATGTCCAAACCGATCGTCGTAGCATTCATCGTGGATTCCTCCTCTTCATCAAGTGGTTGGCTTCACCTCCACTTTGGCACATCGCGATGCCGTTACGGAGGGGAGGGGAGGAGTCCATCCCATTATCCTATTGGGCCTGCACACGTTCACGAACAAATGACAGCTGCCCGCCGGCTCCGCTGCAACCGTTAGTTAGGCGCTCGGTTGCATTTGATACCAAGGAACACATTCATTTCGGTCTCAAAGCACCGTAAGAGTTCTGTTGCCAGCATGGACAGACTGATTGCCATGGCCTGGCAATCCTCCGAGGTAACGTCAATCTTCTGGCCGACAGCCCACTCTCGTTCGTACTCGCGTAACGATACATCGAGGTTGCCTCCTCCCTTGTGCGGAAACTCTTCGATTTCTCTACCGTTGATCAAAGCCAGCGGCTTGAGCCAGGACACCTTGAGTGTATCTTCATCCGTGGTATCTTCTAGAGCCTTTCCCGTTGGCTTGACGTCGACAATCTGGACTTGGCCTAGCCGATGCGCGAGGCAATTGCGAACCCGGTAAACTCCCTCAAGCCATCTCATGCGTGCGAGCAGTGGCGGAGACGGTTTCGTCACCACGAGCTCGCTACAGAGCTTTACAGGTCCGCGCTTTGCCTCCTGCTGGACGCGCTTAAGTATGGACCACATTCTGCCTGAAACGATGCGCTTCCCGGTTGATCCAAGTTCTTCCAGCACACGCCGCTGGAGCAGCAAGTTCTGGGCGTGAGTCTCCACCCTGCTTACCATGGAGATGAGCGCGAGCCGCGCCAAGAGCCCCTCCGCGTCTCGTCGCACGGCCTCGTCTTCGGCCCGGCCCCCAAGCCTAATCCCTGTGCTGAAATCTGGCCAATTATCGGGTAAGGGCGCGTTCTTGAGAGCCCGCCCGCTCACGGCTACGGCCGCGTCGTATTTCAGCCCCGACAGAAGAGACTCGATCGTCTCGCGGGCATCATCTGGGTATCTAAGGTCGCGAATCGTCATCGGCCCGTTTCTGATTGCCTAACTTGTTACTAGACAGAATCCATGTTCAACATGCCATACATAATCTGGCTAGCACGAAGTCGATCCGAGTCCCCGGATAGGCGTTGAGGTCACATGAGACCCGCATCACGCAAATACTGATCCTTCAACCTGACGTACCCATCGCGGGAATGGACGAGAAATTCGAGTTCGGAGTCCTTGAGGGGCCGCGCCTGTTTGGCAGGCGATCCGACGTAGAGGTAGCCGCTTTCCAGGCGTTTGCCCGGCGGGACCAGGGTGCCGGCGCCGACCATGACGTGGTCTTCGATGACCGCGCCGTCCATGACGATGGCACCGATGCCGATCAGGCACAGGTCGCCGATGGTGCAGCCGTGCAGCACGGCGCGGTGGCCGACGGTGACGCCGGCGCCGACGATCAGGGGGAATCCGGCCTCGTTGAAGGCGCTGGGCTGGGTGACGTGCAGCACGCTGCCGTCCTGGATGTTGGTGGCGGGGCCGATTTCGATGCGGTGGACGTCGCCGCGGGCAACCACGCAGGGCCAGATCGACACGTCGTCTCCCAGGCTCACATCGCCCGCGACGAAGGCGCTTTCCGCGACGAATACGTTCCGGCCCAGTGTGGGGTGGATGCCATTGTAGACCTGGATCGCCATCTTTCCTCTCCGTCGGTCGGCGTTCTGGCGATGGCCGCCGGCCGCTATACTAGGCCCCACGCAGGAGGAGAGTCGCCATGCCTATCGCCGGTTTCGTACTTATCGGGGTGCTGATCCTGATCGCCCTGTACGTGATCCTGATCTACAACCGTCTCGTTCAACTCAAGCATGATACCGTAAAAGCCTGGTCCAACATCGACGTGCTCCTGGCCCAGCGCCACGACGAGCTGCCCAAGCTGGTGGAAACCTGCAAGCAGTACATGAAGCACGAGAAGGAGACGCTGGAACGGGTGATCCGGGCCCGCGGCGGCGTTTCCGCGGCGCGCGAACATCACGACGTCCGTGCCCTGGGCTCCGCCGAAGGCGAGCTGCGGCAGGGGCTCATGAGCCTTTTCGCCGTGGCGGAGAACTACCCGGAGCTCAAAGCGGACCAGTCGTTCCGGGCGCTGGAGCGGCGCATCACCGAGCTGGAAAGCTCGATCGCCGACCGGCGCGAGTTCTACAACGACCACGTCAATGCCAACAACGTCCGGCTCGACCGGTTCCCCGACGTCATCATTGCCCGGCTGTTCGGCTTCAAGCCGTTCGAGCTGCTGGAATTTTCCGATACCGCCATCAGCAACCCGGACCTGCGCGCCTTGTTCAACTGATGGATGGGTCCGACTGGCTCGCGGCGGCCGGGGAGCGCGAAATCTGGCTGCTGGCGTGGCTGAGCGTCGCCGCAGCGGCGCTGTGCCTGTGGCGGGGTTTCGGCCATCTGAGCCATGGCCGGGCGATCACCGACCGTCCGACCTCGCGCATCCGCTCGGCGGCCCAGGGCTGCGTCGAACTGGAAGGGCGCGCCCGCATGATGCCGGGTGAACCCATCGTCGCGCCCCTGAGCGGAAAGCGCTGCGTCTGGTACCGGTACACGCTGGAACGCAAAGACCCGGAAAGCGGTGACTCGGATTGGCATACGATTGACGAGGGCACCAGCACCGCCATCTTCGAAATCGAGGATGAAACCGGCCGCTGCGTCGTCGATCCCGAGGACGCCGAGGTGCTGCCGCCCGTCCACCTGAGCTGGCGCGGCCTCTACCCGCGGCCCGGCAGCCTGCCGCGCGGGCGCCGAAGTCTATGGGACGCCCTGCTCCCGGCCGGTCCCTACCGCTATACCGAGTCCCGCATCCCCGAAGGCGAATGGCTGTTCGTGTCCGGCCAGTTCGCCGGGATCGGCGGCGGCGATTGCTCTCCGGAGGAGGAAACCCGGGATCTGCTGGCAGCCTGGAAACGGGACAAAGCGGCCTTGCTGGAGCGTTTCGACGCGAACGGGGATGGCGGAATCGACCTGGAGGAATGGGAGAAGGCGCGGGAAGCGGCCCGCCAAGAGGTCTTGCAGCGGCGCGGCGCGGCGGCGCACCCGATCGAGCTCAACGTGCTGCGGAAGCCGCGCGATGGAGCGCGATTCCTGATCTCGGCGCTGCCCCAGGATCACCTGGCCCGGCGCCATCTGTGGCAGGGGCTGGCCTGGCTGGCGGGTTTCCTGCTCGCCGCGGGCGTGGGCGGCGCGGTGTCGGCCCGGCTGTGGAATGGTTGAGTGACAAGAAACGCCTCGCCCTCAACCGGCCTGGCGCGCAGCCTTCTCTTCCAGGCCCGACATGCCGAAGCGCCGGGCCAGTTCCCGCAGCACGTCGTCCGGCCCGAGCCCCTCATGGGCGAGCAGCACGCAGCAATGGAACCACAGGTCGGCCATTTCGTGGACGATCTTTTCGTGCTCCCCGTCTTTGGCGGCGATCACGGTTTCGGTCGCTTCCTCGCCGATCTTCTTGAGGATGGTGTCGAGCCCCTTGGCGTACAGGCTTGCGGCATAGCTCTTGTCCGGCGCCTCCAACTTGCGCTGTTCCAGGATTTCCGCCAACCGGTTCAGGACGTCCACGCTCAGGCTCCGTAGATCGAATCGGGCGACTTCAGCACCGGCTCGACCGTCTCCCACTGGCCATCCTTCAGCACCCGGTAGAAGCAGTGGTGGCGACCGGTGTGGCAGGCGATGCCGCCGGCCTGCTCGACCTTGAGCAGCACCACGTCCTCGTCGCAGTCCAGGCGGATTTCCAACACCTTCTGGCGGTGGCCGGACTCCTCGCCCTTGCGCCACAGCCGGCCGCGCGAGCGCGACCAGTACACCGCGTAGCCTTCCTCGGCGGTCAGGGCCAGGGCCTCGCGGTTCATCCAGGCCACCATCAGCACCTGGCCGGTCCCGGCTTCCTGCGCCACCACCGGCACCAGGCCGTCGGCGGTCCAGCGTATCTCGTCGAGCCAAGCGCTCACCGCCGCACCTCGATGCCTTGGGCCGCCAAGAAATCCTTGGCCTGGCCGACGCTGTACTCGGCGAAATGGAAAATGCTGGCGGCGAGCACGGCATCGGCCCGGCCCCGCAGGATGCCGTCCGCCAGATGCTGGAGGTTGCCCACGCCACCGGAGGCGATGACCGGCACGCTCACCGCGTCGCTGATCGCCCGGGTCAGGCCCAGGTCGAAGCCGGCGCGAGTGCCGTCGCGGTCCATGCTGGTCAGAAGGATTTCGCCGGCGCCCAGCTCGACCATGCGCCGCGCCCATTGCACCGCATCCAGCCCGGTCGGCTTGCGCCCGCCGTGGGTGAAGATTTCCCACCTTTGTCTTACCCTCTCCCCTTGGGAGAGGGCAGGGTGAGGGCTCACCTCTTTGGCGTCGATGGCCACCACGATGCACTGGGAGCCGAAACGCTCGGCGGCCTCGCGCACGAACTCGGGATCGAACACCGCGGCGGTGTTGATGCTGACCTTGTCGGCCCCGGCGTTGAGCATGCGGCGGATGTCTTCGAGGGTACGGATGCCGCCGCCCACCGTCAGCGGGATGAACACCTCGCCGGCCACCTGCTCGACCACGTGCACCATGGTCTCGCGGTTATCGGCGCTGGCGGTGATGTCGAGAAAGGCAAGCTCGTCCGCGCCTTCCCGGTCGTAGCGGCGGGCGATCTCGACCGGATCGCCGGCATCGCGGATGTCGACGAAGCGGACGCCTTTGACGACGCGTCCGTTGTCGACGTCTAGGCAGGGAATGATGCGCTTGGCCAGCATTTTAATAGCTCGTTCCATCAATAGCTTTACAAAAAGGCCGGACGTCATTCCGGCAGGGAATGCCGGAATCCAGGGCCAAGGATGGCGACGCCGGTTCACATCCCTGTGCCTGGATTCCGCCAATCCATGGCGGAATGACGAGGCCGTATTTCAACATCAGGATTTACCGCTTTGTTTACGTCTTTATGGAACGCCCTACTAGAAGCTTTCCGCCAGCTTGAGGCCTTCGGCGAAATCCAGGGTGCCTTCGTAGATCGCCCGGCCGGTGATGGCGCCGATCACGCCGTCGCCAGCGATCCCTCCCAGCGCCCTGATGTCGTCGATGGTGGCGATGCCGCCGGAGGCGATCACGGGAATGTGGATGGCGCGCGCCAGCCGGGCGGTGGCATCGATGTTGACGCCCTCCATCATCCCGTCGCGGCTGATGTCGGTGTAGATGATCGCCTCCACCCCATCCTCCTCGAATTTCTGCGCCAGATCGATCACGTCGTGGTGCGAGAGCTTGGACCAGCCGTCGATGGCGACTTTGCCGTCGCGGGCGTCCAGCCCGATGATGATGTGGTTGGGGAATTCGGCGGTGACGTCGCTCACGAAATGGGGCGCACTGACGGCCTTGGTGCCGATGATGACGAAATCGACCCCGGCGTTCAGATAGCCCTGGATGGTCTCCTCGTCGCGGATGCCGCCGCCGACCTGGATTTCGACGTCGGGATAGGCCTCGCGGATGGCATGGATGGTCTCGGCGTTGCGCGGCTTGCCGGCGAAGGCGCCGTCCAGGTCCACCAGATGGAGGCGCCTGGCGCCGGCCGCGATCCAGCGGCCGGCTACCGCCACCGGATCCTCGGAAAACACCGTATCGTCTTCCATGCGGCCCTGCCGCAGGCGTACGCATTTGCCATCTTTCAAGTCGATAGCCGGTATCAGCAGCATAAACGTAAGGCCCTCAACGCCCTTAAGTAACGGTTTTTCAACGGGATGTCCTAACCGCTCAAGCCGCAAGCGATGCCCCGGAGTATGTAAGCCGCTTGCGGCATGAGCAGAATCACGGCGGGCCTCCTGCCCGCCGCCTCCGGCGGCCAAGCCGTGCAACCCGGCTGTCCTGCCGGGTTGTCCCTCACCCCAACCCTTGTATGTTCTTCCCTGAGCCACGGAGGTATGAGATAGAGAGGTTTGGAGGAAGATAGATCGTTGACCCTCGAAGCCGAGAAATTGAGCTTGTGGGAGAGCCTGGATCGTCTTTCTTCTTTTGT
>JBFMDC010000079.1:0-55847 GCA_040753975.1 Pseudomonadota bacterium
ATCCGTGGCCCCTGGACCCCGGCAATCCCTGCCGGGGCGACGACTTGGCTTTTGCCCGACGGCGGTCAGGCCCCTTGGAGGGGCCAGCCGTCGAAAGCCACCGGCTTTGCCGGTGGATCGTTACTTTCATAATTATTAGTAACGGTTTTTATCTTTAAAAGAAACTTGGTGCTTCCAAGAATAGCCGGTTCCGTGGCTATTCTTGGAACATAAGCTCCCGCCGGGCTCCAACTTTCGGACCCGGCCCAGGTTGGCGATTTTCCCGCTGATGGCGGCGCCGACAACACCAACACCGCTGAAGGGGATTCGCTATGACAAGACTTGGCAAGAAAAACCTGCTCTTGCTCGCCCTGCTCCAAACACCGGGATGGACTTACGCCTATTCCGTGGACAACGGAACCATCTACGACGGCAATGGCCAGGCCGTGCAGTTGCGCGGCCTCAACTGGTTCGGCTTCGAAACCGCGGACCACATCGCCCACGGCCTGTGGGCGCGCAACTGGAAGGACATGATCGCCCAGATGAAATCCCTGGGATTCAACGCCGTGCGGCTGCCGGTCTGTCCGGGCACGCTCGATGGCGTCAGCGTCAACAACTTCAATTCGACGCTGAACCCCGATCTCTCCGGCAAAAACTCGCTGCAAGTCCTGGATACCGTCATCGCCGAGTTCGACCGTCAAGGGTTTCACATCCTGCTCGACCATCACCGGCTGGACTGCAACGGCGGCATAGCGGAACTTTGGTACAGCCCGGCCTACACCGAACAGCAATGGATCGGCGACCTGAGCTTCATGGCGAGCCGCTACAAGTCGCTCCCGCATTTCCTGGGCGTCGACCTGAAGAACGAGCCGCACGGCGCCGCCACCTGGGGCACAGGCAACACCGCCACCGACTGGAACACGGCGGCGGAGAAAGCCGCCGCGGCGGTGCTGGCCGCCGCGCCGGACGTATTGGTATTCGTGGAAGGCGTGCAGGAAAACCCTGTCTGCAGCGGCACCATCAACCATTGGTGGGGCGGCAACCTGGAACCCCTGGCCTGCCATCCTTTAGATATCCCGGCGGACCGGCTGGTGCTGTCGCCTCATGTCTACGGGCCGGATGTCTACGCCCAGCCGTATTTCGGCGCCGCCGACTTCCCGGCCAACCTGCCGGCCATCTGGAACGCCCATTTCGGCCAGTTCAGAGACCAGGGTTACGCCATCGCCATCGGCGAAACCGGCGGCAAATACGGCCATGGCGGCGATCCCAGGGATAAAGTGTTCCAGGACGCCCTCATCGATTACCTCGCCGGCAAAGACATCAGGCATTTGTTCTACTGGGCGTGGAATCCCAACAGCGGGGACACCGGCGGCATCCTCCAGGACGACTGGACCCATGTCTGGCAGGACAAGGTCGACCTGCTCGGCCGCTTGTGGGGAGCGGCGACGCCCTCGCCGACGCCCGAGCCGACTCCGACGCCCGCGCCGGCTCCCGCCTGTGCGGACGGAATCGACAACGACGGCGACGGAGCCACCGACTATCCCGCCGATCCCGGCTGTTCCTCTGCCGCCGACACCGACGAATCAAACCCGGTCACGACGCCTGCGGAACAGAGTCTCCCGGCTAAGCTGACGGTCAGCTCCGACTGGGGCACCGGCTATTGCACCGACGTCGCGGTGACCAACGGCACTTCCGCCACGGTGAAATGGAAGACGTCTTTCGCCGTGCAGGGAACGATCAACAACCTG
This sequence comes from Pseudomonadota bacterium, assembly GCA_040753975.1. Lineage (GTDB taxonomy): Bacteria > Pseudomonadota > Gammaproteobacteria > Methylococcales > Methylococcaceae > Methylococcus. The sequence goes on from JBFMDC010000079.1 coordinate 1,728, forward strand.
TGGAACGCGGCTTACACCCAGACGGGCAGCCAAGTCGACGCTTCCGGGCTCAGCTGGAACGAAACGCTACAGGCCGGCGCCACCGCCACCTTCGGATTCTGCGCCGACCGGCCCGCCCCCAAGGCGGCATGTGCCGACGGCCTGGACAATGACGGCGACGGCCTGACCGACTATCCGGCCGATCCGGGCTGCGCTTCAGCCACCGACACCGATGAAACCGATCCGGCGGAAGGCGGGCTGGAGACGACGCTGACCGTTCAATCGGACTGGGGTACGGGCTATTGTGCGCAGGTCGAGGTCCGCAATCCCGACTCGGCGCCGATCGTCTGGCAAGTCAGCCTCGCCATCGAGGGCGCCGTCAATAACCTGTGGAATGCCGTCTACACCCAGTCCGGAAACCTGCTTACCGCCAGCGGCGTCGACTGGAACGAGACGGTGCCCGCCCACGGTGCGGTTCAGTTCGGATTCTGCGCCGAGCGCTGAGGCCGCAAGGAGAGACCTCGCCACGGTCACTTCCCGAGGGGACTTGGATGCCCCCTCGGGTTTCGCGATACGCTGGTGCCCTTGGAAAAACGCTAAGCGCCGAATAGGACGATGCGGGCCATCGCGTAATACCCTTTGAGCCTGGCGAACACACCGGGCGCCGGGTGCAGGGAATGAACGCCGGGCATCGCCTGGCCTTTCGCCAGCCTGGCGATCTTGCGCCTCACCGGCGCGTCGAGCTGGCCGTTGGCCGCCAGCTCCATGAACAGCGCCTTGACGTTGCCCAGGTCGAAGAAATCGCGCTGCCAGCACCATTGATAATTGCCGCCGTAGCGGAACCAGGAACCGCCGAGCCCGGCGACCTCGTAGTTGCTGCCGTCCGGCCGCCGGGCCGGCGACACCTGGCGCCAGAAACCGATGACCTCGCCCTGCGCCTCGTCGATCAGCACGTGGTCGTAGGGGTAGCGCCATTGCTCGAAGCCTTCCATGTGGAAACCGAGCGCCCAGTCCATGATCTGCCCCCGTCCGCGGGCCAGGAATTCCTGGTCGGGCCCCATGTTCCAACCGTATTCGGCGTCCTCGGTGTACATCGCGCCGAGCGCCTGTATCCAGTCGCCGGCGCGCTCCGCGTCGCGGTTGGCGGCCAGCCAGCGCGCGACCATCTCTTCCAGCTCTGCTCGGGGGTATGCGGGCATGCAAGCTCCTCTTCTGTCGTCGTGGTTTGTCGAAGAAACCCGTCTGCAGCGGGCCTGATCGCGTGAACCGATAGTGTACGCAGTTCCCGGCGTCTCAGGGTCGGGCGGCAGCCGCCTGCCGGTCGGCGTGATAAGACGAGCGCACCAGGGGGGCGCTGGCGACGCTGGTGAAACCCAGTTCCCGCGCGTAGTCGGCGAGTTCGTCGAATTCCGCCGGCGGCACATAGCGCGCCACGGGCAGATGGTCCCGGCTGGGCTGGAGATATTGGCCCAGGGTCAGCATCTCGCAGCCGTGGCCGCGGAGATCGCGCAGCACCTCCCGCACCTCGTCCAGGGTCTCGCCCAGGCCGAGCATCAGCCCCGACTTGGTCGGCACGCCCGGCGCCCGTTCGCGGAACCGCGCCAGGAGCAGCAGCGACTGGGCGTAGTCGGCGCCGGGCCGCGCCTGGCGGTAGAGGCGGGGGACGGTTTCGATGTTGTGGTTGAAGACGTCGGGCGGGTCGGCGGCGAGCAGACCGAGGGCGGCTTCCATCCGGCCGCGGAAATCCGGGGTCAGAATCTCGATGGAGAGCGCGGGACAGCCCGAGCGCAAGGCCCGGATGCAGGCGGCGAAATGCCCCGCCCCGCCATCGCGCAGATCGTCCCGGTCGACCGAGGTGATGACTACATAACGCAGACCCAGCAGGGCGATGGTTTCCGCCAGATGCGCAGGCTCGACCGGGTCGGGCGGCGCCGGGCGGCCGTGGGCGACGTCGCAGAACGGACAGCGGCGGGTGCAGATGTCGCCGAGGATCATGAAGGTGGCGGTGCCGTGGCCGAAGCATTCCGCCAGATTGGGACAAGCGGCCTCTTCGCAGACGCTGTGGAGGCCGCGCTCGCGCAGCAGCCGCTTCACGCGCTGGACTTCCTCGCCTGCTCCCGCCCGGATCCGGATCCAGTCGGGCTTGCGCAAAGGTGACGCGGCAGGCTCGACCTTGACGGGGATGCGCGCAAGTTTTTCCGCTCCCCGTTGATGGGAGGCCGGCGTCTGGCGCGAAGGCGCCTGATTGTCGTCGAAGGTTTTCATGCAGTCTCTTCGGCTACTTCGGCTTCGCTCAGCACAAGTCCGCTCAGGACAAGGATTTCCTCGTCGCCGAGCTGAACCATCAATTCGCGCACCAGCGCCGCCGCCGGCTCGAACACCTGCGCATCCACGCCCAGATCGGCCAGCCGCGTGACCGGCAAACCGGCATGGCCGCAGGGATTGATCCGGCCGAAGGCCTCCAGTTCGGGGCGCACGTTCAGCGCGACCCCGTGATAACAGCAGCCGCGCCGGATCCTGAGACCGAGCGAGGCGATTTTGGCGCCGTCCACATAGACCCCCGGCGCATCGCTGCGCGCCTGGGCCTTGAGGCCGTACTGGCGCAACAGGCCGATGACGGCTTGTTCCAGCGCGCTGACCATCCGCCGCGCGCCAAGCCTGCGCCTTTGCAGGTCCACCAGCGTGTACAGCACGAGCTGGCCGGGGCCGTGATAGGTCACCTGGCCGCCACGGTCGGTCCGGACCACCGACACCTCCCCTGCATCGAGAATGTGGGCGGGATCCCCATTCATGCCGAGCGTGTAAACGGGCGGATGCTCCACCAGCCACAGTTCGTCGGTGGCGTCCTCGGCGCGCTGTTCGGTGAACTCCTGCATGGCGCGCCAGACCGGTTCGTAATCGGCGCGCCCCAGCATGCGGACTCGGAAGGCCATCTTAGGTTCAGTTCAGCAGGAACAGGGTGGCCAGCCCCAGGAAGATGAAGAAGCCCATGCCGTCGGTGATCGCGGTGAGCAACACGCTGGTGCCGATGGCGGGGTCCAGGTTCAGCCGGGCCCGGATCAGCGGGATAAACAGCCCCATCACCGCGGCCACCAGCAAATTCAGCGTCATGGCCGCCGCCATCACGGAAGCCAGTTCCGGGTCGCGGTAAAGCGCATAGGTCAGGGCGCCGATGACGCTGCCCCAGACGATCCCGTTGATCAAGCCGATGGCGATTTCCTTGAGCACCAGCCGCCGCACATTGGACGAATCGACCAGCCCCAGCGCGAGCGAGCGGACGATGAGGGTACTGGTCTGAGTCCCGGTATTGCCGCCGATGCCGGCGACGATCGGCATGAGCGAGGCCAGCGCGACCACCCGGCTGATGGTGTCGTCGAACAGGCCGATGACACGGGTGCTGGCGAAGGCCGTCAGCAGATTGATGCCCAGCCACACCCAGCGGTTCTTGACGCTTTTCCAGATGCTCGCGAACAGGTCTTCCTCCTGCATCAGGCCGGCCTGCGCCAGCGCTTCTTCGTCGGACTCCTGGCGGATGTAGTCGACGATGGCGTCGATGCTGACACGGCCCTGCAGACGCTGCTGGTCGTCCACCACCGGCACCGAAAGCAGGCCGTAACGTTCGAAGGCGCGGGCGGCGACGGACGCGTCGTCATCCAGATGGAACATCACGACGTCCCTGGACATCACGTCCGCCACCCGCGCGTCCGGACTCCGCAGCAACAGGCGCTTGAGCGACAGCACGCCCCGCAGCACCCCTTGCTTGTCGACCACGAACAGCTTGTCGGTATTCTCGGGCAGATCGCCGCGCTGGCGCAGGTAGCGCAGTACCACGCCCAGCGTGATGTCCTCGCGGATGGCGACCATGCCGAAGTCCATGATCGCGGCGACGGTATCCTCTTCATAGGATAAGACCGATTCGAGCTGGGCGCGGGTCTGGTCGTTGAGCGACTTCAGCAGCTCCTGCATGACCTCCTCGGGGAGGTCGGGGGCCAGATCGGCGATCTCGTCGGTGTCGAGCTGCTCGGTGGCATGGAGCAGCTCGTCCCGGTCCATGTCGGAGATCAGCGATTCGCGCACCGCATCCGACACGTGCAGCAGGATTTCGCCGTCCATCTCGGGATCCACCAGTGCCCAGATGGCCAGGCGCTGCGCCTGCGGCAGGGATTCCAGCACGTAGGCGATGTCGGCGGCGTGGAGCGCATCGAGCTTGTGCTTGAGCGCAACCTGATGCTGCTTGTGCATCAGGCTTTCGATCAGCTCGTGCCGGGACATCGGCTGATGCTGAAGTATCGTCTCCTCCAGTTTCTGTTTTTCCAGCAGCTCCAGCACTTCGCGCACGAGCCGGCGCAGTCTTTCGTCACTGGTTTCGATGATGGAATCGGACATGGCTGGAAACGGACGTCGGTGGTCACTGCGGCGGCTTAAGCGGCCGGCGGATGGGAAGAGCGTCCGGGCTTATACCATACCCGGACGGAAGTATCGTTAAAGCACCATCAGCACGCCGGGCAGCGCGCCGATGCTCTGGTAGATCGCTTCGATCTGGGCCTGGCTCGAGGCCATGATCGTCACCGTCACCGCCACGAACCGGCCGCCGCCGCTGGCCCGGACGGCGACGCTAAGGTCTTCCAGCTCGGGCGCGGCCAGACGCACCGCCGCCTCGACCGAAGCGGCGAAATCGCCTTCCGCCGAGCCGAAAACCTTGATCGGAAACTCGCAAGGGAACTCGAGCAGCGTGTCCAGACTCATGCCGTGACGCCGCTCTTGAGCCTGCGCTTGAAATCCTGGTACAGCGCGCTGACCCGCTCCCAGACGCGCCCAGGGTTTCCCTGGCCGACCGGCCGGCCGTCCAGCTCGACCACCGGCAACACCTCCCGGGTCGAACTCGTGATCCAGATTTCCTCGGCCCCGCGGAATTCGTCCAGGCCGATCCGCAGTTCCCGCGCCTTGAGGCCGTCGGCCTGAGCCAGTTCCAGCACCAGGTCGCGGGTGATGCCGGGCAGCAGTTCGGGCCCCTTGGGCGGGGTGACGATCACGCCGTCGATCACCGCGAACACGTTGCTGGCCGTCCCTTCCGTGACATGGCCATCGCGGACCAGTACGGCCTCGGCGCAGCCCTTATCGACCGCCTCCTGCCGCAGCAGCACGTTGGGCAACAGCGTGATGGCCTTGATGTTGCACCAGCGCCAGCGGATGTCGTCCAGCGTGATCGCGCGCGCGCCGGCCGCCGGGACCGGAACGATCGGCGACGACATGGCGAAGACGGTGGGACGCGCGCCGGCCGGGATCGAATGGTCGCGCGCGGGACCCGCACCGCGTGTCACCTGTAGATATACCGACTGATCGTCCGCCCCGTCGATCAGGCGGCCGATGATTTCCGCCCACTCGGCTCTGCTCAGGGGCGAAGTCATGCGGATGCCTCGCAGGCTGTCATCCAGCCGCCGGAGGTGCTCTTCGAGCCGCAGCGGCCGCCCGCCATAGACCGGGATGACCTCGTAGACCCCGTCGCCGAAGAGGAATCCCCGGTCCAGGACGGACACGCGGGCCTGATCCAGCGGCAGGAACTCGCCGTTGAGATAAACCAGGGGGCTGTTCATGCGGGAAGCCGCGATCTAACCCTGCCGCTTCAGCCAGAGCAGGATATGGTCCCACGCCCGGCGGAAGATGCCGCCCTCCGGCACCTCCTGCAAAGCCACCAGATCCCGCCGGACGACCGTCTCGTTGTTGAACGTGACCTGGATGCTGCCCAGCTTGTCGCCTTTCTTGACCGGCGCCATGGCGTTGGAATCCACTTCCATCGCCGTCTTCAGATTCTGGAACTGCCCCCGCGGAAAAGTCGCATACAAATCCTCGTCGAGGCCGACCGGTATTTCGGTCTGCTCGCCTTTCCAGATGCGGGCCTTGGCAAGCTCTTCGCCGCCCTTGTGAACCGGCTTGGTTTCAAAGAAGCGGAAACCGTAGTTGAGCAGGGCCTGATTGGCATTGGCGCGCTCGGTATCGCTCTTGGTGCCCATGACCACCGAAATCAGCCGGTCGCCGTCGCGCAGGGCGGAAGTGACCAGGCAGTAGCCCGCCCCTTCGGTGTGGCCGGTCTTGACGCCGTCCACCGTGGGATCGCGCCACAGCAGCCGGTTGCGGTTGACCTGCTTGATGTCGTTGAACACGAATTCCTTGATGGCGTGCCACTTATAGTACTCGGGGAATTCCTTGATCATCGCCCTGGTCAGCGTCGCCAGGTCGCGGGCGGTGGTGTAATGGTCCGGGTCGGGCAGCCCCATGCTGTTCTTGAAACGGCTGTTGGTCATCCCCAGGCGCTCGGCATTCTGGTTCATCATCTGGGCGAACACGGCCTCGTCGCCGGCCACATGCTCGGCGAGGGCGACGCTGGCGTCGTTGCCGGACTGGACGATCATGCCCTTGAGCAGATTTTCCACCGAGATCTGGGCGCCGACCTGGGCGAACATCCGCGACCCTTCCGTGCGCCAGGCCTTTTCACTGACGGTCACCATGTCTTCCAGCTTGACATGCCCCTTGGAAAGCTCCCGGAACAGGATGTAGGCCGTCATGATCTTGGTCAGACTGGCGGGTTCCAGGCGCTCGTCGGCGTTGCGCTCGGCCAGCACCCGGCCGCTGTAGAAATCCTGCAGCAGATGGGCCTTGGCCGGCAGCTCGGGCGGCGCGGGAATCAGCGGCGGCTCAGCCCGGAGCGGCAGGCACCATCCGGCCAGGAGGATAAGGGAAAGGGAAAGACGCCATCGGGCGTGAATCAGGAGGGCTTTCACGTTCATCCGCCGTAGGGTTGGGTTGATTCGCAGTTCCGCTAGTTTAACACGCGCCCCGCCGCGGACGATGCGGGATCAACCGCCCCTTCGGGCGGCGATGGCGCGGCCCAGCTGGTAGACCGCCATGGAATAGAGCGCGCTGTGGTTGTAGCGGGAAATGACGAAGAAGTTTTCCAGGCCCAGCCAGTATTCGGGGCCGGCCTCCAGTTCGAACCGCAGCAGCTTGACCGGCGAGGCGTCCGGCAGGGGACGCTCGGGCTCGATACCGAGGCGGCGCAGTTCTCCCAGGGGATTGGCGGGCTTGAGATCCTTGCCGAGATAGGGGGCGTAGTCGCCCTCGCGCGCCGTCGCCCGGACCGCGACTTCCTCGCCGGCGCGCCAGCCGAAGCGGGCGAAATAGTTGCCGATGCTGCCGACGGCGTCGGCCGGATTCGACCAGATGTCGCGCCGGCCGTCGCCGTCGAGGTCGGCGGCATAGTTGCGGAAACTGCTGGGCATGAACTGGGGCCAGCCCATCGCGCCTGCATACGAGCCCTTGAGCATGGTGGCGTCCAAGCCTTCCTCGCGGCACAGAAGCAGAAACTGCTCGAGTTCGGAGCGGAAAAAGTCGGCACGGCGCGGATAGGCGAAGGCGAGGGTGGCCAGCGCGTCGATCACCCGGAAGCCGCCGGTGTTGCGCCCGTAGAGGGTTTCCACCCCGACGATCGCCACGATCATTTCGGCGGGCACGCCGTAGCGCCGCTGCACCTGGCTCAGGGTCTCGGCGTGCTGGCGCCAGAAATCCACCCCGCCCAGGATCCGGGCCTCGGTGACGAAAAGCTTGCGGTATTCATGCCAGGGCTTGGCCTCCGCGGGACGGGCCATCGCCGCGAGAATGCTCTCCTGGATAGCCACGCCGCCGAACAGCTTCTCCAGCGCGCCGGGATCGAACCGGTGGCGGACCTTCATTTCCTGGATGAAGGCGGCGACCTCGGGCCGCTGAGCAATCCCATCCGCACCCGCCTCGGCGGCCAGCGCGGATGACAGTATTATGGCGAACCAGGATTTCATGGGCTCAGCCCGGCAGCAGCTTGCGGTGGGTCTGGATGGACATGAGGATACCGAAGCCGGCGAGCAGGGTCACCATGGACGTTCCCCCGTAACTCACCAGCGGCAGCGGCACGCCCACCACCGGCAGGATGCCCACGACCATGCCGGTGTTGACGAAAACATACACGAAAAATGTCAGGGTCAGGGCGCCGCTCAAAAGACGGGTGTAGGCGTCCTGCGCCTGGAGCGAGATGTGGACGCAGCGCCCGATGATGAACAGATATATCCCCAACAGCCCCAGGCAGCCGATCAGGCCGAACTCCTCGGCCACCACGGCGAAGATGAAATCGGTCGACTTCTCCGGCAGAAACTCGAGCTGCGCCTGGGAGCCCTGCAGCCAGCCCTTGCCGTAGAAGCCGCCGGAGCCGATGGCGATCTTGGACTGGATGATGTGATAGCCGCGCCCCAGGGCGTCCGCCTCGGGATTCAGGAACATCAGCACCCGGTCCCGCTGGTAATCGTGCAGAAAATGCCAGACCACCGGCAGCAGCCCCGCCCCGCCGCCTCCGAGCACCAGCAGATAGAGCCAGCGGATTCCGGCGAGAAACACCACCACGGCACCGGCGGCCCCGACCAGTATCGCGGTCCCGAGATCGGGCTGTTTGGCGATCAGCCCCACGGGTATCGCGATGAACACGCCGGCCACCGCGACATGGCGGAACGCCGGAGGAACCGGGCATTCGGACAAATACCAGGCCACCGTCATCGGCACCGCCAGCTTGAGGATTTCGGACGGCTGGAACCGGATCACGCCGAGGTCGAGCCAGCGTTGCGCGCCCTTGCCGATCTCCCCCATGACCAGCACCGCGACGAGCAGCAGCACCCCCACCCCGTACAGCAGCGGGCTGTAGAAACGGAAATGGCGCGGATGGATCTGGGCGATCGCGAGCATGACCGACATCGCCAGCAGCAGCCGGATGCCCTGCCGCAACAGCACGTCGAAGCTTTGGGCCGAAGCGGAGTACAGGATCACGAGGGCCACGCCGGACAAGGTGATCAAGCCGGCGAACAGGGGAATGTCGATATGGATCCGCTTCATGAGGCGTTCGAAGCGGGTCTCTCCGGCATTGAAACCGGCCAGGCCGGAGTCGTATCTCATGGCGCACCCCCGTTCAGATAACGCTCCATCACGGCCCTGGCGACCGGCGCGGCCACGGAGCCGCCATGGCCCCCATGCTCGGCAAGCACGGCCACGGCGATGCGGGGCTGTTCGGCGGGTGCGAAGGCGATGAACAACGCATGGTCGCGCATTTCCTTGCTCACCTCGGACTCCCGGTATTTCTGCCCCTGGCCGACGGAAAACACCTGCGCCGTCCCGGTCTTGCCGGCGACGTGGTAGGAAAGGCCGGCGGCGATGCTCTTCGCGGTGCCGCGGGCGCTGTGCACGACATCGATCATCGCCTGGATCACCGTGTCCCAGTGCTCCGGCGCAATGGCCAGATCGTCCCCGCCGGATTCCCTAACCGCCGCACCGGCCCCGCCCTGCGCCGCATCCAGCAGCCGCGGCGTCACCACGCGGCCCCGGTTGGCCAGGATGGCGGTAGCCCGCGCCAATTGCACCGGCGTCACCAGCACGTAGCCCTGGCCGATGCCGGTGATGACCGTTTCTCCCGGAAACCAGGGGTATTTGCTGTGCTTCTTCTTCCATTCCTTGGAGGGATAGACGCCCGGCAGCTCGCCCGGAATGTCGACCCCGGTGCGCTTGCCGAAGCCGAACCGCCCCATGAATTCGCTCAGCTTGTCTATCCCGACGCTCAGCGCCAGCTTGTAGAAATACACGTCGCAGGACTGGGTGATCGCCGATTTCAGATCGACCGCGCCGTGGCCGCCCTTGCGCCAGTCGCGGTACTGATGGGACGAGTTGGGCAACTGGAAATAGCCGGGGCAAGACACCCTCCGGTCGGCGGGGATATCCCCGACTTCGAGCCCCGCCAGCCCTTCGAACGGCTTCACCGTCGACCCCGGCGGATACCCGCCGCGCAGGGCCCGATTGTACAAGGGGCGTTCCGGCGAGGCTTGCAGCCGGTCGTAGTCCGCCTTGGGAATGCCGTACACGAACGGGTTGGGATCGAAGCTCGGCTTGCTGACGAAGGCCAGCACCCGGCCGGTCGCGGGCTCCAGCGCCACCACCGCGCCGTTGTATTCGCCCAGGGCGTCGGTCGCCGCGCGCTGCAAGGCGATGTCCAGCGAAAGGCGCAAATCGGCCCCCGGCACGGGCGGCACCGTGTTGAGCACGCCGATCGAACGCCCCTGCACGTTGGTTTCCAGCTCCTGGTGGCCGGTCCTGCCGTGGAGCAGGCTCTCATAGGTCTTTTCGATCCCGCTCTTGCCGATGTGGTAGGTGCCGCTGTAGAGCGACGGATCGAGCGTCTTCAGGTCGGCCTCGCTGATGCGGCTGACATAGCCCACGGCATGCGCCGTGAGTTCGCCGTAAGGATAGGTGCGGATCATGCGCACGGCGATCTGGACGCCGGGAAAGAACGGCTGCTTGACCGCGAAGCGCGCGATCTGTTCCTCGTCCATACGCATCTTGAGCGGAATGCTCTCGAAACTCTTGTGCTGGGCCTTGAGCTTGCGGAAACGGCGGACGTCCTCGTCGCTCAGGCCGAGCAGAGCCTGGAGTTCGGCGATGGTGGCATCCAGGTCTTCGATGCGCTCGGGCACCAGCTCCAGGCTGTACGAGGGTACGTTGTCGGCCAGCACCTCGCCGTTGCGGTCGTAGACGATGCCGCGGGTGGGCGGCAGCGGCGCGATCTTGACGCGGTTGTCCTGCGACAAGGTCGCATAATGCGCGTGGCCGACGATCTGCAAATAAACCAGGCGCGCCACCAGCGCGCCAACCGCCAGCAGGAGCAGAACGACACTGAAGACGATACGGGCCTGGAACACCCGGACGTCGTTCTGGAGCCTTCGAACTGCGCGGATACTCATAAGCTTCGGCTCGCCGGCGAAAGCATGCGGCTAGGCCCCGCCGAAACGGCGCCGCAGCTTATCGAGCACGGCACAGGCAAAAGGCCACACCAGGCCACCGGACAGCGCCGCGAACCAGTAGCCTTCCAGCGCGCTGCCCGCACCGCGGATATGGCGGGTCCACAGAGTCAGCAGGAGCCCGAGTCCGAGCAGGAGCACGACCACAAACGCCTGCTGGAGCATCGAATAGAGCTGAAAACGCCGGTGAAACCGCACGCCGACATAGACCACCACACTGTATGCCAGCGCCTGCTGGCCCAGCAGCCGGCCCGTCAGTGCGTCCGCCGCAAGGCCGGTCAGCCAGGCCGTGCCCACGCCTACGCGGTCGGGAGCCGCCACCGCCCAGTAGACCAGCAGCAGCAGAATCCAGTCCGGATTCCACGGCGCCCAAACCTCGGGTAAAGGCAGGATCCGCATCGCCATCGCGGCAGCCAGGCTCGCGAAAATCAGGATGCGGGGGGACGACCGCCTAGCGGGCCGCATGCTGAACCGATGCCCCGGCGGCACCGTTCGCTGAACGAAGCGGGTTCTCCCGTGCCTTGTCCAGCCCCTGGACGTCGGTCCGGGTCCACACCAGCAGGACCTCGTGGATGCGGTCCAGCGGGGCGATCGGCTCCGCGGAGACCTTGGCCAGCGAACTTCCGTTACTGGAAATGTCCACCACCGTCGCCACCGGATAGCCGGCCGGAAACACGCCGCCCATCCCGGAGGTCACCAGCCGGTCACCCTCCCGGATATCTGCGCTGCCGCTCAGGTAGGGCAGGATCAGCCGGTCGATCCGGCCGGTGCCGACGGCGATCGTCCGCAGCCCGTTGCGCTCGACCTGGACCGGTATGGCGTGATTCGGATCGGTGATCAGCATCACTTCGGCGCTGACGGGCGAGGCGCGCAGCACCTGCCCCACCACCCCGCGGGAATCGAATACCGGCTGGCCGACATGGACACCGATGTTCGAACCCTTGTTGGCCAGCACCAGGTGTTCGTAGGGCACTAGGTTGACCGACAGCAGTTCGGCGATCAGGAAATGCTCGCCGATCCTGGTCGACGCCCCCAGCAGCGCCCTCAGGCGGATGTTTTCCTGTTCCAGCGCGGAGAATTTCGCCAGCCTGGCTTCCAGGCGGATGCGTTCCTCCTTGAGCCGCTGGTTTTCTTCCAGAATGCCGGCATAGCCGGATACGTTCTCCCGGACCCATTCGGCGAAGCGGACCGGAGTGCTGACGAGCTGCTGCAAGGGATAGACCGCCGCGTCCAGCCCGCTGTGGAGCGCGCCGATCGCTCCGCGGCGGTCGGCCGCGAGCAGCACCAGGGAGGCGATGGCGAAGACCAGTAGCCGGAAGTTCTGGGCCGGCTTTTTGGTGAATGCGAGTTTGATGGCGTGCCCCTCTTCTCGCAACGCTGACCGGGGAGCGAACCTATTCGAGGAAGAACGGAGTGCCGCCCTTCTGGTCCAGCAACTCCAGCACCTTGCCGCCGCCGCGCGCGACGCAGGTCAGCGGGTCCTCGGCCACCACCACCGGCAGGCCGGTCTCCTCGGCGATGAGCCGGTCGATGTCCTTCAGGAGGGCGCCACCCCCGGTCAGCACGATGCCCCGCTCGGCCACGTCGGCACCCAGCTCCGGCGGGGTCTGCTCGAGCGCCTGCTTGACCGCCTCCACCACCCCGGCGAGCGGCTCCTGCAAGGCTTCGAGGATCTCGTTGCTGTTGAGGGTGAAGCTGCGCGGGATGCCTTCCGCCAGATTCCGCCCCATGACCGCGATTTCCTTGACCTCGCTGCCGGGATAGGCCGAACCGATCTCGTGCTTGATGCGCTCGGCGGTGGCCTCGCCGATCAGGGTCCCGAAGTTGCGCCGCACGTAGTTCATGATCGCCTCGTCCAGCCGGTCGCCGCCGATGCGGACCGAAGCCGCGTACACCACGCCGTTGAGCGAGATGATGGCGACTTCCGAGGTGCCGCCGCCGATGTCGATCACCATGGAGCCGCGGGCCTCGCTCACCGGCAGGCCCGCGCCGACCGCGGCCGCGATCGGCTCCTCGATCAGGTAGACCTCGCGCGCGCCGGCGCCTTCGGCGGAATCCTTGATCGCCTTGCGCTCCACCTGGGTGGAGCCGCAGGGCACGCAGATCAGGACCCGGGGACTCGGCCGCAACAGCCGGTTCGGGTGCACCTTGTGGATGAAATACTGGAGCATCTTTTCCGTCAGGGTGAAATCGGCGATGACGCCGTCTTTCATCGGACGGATGGCGGTGATGTTGCCGGGCGTGCGGCCGAGCATGGACTTGGCCGCGGATCCCACGGCGGCGATGGACTTGGCGCCGCGGTTCTTGTCCTCCCGGATGGCCACCACCGAGGGCTCGTTCAGGACGATGCCCTGGCCCCTGATGTAAATCAGGGTGTTGGCCGTGCCCAGATCGATCGACAGATCATTTGAAAAAAAACCGCGCAGACGCTTAAACATCGGGAACCGGCCTGGCAAAGAAACATACTCTAGCAACGGGTTGGGGGGGCCAGCAAGACATGCGGTATCATAGAACCGATATCGCCCATCAACAGGATGCATTCATGTCGCTCAGCGCAGCAGAAGTCAACAAGATCGCGTGGCTGGCGCGCCTGGCCATCGACGACGACAAGGTCGAGGCCTATGCCCGCGATCTGTCTCAGATCCTCGGTTTCGTCGAACAGCTAGGCAGCGTCGACACCAGCCGGGTCGCGCCGATGGCGCATCCACTGGACGAGGCCCAGCGCCTGCGCCCCGATACCGTCACCGAAACCGACCAGCGCGCCTTGTTCCAAACCCATGCGCCCCTGGTCGAAGCCGGCCTCTACCTGGTGCCCAAGGTAATCGAATAAACCGGTTCTGCCGCCTCCCATCTCAAGATTCGCATTTCGGAGCCCCACCGCATGCATCGCAAGACCATCGCCGAACTGGCCGCCGGTCTGGAACGGAAAGAATTCAGCAGCGTCGAGCTGACGCAAGCCCATCTCGCGCGGATCGAACGGCTTGACCCCGCGCTCAACAGCTTCATCACGGTCACCCCGGAAATCGCCCTGGCCCAGGCCGGGGCCGCCGATGAGCGCATCGCCAAGGGCGAGGCCGGCCCGCTGACGGGCATCCCCATCGCCCAGAAGGACATCTTCTGCACGAAAAGCGTGCGGACCAGCTGCGGCTCGCGGATGCTGGACAATTTCATCGCACCCTACGACGCCTGCGTGGTCGAGCGCTTCAACGCCGCCGGCGCGGTCATGCTCGGCAAGCTGAACATGGACGAATTCGCCATGGGCTCGTCCAACGAAACCAGCTACTACGGTCCTGTGAAGAATCCCTGGAACACCGGCACGGTGCCCGGCGGCTCCTCCGGCGGCTCGGCCGCGGCGGTCGCCGCCCGGCTGACGCCGGGCGCGACCGGCACCGACACCGGCGGCTCGATCCGCCAGCCCGCGGCCTTCTGCGGCATCACCGGCATCAAACCGACCTACGGCCGGATCTCGCGCTGGGGCATGATCGCCTTCGCCTCCAGCCTGGACCAGGCCGGCCCCATGGCCCGCACCGCCGAGGATTGCGCCATCATGCTCCAGGCCATGGCCGGTTTCGACGAGCGCGACTCGACCTGTGTCGACCGCCCGGTGCCGGACTACCGCGCCGCCTTGGGCAACAGCCTGGAAGGACTGCGCATCGGCTTGCCTGCGGAATTCTTCGGCGCAGGTCTCGACCCCGCCATCGCCGGCCTGATCCAGGATGCGGTGGACGAATACAGGAAGCTGGGCGCCACCGTCAAGGAAGTCTCCCTGCCGAACATGCACTTGTCGGCCCCGGCCTATTACGTGGTCGCCCCGGCCGAATGCTCGTCCAACCTGGCCCGGTTCGACGGCGTACGCTTCGGCCACCGCTGCGAAAGCCCCTCGGACCTCGCCGACCTCTATACCCGCTCGCGCGGCGAAGGCTTCGGCGCCGAGGTCAAGCGCCGCATCCTGATCGGCACCTACGCCCTGTCGGCCGGCTATTACGACGCCTATTACCTCAAGGCCCAGAAGATCCGCCGCCTCATCAGCGAGGACTTCCGCCGCGCCTTCGAGGAAGTGGACGTCATCATGGGCCCGACCGCGCCCTCGGTCGCCTTCGAGTTCGGCGCCAAGAGCGCGGACCCGATCGCCATGTATTTGTCGGACATCTATACCATCGCGGTGAACCTGGCCGGCCTGCCCGGCATGTCGATCCCGGTCGGCTTCGCCAACGGCCTGCCGGTCGGCATGCAGATCATCGGCGGCTATTTCAGCGAGGATCGGCTGCTCAACGTCGCCCACCGCTACCAGCAGGCCACCGACTGGCACGCGCGCGCGCCGGCCGGCATCGCCGATTAACCCAAAAGCTTTAAGGTGTAACCGAACATGGAATGGGAAACCGTCATCGGGCTGGAGATTCACGCCCAGCTCGCCACCCGGTCGAAGATCTTCTCCGGCGCCCCCACCGCCTACGGCGCCGAACCCAACACCCAGGCCTGCGCCGTCGACTTAGGCCTGCCCGGCGTGTTGCCGGTGCTCAACCGCGAAGCGGTGCGCATGGCGGTCAAGTTCGGCCTGGCCATCGGCGCCGAAATCGCGCCGGTGTCGGTGTTCGCCCGCAAGAATTATTTCTACCCCGACCTGCCCAAGGGCTACCAGATCAGCCAGTACGACCTGCCCGTGGTCGCCCGCGGCCATCTCAGCATCAGCGTCGACGGCAGGGAGCTTTGCATCGGCATCACCCGCGCCCACCTGGAGGAAGATGCCGGCAAATCGCTGCACGAGGATTTCCATGGGCTTACCGGCATCGACCTGAACCGCGCCGGCACCCCCCTCTTGGAAATCGTGTCCGAACCGGATCTGCGCTCGGCCAAAGAGGCCGTGGCCTACATGAAGAAGCTGCACGCCCTGGTGCGCTATCTGGAGATCTGCGACGGCAACATGCAGGAAGGCTCGTTCCGCTGCGACGCCAACGTCTCCATCCGGCCCAAGGGCCAGGAGAAATTCGGCACCCGCGCCGAGATCAAGAACCTCAATTCGTTCCGCTTCGTGGAAAAGGCGATCAACTACGAAATCGAGCGCCAGATCGAAATCCTGGAATCGGGCGGCGAGGTGATCCAGGAAACCCGGCTGTACGATTCGGTCAAGGACGAGACCCGCTCCATGCGCAGCAAGGAGGAGGCCAACGATTACCGCTACTTCCCCGATCCGGACCTCTTGCCGCTGGAAATCGGCAGCGGCTTCATCGAGGAGGTCGAGGCTACCCTGCCGGAGCTGCCGGACGCCAAGCGCGACCGCTTCAAGGACCAATACGGCCTGAGCGGTTACGATGCCGAGGTGCTGACCGCCAGCCGGGAAATGGCCGATTTCTACGAAGAGTACAAAGCAAAGGTCGACGCAATGGTAGGCGTCAACCCGGTATTGACAATTAGCACGGCGAAGCTTTGCGCTAACACTGTTATGGGGGACTTGTCGGCAGCTCTTAACGCTGATGGCCTGGAAATTACCGAGTCGAAGATTGATACAGAAAGGCTTGCTGGATTAACCGCACGCGTCGCTGACGAAACTATTTCCGGAAAGATCGCCAAGCAGGTATTTGAAGCGATGTGGAACGAAGGCGGCGGCGCCGACGACATCATCGAAAAACAGGGCCTCAAGCAGATCACCGACACCGGCGCGATCGAAGCAGTCATCGACCAGATCATCGCCGCCAACCCCGAGCAGCTCGCCCAGTACCGCTCCGGTAAGGACAAGCTGTTCGGCTTCTTCGTCGGCCAGGCCATGAAGGCCACACAGGGCAAGGCCAATCCCGCCCAGCTCAACGAGCTGCTCAAGAAGAAGCTGCAGTAGCCGGGAAATATCCGTGGGGGAGGTTCCTGCCTCCCCGCGGGTCCTCCGCAAGCCTCGGCAGCCCTTCCGCATCAACCCTGAGCGGGCTACCCTAGGTGAACCCTCCGCTCCCTGCCGCAGCGGATGTGACGCCGAGGACCTTCACCATGAAACGCAAGCCACCCGCGACCCGGAAACCCTATCCGCCGGCGCACTGGCATCTGCTGGAGCCGTGGCAGACCACCGCCTGGCTCAAGGTCGATCCGCAGACGGGGCTGTCGCAACGGGAAGCCGAGCAACGGCTCGCCGAACTCGGCCCGAATCTCATCACCGGCCAGCGGCTGCGCGGCCCGCTGGCCATGCTGCTGAGCCAGTTCGCCGATTTCATGATCGTGGTCCTGATCCTGGCCGGCATCGTCTCCGGCCTGGTCGGCGAGATCGTCGACACCGTGACCATCATGGTGATCGTCGTCCTCAATGCAGCCATCGGCTTCATCCAGGAATACCGGGCCGAACGCGCCATCGCGGCATTGAAGAGCATGGCGGCTCCCACCGCGCGGATCGTGCGGGACGGGCAGCATCACGAACTGCCGGCCCACGCGCTGGTTCCCGGCGACCTGGTGCTGCTGGAAGCCGGCAACATCGTGCCCGCCGACATCCGCCTGCTGGACACCGCGCAACTCCGGGTGGAAGAGGCCGCCCTGACCGGCGAGTCCCAGCCGGTCGACAAGTCCACCGAAGCCATACGGAACCCGGACGCCGCGCTCGGCGACCGCCGCAACATGGCCTACAAGGGCACCGTCGTCACCTACGGCCGGGGCCTGGGCAGCGTGGTCGCCACCGGCATGGAAACCGAGCTCGGCAAGATCGCCCAGCTCCTGCGCGAGGAGAAGGAAAGCCGCACGCCGCTGCAGAAACGCCTGGCCCAGCTCGGCAAGCGGCTGGCATTGCTGGTGCTGGCGATCTGCGCCATCATCTTCGTGGTCGGCCTCTTGCGCGGCGAGCAGCCGGTACTGATGTTCCTCACCGCGGTCAGCCTCGCGGTCGCCGCCATTCCGGAAGCCCTGCCGGCCGTCGCGACCGTCTCCCTGGCCTTGGGCGCGCGCAAGATGATCCGGCAGCACGCGCTGATCCGCCGTCTCCCTGCGGTCGAAACCCTGGGTTCGGTCACCTATATCTGCTCGGACAAGACCGGCACCCTGACCCAGAACCGGATGCAGGCCGAAGCGTTCTATGCCGATGGCCGCACGGGTTCCGATCTGCCGGAGATAATGCTGCGGGCCATGGCCCTGAACAACGATGTCCGGCTCGACAAGGAAGGGCGTCTCCTGGGCGACCCCACCGAAACCGCGCTGTACGAAGCCGCCTCCGCCGCCGGCTTTCGAGGCATCGAGCTCGCCGCCGCCTGCCCGCGCACCGGAGAAATTCCTTTCGATTCAGAGCGCAAGCTGATGACGACGGTCCACCGCGAAGGGAAGGGGCTGATCTCCTACACCAAGGGCGCGCCGGAAATGCTGTTGCCGCGATGCCTGACGGCATGGAGCGGCGAAGGTCCCCACCCCCTCCGGACCGGCGATTTGCAGGAGATCGCCGAACGGATGGCCGCGGACGGGCTGCGCGTCCTGGCCCTGGCTTTCCGGGAGTGGCCGGAATCGCCGGCGGATCTGCTTCCCGAAACCGTCGAAACCGGCCTGTGCTTCCTCGGCTTCGCCGGGCTCATGGACCCGCCGCGGCCCGAAGCCGCGGAAGCGGTGGCCCTGTGCAAAACGGCGGGGATCAAGCCGGTCATGATCACCGGCGACCATCCGGCGACCGCGCGCACCATCGCCCGCCGTTTGGGTCTCGCCGACGAAGGCGACCTGGTTATGACCGGAGAGGAACTGGCCCGGCTAAGCCTGGCGGAATTCGAGAAAGTGGTGGAGGAAATCCGGGTCTACGCCCGCGTCGCCCCGGAACAGAAGATCAAGATCGTCCGCGCCCTACAGGACAAGGGCGAATTCGTAGCGATGACCGGCGACGGGGTGAACGACGCGCCCGCCCTCAAATGCGCCAACATCGGCGTCGCCATGGGCAGGATCGGCACCGATGTAGCCCGGGAAGCCTCGCACATGATCCTCTTGGACGACAACTTCGCCTCCATCGTCGCCGCCGTCCAGGAGGGGCGCCGCATCTTCGACAACATACGCAAGTTCATCAAGTACACGATGACGAGCAATTCGGCGGAGATATGGACGCTGTTCCTTGCGCCGTTCCTCATGCTTCCCATTCCGCTGCTCCCCATCCACATCCTGTGGATCAACCTGGTCACCGACGGCCTGCCGGGCCTGGCCCTTGCGGCCGAGCCCCAGGAACGCGGCATCATGCAGCGCCCCCCCCGTCCGCCTCAGGAAAACATCTTCGCGCAAGGCATGTGGCAGCACATACTCTGGATCGGGCTGTTGATGGGAGGCGTCTCCCTGCTGTCCCAAGCCTGGGCCTACTATACCGGTTCGGCGCGCTGGCAAAGCATGGTGTTCACCGTGCTGACCCTGTCGCAGATGGGGCACGTCCTTGCCGTCCGTTCGGAGCGGGAGTCGTTCTTCGCACAGGCTTTCTTCTCGAACAAGCCCTTGCTCGGCGCCGTGCTGCTCACCTTCCTGCTGCAGATGGCGGTGCTCTATCTTCCGCCGCTGCAGCCGATCTTCAGGACACAGGCGCTGGAACCGCACGAACTGGCGGTCTGCCTCGTCCTGTCCACCGTGGTGTTCTGGACGGTGGAACTGGAGAAATGGCTGCGGCGGCGCGGCTGGCTCTACCGGGAAGATCGCTAGCTAAGCCGCATGACGGATCATTCGGGAGCCAGCAGGAGCTCGACTTCGCTCACCGCCCCCGCCGCGCCGATCCGGAAGCCCCGCAGTTCCAGCACCCCCTTGGTATTCAGCGAGACGATGAGGTGCAGCGCTTCCGGGTAGGCGGCGAATTCCAGGTCGACCGACGAGGGCGCGGCCGCGGCCGTGGGATGCGAATGGAAAATCGCGAACAGCTCCTCTCCCCGCTCCCGCATCGCGCGCATGGCCTCGATCTGTCCCTTCGGATCGAGCAGAAAGCGGCATTCCGGGCGGTCGGCGACGTTGGGCACCGGATAACAGCGCATCCTCCCCCCTTGGGCGGCGCCGATGAGGCCGCAGACCTCGAACCCGGGCGATGCCTGGGCCAAATGAAGGATCTGGTTGACCAGATGCCTGGGGATCGCGCATTGCTCCTTGGTCACTGATGATTTCTCCCGAAAAATGGGGTTCAGGACGGCTTGCCCGGCGGAGCCGTCCGGATATGCGCTTCGATGACACCGAAGCCGCCGGGGCGGTCGCATACCGCCTGTGTCACCCGTATTCGCCGGGCTTCCCCTTTGTAAGCCAGGCCGCATCCGCCCGACGTCGCCGATACGGCGACGTCGTAAATCCCGGCGCTCAGCCCCAGGAAGGGCAGTTCCACCGTAAGGCGCCCTCGTCCTTCGGCCAGGCATAAGCTGCGGTCCACCGGCGCCAGGGTGGCGGCCGCGAGCAGGCCCGCCGTGTTCCAGAACTCGAGCCGCAGCTCGACGGCCTCGAAATGCCGCTCGGCCCGGTATTCCAGCTCGAATGCAAGCGGCTGGCCGGGGACGGCCTGAAGAGGCTCGGCCGCCGGGCCGGGGAAGTCCAGCCCGGCCGAGGCGTCCGGCGGCTTGGCCGGCAGGGCGCCGAGCGACTTCAGATCGCGATTGTAGTAGCCCACGGCCTCGTAGTATTTCCCGAACACCGCTTCCGGCCGGCCCTCGGCCACGGTCTGGCCGTCGAACAGCAGCAGGCAGCGGTCGGCCACCTGGAGCACGTTCACCTCGGAATGGGAGACGAACAGCAACGCGCTGCCCTCGCGTTTCAGGGCGTTGAGCCGCTCCAGGCTGCGCAGTTGGAACGCGACGTCGCCCACCGCCAGCACTTCGTCGATGAGCAGGATGTCGATCGGCATGCAGGTGGCGATGGCGAACTCCAGCCGGGCATACATACCGTCGGAGTAATGCTTCACCGGCCGCTCCAGCGCCGCCTCCAGCTCGGCGAAGGCGACGATTTCGTCCAGCCTCGCATCGGTGTCGCGCTTGGACAGCCCCAGCTCCGCGCACTTGAGATAGACGTTTTCGCGCCCGGTGTACATCGGTTGGAGCCCGCTGCCCAAGCGGATCAGCGATTTCACTGCGCCGCGCAGCGCGACCCGTCCGCCGTCCGGACGGTATTCGCGGCCAAGCATCCGCAGCAGCGTGCTCTTGCCGGCGCCGTTGGGGCCGATCAGGGCCAGACATTCGCCCGCCCCGACCGCGAGGGATACGTCCCGCACCGCCCAGAATTCGCCTGCGCGCAAGGCCGCCGCCGGCCGGCGCCCGATCAGACGCCGCCCTACATCCTGCGCGGAATGCCACAACGAATCTCCCAGGGAGCGGGAAAACTTCTTGCTGACCCGGTCGGCCAGGATGCGGGGAAAACTCACGGTCGGGGCGGAGGATGTCGGTTAGAATGCGCGGCTTTCGCCATTTTCAACTTAAACCAGGCCCGGCCACAGGTAAAGCCTTGACATTCCCCTCCTCGATCCTGCTCTACTGCCGCCGCGGCTTCGAAAAGGAATGCGCGGCCGAAATCCAGGCCCAAACCCTGACGGCGGGGATTTCCGGCTATGTCAGGGCGAAGGAGAACTCGGCCCACGCCGTCTTCGTGGCGCACGAACCCGATGTCCTGGCAGCGCGCGCCGCCGCCCTGCGCTTCGACGCGCTGGTCTTCGCCCGCCAGCGGATTTTCGCCATCGGCCCCTTGTCCGACCTCCCGGTCGACGACCGGATCAGCCCGCTGATCGGCGCCGCCGCCGGTTTGCAGCGCCGGTATTCGGCGTTCTGGCTGGAAACCGCGGACACCAACGAGGCCAAGGAACTGGCCGCATTCACCCGCAAGTTCGAGCGTCCGTTCGCGGCGGCCGCGGCCGAAGCCGGCCTGCTGGGCGCGGGGCCTTCGGCCCCGCGCCTGCACGTATTCTTTCTGACTTCGACCGCCGCCTACCTCGGCTACACCCTGCCGGACGACTCAGCCCCCTGGCCCTGCGGCATCCCCCGCCTCAAGTTCCCCCGCTCCGCGCCGAGCCGATCCACGCTCAAGCTCGAAGAAGCCTTTCTGGTGTTCGCCGGCCGTCCCGACACCATGCTCCAGCCGGGCATGAGCGCCGTCGACCTGGGCGCCGCGCCCGGCGGCTGGACCTGGCAACTGGTGCGGCGCCATATCCGCACCACCGCCGTCGACAACGGCAACCTGGATCAAGCGCTGCTGGAATCCGGCCTGGTGACCCATCTGCGGACCGACGGCTTCCGCTACCGTCCATCCAAGCCGGTCGACTGGCTGGTCTGCGACATGGTGGAACAGCCCGCGCGGATCGCCAGGCTGGTGGCCGACTGGGCGGCCGATGGCGCCTTCCTTTACGCCGTATTCAATCTAAAATTGCCGATGAACAAGCGCTACGAGGAAGTCAGGCGCTGCCGCGAGCTGATCGAGGAACGGCTGGCCGGACAAGGGGTATCCCATCGCCTGAGATTCCGCCAGCTCTACCACGACCGGGAAGAAGTCACGGGATTTATCGATCTGGTGTCGTAGCGTTGCCCCCTCTCCCAGAGGGCAACGCTGTTACTAAGCGTTAAGAAAGAAAAGTCATTCGTCACCTCGGCAGGGAGTGCCGAGGTCCAGGTTACATGGACGTATCGGCCTTGCCATCCCTGGCTTCTGGATTCATGCCGGGCTGTCCTGCCCGGCCCCCTGCGGGGCCAGTGCCAATCCGCTCCCGGCAGATTGGTCCGGCAATCCATGCCGGAATGACGAGCGATGCGACATTCGTTTCTTTACGCTTAGTAAGTCAAGAAGAACTCGTCGTTCCGGCATGGACTCACGGCAGGCCATCCTGGCGTCGGAACCCGATGAAGCCGGTTCCGACCTACGTGGCGGCTGAACATTCTTGCTAATCAGGTTATCTGATAAGAATTCAAACTTTCACACAGCCACCGGGAACCGCCCATGCGCAACACCGCCGCCTTCACCCTGATCGAGCTCATGGTCGGAATCGCGGTGGCGGCCATTCTTATCACCGTGGGCATTCCCGGCTTCCGCGACCTGATCCTGGACAACCGCATGGCGGCCCAGATCAACTCGCTGGTCGCGGACCTGAGCTACGCCCGCAGCGAGGCGGTGAAGCGAAATGACGACGTCATAGTATGCAAGCGGAATACTGCCGGCACGGCCTGCGACGATACCAAGCGCTGGACGGATGGCTGGATCGTGCTGTCCGGCACCACAGTGCTAAGGGCGCACGAAGCGGTGTCGTCTTCCATGGCCATGAACCTCAAGTATTCGGGAAGCAACCGCGTTTCCTACAACGGCAAAGGGTTCCTGAGCGGCGTCAACAACGGGACCTTCATCTTCTGCGACAGCCGCGGCCACACCAAAGCGAGGGGCTTGGTGCTGGCGATGACGGGCCGCCTGCGGACCACCCGCGACGATGACGGCGACAAGATTCAGGAGAAAGGCAGTGGCGACAACATTGCCGAAAGCGACTGCCGCTGACATGAACCCTCATCGCTCAAGCCGGCAGGATGACGGCTTCACCCTCATCGAAGTGCTCATCAGCGTGTTCGTCTTCGCGGTGGCGCTGCTGGGGCTCGCCGTCTTGCAGATCACCGCCCGCAAAACCGCGTTCGAATCCGCCCAGCGCAGCCTGGCCGCCGCCATTGCCCAGGACGTGCTGGAGCGAATGCGGCTGAATACCGATGCCCTCGCCAGCTACACCGCGGCCATCGACCCGAACACCACGTTCAGCGACTCGCTCGAATGCACGACTCCGGCCAATCTCGCGGCCTGCGACCGCCGCGACTTCCAGCGCGGCCTGGTGGGCGCCACCGAAACGACCGGAGAGAACGCAACCCCCGTGGGCGGGCTGGCGGCTCCCACGCTGTGCGTGACCAGCAGCAACGCCGGCGGCTCCGGCCGGTACACCGTCACCATCGTCTGGCGCGGGCGGGACCAGTCCCTGCCGGAACCCGGGTCGGAAAACGCATCCGACACCTGCGGCAGCGGCCAATACGGGACCAACAACGAATACCGCCGGATCTTCCGGCTCAGCACCTACATCTGCCGGGAAGGCATCAGCGGAGGATGCGTCTGAAATGAAAACGACGGCACGATGTCCTCAGCAGGGTTTTTCCGCGGTGGAACTGCTGATTTCGATGGTGCTGGGCCTTTTGGTGGTCGGCGCCATAGGCGGGCTGTTCGTACAGCACAAGACCAATTACCGCCAGAACGAGCAAAACGCGCTGATGCAGGAAAATGGGCGCTATGCGCTCAATCTGCTGGCCAGCGACCTGGCGCTGGCGGGCTTCTGGGGAGGCGCCGATTGCAACGACATGACCAACTGCCCTCCCACTATCAGCGTCCAGAACGACTGCGGAACCAACTGGACGACCACAACGACGCCCTCGGCTCCGGCGACACAATACCTCATGGCCTCGTCAGCGGACTCGGCTCCCGCCGACTGGTCCTGCTTCAACTCCGATGACTACCTCAAGCCTGGAACCAACCTGCTTGCCCTCAAGCATGCTGAAGGCAATCCCGTCTATTGCCAAACCGAAGAGGACAAAAGAAACAACTCTTTTGCGGGACTGATCTACCTGCGAACCAGCGGCTCCAGTGGCAGCTTGATCGAATCGCCGGTCCCGCCGAACTGCCCCACTCCTGCCGGGGCGGCAGCCTTCTGGCGGTATATCGTCCATGTTTATTACATCAGCCGGGGCTACACGGCGACGCAATGCGCCAGCAAACCCACCGATCCGCGTTGCGTTCCGCGGCTGGTACGAAAGACCTTGGGGCGGCGAAACGGAAAGCCCATCATTTTCGAGCTGGACGACGGCGGCGAACTCGCCGAAGGAATCGAATACTTCCATATCGAATTCGGCATCGACGACAGCAGTATGACGGACGATATCTGCGACATGGACGGTATCCCCGACAGGTATCTCTCTTCCAAGGAGGATTACGACGCCATCACTCCCGACGAACTGGACTGCGCCATCAGCGCCAGGATTCACGTCCTGGTCCGTAGCGCAGAATCCGATTCAAGCTACACTGATAACAAGACTTATACATTCGGCAGCGGCGACGGCGCCGTGACCCGCACCTTCAACGACCACTTCCGGCGTAAGGTGTTCACGACCACGGTGCAGTTGCGCAACCAGCAACATCGCTAACGCCTTTGTGCAAAGGGAGAGCCCCGATGGCCCGGAAAAGAAGAACGCAGGAGGGCGCCGCCCTGGTCGTCGGCATGCTGTTCACCATCGTGCTGACGGTGCTGGGCATCGCGGCGATCCACTCCAGCGGCACCAGCGTCCGCATGGCGCGCAACGCCGAAGCCCGTGTCAATGGCCTGCAGCAAGCCCAGGCGGCGTCCGACTACGTCGCGGGGGAGGCGCTCGATCTCAACCTGGAGCGGATGGGAAGCAATGCGCGCTGCACCGCGAACTATCCCTACGGCGGCTGCAACGGCCTGTCGCTGCCCGCCCTCCCCGCACCGCTGCTGACACCGCCGGTTCACGTCCGGGTCCTAGGCAGCGTCGCGTTCGGCTCGTCCAAGCGCGAAGAGAGCAACAAGGTCTTCGAGCGCGTCATCGACAGCGATTACGACGGCGCGACCGCCGGATCGACCGCCGACGCCACCCATGTCGGGGTGGTATCGGCCGTCCGCGGCACCCTCGTCTCCAGCGGCCCGGTACGTTATGACAGCGAAACTCCCGACCCGACGCCCGCTCCCGCCCGTTAACACGACGGAAGACCAGACGAGCCGTCAGACCCATCGGAAGTCACAGCCGCCGCCTGAAGCATTCGGAGAACAACAATGAAAATCCAGTCTGCAATCGTCGCGCTCTCGGTCGCCGCCCCCTTCTGCGCCAGCCGGGCGGACGATACCGACATCTATTTCGCCGGCGGCGGCTCGGTGGGGGGGAGGCCGCTGGTGATGTTCAGCCTGGACTACCGGCCGAACCTGGGCGCCGCGGTTTGCGAAAATACCGGCGAAGACGACGATGATTGCCACGACGACGACGATCACGAGGACGACGACGACTGCTGCTCGCTGAGAACGACCGTCTCCCCCAGTTCGGGAACCACCTATCTCCCCTCGAGCGGCAATGTCACCCATTTCGACCTGCTCCGCGCCGCCTTGCGCAAGACCATGGACGACCTCGGCACCGAACTCGCCGACGTCAAAGTGGGCCTCATGATCAACCACAACGACTCCACCACCGGCCAGTGCGGCGCCGGCCCCAGTGGCCAATGCAGCAACGGCGCCTACGTGCTGAGGGGGTTCAGCACCGACAAGGCGCGCTTCCACGACGCCCTGGCCCAGCTGCCCGTGCCCCAGGGCAACCTGGCCCATGACTTCCAGGGGAAGGAACTCTATTTCGAACTGTTCCGCTACCTGACCGGCCAGGGCATCTTCAACGGCCACAAAGGCTGGCAGGACTACGGCGACAACAACAAGAACGACAACCTGGACGTGGACAATCCGGGCACGAGCTTCGACGATCGGCTGCTCAAGTGGGACAGCGGCATCGAAAACGGCGCCAATTACGTGAGCCCCCTGGTGGACCACTGCTCCAAGGTATTCATGATCAACTTCATGTTCCTGGTCTCCAACAAGGAGAACGACTCCGACAGCGCGATCAGGCAGAGCAAAGCCTCGGGCGGCATGAACGGCTTCAATCCCGGTGTCAGCAACAGCGCCTTCGCCAACGTCATCCGCTGGATGCGGGACGCCGACCTGGCGGACGGCACCTACGGCAGCGCCGGCAACCTGGAAGACGTGCAGAACGTCACCTCGTATTTCTTCGTCCGCCCCAGCCATATCAACACCACGACCAATGGTTACGCGACCGCCGGCGGCACCAACGCCGCGCTGCCCTTGAGCACCGACCCGGCCCTCTTGATCGAATCGCTCAAGCAGGTCTTCAAGGAAGTGCTGAGCGTCAGCGCCACCTTCGTCTCGGCCGCCTCGCCGGTCAACGTGTTCAACCGCACGGAGTCGCTGAACCACGTCTTTTTCTCCATCTTCCAGCCTGAACAGACGCCCCGCTGGAACGGCAACCTGAAACGGCTCAAGCTGGCGTCCGATCCCACGACGCGCCGGCTCCAGGTCCTGGATGCCTCCAGCCCGCCGATCGAAGCGATCTCCGGCGTCGACGGCAGGATCAAGCACGAAGCGCTCACCTATTGGACCAACGCCTCCGGCTTCGACGTGCAGACCTACGCCGACACCGCCAAGGGCGAGGTCGCCGGCAAGGACGGCCGCAGCGTGGGGCGCGGCGGCGGCGGCCAGCGGATTCCCGGCTTCCTGACGGGCTCGCCCGGCGACAGCAATTCCACCAGCGGGGCGCGCAAGCTCTACACCGAACCCGACAGCCTGAGCAACGGCACCGCGACGGCCCTGCGCGCCTTGAACGCCGATACGACCACCGCGACCGCGGGGTGGAACACGCTCCGCCTGAACGGCGTGAAAAGCGGCGATACCTGGAGCGATGCCGAGACCTACGGCGCCGCCAGCAGCGACGACCAGGCCACGGCCGTGAAACTGCTCAAGTTCGCGCGGGGACAGGACGCCAATGACGAAGACGGCAACGGCAACTACACCGAGGCCCGCCCTTGGGCTTCGCCGGCCAACCAGCCCAAACGCAAATGGCTGATGGGCGATCCGCTGCATTCGGCCGCCGTGCCGGTGAACTATGGCGCACGCACCGGCTACTCTCAGGACGTGCAGGATGTCCGGGTTCTGGTTTCCGGCAACGACGGATTTCTGCACATGTTCCGCAATTCCGCCTCCGGCGGCGCCACCGAATCGCCCAGCGGCGTCGAGGACTGGGCCTTCATCCCCCGCCGGCTGCTCGGCAACCTGAAGCCGCTGTCGGACAACGGCGCGGCGACACCGCATG
Organism: Pseudomonadota bacterium; assembly: GCA_040753975.1. Taxonomy (GTDB): domain Bacteria; phylum Pseudomonadota; class Gammaproteobacteria; order Methylococcales; family Methylococcaceae; genus Methylococcus. The sequence continues at coordinate 29,383 of JBFMDC010000079.1, forward strand.
TGTACGGCCTCGACGGCACCGCCGCCGTTTACGTCAACGACATGGACCGCGACGGCACCGTGAACGGCTCCGACCAGGTCTTGGCCTTCATCGGCATGCGCCGGGGCGGCAAGGGTTATTACGCGCTGGACATCACCGATCCCGACACACCGAAGATGCTCTGGACGATCGAAAAGAACGACGCCAGCGGAAACTTCAACGAACTCGGCTACACCTTCTCAGACCCCACCATCGCCCAGCTCGACTGGGGCGAAGGGCGCAAACCCGTGCTCATCTTCGGCGGCGGTTACAGCACCAACAAGGACGAGTCCAGCACGGCGAACCCCAGGAACGCGGCGGCCGGCACCGACGACACCCAGGGCAATGCCATCTACATCGTCAACGCCAAAACCGGCGCGCTGGTGTGGAAGGCGGTGCGGGGATCGGGCGCCGCGTCGGCGACGACGTTCCAGCATTCCGGACTGGCCGACAGCATCCCCTCCAAGGTCACGGCGGTCGACACCGACGAAAACGGCTCGGTGGACCGCCTGTACGTCGGGGACACCGGCGGGGTGCTCTGGCGCGCCGACCTGGCCTATGTGAGACAGGACGGCACCACGTCCTACAACGAGCCGGCGTACTGGAGCCTCACCCCCGTGCTTTCGGTCGGCCGCCATGCCGGGCAGCCGGACCGTCGGTTTTTCCACCGCCCGGACTTCGTGCCGACGACCGCCGGCTCGACCCGCTTCGACGCCATCCTGATCGGCTCCGGCGACCGCGAGCACCCGCTCGACACCAACGTCCAGAACCAGTTCTACCTGTTCAAGGACACGCACCTCGCCAGCGGATTGCCGCCCACGGGGCCGGCAAAGACCGTGACCGACCTCGACAACCTGACGAGCTCGACTACTGTCACTACCGACAAGTCCGGCTGGTACATCGACATCGGCAGTTCGGCCAGCGGCGAAAAAGTGCTTTCCAGCCCGCTCACCTACAACGGTTCGGTCTATTTCAGCACCTATACGCCCCAGGGCGGGAGCGTTTCCGGACAGTGCGGGCCCAACGAAGGCGAATCCTTGACCTACGTCGTCCGTCTCGCCGACGCCTCCGGCGTTTTCAACTTCAACACCGCGACGGCGGCCAAGGAGCGTTTTACCGTCACCGGCCGGGGCCTCCCCAGCGACCCCGTGACCGTCGCCGTCAACGGTAAACTCTACGTCACGGCCGGCAACCTGCCGCCGAGTCCCGACCTGTCCCGGCCGGTCGGCAATTCCGGCATCAGCCGGCTCTACTGGTACGAAAAGGAGTGAACTGACGTGGATAAACCGAACGGAAAGGTACGCGCTTTCCCTGCCGTCCGAGCGGCAGGCGGCCGGGAGCCTGCCCCGGACTTGATCCGGGAAGGGCGGGGATTCTCGCTGATCGAACTGATGATCACGGTGGCCATCATCGGCGTTCTCGCCGCCGTCGCCTACCCGTCCTACAGGGAGCACATCATCCGGACCCGCCGCGCCGACGGCAAAGCCGCGCTGCTGCGGGCCGCCGCGCGCGAGGAACAGTACTTCATGGACAACAAGACGTATACGAGCGACGTCACCCGGCTGGGTTTCCCCGCCAGCGGAAAATCCGACGAAGGCTACTACGTCGTTTCCGTGACCGCCGCCGACGCCAACACCTTCACGCTGCAAGCAACGCCGCAGAGTCCGCACACCGACGCACTCTGCGGCAATCTGACCCTGAATTCCCTGGGCGTGAAAGGAAAATCGGGCTCGGGTTCCGTAGCCGACTGCTGGAACTGGTAAGAGCGGGAAGAGTGGTCAACCCGCCGCCGCGGAGGCGACGGGCCTCAATCCCTGATCCGGGCCAGCGAATCGATCACCGCTTTGGCCTCCGCCGGGCGCAGGCCGGTCGCCTCCCTCAGCCGCTTGACCGCGCCGCCCGGATTTCCGTCCCGGATCAGGCCGCGGATTTCCGCCGCAGTGCCGGGGGGCAGCCGGACCATTTTGCCGTTCACGACCACGTCGATGGGCTGCGCATCGGAGGCAACACGGGCTCCACCGGCGGTTTCCCGCGGGACGACCCGCCCCGGTCCGCCGATGCGGGCCGCCAGCCAGCCGAGAAAGAAGCCGACCCCCAGGCCGAGCAGGAGGAAGGCATATTCCTTGGGGAATCCGGACAGGTTCGCGGCGGCTTCGTTCATGGGCTTATCGCTGGTGGAGGTTGAGAGGTTTCATGGAGTTCAGCCGTTCACGCCGGCTTTGAGGGCCTGGAACTTCTTGATCATTTCCTTCTCCATCTGCTGGCGGCCGATGGAATGCTTCAGGGCCTCGCCCACGCCGCTGACCTGGTCGGTGGACGAGCGCACCGAGTACAAGACCAGGGCGCCGTCCTGGTAGGGCACGGTGCCGCCGAAAATCTGGCTGACGTTGTAGGAATGGCCAACGTAGAAGGCCCGCTGCAACAGCACGGCCCCGTCGTTCCGTGCGTAGATGATGCGGTGGATCAGGAGCGGGGTGGGCCGGCCCTGCACCGTGCGGTTGACCCAGCCGAACCAGTTGTCCACATCCGCCGGCATAGCCGCCGGATATCGCAGCAGGACCTTTTGCAGCTCGGGGAACTGATTGGCGAGCAGCTTGCTGGCCATGGTAGCGTCCGTCAGCTCGGCGGCCGGATCGGCTTTTTCGCCATCGCCCCGGTCGTATGCCGCGATGCCGGCGAGCCCCTTGCTCCGGTAAGCCTGCATGCGGGCGGCGAGCACCGACCGGTACTGCCTGGACACGGCTTCTGCCACCGCCTTGTCGTCATCGGTATTGAGGCTCGCCTTTAGCGCGGCGAAGCCGGCGATTTCCTCGGCCGACAAATTGAAGTCCGAACCCGGCTGGGCGTTCAGGAGGTCGCGCGCCTCGTCCGCCTGGGCCGGCGTATAGGCGAACTTCGCAAAGGCTTCGACGCCGGCGCCGGTGGGCACGACGCCGCGGGCCGTGACAGCCGGGTCGCGGGCGAAGAGTTCGCCGCGTTTGACGATCTCGATGATCCGGGCCGGCGCCGTCTTGAGATACATGGCGATACCGGTCGCCAGCGATTTGCTGCCCGATTCGGATACCGAATAGGAAACGATCTCCCCTTTCTGCAAACGCGCGACGTCGGCCGGCGCGATGCCCACCCGGCCGATGAGCTGCTCCGCGGTGAGGCCGGCGCCGACGGGGGATGTAGCGAGCAGCAGAAGGCTCGCAAGCCATGCGTTCCGCAAGGCGACCGAGGCGGGGGACGGATGGACACAGTTCATCGTTTTGACTCCCGGGGAAAAATGATTCCGGCAGCCCGGAACCGCCGCCCCGGGCCCACTGCGGCCCAGCTTACACGGGTTTATTCGCGCGGAAAATGCAATAGCGCACCATGCCTTCGTTGAACACCTTCCACTGCGCCAGGGCCACCTTGTAGTTGGCGGTCTGGGCCTTCTTGCGCAGCCCCAGCCAGTGCATGACCCATTGCATGGGGGCGGTCCAAAGGGCCGTGAGATACATGCGGCGGGACGAGGGCAGGGTTTCTCTGGTCGCCTCGGTAATGTGGACCTCGCGGAAGCCGCATTCCTCCATGCCGGCCCGGAATTCCTCGACGGTGGACAGGTTGGGCACCGCCCAGCCGTTCAGGCAGTCCATCACCGCCTGCCATTCGGCCTCGTCGAACTCGCGCTTGGTGGCGTAGCCGTCGCAGGCGATCAGGGTGCCGCCCGGCTTGAGCACCCGGTAGGCCTCGCGGAAGAAATCGCGCTTGTCGGTGGCGTAGCAGCTGCTCTCGACGGCCCAGACCACGTCGAAGGAGGCATCCGGAAACGGGGTCTGGCAGAAATCCGCCGCCCGGAATTCGGTCTTGTCGGACACGCCATGGCGCCGCGCATTGCGCCTGGCGTGCTCGACCTGCCGCTCGCTGACGGTGATGCCGGTGGCTTGGGCGCCGACGTGCTTGGCCAGCCAGATGGAGCTGCCGCCGATGCCGCAGCCCGCGTCCAGCACGTGGTCGCCCGCCTCGATCCCCGCGATGGCGGCCATGATGCGGTTCTTGCTGAGCAGGGCCTGGCTGTGGGTCTTGATGCCCTCCTCCCAGTAGCCGTAGTGCAGCGCCAGGTTTTCGTCGTCGAACCAGGCGGTGCGGTAATCCCAATAGCAGTCGTCGTAATGCTTGGCGGTGTCGATGCGGATTTCGTCTTCGGAAAACCCGGCGCCCTTGCGCAGGGAATCGTTGCGGTAGTCTTTATTGGGTTCGAGGTAATACATGGGTGTTTCCGCGGCTGTTCTTTTGGGGACCTCGAAAAATCGCCCTCCTGGCGATTTTTCTCCTCGCCCACCCCAAAATGCGATTTGGGGTGGGCTAACATTTTCAAGCGCTTAGGCGCCTGAAAATGGTGGGACATCCCTGTCCCACAAGGGAACCTCGTGTTTTAGAGGTTCCCTCTTGTCGCCTGATGCGCGCAAAAGGCGCAAAGTTTACCCCGGATGGGCGCGCGAGGCTCCCGCCTCAGAGGTTGTGAAAAAATCCCCGGCCGTAGCGAGGGCGTCCCTGGACGTGGTGGGCAAGGCGCGGGGGTGCACAAAATCTGGGAGTCTAGCAGCGCTAAACGACCAGATTTTGGGGGTCCCCGCAACGCCGCCCAGCGCGTCCAGGGGCGTCCGCAGTAGGCAGGGGGGTTCACAAGCTCTCAGGGCAGGGAGATGCCGAAAGGATTCAGCAGGGCGATGCCGCAGCCTTCGAAATCCCGGGTGTTGCGGGTCACCAGAGTGAGCGCGTGGATCTGGGCGGTGGCGGCGATGAGCATGTCGGCCTGCTCCCTCGCGATGCCGCGCCCGGCGAACTCGCCCCGCAATTCACCGGCGCGCCGGGCGATCGTCTCGGTGACCGGCAAGACCGCTTGGCTACGGAAATATTGCTCCATCCCTATCCGCAACCTCTCGCTGGAACGGCGGGCGAGCCCGTAACAGATTTCTTCCACGGTGATGACGGAAAGGCTGTGCCGTTCGACGCGCGCAGCCCAAGCCAGCACGCCCGGATCGGGCCTCGGCCGGCAAAGCTCGCTGATGATGTTGGTGTCAACGAGGTAACTCACCCGTTTCCTCCTCCAGCATCTGGACGAAGGCATTCGCCCGCGTGGAGCGTTCCGGCAGCGGAAGCTCTTCGCACCCCTCCTCCCCCAGCATCTGCCGGAATTCCGCGAATTGCTCGGCGAGCGTGCGCTGCCGGACGCTCGACTGGCGCCATTGCTCGAACGCCGCGTATTCGTCCGCGCTGACCAGAGCCGCGACTGGCTGGCTGCGCTTGCAGATCAACTGCGGCTCCTTGGCGGCTTGTTTCACGACTTCGGACAGATGCTGTTTGGCTTGAGCGATGTTCCAGGACATGGCCGACCTCGCGTCTATAATTGAAGTCCAATATGGACACAATTAATGTAGCTGATACAGCCGCGCGGGGCAACCGCTACAATATTGCGCTTTTCCCCTGCTTTGCCCCCGATCCGAACCGCATGAAAACTCCCCAAATCGGCTTCGTCAGCCTCGGCTGTCCCAAGGCGCTCGTGGACAGCGAGCGCATCCTCACCCAGTTGCGCGCCGAAGGCTACGGCGTGGTTCCGACCTACCAAGACGCCGACCTGGTGGTGGTGAACACCTGCGGTTTCATCGACGCGGCGGTCGAGGAATCGCTGGAGGCGATCGGCGAGGCGCTGGCGGAGAACGGCAAGGTGATCGTCACCGGCTGCCTGGGCGAGCGTCCGGAGGAAATCCAGGCGCGTCACCCTTCGGTGCTGAAGGTGACCGGCGCCCATGCCTATGAAGAGGTCATGACCGCGGTGCATGAGCATCTGCCGCCGCTGCACGACCCTTTCATGGACCTGGTGCCGCCGCAGGGCGTCCGGTTGACCCCGCGCCATTACGCCTACCTCAAGATCTCGGAAGGCTGCAACCACCGCTGCAGCTTCTGCATCATCCCTTCGCTGCGGGGCGATCTGGTCAGCCGCCCGATCGGCGATGTCATGACCGAGGCCGAGCGCCTGGTGGCGGCGGGCGTGAAGGAAATCCTGGTGGTGTCGCAGGACACCAGCGCCTACGGCGTGGACCTGGGCTACCGCACCGGCTTCTGGGGCGGACGGCCGCTGCGCTCGCGGTTCCAGGAACTGGCACGGGCGCTGGGCGATTTGGGCGTTTGGGTGCGGCTGCACTATGTCTATCCCTACCCCCACGTCGACGAGGTGATTCCGCTGATGGCGGAAGGACGGCTCCTGCCCTACCTCGACATCCCGTTCCAGCACGCCAATGCGCGGGTCCTGAAAGCGATGAAACGGCCGGCGGCGGCGGAAAACACCCTCGCCGCTATCCGCCGCTGGCGCGAGACTTGCCCGGAACTCACCCTGCGCAGCACCTTCATCGTCGGCTTCCCGGGCGAAACCGAAGACGAATTCCGCGAACTGCTCGATTTCCTGGAGGAAGCCCGGCTCGACCGGGTCGGCTGTTTCGAATATTCGCCGGTCAAGGGCGCGGCGGCCAACGCCTTGCCCGATCCAGTGCCGGACGAGGTGAAGGCCGAGCGCCACGCCCGCTTCATGGAAGTGCAGGAGCGCGTCAGCGCGGCGCGGCTACAGACGAGGGTCGGGCGAACCGAAACGGTGCTGGTGGATGAAGTCGTCGAAGAAGGCGCGGTGGCCCGCAGCCGGGCCGACGCCCCCGACATCGACGGTCAGGTGTTCATCGACGGCGCCACCCACCTCAGGGTCGGCGAGTTCGTGGAAGTGACCTTCGAGGAAGCGGACGAGCACGACTTGTGGGCCCGCGAGCGGGATTGAAACCACGGGCCGCGCGCCTTGCCGAATCAGTAGTGGTGGCCGCCTGGACCGTGGACGTGGCCGTGTTCGAGCTCTTCGGGGGTGGCATCGCGGATGCTGGCGACTTCAACCTCGAAATGCAGGGTCATGCCGGCCATGGGATGATTGCCATCCAGCACCACCTCGTCTTCCAGCACTTCCAGCACGGTCACGATCTGCATGCCTTCGTTGGATTCGGCATGGAACTGCATGCCGGGCAGAATTTCGTCGGCGCCCTCGAACGCGTCGCGCGGCACCGCCTGGACCAAGTTCTCGTCATGCATGCCATAGGCCTCTTCGGGGGGGACGGAGACCTTGAAGCTGTCGCCGACGACACGGCCGGTCAGCGCCTCTTCGAGGCCGGAAATGATGTTGCCCAACCCGTGAATATAGGCCAGCGGCTCGTCCGCGCTGGAGCTGTCGAGGACGTCTCCCTCGTCGTTGGTTAAGGTGTAGTGGATGAGAACAACCTTGTGGGGGGAGATTTGCATGGGAGTACCTGCTGAGATCGGAACCGCCATGATAGTCCTTTTCGCCGGAAGCAGACAGATTTTCGACGTTGTGGCCGGCGGCAGCCGGTTTCCCCGACCCAACGCCGCCTGACCGAGCTTCGGCCCCTTTCGCGCCCCGGTATTTTCCGGTGCCGCACTTTCCGCCTTGCGCCCCGTTTTTCGCAAGCGGCCGTCCGCCTCCGACGGCGCTGCTGACCGCTTTGACGATGCCGCTGCTAAGGGGGCGGATTTCTTAAAAACCGGTAGAATGCCGCCCGTGAGACCCGACCATCCCCCCTGCCTCAAGAATACTCCCCCTCGATGATCAAAAAAATCCTGGCGGCGCTGATCGTCCTGGCCGCGGTATTCGCTTTTTCATGGCACATGGGAGTTCGCCAGCGCCTGGCGAACGAGGCGAAGCTCGCCCTGGCGCGGACGCCGATCCCGGCGCCGGCCGCCACTCCGGCGCCCGTTCCCATACCGCTTGCCACGCCGGAGGAGCAAGCGGCGCCCGAGGCTTCGGCAGAACCCCAGCCGCCGGTGGATCTGCTGAAAAAAACCGCGAAAATTCACAGGAGCGGGCAGAAAAAGGTCTGCAAGAACGTATTCGGCTTCGAGACTTGCGCCGATACCGAATGGAACGTCGACATCGTGACGGAAGGTCCGCCGTCCGTCACCCGCAACGGGGACCTCTTCCATGTGTTAATCCCCGTCCGGTTCACCGGCGAAGCGGCGGCCTCCAGCGATGACTTCAAGAGCCTGAAGGTGGACAGCCGGAAATTCAGCGGGGCAGTCGACGCCTGGGCCGATGTGGCCATCGATCCCGCCGACGGCTGCACGATCAAGGCGGTGTCGACCGGCATCGAATGGCGGGAAGAGCCGGAAATCGAACTCGTGGGCGGCCTGCAGGTGAAGGTGGGCGATCTCGTGAGGAGCCATTTCGAGCAAGCCCTGCGGGAGACCGTGGACTCCCTGAAACTCCGGGCAACCTGCGACATGGTCAGGCAGCAGATCGAACGGCTGCGCCAGGCGGGAGGCAACTGACGCCGCGTCAGAACTTGAGCGGCGCCTCCCCTTCCCGCTCCCACAGCACGTCGCAGCCGTGCTTCAGCGAGTCCTTGAAGAGGGCTATCAACGGGAAGGCGCGTACGCGCAGGGACGGCTTTTCTTTCTTTTCCTCTTCCTCGTCTGCGGGCGAAGCCGGAGCCGCTTCCGCCGCCAGAGCCCGTTCGAGCTTCTCGAGCGCCGCCGGGATGTCCCTGGCCAGCAAGGCGCCCGGCACCGTGCCGGAGTTCCCCATCATCCTGAGCAGTTGCAGCGCGACGTCGCCGAACATCGTCACCCGTCCGACTTTGCTTTCGAAGGTCACCAGCATGAGGAGGCCCGCCTTTATCCGGTCAGGCCTTCGGCCTTCATGGCCGCCTGAACCGCCGGCCGCGCCTGGTTCTGCTCAAGGTAGGCGAGGATGCGCGGCCAATTCGAGAGGTCGATCTTGAGGTACTCGCACCAGCCCAGCACCGTAAAGAGATAAGCGTCGGCGACGCCGTAGCGGTCCCCCATCAGCCAGGGACCACCCGCCGCCAGCTTGTCTTCCACGTAATCCAGCCTTCGCGACAGCAGCGCGAGGGCGATCTGCCTGCTGGCCTCGGGAGATTCCGGATTCCAGAACGGACCGAAGGTCTTGTGGATCTCGGTGGAGATGAAGGCCAGCCATTCCAGCAGCCGGTAGCGCTCCAGCGTGCCGGGCGCCGGCATCAGGCCGGCCTCGGGTTTCAGGTCGGCGAGATATTGCAGGATGACCTGGTCCTCGGTCAGCACCTGGCCGTCGTCGAGCTGCAATGCGGGGACATAGCCCTTGGGATTGACCTCGAAGAAGTCGGCGCCGCTTTCGGTTTTCTTGGTGCCGAGGTCGACGTTTTCCAGCTCGAAATCCAGACCCGTTTCGCGCAGCACGATGTGGGGCGCCAGGGAACAGGCGCCGGGGAAATAGTAGAGTTTCATGGGTACATCCTCTTTCGGTGTGATTGAAGGCCATTATCGCGGCAGAGCCGCTCCCACAGGTCAAGTTTCATGGGTGCATCCTCTTTCGGTGTGATTGAAGGGGGCTGCCGTCAGACAGGCCCGGCCATGCTGACGGGCATGCGCTTCGCGCCCCAGTCGCCCGGCTCGGCCTCGAACACGCCGGCACAGGGCGTGCCGCAGCGGTTGCAGCGGCCTTCCGGCGTGAGGTTCCATTCCGACAGCTCGTACCAGTCGCGGCCGATCAGCATCTGCCCGCACTGGTGGCAGTAGGTGCTGTCGCCTTCCTTGTGGTGGATGTTGCCGACGTAAGCGTAGCGCACGCCGTTTTTCATGGCGATCCGCCGCGCCTCAAGCAGTGCGGCGGGCGGCGTGGCGCTCTTGTTCAGCATCTTCCAGTCGGGGTGGAAGGCGGAGAAATGCAGCGGCACATCCGGCCCCAGCTTCTCCACCACCCATTGGGTCAAGGCCTCCAGCTCCTGTGCCGAGTCGTTTTCGTCCGGGATCAGCAGGGTGGTGATCTCCAGCCAGACGTTGGTTTCACGTTTGATGTATTGCAGGGTCTCCAGCACCGGCTGCAGATGGCCGCCGCAGATCTTGTGGTAGAAGTCTTCGGTGAAGGACTTCAGGTCGATGTTGGCGGCGTCCATGTAGCGGTAGAACTCGGCGCGCGGCTCGGCGCACTGGTAGCCGGCGGAGACGGCGACCGACTTGACGCCGAGTTCCCGGCAGGCGCGCGCGGTGTCGATCGTGTATTCGTGGAAAATCACCGGGTCGTTGTAAGTGTAGGCGACGCTGCGGCAGCCCAGCGCCTTGGCGGTCTTGGCGATCGCCTCGGGGCTGGCGCGGTCCAGCAGCGAATCCATTTCGCGCGATTTGCTGATGTCCCAGTTCTGGCAGAACTTGCAGGCCAGGTTGCAGCCGGCGGTGCCGAAGGAGAACACCGGCGTCCCCGGCAGGAAGTGGTTCAGCGGTTTCTTCTCGATGGGATCGACGCAGAACCCGCTGGAGCGGCCGTAGGACAGCAGCACCACCTTGCCGCCGACGTTGCCCCGCACGAAGCACAGGCCGCGCTGGCCCTCGTGCAGCTTGCAGAAGCGGGGACAGACGTCGCACTGGACGCGGCCGTCATCCAGAACATGCCAGAAACGGGTGGGAAAGGCTTCCGCGGCATCGATGTTGGTGTCCATGGCGCACCCCCGGAACGACGGGAAGTTGACAGACAGGGTTACAGTATGAATTCTGTATCCGCCAGGCAAGTGTTTCTTCTTCGCAAAGCAGGAGGCCGCCATGCGATCCGTTCGAGCGCCCGCCGTCGCCGGCCTGTTCTATCCCGCGGACCGCCGCCAGCTCCACGCCATGCTGCAGGGCTTCATCGGCGCAGCGAAAGCCGCAGGCTTCCCGCCCAAGGCCCTGATCGCCCCCCACGCCGGCTACGTCTATTCCGGGCCCGTGGCCGCCAGCGCCTATGCCCTGCTGAAGCCTTCGCGGCGCGGCGTCCGCCGCGTGGTGCTGCTGGGCCCTTCGCACCGCGTGGCCTTCCGGGGACTCGCCTTGAGCAACGCGCAAAGCTTCTCGACGCCCTTGGGCGAAATCCCGCTGGACCTCGAAGCCCAGGCGGCCCTAGCTTCGCTGCCTTTCGTACAGGTCCTGGATCAGGCCCACACACTGGAGCACAGCCTCGAAGTCCAGCTGCCGTTCCTGCAGGAAGTGCTGGAAGATTTCAGGCTGGTGCCGATCGTGGTGGGCGATGCCATTCCGGCCCAGGTCGCCGAGGCGATCGACCTGTTGTGGGGCGGGGACGAAACCCTCATCGTCGTCAGCTCGGACTTAAGCCATTATCACGACTACGCCACGGCCAGGCGGATGGACCGGGCGACCTCGGACGCCATCGAATCGCTGCACCCGGAGGAGATCGGCTTCGAGGAGGCCTGCGGCCGGCTGCCGGTCGCAGGCCTCCTCCTCGCCGCGCGCCGCCGCGGCCTTAAGGCGAGAACCGTCGATCTGCGCAATTCCGGCGACACCGCCGGTTCCAAGGACAGCGTCGTAGGATATGGAGCCTATGTCATCGAATCAGGACCCTTGCCCGCTTGAACCCGGACACCGGCGATACCTGCTCGACCTGGCCCGCGCCTCGATCCGGCATGGCCTCACGACCGGCAGGCCCCTCCCGGTCGCCCTCGCGAGCCTCCCCCCGCCGCTCACGGAGCGGCGCGCGACTTTCGTCACGCTGAAGCAGGGAGGCGAACTGCGCGGCTGCATCGGCTGCCTCGATGCGGTCAAACCGCTGGCCATCGATGTGGCCGACAATGCCTTTTCCGCCGCCTTCCGCGACCCCCGCTTTCCGCCCGTCACGGCGGAAGAAATCGACGCCCTGGACCTCCACATCTCCCTTCTTACACCGCCGGAGCCGATGCGCTTCGTCTCAGAAAGCGACCTGATCGGGCGGCTTAGACCCGGCATCGACGGCCTGATCCTTCAGGAAGGCCCCCTGCGCGGCACCTTCCTGCCCTCGGTGTGGGAAGTCTTGCCGCGGCCAGGGGAATTCTTCCGCCAGCTCAAACTCAAGGCGGGGTTACCGGAAGATTACTGGTCCGATACCTTGAAAATTTTCCGGTACGGCACTGAAGCGATCGAACAGCCTTGATTTCCGATCGAATTTTTTCCAGAAGGAAGCAACCGCCATGAAAAAAAACGAACCCGCCCAAAGTGCCCTTCAACCGGCAACGGAGCCCGCGGCGAACCCGCTTGAGTCCGCCCGGCGCAAGCTTACCGCGTGGGCAAAACGGGCCGCGTCCTGGAGCGGGAGCGCGGTGGAAACGGCGCGGAAGGCGGCCCGGTCCGCGGCCGGGAAAACGGCGAAAACGCTCACTCCGGCGATCGAAGCGACGAAACAGACGGCCCGGAACGCCAGTGAAAAGGTGAACCCTGCCGCAGTGGGCGGAGCCGTTGCGGGCCTGGCGGCGGGGGAAGCCTTCGGCGGTGTGATCGGCGGCGTACTCGGGTCTGTGGCCGGACCGGGCGGAACCGTGGTGGGCGCTCAGATCGGCGCCTTCGCCGGCCAGACCGTCGGGGCGAAGATGGGCTACGATCTCACCGACGAGGCCATGCATCCGGAAACCGCCGAACCGCAGACCGACCCCGGCAAGTACCTGGGAGACGTCGCCAGAGCCGTCAGCCGCAAGGCGGGGGAAAAAGCCGGGGAAGCCACGGGAATCGCCGCGGGCACGGCCATAGGCGCATCGCTGGCAGGACCGGCCGGCGGCCTCGTCGGCGCGGTGATCGGCGAGGCGATCGCCAGCGAGGCCGGGGGCGAGGCCGCCGCGGAAGTCTGCCGCCAGGTGCAAGGCAACGATCCGGACAGCCCGGCACCCGAGGAAGAACCGGCCAAGGCCGGCGTGGGCGAATGGCTGGGCCAAGCCGCACGCGACTACACCGGCGAGACCGTTACGGCCGCCGTTTTGGGCGCAGCGGGCGGCAGCCTGGCAGGTCCGGCCGGCGCCGCGATCGGCGCGCGGGCCGGCGTCATTGCGGCGGCGCGGATCGACTGGTCCTTCGGGAAACCGGCTCAGGCGAAAGATCCCGCGAAGCCTAAGCGGAAGAGAGGGAAGCGCGGCGGCAAGGAAGACGGCCCGCAGTCACCCTGAAACACCGGCCATGGGCCTGGAGGCCAGGCTGGGGAGCAGTTTGGCGAGGCGGTGCAGCAGCCATGCGCACAGCTCGAAGTCCGTATCCAAAATGCCGGCCTCGATGCTCTGCTCTGTTTCCAGGGCGGCGAGTTCCGCCGAATACGCCTGCCGGAGCGCGGTGATCGGCTCGCCGTGGCGGTGCGTCTGGGCCTGGAATTCGGCGATCGCGGACCCGTCCAGCGAGGCAACCGCTCCTGCCGCCAGCGCGAGCAAACGCTCCAGCCGGGCGCGCAGAGGACCGGCCACCGCCGCGACCGGTTCGGGCAGGGCGCCGAGATGGAGGGAGAACTCGGCGGAAGCTTCGGCGATATGCCGCACGATGGCGAGCGCCGTCCGGAACCGGTGCAGACGGGAGGTCTCCGCCGGCCCGAGCCCATCGCGCAAGGCCAGCTTCACGCAGAAGGTCTCGATGGCGGCTGCAAGCCGGAGGAACTCCGGCTCCAGCAGCTCGGGATCCGTGTCGGCGGATGGCTTTCCTCCGTCCGACCGGCGCGGCGCCACCCTCACCGAACCGAGCAGCCTCCCCAGCTCCTTCGCGAGAAGATCGAGCGCGGTGGGAGGATCGGCGAGCGCATGGCTGGACAGGAAAGCCGGTTCGCCGAGCGTTTTTTCCGGCGCCGGCGGCCAGAAGCGGTCGAGCAGACGGGCGCAAGCGGGCAGGAGCGGCGAGAGCGCCAGCGCGGGCAAGAGATTCGAGAGCAGGAACGCCACGGCGAGCTGGCCGGAAGCAGAAGCCGTCAGCTCCGCCGACCAAGCGCCCACCAGCGGCACGCCAAAGCGCTCGCCCACGAACAGCGCCATCATCAGCAGTCCGCTGGCGAGGCAGAACAAGTCCTCGGTGCGGACCAGGCGGATGGCATCGCCCTTCATGCCGAGAGCGAGCAGGGCCCGCAGGGGAATCGCCCCCAGGTTGGCGCCGTAAATCACCGGCAGCGCGGCGGAGGCCGGCATCGCCCCCGCCCCGCTCAAGGTGATTACCAGCATGGCCGCCCCCGCGTTGGACTGCAAGAGCGCCGCGGCGCCGAAGCCGCAGGCGAAGGCGAACCAGGGCGAAGCCAGCGCCGCCTCCAGACCTTGCCGGAACCAGGGCTCGTTCTTCAGCGGGGCGGCCCCCGCACCCATGTTTTCCAGCGCGAACAGCAACAGGCCGACGCCGAGCAAGGCGGCGGCGACCGTACTCCAGGGCTTGGCGCGCACGGAGCCCAGGGCGATGCCGGTCCCGCCCACGAAATAGGCGACCAGCGGATGGATGTCGACGGCGGCGAGAAAGGCCAGGGCGGTGAGACCCACGTTGGACCAGACCACGGCGAGGCGGGCCGCCGGCGGCTTGATCAGCCCGCTGCCGAGCATGCTGGCCAGAATGAAGGTCACGGCGGTGGCGCTCTGGGTCAGCGCGCCGCTGATGACGCCGAGCATCGAAGCCAGCGGCGGGGTGTGGGTGGCCACCCTGACCGCGTGGCGGAAGCCGCCGCCGCCCAGTTCGGACAGACTCTGGCCGATCAGCCTAAGACCGAGAAAGAACAGGCCGAGGCCCAGGACGAGTTGGTCGAAGGATTCCATGGGACGGATGGCTATGCGGCTCCGTGCCAAGCCGGCAACCGCGTGCGGCGGAATCCGGACCGTGGCTTGGCCCCGCTTCTCTCATCTGCCATTTCAGACCTCTCCTCCCGCCATCGACAACTCGAATTGCCCCGACATGCCGGGGCAAGCGGTTTTATGATAGCCGAGCCCAGCCGAATGTTACGAATGAATCCGCGAAGGCCGGCCATCTCGTCAATCTGCCTTAACAAACGTCCGGTAACGTTCTTGCCGAGTTTGACCGGTTCGGTCCGTTTTCGGGAACGGGCCGCCCCCACTGCCAGGAAATCCATTATGAGCGTCGAGACTGCCAAACCTGCGGCCGCTACACCCGCGGAGCATTTTTTCAACCGCGAACTGAGCTGGCTGGATTTCAACGACCGGGTCCTGCAGGAGGCGCTGGACGAGCGCACCCCCCTGCTGGAACGCCTGAAATTCGCGGCGATCTTCAGTTCCAACCTGGATGAATTCTTCATGGTCCGGGTGTCGGGTTTGATGGAGCGGGAACGAGCAGGGGCCGCCGCCTCCACGCCGGACGGCATGTCGCTCTCGCAGCAGCTCGACGCGATCCGGGCTCACCTTGCCAGGCAAACCGCCCGGCAGCACCAGCTGTTCGATGGCGAGCTGCGGGAGCTCATGAGGCAGCACGGCGTCTTTCTGCTCGACTACGCCGCGTTGGACGAGCCGCAGCGCGGCGCGCTCGAAGCGCATTTTTCCGAGCTGGTGTTTCCGGTGCTCACCCCCCTGAGCGTCGATGCGGGCCATCCCTTCCCGCAGATGTCGAACCTCAGCCTGAACCTGGCCGTCGTCGTCGAGGATCCCGCGAGCGGCGTGCGGAAATTTGCCCGCATCAAGGTGCCGGACACCTTGCCGCGATTCGTCGCATTGCCGAAAGGGCAAGGCGGGCCGGTATGGGCCGGTATCCCGCTGGAACAGCTCATCGCCGGCAACCTGGCGCGTCTGTTCCCCGGCATGATCGTCCGTGGCCACCACATGTTCCGCATCACCCGGGACGCGGATTTCACCGTCCGGGAGGACGAAGCCGAGGACCTGATGCTCGCCATCGAAGAGGAGGTCGGCAAGCGCAGGCTGGACGGCTTCGTCTGCCGCCTGGAAATCGAACGTTCGATGCCGGCCGAACTGCGCGAATCGCTGATGCAGGAGCTGGAGATTTCCGGCCGGGAAGTCTATGAATTCGACGGGCTGCTGAACCTCAAGGATCTGTTCTATTTCCTGTCGCTTCCGCTGCCGGAACTGAAAGACGTTCCCTGGACGCCTGTGGTGCCGGCCCGCTTCCACGCCGCGCCCGATGAATCCGGCGAGCCTCGCGCCACGGTGTTCGACGAGATCAAGAAGGGGGACATCCTGGTCCACCATCCCTACCATTCCTTCGCCGCTACCGTGCAGGAGTTCATCACCCAGGCCGCGCACGATCCCCAGGTACTCGCGATCAAGCTGACCCTGTACCGGACCTCCGGCGACTCGCCCATCGTCCGCGCGCTGGTCGACGCCGCGGCGGCCCGCAAACAGGTCGTCGCGCTGGTCGAGCTGAAGGCGCGGTTCGACGAAGAGAACAACATCGCCTGGGCCAACCGGCTCGAAGACGCCGGGGCACACGTGGTCTACGGCGTCGTGGGACTGAAGACCCACACCAAGACCGCCCTCGTGGTCCGCAAGGAAGGCGATGCCCTGCGTCGCTACGTGCACATCGGCACCGGCAACTACAATCCGAAGACGGCCAACCTTTACACCGATCTCGGCCTGTTCAGCTGCCGCGACGAGCTGGTGGCCGACGTCGGCGACCTCTTCAATTACCTGACCGGTTATTCCCGCCAGGACGCCTACCGCAAGCTGCTGGTCGCGCCGCTCACCCTGCGCCGGCGCATGTACGAGCTCATCGCCCGCGAGATCGAACACGCCCGCAGCGGCACCGGCGGCCACATCGTCGCCAAGATGAACGCGCTGGTCGACCCGGACATGATCCGGCAGCTGTATGAGGCCTCCCGCGCCGGCGTACGGATCGATCTGGTCGTCCGCGGCATCTGCTGCCTGCGCCCCGGCGTCGCCGGCCTCAGCGAAAACATCCGGGTAGTCAGCATCGTCGGACGCTATCTGGAGCATTCGCGCGTCTTCCGTTTCCACAACGGCGGCGCCGGCGAGTTCTACATCGGCAGCGCGGACTGGATGACCCGAAACCTCGACCAGCGGGTCGAAGCGGTCACGCCGGTGGAGGATCCCGCGGCCGTCCGCCACCTGGAACAGGTGCTGGATTTCCTGCTGAACGACAACCGCCACGCCTGGGACCTGCAGCCGGACGGACGCTATCTGCAGCGGCAGCCGGCAGAAGGCGAACCCGAACGGCCCGCGCAACCGCTGTTGATGGAGGGCGCCCGCCTGGGCGAGTTCTAGCCCGATCCTTGACAGGAAAGGGCATTTGGCCCTTTATCGGGAGAGTTGCCAACACATCCTCATCGACCCGGAATCCCCCATGGCGAGCAAGAAATCCGACCTGAAAAAAACCGCGCCGGCCACGGAAGCGCCAGAGCACACCCGCACCGGCATGAGCCCTGAGATACTCAAGGCCGCCTTCATCGACAACCTCAACTTCGCAGTGGGGCGCCCGGCCGAAACGGCCTCGCCGGAGGACTGGTACCAGGCCATCGCGTTTTCGGTGCGCGACCGCGTGATGCAGCGCTGGGTCCGCCAGTTCGAAAAACGGAACGCCCCCGACGTGCGGCAGGTCGCTTATCTGTCGGCGGAATTCCTGCCCGGCCCCCATCTGGGCAACAGCCTGCTCAATCTCGGCCTTGCCGACAGCGCTCGCGAGGCCGCGGCCGGACTGGACTTCGACAAGATCGTAGGGCTGGAGGAGGAACCGGGCCTCGGCAACGGTGGCTTGGGGCGGCTCGCGGCCTGTTACCTGGATTCCCTGGCGACGCTGCGCTATCCGGCGACCGGCTACGGCATCCGTTACGAATTCGGCATCTTCGACCAGACCATCAAGAACGGCTGGCAGGTGGAGGTCACCGACAAGTGGCTGCTCCCCGGCAACGTCTGGGAAATCAAGCGGCCGAATTTCGCCCAGGTCGTGAAGCTGGGGGGACATACCGAGACCTATAACGACGAGCACGGTGCCTTCCGGGTGCGTTGGATGCCGGACCGCGTGGTGGTCGGCGTTCCCTACGACACACCCATCGTCGGCTACTGCTCCGACTCCTGCGTCCTGCTCCGGCTATGGAGCGCGGAAGCCGCCCAGTCGTTCGACTTCGCCGACTTCAACCGGGGCGACTACTACGGCGCCGTGGAAGAGAAGGTCTTTTCCGAGAACATCTCCAAGGTCCTGTATCCCAACGACGAGCAGCTCGAAGGCAAGCGGCTGCGGCTGGAGCAGCAATATTTCTTCGTCGCCTGTTCGATCAAGGACATGATCCGCCTGTGCCTGCGCCGCGGCTCGCCCCTGGAGCAATTCCACGAGATGTACTGCATCCAGCTCAACGACACCCATCCGGCCATCGCCGTGGCGGAACTGATGCGGCAATTGGTGGACAAATACGCCCTGCCGTGGGAGCGGGCCTGGGACATCACCCGCAAGACCTTCTCCTACACCAACCACACCCTGCTGCCGGAGGCCCTGGAGAAATGGCCGCTGCCGCTGTTCCGCTCGGTGCTGCCCCGGCATCTGGAGATCGTCTATGAGATCAACCGCCGCTTCCTCGACGAGGTCCGCACCCGTTTTCCGGGAGACGAGGGCAAGATCGCGCGGCTGTCGATCATCGACGAAAGCGGCGAGAAATACGTGCGCATGGCCAACCTGGCAATGGTGGGGAGCCACACCGTCAACGGCGTCGCCGAACTGCATTCCGAACTGGTGAAGACCCAGCTCTTCCCGGATTTCCACAACCTCGACCCCAAGCGTTTCCAGAACGTGACCAACGGCGTCACGCCGCGGCGCTTCCTGGGGCTGAGCAATCCGGGACTGACCCGGCTGATCGACGGCCGCATCGGCGACAGCTGGCTCTCGGATCTGGACCGGCTCAGGGACCTGGAAAGATTCGCCGGCGATGCCGGCTTCCAGCAGGACTGGGCGCGGGTCAAGCGGGAAAACAAGACGCGGCTGGCCAAGATCATCCGCGACCGCGCCGGCGTCGTCGTCGACCCGGCCTCGCTGTTCGACATCCAGGTCAAGCGCATCCACGAATATAAGCGCCAGCATCTGAACGTACTGCACATCATTACGCTGTACCAGCGCCTCAAGCACGACCCCAAACTCCAGATCACGCCGCGGACCTTCCTGTTCGGCGGCAAGGCCGCGCCCGGCTATTTCATGGCCAAGCTGATCATCAAGCTGATCAACGCCGTCGCCGAGACCGTGAACCAGGACCCGGCGGTGCGCGATCTCATCAAGGTCGTGTTCCTGCCCGACTACAACGTCAAGCACGCGCAGAACATCTATCCGGCCGCCGACCTGTCCGAGCAGATCTCGACCGCTGGCAAGGAAGCCTCGGGCACCGGCAACATGAAGCTTTCGCTGAACGGCGCGCTGACCATCGGCACGCTGGACGGCGCCAATGTGGAAATCCGCGAAGAAGTGGGAGCGGAAAACTTCTTCCTGTTCGGCCTGACCTGCCCGCAGGTGGCCAAACTCAGAGCCGACGGCTACAACCCCGGCGACTATTGCCACGGCGATCCCGAACTGCGCGGGGTCATCGAACTGATCGACAGCGGGCTGTTCTCGCACGGCGACACCGAGCTGTTCCGGCCGCTCACCGCGCACCTGCTGAACCGCGACGACTACCTGCTGATGGCGGACTACCGGCCCTACGTCAACTGCCAGCAGGAAGTGGATCACGCCTACCGCGATACGCAGCACTGGACGCGCATGTCCATCCTCAACGTCGCCCGCATGGGCAAGTTCTCCTCGGACCGGGCGGTGCGGGAGTACGCAGAGAACATCTGGAGACTGAAGCCGTTCGCGCCCGATGCGTGAACGCAGAAGAAGCGAAAACCGTTCAGCCGAAAACGGCGAATTTGCGCATCAGCGCCGCTCTCACGTGCTCCGGGACGAAGGCGGAAACATCGCCGCCGAACTTGGCGATCTCCCGGATCACCGAGGATGAGAGGAAAGCGTAGCTCTCGCCGGGGGTGAGGAAGATCGTTTCGATCTCCGGGCCCAGCGAACGGTTCATGCCCGCCATCTGGAATTCGAACTCGAAATCGGAGATGGCGCGCAGGCCGCGCAGGATGACGGTGGCGCCATGGGTCCGGGCGCAGTCGACCAGCAGCGAATTGAAGCCGACGACCTCGACATTGGCCATGTCGGCGACGGCTTCCCGAGCCAGCTCCAGGCGCTCGGGAAAATCGAACAGCGGGGTCTTGGCCTTGCTCTCGGCCACCGCCAGGATGACGCGGTCGAAGATGCGGCCGGCCCGGCAGGCCAGGTCGACGTGCCCCAGGGTAATGGGATCGAAAGTGCCGGGGTATACGGCGATGACGTTCAAACCTCGGACTCCTTGAGACGCTGATACAGACGGTAGGCGACGCCGCCGCTGGTCTTTTCCCGCAGCAGCGTCCAGTTTGCCGGAATCCCTTCGGGCGGAAGTCCGGCCTCAGCTTCCACGTAAATCCTGGCGCCTGGCTTCAGCCAGCCGCCCTCCTCCAGTCTCCGGCAGCACGGACCGGCCAAGCCGCTGCGGAACGGCGGGTCGAGAAACACCAGGTCGAACGCCTCCGGCCGCCCCGAGAGGAATTTCATGGCTTCGGCGCAAACCACGGCGATCTGCCCGGCGTCCAGCATCGCACAGGATTGTTTCAGTACCGCGCAGACCTTGGGATTGCGTTCGACCTGGACGATGCGGGCCGCGCCCCGCGAGGCGGCCTCGAAGCCCAGCGCCCCGCTGCCGGCGTAAAGGTCGAGGCAAACCGCGCCGGCCAGATGGTGCTGCAGCCAGTTGAAGACGGTTTCCCGCACCCGGTCGGGCGTCGGGCGCAGGCCGGGCTCAGGCGCGAACCTGATCCGGCGGCTGCGCCACAGCCCGCCGATGATGCGCAGCTCATTGCGCACTTTGGGCGGCGGAACTCGCTCCCACCAGCACCGTCAGCAGCCGGTCCGGATGGATGCGCGCCTGCCAGACCCGGCGGACGTCGTCCCTGGTCACCGCCTCGATTTTCGGGATGTAGGTTGCCAGGTAGTCGAGCGGCAGACCGTAGAACGCCAGGGAGGCGATCTGCTCGATGAGCTTCTGGTTGCTGTCCAGCCGCAGCACGAAACCGCCGACGATGTTCTTCTTGGCCGCCTCCAGCTCCTTGTCGGTCGGCCCCTTGGCGATGAAATCCTTCAGGGTCTGCAGCAGCACGGTCAGGGCCTCGTCGGCCTTTTCGTTGCGGGTCTGCAGCCCCATCAGGAACGGCCCCTCGACCCGGAATGGATAGAAATGGCTGTGTGCGCTGTAGGACAGGCCGCGCTTCTCCCGCACCTCCTCGCTGATGCGTGACACCAGGCCGCTGCCGCCGAGGATGTGGTTGCCGACATACAGCGGGAAATAGTCCGGATCGTTGCTGCGCATGCCGGGCTGGCCGGAATACACGTGGGTCTGCTCGGAGGGGAAGGCCCGCTTGAGAGTCTGCGCCGGCTTGTCCATCGCCACCGGCGGCAGGGCTGGCGGTGCTTCGCCCGGCGCGAGGCCCGAAACCAGGTCCTCGGCAATCTTTTCGGCCTGCGCCCGCTCGATGTCCCCGACCAGCGCCACCACCGCGTTCCTGGCCACGTAATACTTGCGGTAGAAGGCATCCAGGTCGTCCCGGGTCAGCTTTGCCACGGTCGCGATATGGCCGTCCTTGGGGTGGGCATAGGGGTGGCCGCCGTACAGCGCCTCGAAGAAAGCGATGCCGGCCAGGTCGGCGGGCGACTCCTCGCGCTGCTTCAGCGCCAGCAGCACGCGGTTCTTCTCGCGCTCGAAGTCCTCCGCGGCGAAGCGGGGTTTCGCCAGGATGACCCTGGCGGTTTCCAGCGCCGGCTCCAGCAGGTTCGGCTGGGTCAGGCTGCGCAGCGAGAGCGAGGCGCTGTCGCGGGAAATCCCGACGCCGAGCACCGCGCCCACGCCGTCCAGACGCTGGGCGATGGCGTCGGCGTTCCAGTCGCCGGCGCCGGTGTCCAGCACCGAGGAGGTAAGCGAAGCCAGGCCGAACTGCTCGCCGTCGCGGGCGCTGCCGGCATCGAACACGACGCGCAGGTCCAGCAGCGGCAGGCCCTGGGTCCGGGCGAAATACACCCTGGCCCCGTTGGCCGTACTCCAAGTCTGGATTTCCGGCAACGCGAAAACGCTCCGCAGCGGCAGCAGGACGAAAAGGAAAATGACGAGGATGCGCTTAACGGACATGGCCGCCTCCCATGCTGTCAGCGCCTTCCTGGATCTTCGCCCCTTCCGGGATCGGCTGCGGGTCGAGATGGGCGATGGTGAGCCCGTCGTCTATCAGGTATTTCCGGGCCACTTCATGCACCTGCTCGGCGGTCACGGCATTGATCTTGTCCACGTATTCCTCCACTTTGCGCCAGCCCAAGCCCACCGTTTCGGCCATGCCGAGCTGCATCGCCTGATAGAACACCGAATCGCGCTGGTAGACGTTGCTCGCCAGCACCTGGGCCTTGACCCGGGTCAGCTCGTCCTCGGCGACCGGCTCCTCGCGCAGCCGGCGCACTTCGTCCAGCAGCGCCGCCTCCAGCTCCGCCATGGTCTTGCCCTGCGCCGGCGTGCCTTCCAGGGTGAACAGGGAGGAGAGCCGAGCATACAGATCGTAGCCGGCGCCCGCATCCGCGGCGATCTGCTGGCCCCGGACCAGGCGGCTGGAGAAGCGCGCGCTGTTGCCGCCGTCGAGAATACCGGCCGCGACTTCCAGGGCATAGGCCTCCCATTCCGCGCCGGCGGTCTTGAGCGAGGGCACCTTGTAGCCCATTTCCAGATGCGGCAGCTTGGCCGGCACCTTGACCACCATCCTGCGCCTGCCGAGCTGCTGAACCTCGCCCTGCGGCTTCAGCACCGGCAGCTTGCCCGGCTTGAGCGGGCCGAAGTGCTTCTTGGCCTGCTCGAACACGGCCTTGGGATCGACGTCCCCGACCACCACCAGCGTCGCGTTGTTGGGCGCGTACCAGTGCTGATACCAGGTGTTCAGATCATCCAGGGTGAGACCGGCCACGTCCTCGGGCCAGCCGATCACGGGATTGCGGTAGGGGCTGTTGGTGAAGGCAACCGCCTGGAAATGCTCGTCCATCCGCGCCTGGGGCTGGTCCTCGGTGCGCAGGCGCCGTTCCTCGATCACCACCTGCTGCTCCTTGCCGAATTCGTCCTGCAAAAGCCTGAGATTGCGCATCCTATCCGCCTCCAGCTCCAGGCTCACCGGCAGCCGGCTCTGCTCCAGGGTCTGGAAATAGGCGGTGTAGTCCTGCCCGGTGAAGGCGTTTTCACTGCCCCCGTTTGCTGCGATAATGCGGGAAAACTCCCCCGGCGGATGCTTCTTCGTGCCCTTGAACATCATGTGTTCGAGCATGTGCGACACGCCGGTGACGCCGCCGTATTCGTAGCTCGAACCGACCTTGTACCAGACCTGCGACACGGCGACCGGCGCGCGGTGGTCCTCCTGAACCAGCACCTTGAGGCCATTGGCCAGGGTGAATTCGTGCACCTGGGGCGGTGCCGCCGGCGCGGCCAGCGGCAGCGCCATGAGCAATAATCCGAGTCTCGGCATCGACATTGAACTGAACTCCGTTGATAAAGCGGCCGGCTTGGCCGTCGTAAAGCCGGGGCATTTTAACCCAACAGATTCTTGAGCGATGACGACGAATTCCAGCGCCAAACCCGCCGGCATTTCCTGGCGCACCTATCTGGCCCTGTGCAAGCTGAAAGTAGTCGGCCACATCGTGTTCACCGCCATCATCGGCATGTTCCTCGCCGTACCGGACGTGCCGCCGCTGGACACCGTCTTCTGGGCCTCGCTCGGCATCGGCTTCGCGGCGGCCTCGGCGGCGGCGCTCAACCATTTCCTGGACCGCCACGCCGACGCGGGGATGGCCCGGACCCGGAACCGGCCGCTGCCCTCCGGCGACATCCGGCCCGCCCAGGCAGTTGGCTTCGCGCTGGCCCTGGGCGTCCTCGCGATGGCGATCCTGATCGCCTTCGTGAACGTCCTGACCGCCTTCCTGACCTTCCTTTCCCTGATCGGCTACGCGGTCATTTACACCGTCTACTTGAAGCGCGCGACCCCGCAGAACATCGTGATCGGCGGCGCCGCCGGGGCCGCGCCGCCAGTGCTCGGCTGGTGCGCCGTCACCGGCTCGGTGCACCCCTATGCCCTCCTGCTGTTCCTGCTGATCTTCATCTGGACCCCGCCGCATTTCTGGGCCTACGCCATCGCCAAGCGCGACGACTACGCCAAGGTCGACATCCCGATGCTGCCGGTCACCCACGGCATCGCCTTCACCCAGCTCCACATCCTGCTCTACACCATCCTACTGTTCCTGGCCGGCCTCATGCCCTATGTCACCGGCATGAGCGGAGAAATCTACCTGGCCGCCGCGGTGATCTTCGGCGGTATCTTCGTCTACTACGCCATCCGCCTGAAGCGCAAAGCCGATCCCCGCGTCGCCATGCAGACCTTCGCTTACTCGCTGGTCTATCTGGTCGGAATATTCACCGCGCTGCTGGTGGATCATTACGTGGTGCTTTGAACGGTTGACCTGCATCCGTCCGCTCGAACCAAGGACGCTTCGCTTCTGCTGGCAGGCGTCAGCGGTTCCCTGCGCATTCGCGGCGACTTGCCCCGATCGTGCATTTTTCGCGTTCCCGCGATTGTTGCCCATGTTCCGTTGATTCGGATTACCATTGCCGGGTTCTCCCCGGTCGAGACACGATGTACACCCAATTTTTTCGGCTCAACGACGCGCCCTTTTCGATCGCGCCGAACCCCCGATTCCTCTATCCCAGCGCCAAACACCGCGAGGCGCTCGCGCACCTGCTTTACGGCATCAAGGAAGAAGGCGGGGGCTTCGTCGCGCTGACCGGCGAAGTCGGCACCGGCAAGACCACGCTGTGCCGCTGCCTGATCGAGCAGCTGCCGGAAAACGCCGACGTCGCCCTGATCCTGAATCCGCGCCTGGACGCCGTGGAACTTCTGGCCGCGGTCTGCGACGAACTGCACATCGGCTATCCGCGGGCAGGCGCCAGTCTCAAGATTCTGGTCGACGCCCTGAACGAGCACCTGCTCGCCGCCCATGCCAAGGGACGGCGGACGGTGCTGGTCATCGACGAGGCGCAGAATCTCAGCTTCGACGTGCTGGAGCAGGTTCGCCTCCTGACCAACCTCGAAACCAGCCAGCACAAGCTGCTGCAGATCATCCTGATCGGCCAGCCGGAACTGAGCCGGCTGCTGGAACAGAAGCGGCTGCGGCAGCTCGCCCAGCGCATCACCGCGCGCTACCATCTGATGCCCCTCACCCGCGGCGAAACCGTCGACTACATCAGGCACCGGCTCACGGTCAGCGGCTGCTCCGCCCCCTTGTTCACACCGGCGGCGCTGGTGGCGGTTCACCGGCTTTCCGGGGGGATTCCGCGGCTGATCAATGTCATCTGCGACCGGGCGCTGCTGGGCGCCTATGCCCAGGGCAAGTTCCAGGCGGACCGCGCCACGGTGCGGCGGGCGGCCCGCGAAGTGCTGCCGTCGGTGCTGCCTCCCCGGTTCTGGCGGCAACTGACCCTGGGGGGTGTGGTTGCGGCCCTGATCGGTGCCTGGGCCGTGCTCATCGACCGCGCGCCGGACGGCAAGGCCGCATCGTCCGACCGGGAAGCGCCGTCGCCCACGCCGGCCGGCATACCCGCGGCTTCACCGCAAGCCGCGCCGGAAAAACCCGATGCCGCCACGCCGACCGCTCCAACCGGCCGCGCCCGCTTCAAAGATCTGCTCAAATCGAAAGGAACCGACGAAGCCGGAGCCTTTGCCCGGCTGTTCGCGCTCTGGAAAGCCGAAGGAGGTGTTGGCAAGTCCTGCGAAACCGCCGAACGCCAGGGCCTGCGCTGCCTCAGCGAGGATTCCGGCTGGCCGGTCTTGCGCCTTTTGAACCACCCGGCGGTCCTGGAATTCGTCCTCCCCGGCGGAGAAAGGCGCTACGGGACCCTGACCGCTATCGCCGGCGGCCTGGCGACAGTGGATTTCGGCGGCGAGCCGGCGACTCTGCCGCTGGCGGAAAGCCTGCCGTTCTGGGAAGGCAGGTTCACGCTGCTGTGGCGCCCGCCGGTGGCGGATGTCACCGTGCTCAAGCCGGGCCAGTCGTCGCCCGCGGTAAAATGGCTGCGCCAGCGCTTCCCTGCGAAAAAGAAGCCTGCCGACCCGCACCGCTTCGACGAAGCCCTGAAAGCGCAGGTCGCGGCCTTCCAGAAACAGCACGGCCTGATTGTCGATGGCGCCGTCGGACCTCATACTTTCATCTGCCTGCTCAACGAAATGAAGCCTGCCGATAGTCCCCGCCTGGAATGACCTCTTCGCCCCCTTAGATCGATGTCCTATATCCTGGATGCGCTCCGCAAATCGGAGCGGGAACGAAAACTCAGCCAGCCCGCCTCGCTGGACAGCATGATCTTCTCGCCGGAACCGGCGCGCAGACGCCCCTGGCTGCCGTGGGTTCTGGGAGCGGTAGCCGTGGCCAACGTGGCGGCGCTGGGCTATTTCCTAGGGCTGACCTCGGGCGCTCCGACGGAACCCCAAGCGACGGCCAGCCAGCCGCCGCCGGCTCTGGCCCAGGAAAATCGGCCAAAACCGGCGCCGGCGGCCAAGCCGGCAGCTCCACCCCCCGCGGCGGTACAGCCCGCCAGGCGCAAG
>JBFMDC010000080.1:0-3917 GCA_040753975.1 Pseudomonadota bacterium
ATCGCACAGGTCTCTTTCCACGGCATTGGCGTGTCCTCCTCGCCAATACCTTACAGAATGTAAACCCTGTGCCCGGTTTAATTTGTAAAGGATCATACCGGTTTGTACCCCTTAATCTCCCTCTCCCGCTGGGAGAGGGCTGGGGTGAGGGCGAGCGATCTTACTGGATGTTCCTCGCCCCTGCTCTTACCGCCTCCACGACGCTTCGCGGCAAGGGGATATAACCCATCTTCGCGCTCATTTTTTGCCCTTCGGTCAGGCCGTATTCGACCATGTCGCGCAGAATTTCCGCCTTTTTCGGATCGCCGTTCTGCTTGTAGAACAGCATCCAGGTGAAGGTTGCGATCGGGTAGGCATTTTCGCCTTCGGGATCCAGCACCCATGCGATCATGTTTTCCGGAAATTGCACGGAAGACAGCGCGGCCACCCCGCCTTCTTCGCCAGGCGCTATGAATCTGCCCGCCTTGTTCTGCAGGGAGGCCATGTTCACCCTCGCCCCGATCGCGAACGAATACTCGATATAGCCGATCGCACCCGGTGTCTGTTTGATCGTGGCGGTCACGCCATCGTTTTTCGGAGCAGCCACGAATTTATCGCTCTTCGGCCAAGCGACGGTAGTGCCGGCGCCGGGGCCGTTTTTCCAGGCCTCACTCACCGCAACCAGGTGATTGGTGAAGACAAAGGTCGTGCCGCTGCTATCGGCGCGGCGTACCACGGTGATCGGCAGATCCGGAAGCTTTAGTTCCGGATTGGCGCTTTGGATGCGCGGATCATTCCACTTGGTGATCTTGCCGAGAAAAATGTCCGGGTACACGTCCCGCGGCAGCTTCAGGCCTTTCGGGTCGCCTGGCAGATGGTAGGCGAGAACGATTTCGCCAGCCGTCATCGGCAGCAACTGGACTCCGCCTGGGACTTTGGCCATTTCCTCCGGCTTCATCGCGGCATCGCTGGCGGCAAAATCCACGGTACGGTTGATGAAGTCCTGTATGCCGGCCCCACTACCCTTCGCCTGGTAATCGATGGTGACATTCTTGCGCTCGTTGCTAAAGCGCTTGAACCAGGCGGAATAGAGCGGAAACGGAAAGCTCGCTCCCGACCCGGTCAATCTCACCCGTTCGTCGGCGTCCGCCGCTCCCCAACCCATGACCATCAAGCTGGTACTGAATATGCACGCCAGGAAAGCTGTCTTTTTCATATCGAAATCTCGGGTGCCTGGTTAATCCAATTTTCCAAGCTACAGCTCTCTTATGAAGATACCGTGACCGAACCCGATTCCCACGGTTTCGACGTTGAAGTCCTCCCCTGATTTTGGGGCATGGCCAAACCGGTAACCGCACTTACATCTATCGCCGGTATTGTCTCCGGAAGTTGCAGGCGCCAATACCGGCGCGCCTGTCTCTCGGCATCGATTTTTTCGACTCGCTCACTGGGGAATTAAGATGAACGGCACCGCGCTTTGGCAGCGTTACCAAGACTGGCTCTACTACCACGAAGGTCTGGGCTTCTATCTCGACATCAGCCGGGTGCGGTTCGATGCCGGATGGGCGGAGCGCATGGAGGAGCGATTCGCCGGCGTTTTCGAGGCGATGGCCAGACTGGAGCGGGGCGCGGTCGCCAATCCCGACGAAAACCGCATGGTCGGCCACTACTGGCTGCGCGCTCCGGAATTGGCGCCCACCGAGGAAATCCGCGCCGCCATCACGCGGGATCTGGAACACATCGAGCTGTTCTCCCGACAGGTTCACGAAGGAGCGATTCGGCCTCCGGAAGCGGACAGGTTCACCGATATCCTCTCCATCGGCATCGGCGGGTCGGCGCTCGGCCCGCAGTTCGTGGCATCGGCGCTTGCGCCGGCCGAGCCCGCCCTGGCCATCCACTTCATCGACAACACCGATCCGGCAGGTATCGATCGAGTGCTCCATCGGCTTCAGGGCCGACTCAAGAGTACCCTGGTGCTGGACACTACCAAGTCGGGCGGTACTCCCGAACCCCGCAACGCTTTGCTGGAGGTCAAGCACGCCCTCGAAGCACAGGGGTTGACCCTGGCTCCGCGTGCAGTCGCCATCACCATGGAAGGCAGCCGGATGGACGAGGTGGCGCACGCCGAAGGCTGGCTCGCCGAATTTCCGATGTACGACTGGATCGGCGGTCGTACCTCGGAGATGTCTGCCGTCGGACTGCTGCCGGCCGCTCTGCAGGGCATCGACATCCGTTCCATTCTAGCCGGCGCCCGCGAGATGGACGCCGCGACCCGGGTCGCCGATTTCCGCAACAACCCCGCCGCGCTACTGGCCGCCTGCTGGCATCACTGCGGGGACGGTAGCGGCAAGAAGGACATGGTCATGCTCCCGTACAAGGACAGCCTGCTGCTGTTGAGCCGCTATCTGCAGCAATTGGTCATGGAGTCCCTGGGCAAGGAAAAGGACTTGGAGGGCCGCACCGTCCACCAGGGACTGGCCGTGTACGGCAACAAAGGCTCCACCGACCAGCATGCCTATGTCCAGCAACTGCGGGACGGCATCCCGAACTTCTTCGCCACCTTCGTCGAAGTGCTCGAAGACCGGGACGGCCCCAGCTTGGAAATCGAACCGGGCGTGACCAGCGGGGACTACCTGTCCGGGTTCTTGCAGGGAACACGCCAAGCGCTGTACGAAAATCACCGCGACTCGATCACGCTGACCATTCCTCGCGCCGATCCGCTCAGCGTTGGAGCGCTTATCGCGCTTTACGAACGGGCGGTGGGATTCTATGCCTCGCTCGTCAATATCAACGCCTATCACCAGCCCGGCGTGGAGGCGGGAAAGAAAGCGGCGGCTTCGATCCTCGAATTGCAGAAGAAAATCATAGCGACGCTCAAAGATGCCGAATCGTTCGTAGACTTGACCCACTTGGCCGAAAGCGCCGGCGCCTCCGACAAGCTGGAAGCCGTTTACATGATCGTCCGCCATCTGGAAGCCAACCGGCGAGGCGTGGCTTTGGAAGGGAACCGGGCGCGGCCCCAGGGTCTCAAGGTACGGATGGAAAGCCGCGGCTGACCCGCCGGGCGGGCGTATTCATGCCGCCCCGATGACTCCGGCGCCGGCCCGGCTTGCCGCCGGCGCCTTCTCCCCGCGCCTGAGCCTTTGCACCAACAGCGAAACGGTGACGATGAGGGGCGCCAGGCGAAGTTCCATGAGCACGAAAGCGCCGATCAGCGGGCCGCAGGCTGATACTCCGGCGGCTCGTGGCCGGATTCGAGCTTCACCCGCGCCTCCCGCTCCACCGCGGCGATCTGCTCGTCGCTCAGGAGCACAGGCTCCGGCATCACGGCCACGCCCGGCCCGAAAGCCAGCTCGAAGGCTTCGTCCGGCTGGAGTAAACCGTGGCTCGGCTATCGGGAACGGTCCCTGGCAGGCAAACGCCCATCAGCAGGCCGGCGAAAAACGCGATCTTCTTTTCCCGCCGCTCGATCCCCGGGATGCAAGACCTGCCATGCAAAGAACAATACTTCTCAATATCATTTGCATGCCCGTGCCACACCAAAGATCGCGTTTTTCGGACCACCTGTAGTCACAAAAACGTCAAACTCTGCCGAGAATACGGTAAACAATCTTGTGGTTATCGGCCGCCAGCACCTCGGCCTTCAGATTGCGGAAGGCGATGGTGGCCGGGAAAGGGCGGCTCCAGCCCCGAAACGTCCGAGAAACTCGACTGGTCGATGACCGGCGCCGGCGCGCAGGCGACGCCCCCAAGAGCCACTACCGCCAGTAACGATCCACCGGCAAAGCCGGTGGGCTTCGACGGCTGGCCTCTCCAAGGGGCCTGACCGCCGTCGGGCAAAAGCCAAGTCGTCGCCCCGGCAGGGATTGCCGGGGTCCAGGGGCCACGGATGGCTGCGACCTCACACCTCCCTGTGAGCTGGATTCATGCCGGGCTGT
>JBFMDC010000081.1:0-8975 GCA_040753975.1 Pseudomonadota bacterium
GGCGGAGCCGCTCCTACAGTGGGAGCGGCTCCGCCGCGATACTCGGCGTCGCTCTCGAAAACCATGGCTATTTCTGCACCTTCAGCAGATCGGCGAGACCGGCGAAGGGATTGTGGGTGAGTGTCGAACCCTGCCGCACACCGGCCTCGACCTTCCCGGTCAGATCCGCGGTCAGGTAGCGCTGATGCTCGTTGTCGTGGCAATAGAGGCACAGTAACTCCCAGTTGCTGCCATCGGCGGGATTGTTGTCGTGATTATGGTCGCGGTGGTGAACCGTCAGTTCACGCAGATTCTTGTGGTTGAATTCGCGCGCACAGCGTCCGCACACCCAGGGATACAGCTTGAGCGCCTGCTCGCGGTACCCTTGCTCCCGATCCTCTTGGCTGCGCCGAGCCTCGGCCACGACGCGGTCGAGCCTGTCGAGATCGGGATTGGATTTCTTGGTTGGCATGTCTTCACCTCGGTCCACTCGGGATCAGCCCCGGCAACATCATTTTACGCCTGCCGGAATCCGGTTTCGCTCGAAGGCAAGAGGGAACAAGGCTCACCGCGTTTGGACTGAGACAGCTATAAAACATAGGGCGAGGCCGCCCATTGCTTCAGCACCCCGGCATCGCGGTCGGGCAGATAGGCATAGTCCTTGGACAGGTCGCGCTGCACCGCTTCGCCCACGTGCGGCGAGACCAGCCCTTTGAGCATGTGGAAGTACCAGGCGAAGGGATAGCCCGCCTGCGCATCGAAGCGGTTGAGAAGCGCCGCCAGGGCCTTGCCTTTCTTGCCGTCCGGCCCTTCCAGGCGCGGCACTTCGCGGGTGCGGTTGTGGACGATCTCGACGTTCATGATCTGTTCGCCGTGGCGGCCGATGTGCTGGAACAGGCGCAGGCTCCAGTCCTCGCAGAAGACTCTTTGCTGGCCCGCACTGCTGTCGTTCCAGTCGTCCATGAAACGCCGGGCGGGGTGGCGGTCCGCACGATGCCGCCCCAACTCCCGCATGAACAGGGCTACCTCGGTCTTGCGTCGGTAAGCGTAGCGGGCGGCGCCCACCGCGAAAGGCTCTACACTGACCGGCTCTAGGGGATCGATCAGCCCTTCCAGGTCCTCCGGCGGATTTTCGGGGTCGATCAGATAGCGGTCCGCGGTTTCCTGGGTCCGGTCCACTTCGATCTGGACGAAATCCTCCGCCCGCGGCCCGATCTGGGCGACGAGGTAGAGGGTAACGCCGCTGTGGTGGGTAGCCAGGAAGCCGCCTTCCTCGCAGTGCGCGAGCAGCGTATTGAAATTCTGCCCGCATTCGATGTAGGTACGCTCCGCCCACTCGCCGATGTCCGCCGCGATCCGGGTACCGTTCGGCTTGACGATGCCGCCCAGGCGGTACCACTCGTGCCCCAGGCGGGCGAGGTGCAGCGGGTACCCCGGATAGGCCTGGCGCAGCCGGTCCAGCAGGCCCGCGTCGCCGGAAGACGCCAGAGTGTCCTTGCAGAGCCTGTCGAGCAGGTGGCCGTCGAACCGGGCCGGGGCGTCCGCATCGTGTTCGGGCGAAACTCTGACTTCAGCAACCATCGACCATCTCCAGTAAGACCTGATTTCGACTGCATTTTACTGCCAAGCAAAAACCCGTCAAATCACATGGTTTTAGAGCCGCCCCATGCCCCACGGCCATGAGCGCCGGATCAGCGGGCGAGGTTGGGCACACGTCCCAGAACCGGATCGGGAGAGACGTCCCAAAGCCGCTTGAAGCAGGTGTCGAGACGCGACAGGCGACGGTCGACCGCTTCCAGTTGCGCATACTCCGGAAAACGCCCGGAGCCGCCGTGGCCATACCACGCTTCCATGTCCCGCTTGAGGCGCTCCCGTTCCTGCGCAACCCCGGCGATCATCCGGCGCGCCCATTGCTTGCTGGCCTCGATGCCGATGGGCGCAATGCGGTAGCGCACCCCGGCGTCGAAGATCCGCACGCCCCCGCCTTCGCACACCGTGTCCTTCAGGATTCCGGGATCGGCCACCTCCACACCGGCCAGATAGTCGATGCCGAAATGGTGGAGTTCGGGCAGCCAGGGGACGGTCGGCCCCATCAGCACCGTCGTGGCAGCCCGCGCCAGGGCGGCGAGACGCGGAAAGGTCTTGTTCGGAATCGAAGTAGCCGTGATGAAAACCCAGTCGGCCTCGGGCAGCAGGTATTCGCAGGCGGAATCCGGCAGGTCTTCGGGGCCGGGTTGGCGTTCCAGGACGGTGAGTGTCAAGGAGTGCGTTTCGGCGAACCGGTTCAGCCCGGGATAACGACCGATCACCACGACTCGTTTGCCGCGCAGCTCGGGGAGGAAATGATCGAAGACGGCAAGGTTGTTGTTCCCGCCTGCGACGGGCGAAAGCGTCTCGCCTTCCGGGAACATGCCGAGCCGGCCGATGCCGGCGTTGACGGCCGCCATGCCGACCGTAGCCCGGTACGGATCGAACTCCCGCACCCAGGCGGCCAGTTCGGACAAGGTCTTGCCGCGCAGCGTGCCGGCCCAGGGGAGGGTACGTGTGTGAACGCCGGGGCTCATCGAGAGCCCGACGGCATCGGCTTCGCAAAGGGTCCAGACCAGGCCGATGGCCACGGTGCCGATGGGCACCGGTGCGCCGGCATAATCCTGGAGCAGATCGTAGATTTCGTAAGGGTTCGTCATCCGCGAATGCGGGCAGGCTCAGCCGTCGCGGTTGGCCAAGGCTTGGTTCTGAACCGCGCGAATGCGCTCCGAAAGCCCCTTGGGGCTGCGCGCATAGGCCTCCCGCGCCGCATCCAGCGCCGCCTGGGCGGCGGCCGCCTCTTCCGCCGTGAGCGGCAGCCGGCCCGCCATGTGGGTGGCATCCGGCATCGCCGCCAGGATGGCTTCCCGGTTGGGGTGCTCCTTGACGGAAACCAGACGGCTGGCTTCCTTGTGGCCGTCGAGGCAAACGGCCGGTCCGATGACTTCGACCTTGCGGCCGTCCTGCGTGGTCTTGATATGGGTACTCATCGATGTCTGCCTTGGGAATTAGCTAGATTCTTCAATGGATGACCGGCACTTCCGCGGGATTCCGGTCCCGAGACGGGTTGCCCACATAGGAGAACGCATGCACTTTGATCAGGCAATACACCGTGTCTCCTTCCTGCAAGGCCATTTCATGGAGCGCTTTCAGGGAAATGCCAGCCAGCTAAGGTGACGCCGCAGTCGATCTGTACGACGGCGTGCCCTTAGCGTGCGGATGACCGTGCATACCCGGCCCTTGATCTGGTTCTGGATCGACGTCCCCCGCAGTCGCGTAGGGCGGAACCGTCTCTTCGGGTTCCGCCAAACGGGGTCTCCTGGCGTCGGAACCCGATGAAGCCGGTTCCGACCTACGTGCTCACTGCCATGGTAGTAGGCGATGGTGCGGCCGTTCTCGGCTTCATGGCCCAGCACGGTCACGGGGAGCACGCTCTCTATGCCCTGCAGGGCGGACCCGGCGGAAAGAATTTTGTCGGTGATGATTTCATGCGGGTCCCCGACCCCCAGGACGCGGCCGTTGACCATCAGCACCATGCGGTTGGTGAGCTGCAATACCTCGCCCAGCGAATGGCTGACGTAGATGACGGGGACGTTCAGGACATCGCGGACCCGAGTCAGATAGGGCAGCAGGGCCGAGTTGGAGACGCCCGAAGCTTCGAGCTGATCGTCGAGCAGCAAGAGGCGCGGGGAGGGAATCAGCGCGTGGGCCAACGCGACCCGCTGCCTGTCTCCAGCCGGCAAGGCTTGAACGCCGCTTTCGAGCACAGGCTCCAGTTCCAGGAGATCGGCCACCTCGGCGAATCCGAAGGCGCCGGTCCGAACCGAATTCCGGTGCGTGTCCCGGAGCAGCTCGCCCACCGTCTGCCTTGGATGGCCGGCCGGGTCGAAACGCACGAGGCCGATCCGGCGGCGGGCCGCGGGCACGCGCACGCCCTGACGGCTGTCGAAAACCATCTCGCCGCCCAGCCGGATCCAGCCGCGATGCGGGCTGACGATCCCGGCGATCATGCCCAGCAGCGTGCTCTTGCCGGCGCCCGGCGGCCCGAAACACGCGGTTACCGGGCTGTCTATGGCGAGCCGGGCGGACAGATCGAAATGGTCCCGGCTCAGTCTTACGTCCAGTTCAAGCATCGAGTGCTCCCGTGATACTCGCGCTTTCGTCACGCCGCCGCCCGCACGGTGAGGCGGCGCGCCAGAAGGGCGTTGACGTTGTAGGCGAACTCGCGCCAGGCGGCGGCCAGATCGCGGGCCGTGGTTTCCAGATACTCGGGCGAAGGCCGATGCTCGGAGGGGAAGTTGGACAGCGCGCGGGAGCTGCCGTTGAAGGCGATCGCCTCGTCGAGCAGGAACTTGTTGAAGCCGACGAAGGGCGCCAGCAGTTCCTGCGCCAGCGCCGGGAGTCCGGTTTCGATGCTGCCGGCGGGGGGATCGAAGGAAAGCTCGCCGAGCCTTGCCAAGGCTTCGCTGTAGACCTGCTCCATGACGCCCAGCACCGCCCGCTGGGTAAGCTGCCCGGTGCGCTGGCTCGCGAGATTCTGATGCAGGAGGCGCTTGTAGCGTTCGAGAATGACCCCGCGCTGAGCGGCCACCCACTCGCCGAACCCGGCGATGCCTTGCCCGTTCTGCGCGGCACCCGGCACGGCGAAGGGCCGCTCCACGATAAGCGCCCTTTGGAGCCGGGCAGCCGCCTCCAGGGCGCCTTCAAGATAGCCGCCGCCGTAACTCGCGGTCTCCGAACCGCCGAAATGCAGCCGCCCGCCCCATTGCGGCCGCCGCAGCAGCGGATGGCCATATTCCGGGTGATTGTCCGGCGGCACGTGATCCCTCCGGCTGCAGGTATAGGGCTCCGCCGCCCAGTCCTGAAACCGCACCTCCCCCTGCTCTGCCGCAATACCGAAGACCTGCACCATCTGGCTGGAGATCAGCATCGGCATGCCTGGCAGCAACGCGGTCCGCGCTTGGTGAGGAAGTGCGAAGAAGCCGGCCAGGGCGGCCCGCTCGGCATTCGCGTCGCAGGCATCGAAGATCTCGCCGAGGACGACATGTTCATGCTGGACGAAGGCATTTCCCGACTGACCGGCCTCACGCCAGAACGGTTTGTCGTAAGCCACCAGCGCCTTGGCCTGGTCGGCCATCCAGGTGTAGGTGTCGCCCAGGGCTTCGAGCACCCTGGCGTCCAGGGCCGGCTCGAAGCGAACGCGCTCCTCGACCAGGCGTGGCGGCATCGCCAGCACCGCGCACCGCGCCGCAACCGCGGCGGTTTCCCCGCCGTGGACGAAGCTCAGCTCCACGTGATCGCCGCGGTCGGTCACGGCGGTGAGCTCATGGCCAAGCCTCAAAGCGCCGGCAGGAAGGCTCCGGCTCAATGCCTCCACCAGGCTCGCCATTCCGCCTTCGAGACGGTGGGCGCCGCCGTGCAGACCGGGCCGGCTCAAGGTATCCGGCGCCTTGTCGTGATCGGTCAGGTACAGCACTTCGCCCGTATCGTGCTGGGGAAAGCTGCGCAACCCGAGATCGGTCACCAGCTTGAGCATGCGCGGCTGGATTTCCGGCCAGAACCAGGTGGGCCCGAGGTCCAACGCCAACCCGGCCTTTTCGCTATGCACGGACTGGATACGCCCGCCCAGACGGCCGCGAGCCTCGAACAGGACAAAGTCGCACCGCTTGGCCTGTAGGCCCTGCGCAAGCGCCAAGCCGCACAGGCCGCCTCCGACAATGGCGATTTCGAGCATGGGGGGCTCCTTACATTCCGGGATCGTTTAGCGATCCCCAGCAAACAGCGTTCCATAGCCTCGGCGAGTGCACAGGAAGCCCGAAAGACCGCGGTTTCCTGGGGTTTGCCGGCTCCGGGACGATCCTTCCGGGGGCATCTTACGCAGGGCAGTTCTCCCACACAGGAGCGGGCTGGGCCCGCCTTTGTCGGATTTGCGACACGCGCCGCTCAGCGGATGCGCTGCCCGCTCATTGCGTCGAAGATGGCGGTGGGACGAACGGCGCCGCCGAGGCGGCCGGGCAGGAAATGGATCGCCTGCCGGGAAAACTGGCACCACAGCCGCACCGGCGTTCGCGCGGGCCGGTGTCCGGACAGATTGGCGCTGGTCGATACGATTGCGCCGCCGAAGGCGCGGCACAACGCGGCCGCCACCTGATGGGCGGTGACCCGGACCGCCAGGGAATCATGGGCGCCGCGCAGCCAGTCGGGAATGCCGGGGCGGGCCGGGATCAGCCAGGTCGTGGGACCGGGCCAGCCCGCGCGCACTTCGCCGCTGCGCGGGACGCGGGCAAGGTCGACCAGGGCTTCGACGGCTTCCACGTCCGCCGCGATCAGGATCAGGCCCTTGGTCTCGCTGCGACACTTGAGCGCCAGCAGCCGACGGACGGCGTCTTCGTTGAAAGGATCGCATCCCAGCCCGTAGACCGCCTCGGTGGGATAGGCGACGATCCGGCCACGGCGCAGGGCACCCGCGGCAAGGCCGATACGGAAGCCGGAAACCCAAGCCACGCGCGCCGAGCCGACGCTCAGGCGGCGGAATCGGTCAGCGGCTCACCTTCGTACGGCGCCGCGTAACCGCACTCCTTGCGCGGACAGACTTTCTCGGTACCGCGGCGCTTGGTGGTCTTCAGGGTGAGCACCGGCCACTGGCAGGCGGGGCAGGCCTCGGCGATCGGGGGATTCCACACGGCATAGCTGCATTTGGGATAGGTCGAGCAGGAATAGAACAGCTTGCCGAAGCGGGACTTGCGCTTGGTCAAGGTGCCCTGGCGGCACTCCGGGCAGGTCACGCCGGTATCGGTGGGCTTCTCCAGCGGCTCAATGTGGCGGCAGGCGGGATAGCCGCTGCAGCCTATGAAACGGCCGTAGCGCCCGGTCTTGATGACCAGCGGCGAATTGCACTTGGGGCACTGCCGCCCCTCCACGACCTCGGGCTCGGTCTGCTCCGATTCCTTGCCCGCCAGATTGCGCGTGTACTTGCACTGAGGATAGTTGGTGCAGCCGATGAACCGCCCGTTGCGCCCCAGCCGGATCGACAGCGGGCTTCCGCATTCCGGGCATTTCTCGTCGATCGCCTCGTGCGTCACGTCGGCCCGTTTCAGGCTTTCGTCCTTCTCGCCGATCAGGGCATGGAAGGGCCCCCAGAATTCCCGCATCAGCGGTATCCAGTCCTTCTCGCCCCGCGACACCGCGTCCAGATCGTCTTCGAGATCGGCGGTGAAGTGGTAGTCGACGTAACGGTTGAAATGCTCCGTCAGGAACTTGTTCACCACCCGCCCCAGGTCGGTGGGATGGAAGCGCTTGGTTTCCAGCTCGACGTAATGCCGCTGCTGCAGCGTCGAAATGATGGCCGCGTAGGTCGAAGGCCGGCCGATACCGTACTCTTCCAGCGCCTTGACCAGGCTGGCCTCGGTATAGCGCGGCGGCGGCTCGGTGAAATGCTGCGAGGGGATCACGTCGCTCAGGTCGACTTCCTGCCCCTCCACCAGCTTGGGCAGATAGATTTCGTCGCTTTCCTCCGGCACATCGTCCTGCCCCTCGCGGTATACCGACATGAAGCCGGGATGGATGACCGTGGAGCCGGTCGCCCGGAACAGGTTGTCGGTGCTCCCGCAGGCGAAATCGACCGTGACGGTGTTCAAGGTCGCATGGATCATCTGGCAGGCCACGCTACGCTTCCAGATCAGGCCGTAAAGCTTGAGCTGGTCGGGCGTCAGATGCGCCTTGACCGACTCCGGGGTGCGGAACGCCGAGGTCGGACGGATCGCCTCATGCGCCTCCTGGGCATTCTTGCTCTTGGTCTTGTAGATGCGCGGCTGCTCCGGCACGTTGTCCTTGCCGTAGCGCGACTCGATCAGCGCGCGCAATTCCTGGACGGCCTCCTGGGCGAGGTTGACCGAATCGGTACGCATGTAGGTGATGAGCCCCACCGCCTCGCCGCCCAGGTCGATGCCTTCGTAGAGCTGCTGCGCCACCGTCATGGTCCGGCGGGTGGTGAAGCCGAGCTTCCTGGCGGCTTCCTGTTGCAGGGTCGAGGTCGTGAAGGGTGCCGCCGGGTTGCGCTTGCGCTCCTTCTCTTCGACCCTGAGCACCCGCAATTTGCCGCGGGCCTGGTCCAGCAGGCTCTGCCGAGCGGCTTGCGCCTCGTCTTCGGTGACGATGCTGAACTGCTCCAGCTTCTTGCCGGCCAGATGGGTCAGCCGGGCCGAAAGCGCGCAGGTCTCGGATTGGATCGCCGCCTCGATCGTCCAGTACTCCCGGACTTCGAAGCGCTCGATTTCGAGTTCGCGCTCCACGATCATCCGCAAGGCGGGACTTTGTACACGGCCCGCCGACAACCCGCGGCGGATCTTCTTCCACAAGAGGGGAGAAAGCTTGAAGCCGACCAGGTAATCGAGCGCCCGCCGGGCCTGCTGGGCGTGGATCAAATCGGCCGAAAGCGCTTTGGGATTTTCGACGGCTTCGGTAATGGCGCGCTTGGTGATTTCGTGAAACACCACGCGGTGGACCGGCTTTTGGTCGAGGACCTGCTGCTCCTTCAGTAGTTCGTACAGATGCCAGGAAATCGCCTCGCCCTCGCGGTCGGGGTCAGTCGCGAGGTACAGCGCATCGGCTTTTTCCATGGCCTTGGAAATCGCCGCCACGTGCTTCTTGTTCTTCTCGATGATTTCGTACTTCATCGAAAAGTCGTGGTCGGGATCGACCGCGCCTTCCTTGGGGATCAGATCCCTCACGTGGCCGTAGGAGGCATAGACCTGGAAAGACTTGCCGAGATATTTTTCGATCGTCCGCGCTTTGGCCGGCGATTCGACGATGACGAGGTGTTGAGCCATGAATGAACGAAACCTGCCTCAGGCGACGGCTCTTGGGGCGGGCCGCGGCTTCGCGCCTTGGGTCCCGCCCGGAGCGTCCGCCCGGGCTTTAACGTGAAAGTCGCAGCAACCTTGCTCCCCCTCTCCCTTTGGGAGAGGGCC
>JBFMDC010000082.1:0-46771 GCA_040753975.1 Pseudomonadota bacterium
AACCGGCCAAGGTCGCTTTAACGGCGGCCATGCGTAAGCTCCTCACCATCCTGAATGCCATGCTGAAACAAAATAAACCTTGGTCATGTCCACAAATCGCTTGACCTCTAACACAGTTGCTCTCCCTTTGGGAGAGGGTTGGGGTGAGGGAAACCGTTCATGCCGCAAGCGGCTTACATGTTCCGGGGTGCCGCTCGCGGCATGAACGGTTAGTCACAATCAAGTGGAAGATACCGGCGGTAGACATCTTTGAGCAAGATCGGCGCGAGCAGCGTCGTGAGAGCGATGACGATGATGAGGGCGGCGTAGGTTTCGTTGTCCAGGATGCCCGAGGTGCGCCCGAGTTCCGCGAAGATGAGGCCGACCTCGCCCCGGGGGATCATGGCGACGCCTATGGCGAAGCGCTCCCTCCAAGGCCCCGTGACCAGCATGGCGCCCAGCAGCTTTCCCGCTATCGCCGCGGCGAACAGGCTGAGGGACAGCGACCAGATGAACGGCGAACCCCAATCCACCGCGCGAAGGTTCAAGGACAGTCCGACCGTGACGAAGAAGATCGGCACGAACAAATGGATTATGGGCCGCATCTGATCCTCGATCCGCCCGGCGAAATCCGGATCGCGGTGCAAAGCCAGGCCGAAAGGGAGGAAGAAGCGCCGCGACAGGGCCAGTCCCGCGGCGAAACCGCCCAGGAGCTCCGGCGCCCCCATGGCATGGGCGAGCCAAGCGAAGAACAGCACGAGGGAAACGATCAGCGTCGGGATCAGGCCGTCGGTCCGGCTGATTCGGGCGAACTGGCGGATCGCCAGCGAAATCAGTCTGGCGAACAAAGGCGCCAGCAGGAAGAACACGCCGATGAATCCCATAACCCGCACCGCGTTGGCCGGATCGACGGCGCCGGCCAGCGAGAATTCGTATAAGAGCGCCAGCAGGATCACGCCGAGAATGTCGTCGATCACGGCGGCGCCCAGCACCACCTGGGCTTCCCTGCCATGCCTGCGCTGCAGATCGGTCAGCACCCGGACGGTGATGCCGATGCTGGTGGCCGTCAGCGTACCGCCGACGAACAGGGCTTCCAACTGACTGAAACCGAACGCGAGGTAAGCGATGCCGGCGCCGAAGACGAAAGGAAGGATGAAACCGCCGACCGCAACGAACAGGGCGCGCCATCCCGTCCTGGCGAGCTGCCGGATGTCGGTTTCCAGGCCGACCTCGAACAGCAGCAGGATGATGCCGATCTCCGCCAGAAGCCGGATCACTTGGCCGGGCTCCAGCCAGCCGAGAAGACTGGGGCCGAGGAGCACTCCCGCGAGTAGCTCGCCCACCACCGGCGGACTGTTCAGGCGCGCGAACAGCTCGGCAAACAGGCGAGCGGTCAGGAGGATGACCATCAATTGGAAGAAGAACTGATGTACCGCTTCGTTCGCCATGAACGCCCCCTCATATTCGCCCCCGGCACCCGCGGCTCTCGCGGCATTGGCGAAGCGTGCCGCCCCCGACATTACAGGGAATCGGCCAACCTGCAAACCGCGGCGGCCGGATTTGGCCGGGATAGTGGAGCCGGGGCGGCGCTGGAAGCCCTCAGGCGGGGGGCGTCCACTGGTAAAGCCAGGTCTCCGTCAAGGCGCCGAAACCGTCACGCAGGAAACAGCGCAAGTCCACGGGCTCGCTTCCGGCGCTGATCAGGTCGAAGTTGCAGCGCCAGGTCGCCGTTCCTTTGACCGGACGGGCAGCAGCCCGCTCGATCCTTCCTCTCGAGGCGGAAACGACCGGCTCGACCCCGGCATCGGGCGCCAGACCCGGCAACCGCCCGCCCCGGAAGTCGATGACGAACTTACGCGAGGGCGTCCGGTTCTTCTGGCCAGGGATGCCGCCGACGCCGGTCCTGGTGGCGACCACCTCGGCGTTGTCTCCCCTTTGTGGCGGCTGGGAACCCCAATACAGGCGGTACGTGAAAACGCGCTCTTGCCCCCGTTCGAACGGGCGTTCGGGATTCCAATAGGCGACGATGTTGTCGAAGGTCTCGTCAGGGGTGGGAATTTCCACCAGTTGAACGGCACCCCGGCCCCAGGCTTCCAGGGGCTCCACCCAGGCGGAGGGACGCAGATGGTAATCGGCTCCGTCGTCCTGGTAATGGTCGAAATCGCGGTCGCGTTGCAGCAGCCCGAAGCCCTTCGGGTTATCGTCCAGGAACGAATTGACCCGAACCACGGGGGAGTTGACGAGCGGACGCCAGATGCGCTCGCCGGCGCCGGTCCAGATCGCAAGGCCGTCGGAGTCGTGAATCTCCGGCCGAAAATCGTCCGATACGCGGCGGTCGTTCTCCCCATGCTGGAACATCGAAGTCAACGGCGCGATGCCGACCCGCTCGATGTTCTCGCGCGGATACAGCCATGCCTCGACGT
Organism: Pseudomonadota bacterium; assembly: GCA_040753975.1. Taxonomy (GTDB): domain Bacteria; phylum Pseudomonadota; class Gammaproteobacteria; order Methylococcales; family Methylococcaceae; genus Methylococcus. The sequence goes on from JBFMDC010000082.1 coordinate 2,403, forward strand.
CCATGACCGTCGTCTCGCCGGGGCGCACACGGAAACTGTACGCACCCGCGACACTCGGACTGTCGAGCAACGCATGGAGAGCGAGGAACGCGGAGCGGGGCGAAGGCCGCTCGAGCCAGAAGCTGCGAAACTCCGGAAATTCCTCCGGACGCGGCAATCCGGTATCGACCGCCAGCCCCCGCGCCGACAAGCCGTACTGGCGGGTTCCCCCCACCGCACGGAAATAGCTCGCCCCCAGGAACGAAAACATGTCTCGCTCGAAATCCGGCTGCGCATAGACGCGAAAACCGGCAAAGCCGATATCGCCCATTCTGCGGGGCGGGTCGACGGCCGCACCGTATTCGAAAAGATCGCGGCTGTACGCCACGGGTATGGCGACACCGTGGACGACTTCGTGGATTTGTACCGGATGCGTGAAGAACAGCCCAAGGTGGAACATCTGCACCTGAAACGGCAGACCCTTCGGTCCCCAGAGCGAGTGCTCTTTCCTGAATCGGATCGATTGATACGCGTCCCAATCCAGCCCGGCCAGCCAATCCGGCATGTCGTCTGCGGGACCTTGATAGGGCTCTCGCGACAGACGCCAGGCTTCCTCCCTGAGCCAAGCCTTGCTGAACGGCAGGGCCATCGAAGCGCCACTCGCCGGCCTCAGCCAGCCAGAACCGAGGATGCCCAATGTCCCTGCGGCGAACAAGTGTTCCAGCCATTCCCGTCTCGTCATCGCGTGCCTCCCGATACATCCCGGCCATAAGCGGCCGGCAAACTGTGCGAACTCCCCGATCAGATTCCGTCCTGCCACTCGATCCGTTCTTCTCCATCCGACGGGTAAACGACCTGGCCGGGCTGCCCGGCGCTGGCGACCAGCGACGCCTTTGTCGAATCCCCAGTGTTGGAAAAGGAAATCAGCAAGGGCGCTGCGGCCAGAAAAACCAAAGCCGCCTGGCCGGCCCAGACGTTCGGCCAGGCGGTCCGCGTCGGCAGCGGCGGGAACCGGACCGGGGCCGGCGCGGCCGGCACGGCTTTCCAGGGTTTGGAATCCAGCCACTCCAGAATCCCGGCCATGCCGAGCATCAATCCCAAGCCGGCGAGGTTCACCCAGGCGATGTCGAACACCTCCCGCCCGCTCCAGTCGAGCGCCATCCCCGCGAGATAAGAAAGCGCCATGGAGAAAAGGAACACCGGCAGCGACTGCCGGCCCATCCGCGCGATCCGGCGCGGCAGGGGCGATTCCAGCCAATGGGGTTTCCAGGACACAAACCGGTTCATCAAATAGGCCAGCGCCAGGAAATGCGCAAAGCGCAGCAGTCCCAGATGACTCTTGTCCACCCAGGGCTCCAAGTGGACACGCACGGCGCCCAGGAACGCCACACTTTGATGGGTCGGCTCATGGCCGAGCGGAATGGAAACCAGCACAAAAGCCAGGCACAGCGCGGTCAGTCCGCGGCCGGCGCGCGGCGCCCGAAGCCATCCGGCGCCGAACCCGAAACCGGTGAAAAACAGCAATTGCCAGGCGAAGGGATTGAAGAACCAGGGGCGATCGCCGGCAGGCTCCGCCGGCAGCTCCCACCCGAAGCACCAGGTGCCCAGGTACACGAGCAGGGAAACACCCAGCGTCAGGGCGGCATGCATCCGCGACAGGCTCCATGCCAGAGGCACCCAGAGCAGAATTACGAGATACATCGGCAGAATGTCGAAGAAATTGGGAACGTAGCGGAGACTGAACAGCGCAGCGATCGCTTCGGGCGTGCTCTCGAAAAAATACTGTATGTACAGGCGCTGGATGTAATCCTCCCCGCCCAGCCATCGGTTGCCGAATGCGCAGATCGCCGCCACGGCGAAAAACAGCGCGAGGTGCGAGACGTAAATCTGGCCGCAGCGGTGCAGGATGCGCAGCGTTCCGAGCCACATTCCCGCTCTCTCGAAACATCGTCCGTAGGCCAGCGCCGCGGCGAACCCGGAGAGAAAGACGAAGATTTCCGCGGCGTCGCTGAATCCGAACCGGGAAGGGGTGTAGAAATACAGCGGGTTGAAGGGGATGTGGTTGACGAAAATGATCATCAGCGCCACGCCCCGGAAAAAGTCGAGCCGGACGTTGCGCGAAGGCGCGGTGGAATTCGGCGTTCCCATGGCTGACCCCATTCGGCGTTGCCCCGGTGGATTCCGGCCCCTGACGGCACGGATTGCCGGTTCGAGGAAATATCGTGCAGACTGCGGCAATCCTGACGAATCGCCCCTCGCGGCGCCAAGCTTGCCGCTAACCGGCGAAGTATAGAGAAGAAAGCTTTCATGAACCTTTCATACCCCTGTGAAAACCGATGAGGATTCTGCTCGTCGAGGACGATGAAACCCTGGCCGACGGCCTGTCGCGCAGCCTGGCCGAGGAAGGATTCGAACTCACCGTGGCCATGACCGGTACCTATGCGGACGCCGCCCTGCGCACCCAGGACTACGATCTGGTCATCCTCGACCTCGGCCTGCCCGACATCGACGGGCGGGATGTCTTGCGACAGTTGCGGGCCAGGAAGTCGCCGGTGCCGGTTCTCATCCTCACGGCCCGTGACCGGCTGGACGACCGGATCGGCGGTCTGGAGCTGGGCGCCGACGATTACATGACCAAGCCTTTCGATCTGCGGGAACTGGAGGCGCGGGTGCGTGCGCTGATCCGGCGCAGCCATGGCGGCTTCGGTCACGACATCGTGTGCGGCCCCCTCGTGCTCAATACGCTCGACCGCCAGGTCCATGTGAACGGCGAACCGCTGCCGCTGCCTTCCCGCGAATATGGCGTGCTGGAGGCTCTGCTGTTGCAGGCGGGCCGGGTGGTCAGCAAGGACCGGATTGCCCAGCGCCTGGCGAGCGGGGCCGAAGAGCTGGCGGACAACGCCATCGAGGTGTACGTGCACCGCCTGCGCCGCCGCCTCGAAACCCTGGGCATTCGCATCAGGACGGTGCGCGGTCTCGGCTACCTGCTGGAGCGGCCTGCCGTGAGCGGAGGTTCCGCCGAGCGGAGCCGAGCCGCCGATGAATAAGCCGCACAGCCTGCGGACCCAGCTGCTGCTGCGGCTGACCTTGCCCCTGGCTTTCGTCGTGACGCTCGACGCCGCGGTGTCCTATTTCGTCGCCCTGCACTACGCGGACATGGCCTACGACCGCTGGCTCCTGGACTCCGCCCGCTCGCTCGCCCAGCAGGTCAAGGGACAGAAGGACAAAATCACTTTCGAGCTGCCGCCGATCGCCGTGGAGATGTTCCGCTGGGATGACATGGACAAGACCTTTTTCAAGGTCGAGTCGCTCGGCGGGGGATTCATGGCGGGCGACAAGGCCCTCCCCAGTCCCTCGATACCACCGGAGGAACGGGACCGTCCGTATTTTTCGGATGGCGAAATCACGGGCAAGCCGATCAGGATCGTGTCGGTGCTGACGGCGCCGACGGCGGCATCCGGGGAAGTGCTGGTCTCGGTGGCGGAGACCCTGAACAAGCGCCGCGGCATGATGAACGAGATTCTCGTCGCCGTGGTCCTGCCCCAAATCCTGCTAGTGCTGGTCACCGGCGTTCACATCTGGACGGGCGTCAACCGGGGGCTCCACCCGCTGCGCAACCTGGCGCGCATCATTGCCGGCCGGTCGGCCCGGGACCTCGATCCCTTCCCGGACACCGATGTTCCGCTCGAGGTGCGCTCCCTCACCCATACCATCAACGAACTCCTGCAACGTCTGGCGGCGTCGATGGCGACCCAGCGGCGCTTCATCGAAAACGCCGCCCACCAGCTTCGCACCCCCCTGGCCGGACTCAAGATCCAGGCGGAGCGGGCATTACGCGCACAGGACCCGGAAACGATGAGGCCGGCGCTGATCCACATCAAGAACTCGGCCGACCGGGTCGCCCATCTGAGCGCCCAACTGCTGGTACTGGCCCGTTCCGAGGCCACGGCGCAGGATCGCCGGGACTTCGCCGCGGTGAACCTGGGCACGCTGGTACGCGAATGCTGCATGGACTGGGTGCCCAAGGCGCTGGAGCGGAACATGGAACTGGAACTGCGGGCGCCGGACGAGGCGATCCTGGTCTCCGGCAACGCGCTGCTGCTGCGCGAACTGCTCAACAACCTGCTGGACAACGCCGTCCGCTATGGACGCAGCGGCGGACGAATCTGCGTGAAGCTGGAAAATCGTCCGCATGCGGTTCTGAGCGTGGAAGATGACGGCCCCGGCATTCGACCGGCCGAAACAGGAAAGATTTTCGAGCGGTTTTACCGCATTCCGGGAAGCCCCGGCGATGGCTGCGGTCTGGGTCTGGCCATCGTCAAGGAAATCGCCGATGCGCATTGCGCGAAGGTCCACATCTCCGACTCCCGGTTCGGCCACGGAGTCCGCATCGAGGTCATGTTCGACCCAACCGCCGCCGCGGTTTCCATGGAGCGCTGAAAGGTTCCTGAAAGCTTCAGAGGCTAGCATAGGAAGGCACCAGAACCCGGGTCCCCAACTTTCCTCGCATTGCCGCCGTTTTCCATGCGCCTTTGTTATCGGTCATTTCTCCTCATCGGCTTTCTATCGGTTTCCGGCTGCGGCCCAACCGATTCGACCTCTCCGGCTCCCTCCGCTCCGGAGCCGCTGCCGTCGCCGGATGCACGAGGAAACCCCAGACGCACCGTATCGCTGCGGGCCGAGTCGCTTCCTTACATAACGGTGCAGGAAATCCACCCGGAAGCCTTCGCCGGTACGATTTCCGCGCCCGCCCGGGTGGACTTCCGCACCAAGGCGATCTCTACCGCGGGCACCGTGGTCGCCGGCCGGGTGACCAAGATCCATGTTCAGATCGGGGACCGGATCAAAGCGGGCGACCCCCTCGCGACTCTGGTGAGCGGCGATGCCGCGCAAATGCGGTCCGATTTCGCGCGCGCGGAGGCCGAACTTGCCAGGGCCGACGACCGGCTGCGCCGTCAGCGCCAGATGGAGCGCGCCGGTGTCGGATTGGAGGTCGAACGGATGGAAGCCGAAACCGAATTCAAGCAAGCGCGCACGGAGTTCGAACGCAGCCGCGATTTCCTGAAGCTGCTGGGCGAGGGAACGGCCGGCGAAGTCACCGTACGCGCGCCGATGGACAGCATGGTACTGAGAGCGGATGTCTCGGTAGGCGCTTCGGTCGGCTCGGGCGCCCCGCTGTTCGAGCTGGGGGAACCCGCCGCGGCTTGGATCGTGGCGGATGTCTTCGAAAAAGATCTGCTGCTGGTGGAGAAGGGCGCGAAAGCGGTGATCGAGCTCGCTTCCCTGCCAAATGCGATCCATGGGCATGTCGTCGGCGAAAGCGCCGCCATCCAGACCGAATTCCGGCGCGGTTCCGTGTTCATCGAGCCGGACGATCCCAGGACGCCGCTGAAACCCGGCATGTATGCAAGGGTCACCATCGAGGCCTCCGCGCCGAGCCGCATCATCCTGCCGACCACCGCGATCCTGATCCGGGACGGGAAGGAAACCGTGGTCTACGTGGAAGTCTCCCCCGGGACCTTCGAGGCGCGTTCCGTTCAGGTCGGTCAGTCGCGCGAAGGGATGACCCCGGTTCTCCAGGGGCTCGCCGGAGGTGAGCGTGTGGTGGTGAAAGGCGCTCTGCTGCTCGATGGCGAAGCCGCGATGCTGCTGTAGGGATACGGCCATGCTCAAATTGCTGATCGAATACTGCGTGCACCGGCGCATAGCCACCATGGTGGTTACCGCCGTCATCGCCCTTTACGGTATTCACGCCTATCTGGAAACGCCCATCGAAGCCTATCCGGACGTCACCAACACCCAGGTCACCGTCATCAGCCTCATGCCCGGTTATGCGCCGGAAGAAGTCGAACGGCAAGTCACCATCCCCCTGGAACGCGTGCTCAACGGCACGCCGGACATGCTGCAGATGCGCAGCCAAAGCCTGTTCGGCCTGTCCCTGATAACGATCACCTTTCGAGACGGCATCGACAGTTTCCGCTCGAGGACGCTGACTACCGAGCGGATGGCCGGCGCGGACGTCCCGGAAGGGGTGGCTCCCGTCCTCGCGCCCGACTACACGCCGCTAGGCGAAATCTACAAGTTCATGGTGGTGAGCGACCGCCACACCCTGTACGAGCTGCGTTCCGAAATGGAATGGAACGTCTCCCGCGTGCTGCGCCAGGTCCAAGGCGTCGCCGACGTGCTGACCTTCGGCGGCTACTACAAGGAAATCCACGTGGAAATCGATCCGGTGCGGCTCGAATCCTTCGGCCTGACCCTGGACGAGGTCAACGAGGCGGTTATCCGCTCCAACCGTAACGTGGGCGCCGGGTTCCTGCGCCACGGAGACCAGCAGATGGTGATCAGGGGCGTCGGTTACCTCGCATCGCCCGAGGACGTCAAACAGATCGTCCTGAAAAGCGAAGGCGGCACGCCGGTGACCGTGGGCGACGTGGCCCGCCTGGTTCAGGCCTATACTCCCCGTCAGGGCGCTGTGGGATTGAACGACCAGAAAGAAGCGGTGGAAGGCATCGTGCTGCTGCGGCGCGGGCAGAACCCCTCGCGGGTGCTGGAAGCCGTGCACGAAAAAGTGGACGAATTGAACGGCCGCATCCTGCCCGCCGGCATGAAGCTGGTACCGTTCCTCGACCGGACCGACCTGGTGCATAACACGCTGCACACCGTGCATGACAACCTGCTGCACGGTTTTCTCCTGGTGGTCGGCGTCGTCTGGCTGTTCTTGCGCAGCATTCGGGGATCACTCATCGTCGCTGTAGTGATTCCCCTGTCCCTGCTGGTGGCCTTCGCCGGCCTGCATCAGCTCGACCTCCCCGCCAATCTCATCTCACTGGGCGCCATCGACTTCGGCATCATCTTGGATGGCGCCGTGGTGCTGGTGGAAAACGTGATTCACCTGGCCACCCATCACCGCCCCGATAACCGCCGGGAGATGGTGCGCCTGATCATCGCGGCAGCCCTGGACGTGGCCAAGCCGACATTCTTCGCCATGCTCATCATCATCGCCGCGCTGATTCCGGTGTTCACCTTGGAACGCGTCGAGGGCCGTATCTTCCGCCCGCTTGCCTTGACCTACAGCTTCGCGCTGGCAGGGGGGCTGATCTTCGCCCTGACGCTGGTGCCGGCCCTTTGCGCGGCTCTGATTCACCCGAAACAGGCGGTCATTGCCGAACCCCGCTTTCTGGTCCGGCTCAGAGCAGCTTTCAGCGGCGTTCTGGAACTGGCCCTGGGCCGGCGTATCGCTACTCTCGCCGGGGCGTTTGCTCTGCTCAGCCTGGGGCTCCTCGCGGCCAGCCGGATCGGCACGGAATTCCTGCCAGAACTGGACGAGGGCGACATCCACATCTACGCGGAAATGCCGTCCAGCATTGCGCTGTCGAAGGGGCAGGAGATTCTCCTGGACGCGCGCGAACGGCTGCTCCGCTTCCCCGAGGTGAAAGGCATTCTCAGCCAGCAGGGCCGCTCGGAAGACGGAACGGACAACGAAGGCGTCAACATGGGCCGGAACTTCGTGCATCTGAAACCCCAGGAGGAATGGCGCAAGGGGCTCGACAAAGAGCGCCTGATCGAGGAAATGCGGGAGGCTCTGGCGGCCATTCCGGGTGTCCGGTTCAACTTTTCACAGCCCATCCGGGACAACGTCGAGGAGGCCGTCAGCGGCGTCCGCGGCAAGGTCGTCCTCAAGATATACGGCTCCGACCTGGAACAAATGCGCGCTGCGCTGGTAAACGCCAAGTCAGCGCTCAAGGACGTCCCAGGGATCACCGACTTAGACTTGTACCGGGATTCCCAGGCGCCGCAGTTTCAGATCAACCTCGACCGTTCAGCCCTGGCCCGTCAGGGCATCACCGTCGATGCGGCACAGGACACGATTGAAACGGCGATGGCCGGAAGAGTGGCAACCGAACTCTGGCAAGGCGAGCGCCCAGTACCCGTTCGGGTGATCCTGCCGCAATCCGAGCACAGCGACACCGAGCAGATCGCCAATCTCATGATTCCCGCTCCCTCCGGCGCCCGGGTGCCGTTGCGGGAAGTGGCCCAGCTTCAGATCGAACGGGGCCGGGCCTCGATCGACCGGGAGGCCAACCGGCGATTCCTGGCGCTCAAGTTCAACGTGGAAGACCGCGATCTCGGTTCGGTCGTCCATGACGCGATGCAAATGGTGGAAGAGAAAGTCCAGGTTCCGGAGGGTCATTTCATCACCTGGGGCGGCGAATTCGAGAACCAGCAGCGGGCGATGTCGCGTCTGGGCGTCGTGGTGCCGCTGGCGGTGCTGATCGTGCTTGCGCTCTTGTACGGGGCGCTCCAGTCGGCCCGAAGCGCATTCGCCATCCTGCTGTCCACCCCTTTCGCGCTGACCGGCGGCGTGTTCGTTCTGCTGCTTGCCAATATCCCCTTGTCGGTCAGCGCGGCCATAGGTTTCATCGCGCTCCTGGGGCAGGTTTCGCTCATGGGGCTGCTGGTACTGAGTGCCGCCGAAGAACGCCGGCGCCGAGGGATGGCGGTATACGATGCGATTCTGGACGGAGTCACCGATCGGCTGCGCCCCGTGCTCATGGCCTCGCTGCTGGCATTGCTCGGCCTGTTGCCGATGGCGCTTTCCTCCGGCATCGGCAGTGAGACCCAGCAGCCCTTCGCCGTCGTCATCGTCGGCGGGATGGTCACGACCTTCTTCGTGGCGATGTTCGTCCTGCCGGTGATCTACTCTTTCCTTACCCCGAAACACCTGGTCTCGGCCGAAACGGCCGACGAAATGCTCGAAGAATGACGATTGAAAACCGTTGGGTCCATTCCGGCCACAGGGCTTTGCGCTGCTTGTCGCCGCTTGTGCTGAGCCTGTATCTGAGCCTGAGCGCAGCCGCCGATGGCGGCGAACCGGTCGCCCCGTTGCCGGAGACCGTGACTATGCGGCAACTGCTGGATATCGCCAAGCGGCACAGCCCCCGCTATGCCGCCCTCAGACAGAGCATCGAAATCTCCAGAGCCGGTGTCGCTGCCGCCGAAGTGCTTCCCAATCCCCGTCTCGATTTTGGCAACTACAACCTCATGAGCGCCAACAACACGATGTATGACGGCAAAGTGCAGCGGCAGATCTTGCTGGAAGTGCCGGTTCTCATCTCCGGCCAGCGCGGCGCGCGGGTCGAAGCCGCGGAAAAACAGGTGCAAACCACGGAAGCCGCAGTGCAGGCCGGCTTCGCGGATCTCGTGCACGAAATCTGGCGCACCTACGTCAAATTGCTGGCGGGCCAGCAGCGCGTCGCCGTACTGGAAGAAACCAGCGCGAACATGACGCATCTGGCGGCGATCGTCGCCGGCCGGGAACAGTCCGGCAGCGCCAGCCGGTACGACACCCTGCGCATGGAGATCGAGGCCAAGGACATCCAGGCGCGGCTGGAGACCGCCCGCAACGAACTGCAAGGAACGGCGGGCGAACTGGGGCTGATACTGGGGCTCCCGGACTGGAAGCCGCAGGCGGCGGGTAACCTCGCTCCCCTGGGCGTTCCCGCCGACTCCAAGAAGTCATGGGAGGATGCAGAAAGGACCAACCCCGAGATCGAGACCGCCCGCCGGGGGGAAACCGCAGCCGATGCCGAACTGGAAAAAGCCAAGACCGAACGCTGGCCGATCCCCTCGATCCAGTTCGGTTCGGCGTTCACCGAGCAGCCGTACGGGCATGCCTTCTTCGGCGGACTCTCCGTCGAGATTCCCTTGTTCGACCGCAATCAGGGCGGGATGGCCAGGGCGTCGGCAGAAAAACAGTCGGCCATCCTCGAACGCGGGCTGGTGACCTCCCAAGTCCATGTCGCGCTCGATCGCGCGACCGGTCTGCTTGCGCGCAGACGCGAAACGCGCATGAAGTTCGAACGGGAGGTCATCGCCAAGCTGTCCGACCTCAAGGAAATGGGCGAAGCAGCCTACCGGCTCGGAAAGGGCAGCCTGCTGGAACTCCTGGACTCGACCCGTTCCAGAACCGAGATCCGCCTCACCCATCTGGAACTCATCCAACTCGAACTGGAAGCGGAGCTCGAAACACTGAAAGCCTCGGGTCTCCTGGTCACCCAGGCGGAAGCCGGTTGACGGCCCGCCGGATCGAGGCCCGTCTACCGGTTCGGTGAGCTTGGCTACTTGTGCCTGAGCTCCGCGGATGAGCCCATCCAGCGGGCCGCCTCAGTGTTCAGCCAGCGCCTGGCCCGCTCGCGATCTTTCAGGACGAGATCGAGAAACGCCGTGCTGACGCCGGCCACCACGGCCCAATGACGGACATCGGGCCCGCGCTTTCGCAGCAGCCGTCCGTCCGGCTCCCTGCCGCCCCCGGACGGACCGCGGGCGGAGCCGCTTCGACCCGCCCCGCTGCCGACTCGCTGACCGACCCGCAATTTGGCGTCATCACGGGACCAGGGCAGCCATCCGCCTCCTTCCGAACCTTCGCCCGCTCCCGGCCGCGACGGCGGCCCTTTCCATTTCTGTCCCGGCTCCACACCCGCGAGCGTTTCGTGGGTCGCGCCTTGCAGCACCAGCAGGTATTTGCCGCCGGGCGGCATGGACTGCCACAGGGCGGAGCGAAGGGATGTGGCGCTGAGCCCATAGGGGTCTTCGTCGTTGGTGCCGGTCACGGCGAGCAGGGGCATGGCCATCCCCGCGGCGCGCTCGTCCAGCTTGCCTTCGGCCAGCGTGACATGAGGGCTCAGGACGATGGCGCCGGCGAATTTCAGGCCGGTGTTTGCCGGACCCGCTGCCTTGACCGCTTCCCCCGCCAGGGCGGAAGCGGTCTGAGCGCCGAGATCGAACCCCGCCACCGCGGCTTTGGCCGGATCGGCGACGGAATAAGGGCTGCCCGGCACGCCAGAGCGCTGGCGCAGTTCGCCCAACGCCCAGGCCAGATGACGCAGCCGGCTTTCCAGCGACGCCGCTGAGAAATAGGTCCGCCCGGTCGCCCGAAGCTCGCCGGCGTCGAGCTCGTCCGAGGCCCAGAACACCTTGCCCAGAGCCGCCGGCTGCACGGTGAGCACCGCATAGCCCGCCGCCGCCCACCGCGCGCGCCAGAACGCTCCTGCCGCCGCGTCTTCACCCAGGCCGGGAAGATAGACGACGAGCGGGAAACGCCCGTCCCCGGCGGGTCTCATGAAAGAGACGTCCAGCTTGGTCCGGCCGTGCTCCCAGGATTCGCGAATCTCGGTGGTGGCGTAGGCGCGTTCCGGCTGGTAGCGCCCCCTCGCCTCGAACTCTTCGATTTTCGATCTGGCCCCCTCCGGGTCGGGCGGCTCCGGCATCGACGGTCCCATGCCGCAGCCCGCCAGAGCGGACAGGACGACCGCGTGGAGGATCGAAAGAGACGGAGTGGAAAATCTTTCAGGCGTGCTCATGGGGCTCTAAGCGCTGGACTCGACCGCCTTTATATACACAAAACCGGAGGACGGTGGAACTTCCTCGAACCGCTCACCCGCCGCCGGCCGGTTTTTGTCCGAAAAAGTGGGAAAGTTGTCATTGTGGAGGATGGCCAGGTGGCGCGATTATTTCAGAAAAAGTGCAAAAAGCGCATGGCAAGAACGAAACCACGGCCGGCCGCCGCGGATTCGCTTCTGGGCGACCCGAAGCGCGGCGCGGGAGATTTTCTGACGGATGCGTCGGATTCGCTGCACACGGAGCACGAGACATGTCACATCCAAAGGTCGCGGGACTGAGGTACCGCAGACGCCAGAACCTGGGCTTCACGGCGGGCCTGTCGCTCGGTGGTTTGACTCTGGTCGCTCTCCTGCTGCCGCAGGACGAGCATTGGCACGAGCGCGGCCCCATGAACACCGGACACGAGACCCTGCACTGCGCGAGCTGTCACAAACCCGCGCCGGGGACGATCCGGCAACAACTCCAGGCCGGGGTGCGCCATGCCTTGGGATTGCGGAAAACGGCGGCGGACTTCGGCTATCGCGAGGTGACCAACGAGGTCTGCCTCGGCTGTCACGACCGTCCCGAGGATCGCCATCCGGTCTTCCGTTTCGTCGAGCCTCGCTTCGCCGAGGCGCGGGCAAAGCTGCGGCCGCAATGGTGCGTGTCCTGTCACCTTGAACACCAGGGCCTTCGGGTGAGCCTCGACCGCGTCACCTACTGCGAAACCTGCCACAAGGACACCAGACTGAAGAAGGACCCCCTGGACATCCCGCACCAGACCCTCATCACCCTCAAGCAATGGGAAAGCTGCCTCGGATGTCACGATTTCCACGGAAATCACGTGATGAAGACCCGCACCCGGGTGGCAGAAGTCCTGGCGCCGGAAACCCTGCGAGCCTATTTCGCCGGCGCGCCTTCTCCTTACCCGCAACAGAAGCGCTATCCGGCGAAGAAGGAGGATTTGCATGAACCTTAGACGCTTCATCCTCGTCAGCCTGGCGCTGCTGGTCTTGACGGTTTACCTTTTTGTGAGCGCCCCGCCTCCCCTGCCGGAGAAAGTCCCGGCGGGAACGGCCATACCCGTTGAACGCCTGTTCACCCTGGTGGAAGCGGAAAACGATGCCGTGCGCGCCTTGTGGACCCGGGCCATCGTCGGTGCCGGCAAGGCGGCCGGCCTTAAGTTCGACGAGCATTGGCGCGACGCGGACGTGGAGGCCGGCCCCCTGCCCGCCCTGTTCCTGCGGGCGACGGCGGTGTATCTGGAAAAAGACCCCGTGCGCCTGAGCCTGTTTCTCGGATCCGACTTCCCGATCAACCCGGCCAACCGCTTCGAGGGCCCGCAGGCGGAGAAGTTCCGCCTGATCAAAGAGACTCAGGCCCCGCAATTCTTCTTCGCCGCCGATACGGGACTGTACACCGCCATGTTCGCCGACACCGCGGTGGCATCGCCCTGCATCCAGTGCCACAACGAACATCCCGACACGCCGAAGAAGGACTGGAAACTGCACGAGGTGATGGGAGCGACCACCTGGTCCTATCCGGAGGCCAGCGTTTCCACCGAGGAGTTGTTGCAGACCGTCGCCGCCCTACGCCGGGGCTTCCAGGAGGCTTACACGGCCTACCTGAAAAAGGCCGATGGGTTTGCCAGGCGGCCGGAAATCGGCTCGAAGTGGCCGCGCGATTGTTACTGCCTGCCCAGCGTCCCGACCTTCATGGCCGAAATCGAGCGGATAACCTCGGCCGACACCCTGAAGGACCTCTTCGCGGCGATTTCGCCCCCGCCCTCGCCAGGCGGCAGCGCCAGAACCCAAGCAGGAGTCTCCGCACCATGAGAACGTTTCTGCCCTTCGAATACTTCGGATTAGCCTTCTTACGACCGGAAAATCCGAGCGCGTCCGGCGACGGCGCAAGCCAGAGCGGCCCGGCGGGCAAGGTCCATTTCTGGATCGGCCTGATCCTGCTTTCGGCATTCTTCCTCCAGACCGGCTTCGGCTGGTACTGGGGATGGCTCGCCGAGCAACAGATTCACGAACTGTACATGCAGTTGTCCGGCCTGCTGCTGGCGCTGTTCGTCGGCCATCAATGCCGGCTCTCGCTGCTGCGGACGCAAGGCGAACCCAACGCCGCGCGGCGTGCCCTGACCCGGCACAAACGCTGGGGATCGGTCGCCCCGCTGCTGTTCTACCTCCATTCCGTGAGACTCGGCCACGCCTACCTTTTCGTCCTGAGCCTGTCCTTCTTCGCCGTCTTCGCCCTGGGGCTCCTGCACCAGCAACTGTTGAACCTGCATAAGAAGTGGCTCAACCAGGTCTGGCTGATCGGCCACGTGGCCCTGACGACGGTTCTCCTCATCCTGCTCGGCTACCACGTCTATGTCTCGTTCGCCTACGAATGACCAACCCCGAGGCTGCATGTCGCGGGAAAGCATTCTGGCAATACGGTTTCGCCTTGTATTACTAAGCATGGAGAAAATAATGTCACATACACCCCCCTCTCCCTCTGGGAGAGGGCCGGGGTGAGGGAAGCTGCTATATGACATTATTTTCTTAACTATTAGTAAGTCGTGCCGGTTTCAGCGTTGAATGCCACACAGCCCCCTCTGGAGCTGGAGTCAAAACAGGCGACGGTTCCATAAATTTTCTCCCTCGGGTGCGGGGGAGACGAAATTTCCAATCTCAAGGGAGCGCCGCGCGTGGCCTTTGGCAGAAATCGAGGGAAGAATGTCATTGCGCAAGACTCTCTCGCGCAAGACCATGCAACTGTTTCCGTCGTTGTCCGAATTCCGGGATGCAAGCGGCGTGACGGCGCCAATACCTCCGCATTGTCGGCGGGAAATTGCGGCGAAAGGGGATTACTTAAGGAGGAATTTCCGATGGCAGAGACTCCTGTTTCCCACGGTGGCGCATCCGGAACGAAAGTGAGACCTATCGGCATCGTCGCATTCGACGGTGTGGAGATTCTGGATCTTACCGGACCGATGGAAGTGTTCGCGCTCGCCAATCTTGGATTGCAGCGAACGGGCACCGTCTCCGAAAACGCCTATCCCATCCGGGTATTCGCGAAACAAACGGGGCTGGTCACGGCTTCATGCGGACTCAAGATCCATGCTGACAGAGCCTATGGCGACCTTACGGACGACATCGATACCTTGCTGATCCCCGGTTCACCGGACGTCAACGCCGTGTTGGCGGACCCGGATTTGCAGGAATGGGTCCGCGCCATGTCTACCCGCGTAAGGCGGCTCGTCTCGGTCTGCACCGGCGCCTTTCTTCTGGCGAAAACGGGACTCCTGGACGGACTGAGAGCGACGACCCATTGGGCCTACTGCGACAGGCTGGCCGCCGACTATCCGTCCGTTACGGTCGAACCCGATCGGATCTTCTTGCGGGAGGGCTATATATCCACATCGGGCGGCATCACCTCGGGAATCGATTTGGCGCTGTCGCTAGTGGAGGAGGATTGGGGTCGGGAAATAGCTTTGCTCGATGCACGGTACATGGTGGTGTTTCTGAGGCGGCCGGGAGGCCAGTCCCAGTTCAGCGGCTATCTGGTGAGCGAGGCCACGCCCCATCCGGACTTGCGCGCGCTGCAAATGTGGATCGTGGAGCATCCGGCAGAGGACCTCCGCAACGAAGTACTGGCCGAGCGGATGGCGATGAGTCCCCGCAATTTTGCCCGAGTCTTCCGCACGGAGACGGGGATGACGCCGGCCAAATTCGTCGAAAAGGCGCGCATCGATGCAGCACGCCACTTTTTGGGTACCAGCGATCATCTGATCGAGACCGTGGCCACTGTCTCGGGCTTCGGCGATGCCGAGCGCATGAGACGGGCTTTCCTCCGCCATCTGGGCATTAGCCCGCAGGATTATCGCGCACGATTCGGCCCGCAAGGGCCGCAACCCGCGCCCACGGCGACCGAAAGCTATGCCGCTACGGTCAAGGAATCACTGAACGCCTTTTAGCGGTTGGCAATATACACGGGGGATCACGCCATGAACATTCTTTTGCTTTCAAGCGCTTACAACAGTCTCACCCAGCATGCGCAGGTGGAGCTCAAAGCCTTGGGCCACCGCGTGGGCGTGGGAGTTGCGACGACGGGCGAGGCGATGCGGGAGGCGGTTCGCCAGTTTCCAGCCGAATTGGTACTTTGTCCGATGCTGGCTCAGGTCATTCCACGGGACATCTGGGAAAAGCACACCTGCATCATTCTTCATGCCGGGACGCCGGTGACCGGGGCGGCAATTCGCTCGACTGGGCAATCCTCAACGAAGAGACGCATTGCACATTAGCGTCAACCGGCTGGGCCGAATATCGGTCAACTGCCTGACCGGCCGGGGGCTTGCAGCCTTTGAGCGGGAAAGACGACGCGCACGCAAAGCCCCTTTTCCGCTCCATCGGCAAACGTGACGGCGGCGCCGTGCCGGTCGGCAATCGCCCGGACGATCGCAAGACCCAGCCCCGTCCCGGCTTCCGTGGTTTCCGCGCCGCGATAGAAACGGTCGAAGACCCGGCTGCGCTCGGCGGCGGGAATGCCGGGGCCTGTATCCGCGACCTCAAGACAGGGCCGGCCGTCCTCGCCTCGCCGCACCGAGACGTCCACGACGCCCCCCGGGGGGGTGTAATGCACGGCGTTGTCGACCAGATTCGCCAGCAGGGTATGCAAGGCGCCGGGGTCGCCGGTGACGCTCAGATCGGCGTCGACTTCCGCGAAACCGAAATCGATCGACTTCCGGGCCGCCAGGCCCGCATGTTCCGCCACCACCTGCCGGGCGATATCCGCCAGCACCACGCGGGTCAGCGGCACCGAAGCGGCGTCTGGCTCCTGGCGGGCCAGCGTCAGGAGCTGCTGCACCGCACGGGCCGCGCGCCGGACGCCGGCCTTGAGATCCTCCATCGCCGCGCCGCGCTCGTCCGCGGTTCCCGCGTGCTCGGCCAGGTCCGCCTGGAGCTGCATGGCGGCGATCGGCGTGCGCAGTTCGTGCGCCGCATCGGCGATGAACGCCCTTTGCGCGGCCAAAGCCTCCGATAACCGTGCGAGCAGATCGTTCACGGAGCGGACCAGAGGCAGCGCTTCTTCTGGAATGGAGGTTTCGGGGAGGGGAGCCAGGGACTGCGGATTGCGCACCGCAACCGCCCGCGCCAGCCGCCGCAACGGCGCCAAACCCCGCCCGACGAGAAACCAGATCGTCAGGCTCAAGACCGGCAGCAGCACGAGGAATGGCGTCAGCACGCGGGACGCGGCTTCCAGCGCCAGCTTGTTGCGCACACGCATGGGCTGGGCTACCTGGATCACCCGCCGGGCCAGCGGCATGGCAAAGACCCGCCAAGCACCCTCGCGGGTTTCGACCGTGGCGTAGCCGGCGCCGACGAGGCCCGGCAGCGCCCGATGCGGATGGGAGAAATAGAGTCGAACACCCTCCGGGCTCCAGACCTGGATGACGAAATCCAGATCGGTGCGGGCCGGCGGGACAGGGGGGACATAGGACTGGTCACCCAGGGACAGCGCGAATTGGCGCAACTGGTAATCCAGCAGTGCGTCGACTTCCCCCCGCGCCGCGATAAAGGTGGCATAGGCACCTATGGAAGTGGCCAATGCAATAGCTCCCAACAGAGCGGCGATCAACTCGCGACGGATGGATTTCACGATGCCCCCGGCATTTGACTTCTAATTTTTCTTGGCCGGCTGAATCAGCTCGTCAAAGGCATTTTCCAGCAGCTGCTTCAATACGGCTTCTTTTTCTTCCAATCGTTGCTTCGTTTCGAACTCCAGGTCATTGCCGAGATACACCTTGCCCTGCAAATCCTTGAGCTGATCCTGATAATGGGAAAGCAGCAGTTTGATGGTGCTGAGCCGCACCGATTGTTCCGCGACCGCAGCCTGCGTACTGAGCGCTTTTTCGGAAGATTCCTGAGCCCTGAGGGACCGGCTCAGTTCGTTCCGGGTCATCTTCAGCGCCTTCCGCGACAACTCCAATTCGCGCGAGGAGATGGACAACTGCCGGCTTTGCAGGATGATGGTCAGGGCCAACGCCGTCAACGTCAAAAACTGCAGAACCGGATTCGCCGTGCCGTCCACGAAGTCGCCGAACTGACCCCAGGTTTCGGGGCTGTCGGCAATGCTGTTCCGGAAATAAAAGTGGTAGAAATACAGGCAGAATAGGGATACGACCAGCAGTCCGGCAACGACGATCATCCGGATGATCCATGGAACGATCCTTTCATGGGTCATTTCCGCGATTTTCAGGCTTTGCTTCAACTTCATTGGCGATGTCGTTCAAAGGATTTGGAAAAATTTTGGTCCGTTCGGGTACCAGGTAGCCGATGCCCCGCACATTGACTATCCAGTGCGCGCCCAGCTTGCGGCGGAGCGAATGGACATAAACCTCGATCGTGTTGCTCTCCACCTCTTCGCCCCAGCCGTAGATGCGCTCTTCGAGCTGAGCTCGCGACAAGGGCATGCCCGGATGTTCAAGCAGAGCGGTGAGGAGTGCATGTTCACGCGCCGAAAGCTGGACCGGCGCTTCGTTCAGCCACACCTCCCGGGTCATAGGATTCACTTTGAGTCCGTCATGCTCGATCAGCGGCGTCGGCCGCCCGCCCCGGCGTCGCGCCAGGGCGCGTACACGGGCGGAGAGCTCTTCCAGATCGAACGGCTTGACCAGGTAATCGTCGGCTCCCGAATCCAGCCCGGCGACCCGGTCTGCGACCGTATCGCGCGCGGTGATGATCAGGACCGGCATGGGATTTCGGCGCGCCCGAAGCCCCTTGAGCACTTCCAGGCCGGATTTGCGCGGGATGCCGAGATCCAGAATCAGCAGCTCATGCACGCCGCTCGCCAGCGCCAGCTCCGCGGCCACGCCGTCCCTCAGCCAGTCGACCGCGTAGCCTTCCCGCTTCAGTCCGAGCTGGACGCTTTTGCCGATCATGGCGTCGTCTTCAACCAGCAGTATGCGCATGCGGCGGTTCGTGATCGTGGATACTGGCGCCAATGAATAGGCTCTGCCGGCAGCGGCGTCAAGCGGCGCCGCGTTCTGGTATAGTGCGGTAAGCCACGCCATTCCTTAAGATGTTTTTCGCTCCAGATGCGCCCAGTCGAACTGCTCTCCCCCGCCGGCACCCTGAAGAACCTGCGTTACGCCTTCGCCTACGGCGCCGACGCCGTCTACGCCGGCCAGCCGCGCTACTCGCTTAGGGTCCGCAACAACGACTTCCTGGAGAAAAACCTGGCGCTGGGCATCGCCGAGGCCCACCGGCTGGGCAAAAAGTTCTATCTCGCCGCCAACGTCCTCCCCCATAACGCGAAGATCAAGACCTTCATCAAGGACATGGCGCCGGTGGTCGCGATGGGGCCGGACGCGCTGATCATGGCCGATCCCGGCCTGATCCTGATGGCGCGCGAGGCCTGGCCGGAGATGCCGATCCATCTGTCGGTTCAGGCCAACACCGTGAACTTTGCCGCGGTGAAATTCTGGCAGTCGGCCGGCATCGCCCGGATCATTCTCTCGCGCGAGCTTTCGCTCGACGAGGTCGCCGAAATCCGCCAGCATTGCCCGGACATGGAACTCGAAGTCTTCGTCCACGGCGCGCTGTGCATCGCCTACTCCGGCCGCTGCCTGCTCTCGGGCTATTTCAATCACCGCGATCCCAACCAGGGCGCCTGCACCAACGCCTGCCGCTGGAAGTACGACCTCGCCCCGGCGCAGGAGAACGCCGAAGGGGACTACATTCCGGGGGCGCTGCGGCTGAACCTGGCCGACCTTAACGGTAGCGTAGATGACGCCGGCCAACGCCACCCCCTGGCCGATGAGGTGTATTTCCTGGAAGAGGAAAACCGCCCCGGCGAGCTGATGCCGGTGATGGAGGACGAACACGGCACCTACATCATGAATTCCAAGGACCTGCGCGCGGTCGAGCACGTGCAGCGGCTGGTGGATATCGGCGTCGACAGCCTGAAGATCGAAGGCCGCACCAAGTCTCATTACTATGTGGCCCGCACCGCCCAGGTCTACCGCCGGGCCATCGACGACGCGCAAGCCGGCCGGAAATTCGATTGGAACCTGCTCGGGGTGCTGGAAAACCTGGCGCAGCGCGGCTACACGGACGGATTCTACCAGCGCCACCATACCCAGGATTACCAGAACTATGTGCGGGGTTACTCCGAAAGCCGCCGCCAGCAGTTCGTAGCCGAAATCACCGCATTCGATGCCGGCGTGGCCGAAGTGCTGGTCAAGAACAAGTTCGGCGTGGGCGACCGGCTGGAGCTGATCCGACCGGAAGGCAACCTCGATTTCCTCCTGGCCGGCATGGAAGACTCCCAGGGCAACGCCATGCAGGAAGCTCCCGGCGGCGGCTGGGAAGTCAGGATTCCCTTGCCCGCGCCCTGCGGCGACAATGCCTTGCTGTCACGTTATCTGTAATGTCGTCACCGGAGCTTCCGACCATGGATTTCACCACCGCCGACCTCTGCGACCGGTTCCACGGCGCCCATCCGCTCCAGATCGCAGAACCGCTGTTCCGCCCCTTCGGTGCGGTATCGCGGTTTCACGGACGGATCACCACCCTCAGGGTATTCGAAGACAACGTGCTGATCCGGGAAACCCTGGAACAAAAGGCGGACGGCCGGGTCCTCGTCATCGACGGCGGCGGCTCCCACCGCTGTGCGCTGCTGGGCGGCAACCTGGCGCGGCTCGCCGCCGGCAACGGCTGGCAAGGCATCATCGTGTACGGCTGCGTGCGGGATTGCCTGGAGCTTAGCGCGCTTCCCATCGGCATCCGCGCGCTCCACACCCACCCGCTCAAGAGCCACAAGAAGGGCGGCGGCGACAGGGATTGCCTGATCACTTTCGCCAGCGTGAACTTCCGCAGCGACCATTATCTTTACGCGGACGAAGACGGCATCGTAGTAGCCGAGGAGAAGCTTTGCTGATGGGGAACCGCCTGACCAGAATCTACACGCGGACCGGCGACGACGGCACCACCGGCCTTGGCGATGGCCGCCGCACCGGCAAGGACAGCCTGCGGATCGACGCCTGCGGCACGGTCGATGAACTCAACAGCGCGCTC
Organism: Pseudomonadota bacterium; assembly: GCA_040753975.1. Classification (GTDB taxonomy): domain Bacteria; phylum Pseudomonadota; class Gammaproteobacteria; order Methylococcales; family Methylococcaceae; genus Methylococcus. The sequence goes on from JBFMDC010000082.1 coordinate 22,829, forward strand.
GGGGTGGTGCTGACCCAGGCGACTTCCGAGGAACTGCGCGCCTGTCTGGTCGAGGTCCAGCAAACCCTGTTCGATTTGGGCGGCGAGCTGAGCCTGCCCGGCCAGACGCTGATTCAGCGGCGCCAGACCGAATGGCTGGAGACCTGGCTGGACCATTTCAACGCTCATCTGCCGCCGCTCAAGGATTTCGTGCTGCCCGGCGGCAACCTGCCGGCATCGTATTGCCATGTTGCGCGGACGGTCTGCCGGCGGGCGGAGCGGCGGCTGGTGGCGCTGGCCCGCGCCGAGTCCGTCAACCCGGAATCGCTGGCCTATCTGAACCGGCTGTCGGACTTCCTGTTCGTGGTCGCCCGGGCGTTGGCCCGCATGGGAGGCCATCGCGAGCCGACCTGGAGCCGCGACCGCGAACCGCCCCTGCCTCGCGTTGATTCCGCGGTATCGCCATGCCACAATGCCCCACCTCCAAAGTAAGAAATTAGCCTGGTAACAGCCACATGGAAATCATCCTCGCCAATCCCCGCGGCTTCTGCGCCGGCGTCGACCGCGCCATCGAGATCGTCGACCGCGCCATCGAGGTTTTCGGCGCGCCGATCTACGTGCGCCATGAAGTCGTCCACAACCGCTACGTGGTCGATGGGCTCAGGGACCGCGGCGCGGTGTTCGTCGAAGAGCTGTCCGAAGTGCCGGAAAATTCGACGGTGATTTTCAGCGCCCACGGCGTTTCCAAACAGATTCAGAAAGAAGCCAAGGAGCGCGGCCTGCAGGTCTTCGACGCCACCTGCCCGCTGGTCACCAAGGTCCACATCGAAGTGCACCAGCACGCCAACGAAGGCCGCGAGATCGTGTTCATCGGCCATGCCGGGCACCCGGAAGTGGAAGGCACGATGGGACAGTACGACAACCCGGCTGGCGGCATCTATCTGGTGGAATCGCCGGAGGACGTCGAAAAGCTTGAGGTGAAGAATCCGGACAACCTGGCCTACGTCACCCAGACCACGCTTTCCATCGACGATACCGGCGCCGTGGTGGAGGCGCTGAAAGCGCGTTTCCCCAAGATCCTGGGGCCGCGCAAGGACGACATCTGCTATGCGACCCAGAACCGCCAGGATGCCGTGAAGAAGCTGGCGGCCCAGTGCGACACCATCCTGGTGGTCGGATCGCCCAACAGCTCCAACTCCAACCGCCTGCGCGAAATCGCCGACAAGCTGGGCCGCAAGGCCTTCCTGATCGACGACGCCGCCCAGTTGACCCGCGACATGGTCGCCGGCGGCGAGCGCATCGGCGTCACCGCCGGCGCCTCTGCCCCCGAGATCCTGGTGCAGCAGGTCATCGCCCAGCTCAAGGAATGGGGGGGACGCACCGCCACCGAAAACCAGGGCATCGAGGAAAAGGTCGTGTTTTCCCTGCCCAAGGAACTGCGCCGGGTCAACGCCTGAGCCGGAATATTTCAACGTCCAGTCAAGGAGAAGCTACCATGGCTCTCACCCCCATGGATCTGGTGGCCGCCGCCAAGCAGCGGATTCGTGAAGTCGGCGCGGGCGAGGTTCGGGCAACGCTCGGCGACACACTGATTCTCGACGTCCGCGAACCGGAAGAATATGCGGCTGGACACCTGCCCGGCGCGATCAACATTCCGCGCGGCGTAGTGGAATTCCGCATCGAGACCCATCCGGCATTCCAGGGAAAAAAGGACGCCGACATCGTCGTCTACTGCCAGAGCGGCGCGCGTTCCGCGCTGGCCGCCGACGTGCTGCAGCAGCTCGGCTGGCGCGGGGCCGTGAGCATGGCCGGCGGTTTCAAAGCCTGGAGCGAGGGCGGGTTGCCGGTTTCGAGCTGACCCCATGGCAGGACCGGGTGCGCGTCCGTCCCCTGCTGAGGAGGATGGAGAGAAGCTCAGGCTGGACAAATGGCTGTGGGCCGCTCGCTTCTTCAAGACCCGGCAGCTCGCCATCGAGGCCATCAACGGCGGCAAGGTCCATCTGAACGGCCAGCGCGCCAAGCCCGGCAAGGAAATCGGCGTCGGCGCGCGGCTGGAAATCACCCGCGATCAGGATGCCTGGGAAGTCGTCGTCGAAGCCCTGAACACCCAGCGCCGGCCTGCCAGGGAAGCCGCGCTGCTCTACCGCGAGACCCCGGAAAGCCAGGCGCGGCGCGAGGCCGAGGCCACCCGCAGGCGCGAGGAGGGGCAATTCGCGGATGAGCCCGCGCACCGCCCCTCCAAGAAGGACCGCCGCATGATCCACCGCTTCAAGCAATCCCTGGACTAAAACGCCGGCATGAACCCGCGCTCCGCTCCGAATACCCGGCTCGAATTCGTCTACACCGTCTCGCGTCTCAACCGCGAAGCCCGCATCACGCTTTCCGGCCATTTCGGCACGATCTGGGTGGAGGGCGAAGTCTCGAACCTGGCCACGCCGGGCTCGGGCCACTTGTATTTCACGCTGAAAGACGCCGAAGCCCAGGTCCGCTGCGCCATGTTCCGCGGCTCCGGGCGCCTGCTCGGCTTCAAGCCGGCCAATGGCGACCACGTATTGGCCCGCGCCCAGGTGGGGCTGTACGAACCCCGCGGCGATTACCAGTTGGTCGTGGACCTCTTGGAAGAAGCCGGGGACGGCGCCCTCCAGCGCGCCTTCGAGGCGCTGAAGAAACGGCTGGATGCCGAAGGGCTGTTCGATCCGGCCCGCAAGAAACCCATCCCCCGCTTTCCCGCCTGCATCGGCGTTATCACCTCGCCCACCGGCGCCGCCATCCGCGACATCCTCACCGTGCTGGGGCGGCGCTACCCGGCGGCTGCCGTGATCTTGTTTCCCGCCATGGTCCAGGGCAACGAAGCGCCGGCCGAACTCGTCCGTGCCCTGAAGCGGGCCGATGCGAGCGGCTGGTGCGACGTCCTGCTGCTGGCGCGCGGCGGCGGCTCGCTGGAAAACCTCTGGGCCTTCAACGACGAAACCCTGGCGCGGGCGGTCGCCGCCTGCCGCACTCCGGTGGTCACCGGCATCGGCCACGAGGTGGACTTCACCATTGCCGACTTCGCCGCGGACTTGCGGGCGGCCACCCCCTCCGCCGCCGCCGAGGCGGTCACGCCCGACCGGATCGACCTCCTCAACCGCCTGCAGCGCCTCGAATCCCAGCTCCGGCGCGGTTTTCTGGGACGGCTGGAGCGGGTGCAGCAGCGGCTGGACTTCGTCGAGCGCCGGCTGCGGCAATGCCATCCAAGACAGCGGCTGGAACGCCAGACTCAGCGCCTGGCCGAGCTGCGGCACCGGCTGGCGCGAAACGCCGCCGCGCGCTTGAATCTTCAGCGCCAGAGGCTGCAAGCTCTGGAGCTGAGGCTGGTCCGCCACGATCTAAGCCCACGGGTGACGAATCTTGCCGGGAGGCTCGATGCGCTCGATTCCCGCCTGCGGCGCTCGGCAGCGCTCATACTGGAACGCAGAAACGAACGGCTCGCTGCGCTGGGCCAGCGGCTGGACACCGTCAGCCCGCTGGCGACGCTGGCCCGGGGCTATTCGATCGCCCTGCGCGCCGCGGACGGCGCCATCGTCCGCGCCTGGCAGGACATCCGGCCGGGGGAGATGCTTTACACCCGCCTGGCCGAGGGCTCGCTCCTCAGCCGCGTCGAAAGGGCGGAACCTAGCGATCCGGAGGCTTTTCCGGGAAAATCGCGGCGAGGCCGTTTAAGGCGCTCATCAACCAACCGCCAACAGGTAAGGAGCAAACCATGGTAAAAAAATTCGCAATGACCGCGCTCGCAGCCGGCGCGCTGAGCGGATGCGTGATGCAAAGCACTTACGACCGCGATGTGGGCTACGAAAGGCAGCTCAACGAGCAGCTGCGCAAGGAAGTGGAAGCCGACGAGGTCAAGATCCAGCAGTTGCGGGACCGTCTGCGCGTCACCATGGAGGACGAACTGCTCTTCCCCGAAGGCGGATATCAGCTCAGCAAGGACGGCAAGTCCTCGATCGACAAGATCGTGTCCACCCTCCAGAACGCCACCAATCACCGTATCGAGGTGGAAGGCCATACCGACAACGTGCCGATCGGGAAACATCTGGCCCACCGCTTCTCCAGCAACTGGGAACTGTCCGCGGGGCGCGCCTGTGAAGTGGTCAAGTATCTCCAGTCCAAGGGCGTCGATCCGGCCCGCATGACGGCCGCCGGCCACGGCGAGTATCAGCCGGTGGCGTCGAACGCGACCGCGGAAGGCAAGGCCCAGAACCGCCGCATCGACATCGATCTGGTGCCGATCTACCAGGAATAGTCCGGCCTACCCGCCTTGGCCTGCCGCCCGGCCTCGACAGGCCAAGGTACCCGTCATTAAAATTACCGCCTTTGCATTCCGGGGACGTGCATTCCTTAACGCTCCGGAAACCCCTTACCTTAAGTATCCGGAATTTCAGCGCCATGCATCAGAACGCCAAAGCTCTCATCGAAAACTATTACGCCGCCTTCAACGGGGGCGACATGGAGACCTTCCTGGGCCTCCTCACCGAGGATGTGATCCACGACATCAATCAGGGCTCCCGCGAAATAGGCAAGGACGCTTTCCGCGCCTTCATGGACCGGATGAACCGCAATTACAAGGAACAGTTGGTCGACATGGCCATCATGACCAACGAGGACGGCACCCGCGCCGCCGCCGAGTTCGTGGTGCTCGGCGAGTATCTGGTGACCGACGAGGGGCTCCCCCCCGCCAATGGCCAGAAATACCGCCTGCCGGCCGGCGCATTCTTCGACATCCGTGACGGCAAGGTGGCCCGCATCACCAACTACTACAACCTGCAGGACTGGATCGCGCAGGTCGAAAAGGCTTAGGCGCCATGAGCGAGACGATCACCGTCAAGATCCTGTCGGGACCCGAGATCGAAGGGTACATCCCCGACCTGGCCCGGCTGCGCATCGAAGTCTTCCGCGATTTCCCTTACCTGTACGACGGCACCACGGAGTACGAGGAACGCTACCTGCGTACCTATGTGGAGTCGCCGGAGAGCGTGGTGGTGCTGGCCCTGGACGGCGAACGCGCCATCGGCGCTTCCACCGGGCTGCCGATGGAGGACGAAACGCCGGAATTCAAGCGCCCCTTCCTCGAACACGGCTACGATCCGGCCAGGATCTTCTACTGCGCCGAATCGGTGCTCTTGAAGGACTACCGCGGCCGCGGCATCTACAAACGGTTTTTCGAAGGCAGGGAAAGCCACGCCCGCCGCCTGGGCCGGTTCGACTATTGCGGCTTCTGCTGCGTGCAGAGGCCGGACGATCACCCCTTGCGGCCCGCCGACTACGCGCCGCTCGATGCCATCTGGACCCGGTTCGGCTACGTCAAACACCCTGAACTCGTCACCACCTTTTCCTGGAAGGACGTCGATCAGGCCGAGGAGACGGAGAAGCCCATGGTGTTCTGGCTCAAACCGCTGAAGGATTCCGCCCGATGAAGCCGTTGTTTCTCGCCGCGGCCCAGTACGACATCGGCTTCCTCGGCGACTGGTCCGCCTACCAGGAAAAGGCCGGGCGCTGGGTGGGAGAGGCCGCCGGCAACGGCGCCCGGATGCTGGTGTTCCCGGAATATTTCAGCATGGAGCTGGCCTCGCTGTTCCCGGAAACGGTCTACCGCAGCCTGTCCGGCCAATTGGCGGAAATGCAGTCGGTCCTGCCCGATTTCATGATGCTCTACGCCGATCTGGCGGAGCAGCATGGCATCTACATCCTGGCCGGCTCCTTCCCGGTGCGGCAGCCGGACGGCGGCTACCGCAACCGCGCCTTCCTGTTCCGCCCGGACGGCACGCCGGAATTCCAGGACAAGCTGCAGATGACCCGGTTCGAGAACGAACAGTGGCTGATCTCGCCGGGGAAGGAAATCCGCACCTTCGACACCGAGTTCGGCCGGATCGGCATCAACATCTGCTACGACAGCGAATTTCCCATGATCGCCCGCCGGCAGGTGGAAATGGGCGCAAATCTCATCCTGGTGCCGAGCTGCACCGACACCGTGGCCGGCTATCACCGGGTGCGCATCGGCTGCCAGGCGCGGGCGCTGGAAAACCAGTGCTACGTCGTGCAGTCGCCGACGGTCGGATCGGCGCCCTGGTCCGAGGCCGTGGACGTCAATGTCGGCGCGGCGGCGATCTACACCCCGGTGGATTACGGCTATCCCGACGACGGCATCCTGGCGATAGGCGAGCTGAACCGGCCGCAATGGGTCTACGCCGAAATCGACCTCGGCTCCATCGCCCGCGTGCGCGAAACCGGCCAGGTCTTCAATTACCGTGACTGGCCGGCCCAGTTCGATCTGGTCAAATAGGCGAAAATCAAAGGATCATCGCGAGACCGGCCAGCACCGCCACGCCGCCGCCCAGGTACGCGGTCTTCTTGAACCAGCCCAGGCCGCGCCACCAGGCGCGGAGCGCTTCGCGCCCGTCCCGGTAGCGGGCCTTTCCTTCCTCGATTTTGAGGACGACTTTCGGCGCCAGTTTCCGGATGGTCAGGACCAGCACGATGATGAAGGCGATCATGCTGGTCCAGGCCGCTTTGTGCTGGGCTTCCAGATGATCCAGCTCGAACACCTTCGAGTAGAAGCTGGTCAGGACATGCTGGGACAGCTCGAGCAGCAGATCGGCGAATTCGATCAGGCCCTCGAGCATCAGTTCGCCGGCAAAAACGGCCGAGATCAGCAGAACGGCGGGGAGGCCGTAACGGATCAGTTTTCTCTTGTCGATCGTCATGGTTATTGTTCTTGTCGAGTCCTGTCGTCAAAAACGCGATACGGCCGTTGGATCGGCCCGATTGAAAAACCCGCGGAAATATAGTGTTAATTCGCGTGAGATTCAATCGGCGGCCCGCGACGGCTTGTTTCACCGATGCTGAACCCGCCGATGCCTGCCCGGAAGCCGCGGAATGTCCGGGGACTGTGGGCCATGCTGTTCGCCTCCCTGCTGTTTTCCGTGATGAGCGTCTCGGTGTATGCGCTCGGGGTCAGGCACCCCGAACTGCCGGCGATGACGGTCAGTTTTTTCCGGATCATCATAAACCTCGCCATCCTCTTCCTTCCCGCGCTCATCCGCTCGCGGCTGCCTTCTCTGTTCGGCGACATGCGCCTGTCCCTATGGCTGCGAGGCCTGTTCGGCTCGCTGGCGCTGATTCTTTCCTTCACCTCGATCCAGCGGATCGGACCGGGGGAGGCGGCGTTTCTGGGCGCCAGCAGCGGGGTGTTCGTGGCCTTGCTCGGCCCGAAAATTCTCGCCCAGAGGAACAGCGGCTGGATCTGGGCCGCGCTGGCAGGTTCCCTGGCCGGCCTGTACCTGCTACTGATGCCGCGCGCGGGCGTCTCCGATGAACTGGGCAGGCTGATGGCGCTGGGCTCGGGGCTCCTCAGCGCCCTCGCCTACCTGATGGTCGCCCGCGCCGGACGCAGCAATCCGCCCGGCACGGTCGTGTTCTATTTCTGCGTGGTCGCCATACCGATGCATCTGGCCTGGTTCGGACTCGCGGGATTTACGCTGCCGCGGGAAGGGGAAGCCTGGGCCTTGCTCCTCGTTTGCGGCCTGGCGGCAAGTGGCGCGCAGGTCCTGATGACACGGGCGTACCAGGACTCCCCCGCGGCCCAGGTGAGCGCCGTGGGGTATGCCACCCCAGTGTTCAATCTGGCCTTCGGCTGGCTGTGGTTCGCCAAGGTTCCCGATGGGACGGCTCTCGCCGGCTGCGCCCTGGTCTTGCTTTGCGGCGTGCTGTTGCCGTTCCTGAGCAGCCGCGGTACCTGAGCGGCTAGGGCTCGGCTTCGCCGTGTTCGTGATGGTGCGCAGCCTCCAGCGACTGGAGGTTTTTCACGCCTACGCCGTGCTCGTATACCATCAATCCCCCCAGGTCGGCGCCGAAAAACATCGCGGTTGCCATGAGACCCGCCAAAAAGAGATGAAAGGCGTTGGCCATTCCGGAAAACCGGTAGCGGGCGATCATTCTCCAGACGGAAAGAGCAAGCGCAAGGCCGGTGACCGTAAGGCCCAGCCGCTTATGCCATTCCATGATCTCGTGCACCGCTTCGCCGTGGGGGACGAAACTCGCCGCGTACAGCCCCGCCGCGGCCGCTGACACGGCGCCCAGCGTCCCCAGGTACAGCATCCAGCTCGCGACCACACGCAGCTCCATCTTACGCAACGCCACGGCAATCAGATCGAGCAGGAAAAACGCGTTCAGGAAGGCGATCGGGAAATGCACGAGGAGGGGATGGATGTTGGGAGCGAGGGCGGAAAGCCCCGGCAGGAACTCGAACGTTCCGCCGCCTTCGAAGAACCGTGTGGTCGAGTCGAGCACACCCTCGAGCACACCGATCCAGCCCGCGCCCGCCGCATCGTCCGCGCCGTGTACGAGAGGTGTGGGAAATCCGCTGGTGCCCGAAACCGGCCAGCCGCCAAAAAATGCCATGATGCACTCCGCGTCTTGTTTAGACGCCGCATCCTAAAGGATCGAGGGTGGACTTGCCATCCAAAGCCCTGGCTCGCTCTCCAAGACCACCGGCAAAGCTCAGCGTGAACGAGCAAGACGCAGTTTTTCTCCGTTCCGGCCCGAGGCGGCAGGACGTGCGGTCTTGGTTTTCGCGGCCTGACGGGCAGTTGCGGCGAGGTGCGGTCGTCCGGCCTTGCCATAGAGAGGCTTGGAGAACTTGGCGTGATGGGCATGGCTCGCCCTGACCGGTTTGGCCGGCGCCTTGTGCGAAACCTGCCGATGAGACCGCGCCGCCGGCGGATCGCCGGCCATACTGAACGGGCTGGAGGCGTGATCCAGCGGACTTTCGTAGTTCACCCCTTCCGGGAAAAACCGGTCCGGATCGGCGGCAATCTCCGCCGCCGCCAGAAACTCCGCATAGTAGTTGCGGGAGGCGAAGCCGAACAGCGGATGGTCGTAGTCCTGTACGATGCGTTCGAAGTTGTGCCCGTAGGCAGTCTTCGCCTTCTGCATCCCGCCGATGCCGTGATTGTAGGAAGTCACGGCCAGCGGCCAGCTCCCGAGCCTGCCATAGGCATGGCTGAGGTAGCGTGCCGCGCCGTGGGCGGATGCGATCGGGTCCAGACGCGCGGCCACGCTGTCCTGGCCGTTCATGAAGGTCTTGGCGGCCCCGGCGGTAAACTGCCAGATGCCGACCGCGCCCGCCGAGGACCTCGCATTAGCCTGGAACGAGGACTCCACGTGGGGCAGGAAGGCAAGCTCCTCCGGCAGGCCGGCGTTGCGGAAAATGCGGCGGAAATGTTCGTCATAGCGCCCGCTGATTTCCAGCCCTCGCTTGAACCGCTCCCGCAGGCCGCGCTGATAGCGAAGACGCTCGGCAGCGCCCCGGATAGCCGTCCGGACGTCCGCCTGCTCGCCGATCTGGCGGGCCAGCTGCTGGTCGGCGGCGTCCAGCGGCGCCCGTGAGGCAAGCTTGTCCTCCAGACTCCGCAAGCGGTATTTCCAGTAATCGAACCGCTCCTGCACCAGGGCTTTCTGGCTGGGCGTGAAACCGCCCCCGGCCTCTCCCCGCAGGTCGACGACCTCGTAAATCACGCCCATGTGGCGGTCATCATGCAGCGCGACCTGGGACCGGCTCCACTCCGCATAGACTTTGCGCCAGAAGGCGACCTGGGGCTCCAGGGTGGGGTAGCGCGGGAACAGGCCGGCCAGATAACGGGTCATATACTCCGCCCGTGGCCGGCTCCTCGGCATGTAATCCAAATCCTGGGATGTGGCCGATTCGGCGGAAGGGACGGCCTGCGCCAGCGCATCCTTCTTTGGCGCCGCGGTGCGCGAGGAACACGCGGACAGCAGCAAAACCGGAACGATGCAGACGAACCCTCGAACGAGTTGCTTGAACATGAGCGTGTCCCCCTTAACGTGAAAGTCGCTCAACCTTGCTCACCCTCTCCCTCTGGGAGAGGGGCGGGGTGAGGGGAACGATCATGGCGAGCAGTCGCTTTCATCACCCAGGGCGGCTGGTCGCCATGATCGTTAGCATGAGCCGGCGCCCTCCCCCTCGGTCACGTACCGCAGCCGGTATCGTCCGAAGCCGTCGGCTTGAATGAGTGGATCTATTGTAGCCCGTTACCCTGGAGCGACAACTACCGAAGCGATATTGCGCCGCCGTTCCTTATTCCCTAGCGCGATTTCGGCATCAACGGCAAAGACGCGCCGATTTCCACGTCCTCCGCGCCCTGCAAAACGTTCTCCACCTGCAGAAAGCGCGCTCCGATCTTTTTGGAAAGGGATTTCGCCAATTTTCCGTAATACTTTTCCAGTAAAGCCGTCCGCGATTTGCGGAAATCCAGGGCCGCCTTGACCAGTTCATCCGCCTTGGCTTCGCTGATGGTATCGAAACTGGCCGCATAATCGTTGATCAAGGCATAGCGGATATCGTTCAGTTTCATCAAGTCGGCTTCATATTGATGATAGATCGACCAGAATTTCTTGCCCTGGGCCTCGTCCAGGTCCATCGCATCGGCAATGAATTCGCGTTTTTCCATCCGGATACTGGCCCGGAACAGCGCCAGTTCGTCCTGTTCGGCAGGCCGCGCCACCGGGGCGGGGGAGGACGCCGCCTCTTTCGCGGCGTGGGCATTGATGCCGGGCAGCACCAGGGAAAAAGCCATTACCACCGAAGGGAAGGTCTTGTTCATGGACGGAACCGCTCCCGGCGTTGTGAGGTTTTTCGTATCATAGGCCAGCCCCTATCCAAATGCACCGGGTTCCTTATACCGTAAGCCTTCCAGATACTCGGCTTCTCCGCGCAAGGATGGCGCGGCAGCGGGTCGTTGAAGAACAGGAGTTTCACGACCGGCACTTCGATTTCGAGAATAGGGGCGCCGAATTGCCCCGCGTGCGTCCGATCGCCGGTGAATGATAACGATGTTGTTGAGGCGCACCAGGACTTCCCGTCCGTTGCCGGCACCGAGGGTGCAGAATTCGCCCACGTTGTCGACACCGGGGTAAAGTCTCATGTGATACGCACGGCGTCTTGAACCGGGCGATCGCCCACTGGCAGAACTCGAAGAGCCGTCGAGGGAAGGAAAAGGGCCGGCCATAGCCCCCATGGGGTAACACTGGAGATGAGGTCCGACCGCCTCCTGTTGCCACAAGGCGGCCTGACTCAGGCTTCTCCCGCCTCTCTCCGAACCCGGCCCCCGTCTTCGCGAGTCCGCACCAGAGTGACAGGCGCTTTGCCATCCACCGTCTCGGCGTCGACGACGCACTGGCGGACATCGGATTGGGAAGGAATCTCGAACATCGGCCGGCGAAGGATGTGCTCGATGATGCTGCGCAGGCCGCGCGCGCCGGTGTCGCGCTCGATGGTGCGCGCGGCGATGCGGCGGATCGCGGTTTCGGTGAACACCAGCTCGACGCCCTCGTAAGCGAACAGCTTCTGGTATTGGCGCACCAGGGCGTCGCGGGGCTCGGTGAGGATGCGGACGAAGGCCGCTTCGTCCAGCGGCTCCAGGGGCGCGATGACGGGGAAACGGCCGATGAACTCGGGGATCAGGCCGAAACGCCGCAGGTCTTCGGGCTGGATTTCCGCCAGCAATTCCTCCAGGGGCGGCCTTTTGGCGTCCTGCATGGGCGCGTGGAAACCGATCTCGCCGCGCGGCGGGCCGATGCGCTTCTCCACGTGCTTTTCCAGGCCGGGAAACGCGCCGCCCGCGATGAACAGGATGTTGCGGGTGTCGATCGTGACCTCTTCCCCGCCTCCGCTCCCTTCGCGCCGCCGGCCGCGGGCCGCCACCTTCACCTGGCTGCCTTCGACGAAGCGCAGCAGCGCCTGCTGCACGCCTTCGCCGGAAATATCGCGGGTGTTGATCGCCATTTCCGGGCTCTTCGCCAGCTTGTCGACTTCGTCGATGTAGACGATGCCCCATTCGGCCCGTTCGACGCTGCCGTCGGCCGCCTCCAGCAGACGGACCAGGATGTTCTCGACGTCGTCGCCGACATAGCCGGCCTGGGTCAGAGTGGTCGCATCGGCCACCACGAAAGGCACGCCGACGATGTGCGCCAGGGTGCCGGCCAGCAGGGTCTTGCCGGTGCCGGTCGGCCCGATCATCAGGATGTTGGACTTGCCGACCTGGACCTCCGCGTCGTCCCCGGCCAGCCCAAGGATCTCGCGGCTCTCGTGGCGCAGGCGCTTGTAGTGGTTGTAGACGGCGACGGAGAGGATTTCCTTGGACAACTCCTGGCCGATCACGTACTGGTCGAGATGGCGCTTGATGTCCTCCGGCTTGGGGACGTTGCCGTGCAGCTCCGCCATCGAGCGCTTGCGGCCCCAGTTGGTCACGACCTGTTCGGCCAGCCGCACGCAGGCTTCGCAGATCTGGCCCTCGATGCCGGCGATGAGCGGGGTGTCTCTGCCTTGTTCGATGCCGCAAAAGGAACAGTGCTGGGTTTTTGCCGGCGTGTCGCTGCTCATGCCGTCCTCCTCAAAAATATTCCTGATTCACGATTCGGCTTCCGCGGGCTCCCTGCACACCGCCTCACCGTCGCACCGCCTGCATTCGCGGGCCGCATCGACGCGTGGCTTCACCAGCTCGTCCTCCAGGGCTTCGATCCGGTCCAGCAGGCACTGCACCGCCTTGCCGACCGGGTCGGGGATCAGATGATGGTCCAGGTCGATGCCGTGCGGGTCCGCCTTGCGCGAACCCTTGGGCTGCACGATCTTGCCGGGAATGCCCACCACCGTGCAGTAGGCCGGCACGTCCTTGATGACGACCGAATTCGCGCCGACGCGGACCTGGTCGCCCAGGACGATGGGCCCCAGGATCTTGGCGCCGGCGCCGATCAGCACTCCGTTGCCCAGGGTGGGATGGCGCTTGATTTTGTTCCACGAGGTGCCGCCGAGGGTGACGCCGTGATAGAGGGTCACGTCGTCGCCGATCTCGGCGGTCTCGCCGATCACCACGCCGGCGCCATGGTCGATGAAGAAGCGCCGGCCGATGGTGGCGCCGGGGTGGATGTCGACGTTGGTCAGCCAGCGGGCGAACGCCGCCAAGAGCCGCGCGCTCAACCGGCGTCCGGCGCGCCACAGGCGGTGGGCGAGCCGGTGCAGCAGCACGGCGTGTACGCCGGGATAGGTCAGCATGACTTCCAGCCGGCTGCGGGCCGCCGGATCGCGCTCGAACACGCAGCCGACGTCCTCGCGCAGAAGCTCCGCGAGGGAGGAGCGGGCGGCTTCGCCTCCTACCACGGAACCACGCTCCACGAGGTCCGTCCCGGAACCGGCGGCGCCGGGATGATGTAGAAGGGGTATTCCTCCTGGTCCTTCGCCGCGGTCTCCTGCTCCTTGGCCGGAACGCTGGGGATGACCGATTCGCAGTAGTCCTGGTCGATGAATCCGTAGCCGATCATGGGACACCTCCTCGCATTGGGATGCATGAAAAAAGCTCAAAAAGCATCAAGCAACCGATATGCCATCACTAACGAAGAAAATAACAATCGTAATTTCAATATATTGCATGCAAGGCCTTGGTGGCGGCAGCGCACATTTCTTCTGTGTCAGACAAATTTTGTAGGATTCGTGACAAACACTCCGGAGCCGGCCCTGGCGCAAGATTTCACCGATTCTTGCCACGTCCCGGTATATGATGGTTTTTTTTGTCACACTCATTGGAGGAGTCCAAGCTTGGACAGGTCGCCCGCCCTCATCCTGGCACACGGCTGTTTCGGGGACATCTACGGCAAGGTCGCCCACGGCCTGGTCCGCGGCACGGACCGCTTCGATGTCATCGCCGTGATCGATCCGGACTGCGCCGGTCGCGACGCCGGCGCCCTGCTCGACGGACGGCCATGTGGCATCCCGATCGTCGCCTCGATCGAGGCCGCGCTGGCCCAGGCGCGCAGACGCCCGGAATTCGCCATCGTCGGCATGGCGACCCATGGCGGGCGCTTCACCGAAACCCTGCGCGCCGCCTTGCTGGAAGCCGCGACAGCCGGCCTGTCGCTGGTCAACGGCCTGCATGACAAAGCCGGCGACGATCCGGAAATCGCGGCGGAAACGGCCCGCCATGGCGCCAGTATTTTGGACCTGCGCAGGCCCAAACCGGTCGCCGAACTGCACTTCTGGACCGGTCAGATCCACAGCGTAGTCGCGCCCCGGATCGCGGTGCTCGGCACCGATTGCGCCCTGGGGAAGCGCACCACCGCCCGCTTGCTGACCCAGGCTCTGAACGCGGACGGCGTCAGGACCGAGATGATCTACACCGGCCAGACCGGCTGGATGCAGGGCGGTCGGCATGGACTCATCCTGGACGCCCTGCCCAACGATTTCGTCAGCGGCGAGCTGGAGCACGCGATCCTGAGCTGCTACCGCGAATCCCGGCCCGATCTCATCGTTCTGGAAGGCCAGTCCGCCCTGCGCAATCCGAGCGGGCCTTGCGGGGCGGAGCTGCTGCTGTCGGGCGCCGCGGCGGGCGTCATCCTGCAGCACGCCCCCGGCCGGCGTTATTACGACGGCTTCGAGGGCCCCCGCTTCCGGATTCCTCCCGTGGAAGACGAGATCCGATTGATCGAGCATTACGGGGTGCCGGTGCTGGGGGTGAGCCTGAATGGAAGGGAGTCGAGCCCGGAAGCATTGCGGGAAGCCCGGCGTAGGCTGGCCTGGGCCCTGGACATCCCGGTCGTCTGCCCGCTGGAAGACGGTGTAACCGAGCTGCTGCCGCCGCTGCGGGCGTTGCTGGACCGGAAGGAAGTCGCATGAAGATCGCCGAGATCCGGGTGCGGACCGAACACTTTCCGCTGACACGGCCCTACCGCATCGCCTTCCGCTCGGTCGACGAAGTCGACAATCTCATCGTCGAAATCCGCACCACGGACGGCTTGCTCGGATTGGGCGCCGCCTCGCCCGAACACCACGTCACCGGCGAAACCCTGCACGCCTGCGTCGCGGCGCTGGCCCCGGACAATCTCGGCTGGCTGACCGGCCGGGACATCCGGACCCTGCCCAGGCTGTGCCGGGAGCTGGCCGAAAGGCTGCCCGCCGCCCCGGCCGCCCGCGCCGCCCTCGACATGGCGCTGCACGATCTGTTGGCCCAGGGTCTCGGCCTGCCCCTGGTCGAAGTCTTAGGGCGATGGCACGACAGCCTGCCGACTTCGGTCACCATCGGCATCAAACCGGTGGAAGAAACGCTGGCCGAGGCGCGTGAATATTT
Source organism: Pseudomonadota bacterium (assembly GCA_040753975.1). GTDB lineage: Bacteria > Pseudomonadota > Gammaproteobacteria > Methylococcales > Methylococcaceae > Methylococcus. Next base: position 37,978 of record JBFMDC010000082.1, read on the forward strand.
GGACCTGGGTTTCCGGGCGCTCAAGGTAAAGCTTTGCGGCGATGAGGAGCAAGACTTCGAACGCCTGCGCCGGCTGCACGAGGCGGTCGGCGCACGCGCGGCGATCCGGGTCGATCCCAACCAGAGCTACGATCTCGACGGCCTGCTCCGGCTCGACCGGGTGGGGCGGGAACTCGGCATCGAATTCATCGAGCAGCCGTTCCCGGCGCAGCGGACCGACTGGTTGCGGGCGCTGCCGGAAGCGGTGCGCCGGAAGGTCGCCGCCGACGAATCCCTGCTGAGCGCCGCCGACGCCTTCGCCCTGGCCGCGCCGCCCGCCGCCTGCGGCATCTTCAACATCAAGCTGATGAAATCCGGAGGGCTGGCCCCGGCGCTGCGCATCGCCGCGATCGCCGAAATCGCCGGCATCGAGCTGATGTGGGGCTGCATGGACGAGAGCCGCATCAGCATCGCCGCGGCCCTGCACGCCGCCCTCGCCTGCCCTGCCACCCGTTACCTCGACCTGGACGGCAGCTTCGACCTGGCCCGCGATGTCGCCGAAGGCGGCTTCTTGCTGGAGGACGGCCGGCTCCGGGCCACCGACCGGCCGGGCCTTGGACTCGATTACCTGGGCTGAGGGAACCCGATGCAATTCCTGATCAACATCGAGGACGTGGCCCACGTCATCCAGCTCGCGGTGGCCCCCGTGTTCCTCCTGACCAGCATCGGCGCGGTGCTGTCGGTGATGACGATCCGGCTGTCCCGCGCCATAGACCGGGCGCGCTACCTGGAAGACAACCTCGAAAAACTCGACCAGAAGATGCGCCATTACGCCCATGTCGAACTCAAGGTGCTGTGGCGGCGTGCCCGCATGATCGGCGCCGCCCTCACCCTGTGCACGATCAGCGCTCTCTTGATCTGCACCGTGGTCGGCATCCTGTTCGTTGGCGGCATTTCAGACACCCAGCTGGGCACGGCGATCGCATTGCTGTTCATCGCGGCCATGGCGACGTTGATGCTGGCCCTGTTGATCTTCCTGGTGGAAATCTACATCGGCATCGCGACCCTGCGGGTCGGGCCACGCTGAGAACTCAAACCCATGCTCGATTTCGAAATCATCCGCGATCCACAAACCGGCAGCGAGACCTGGAGGGTGCCGTTCAAAGGGCCGCTGCTGCTGAACTATCCGTTGTTCAACAAGGGCACGGCTTTCCCGGAACAGGAACGCCGTGAACTGGGCCTGCTCGGCCTGCTGCCGCCGCATGTCGACAGCCTCGACACCCAGGTCGCACGGGCCTATGAGGCGTTCCGCAGCAAACCGACCGACCTGGAGCGCCACATCTACCTGCGCGCCCTGCAGGACGAGAACGAGGTGCTGTTCTACCGGCTGATGCAAGACTACATCGAGGAGACGATGCCCGTCGTCTACACGCCGACGGTGGGCGAAGCCTGCCAACGGTTCAGCCACATCCACCGGCATCCGCGCGGGCTGTTCATCGCCTATCCCGAGCGGGAGCACATCGACGAGCTGCTGGCCAACGCGCCGCAGCGCGACGTGGACGTGATCGTGGTGACGGACGGCGAGCGCATCCTCGGCCTGGGCGACCAGGGCGCCGGCGGCATGGGCATCCCGATCGGCAAGCTGGCGCTGTATACCCTGTGCGGCGGCATCCACCCCGCCCGCACGCTGCCGGTGCTGCTCGACCTCGGCACGGACAACCCGGACCTGCTGAACGACCCGCTGTACATGGGCTGGCGCCACCCGCGGGTGCGCGGCGCCGAATACGACGCCTTCGTCGAATGCTTCGTGCAGGCGGTGCTGCGGCGCTACCCGAACGTGCTGCTGCAATGGGAGGACTTCGCCCAGGCCAACGCGGGTCCCTTGCTGGAGCGTTACCGCGACCGGCTCTGTACCTTCAACGACGACATCCAGGGTACGGCGGCGGTCGCGACCGGCACGGCGCTGGCCGCGGTCAAAGCAACAGGAACGCGGCTGCGGGACCAGGTGATCGCGGTGTTCGGCGCGGGCTCCGCCGGCTGCGGCATCAGCGAACAGTTGTGCGCGGCCATGGTCCGGGATGGACTGTCCGAAACCGAAGCGCGCTCGCGCTTCTTCCTGGTCGACCGGCCCGGCCTGCTGCGCGAAGGGCTTTCCAACCTGCCGCCGTTCCAGCGGGCCTTCGCGCAACCGTCTTCCGCATTCGCCGGCTGGCGGCTGGACCGGCCGGACAGCATCGGCCTCGCCGAGGTGGTGAACAACGCGAAGCCCACCCTCTTGATCGGCGTATCCGGCGTGGCCGGCGCCTTCACCGAAACCATCGTCAAGACGATGGCCGGCCAGGTACCGCGCCCCATCATCCTGCCGCTGTCGAACCCCACCTCCCGCTGCGAGGCCCTGCCCGCCCAGCTCCTGGCCTGGACGGAAGGCCGGGCGCTGGTCGCCACCGGCAGTCCCTTCGCCGACGTTGCCTGGGGCGGACGCAATTTCCCGATCCCGCAATGCAACAACAGCTATATTTTTCCGGGGCTGGGGCTCGGCGTCCTGGCCGCCGGCGCGCGCCGGGTCACCTCCGGCATGTTCATGGCGGCCGCGCTGGCGCTGGCGGAAGCCTCCCCCGCGGCAACCGACCCGGACGCCCCCCTGCTCCCACCCTTGACCGCGATCCGAACCGTTTCGCGCCGGATCGCGCTGGCGGTGGCGAAAGCGGCGATCGCCGACGGCGTAGCCGAACCCAAGAGCGACGCCGATCTGGCGCGACTGGTGGACGAACGGATGTGGACGCCGGCTTATGCCAAGCTGACCGAACTTTGAACTTCGACATAAGGAGTACGCTCATGAGTGAAGCCATCCCGCCCCGCACCGGCGCCGACCTGCTGGTGGATTCCCTCCAAGCCCTGGGCGTCGAATACGTCTTCGGCGTGCCGGGGGGCGCGGTATTGCCCGTCCTGGACGTGCTGGCCGGACGCGGCCCGCGCTTCACCGTGTGCCGGGACGAAACCGGCGCCACCTTCATGGCCCAGGCCTGGGGCCGGATCACCGGCAAACCCGGCGTGGTCCTGACCACCTCCGGCCCCGGCCTCATCAACGCCGTCTGCGGCGTGGCGACCGCCACCGAGGACCGCGATCCGTTGGTCGTCATCACCGGCCAGGTGCCGCGAGCGGCGCAGTTCAAGCAGAGCCACATGAACCTGGATTCGGTCGGCCTGTTCGCACCGATCACCAAATGGAGCGTCGAGGTCGAGGAACCGAACACGGTGTCGGAAATCCTGGTCAACGCCTTCCGCATTGCCGAGGCGCCGCGTTGCGGCGCCGTCCACGTCTCGGTGCCCAGCGACATGCTCACGGCGCCGGTCACCGCCCAAGCCCTGGTTCCGCCCGAACCCGCCTGTTGGGGCACGGCTCCGGACAACGTCGTAGAACGCGCCGCAGCCCTGCTCAACACGGCCAAGGCCCCAGCCGTCCTGCTCGGCGTGCGTGCCGGCACGCCGCCCGTGGCCGAGGCGGTGCGCAGATTTCTCAGCCGCCATCCGCTGCCGGTGGCCATGACCTTCGAGGCTGCCGGGACCCTCTCTCGCGACCTGGTGGAACACTTCGTCGGCCGGGTCGGCTACGTGCTCAATCAGCCGGGCGACGACGTGCTGCGCCAAGCCGACCGGGTGCTCGCCATCGGCTACGACCCCATCGAGTACGAACCCGCGGCCTGGGCTTCGCCCCAGTCGCAGGTGGTCCACCTGGACGCCCTGCCCGCTACCCTCGACCGGGCCTATCGTCCGGCGGCCGAACTGCTCGGCGACATCGCCGCCAACCTGGACTCGCTCGGCAGCCGCCTCCGGATCGGAGTTCCTGCCGAGCGCCCCGCCGTCACCGAGGCGCGGCGGCGCCTGCTGGAGGAACAGGGCCGCGGCGCCGCGCTTGCCGCCGCGCCGATCCACCCCCTGCGCTTCATCCATGACCTGCGCTCGACGCTGGACGACGAAGTGACGGTTACCTGCGACGTCGGCGCCCACGAGATCTGGATGGCCCGCTACTTCTTCTGCTATGCCCCGCGCCATCTCCTCTTCAGCATGGGCCACCAGACCATGGGCGTGGCTCTGCCCTGGGCCATCGGCGCCGCGCTGGCCCGACCCGGCAAGAAGGTCGTTTCGGTCTCCGGCGACGGCTCCTTCCTCATGACCTGCATGGAACTGGAAACGGCGGTGCGCCTGAAGCTGCCGATCGTGCACATCGTCTGGAAAGACGGCGGCTACAACCTGATCCACAGCCTGCAGATGCGCGACTACGGGCGCAGCTTCGGCGCCGAATTCGGCCCCACCGATTTCGTCAAGCTGGCGGAAGCCTTCGGCGCGGCCGGCCACCGGATCGAATCCGCGGACGAGATCGTCCCGGTGCTGAACCGGGCGATGTCCGCCGACACCCCGGTGCTGATCGAAGTGCCCATCGACTACAGCGACAATGCCCATCTGGTCGAGGCGATCAGCGCCTCGGCCCAGCACTGACTTTCAGGAGATTTCCGTGGCCATCGACGACATCTTCATTCATGCGTTCCGCGCCCATCAGCAAAAAGGCGATCTGTTCCATCCGCTCGGCCGTGAGGACCACGAGGTGTTCCAGGCCTCCACCATCGGCGCCCTGATGGAAGGCGTCTACGACGGCGAAGTCACCTACGGCGAACTGGCCGAGCACGGCGATTTCGGCCTCGGCACCTTCAACGCGCTGGATGGCGAGATGATCGCCCTCGGCGGCCGTTTCTTCCAGATCAAGTCGGACGGCAAGGCCTATCCGGTACCGCCGACGGCCAAGACGCCGTTTGCCGTGGTGACGCTGTTCGACCCGACCGTGCAGGTGGCCTGGCCCGATCCGATCGACTGGAAACAGTTTCAGGCCGCCGTCGACAAGGCGGCCCCCAGCAAGAACATCTTCTACGCGATCCGGGTGCGGGCCCATTTCGATCACATCCGGGTCCGGACCGTGCCGCGCCAGCACAAGCCCTACCCGCCCCTGGTCGAAGTCGCCCGCCGGCAGCCGGAGTTCGAATACGAAAACCTCGAAGGCACCCTGGTGGGCTTCCGCTTCCCCGACTACACCCAGGGCGTCAACGTCGCCGGCTACCACGTGCATTTCCTGGACAAGGCTGAAAGCGTCGGCGGCCACGTGCTGGACTTCACCATGCGCGAGGCGGAAGTCGACATCGACGTCACCTCCCAATTCCGGATGGAAGTCCCCGAATGCGGGGCTTTTCTCGACGCGGACCTGGCGAAGGATCAGGACGCGGCCATACACGAAGCGGAGAGCTGAAACGGCGTGTAAGCGTTCACTACCCGGTCGCGGGTGAAACGCCGAATTCGACACCTTAAGGCTAGAAATAAGGAAAATTTTTCCGGCTCGGCGAATCCGCATCCCGCCCTTCTCGCGGCATAATGGCCGGCCATTCGACCACCGGCTATCGCAACGCCTCCATGACAGACCAGCACGCCGGCGCGGCCAACCGGCAGACGCTTTACGTACTCGCCGCGATCGTTCTCGGCGTCATCGCCGGGGAGGTCCTGAATCTCGCCCTCGACAAAGGCGAGACGCTGACCGGCATCACGAGCGTGTTTGGCGCGATGACGGACGTTTTCATGCGGCTGATCAAGATGATCATCGCGCCCTTGGTGTTCGCCACCCTGGTGGCCGGCATGGCGAAGATGGGGGACGGCCGCGCCGTGGGTAGAGTGGGCGGCAAGGCGATCCTGTGGTTCTTCTCGGCCTCGCTGGCGAGCCTCCTGATCGGCATGGCCCTGGTGAACCTGCTCGCGCCGGGCGAAGCGCTGCATCTGGAACTGCCGCCGGCCGGCGCCGACACGGGGCTGCCGAAGCACGCTCCCACGCTGGCCTCGTTCGTGGCGCACGTGGTTCCCAGGAGCCTCTTCGAAGCGATGGCGCAGAACGAGATCCTGCAGATCGTGGTGTTCTCGATCTTCTTCGGCATCGCCTGCGCCCAGCTCGGCGAGCTGGCCCAGCCCACGGTGCGGCTGCTGGATTCCCTCGGCCACGTGATGCTGAAGGTCACCGGTTATGTGATGCAGTTCGCGCCAGCCGCGGTGTTCGCCGCGATGGCCTCGATGGTCGCCAAGAACGGTTTCGGCGTGCTGGGCTCCTACGGCATCTTCATCGGCGAGTTCTACCTCGGCCTGGCCCTGCTCTGGACCGTGCTCGGCGGGGTCGGCTTCCTGCTGCTGGGCCGGCGGCTCGCCAGCCTGCTGCGGCACGTCCGCGAACCGGCGCTGATCGCTTTCGCCACGGCCACCAGCGAAGCGGCCTACCCCAAGCTGCTGCAGCAACTGGAGCGTTTCGGCTGCCCCGAGCGCATCTGCGGCTTCGTGCTGCCGCTGGGCTATTCCTTCAACCTGGACGGCAGCATGATGTACATGACCTTCGCGGTATTGTTCATCGCCCAGGCCTACGGCGTTGCGATGGCGCCGGCGGATCAATTGCTGATGCTGCTGGTGCTGCTGTTCACCAGCAAGGGGATCGCCGGGGTGCCGAGGGCGTCCCTGATCGTCATCGCCGCCACCCTGGACATGTTCGAACTGCCGGCGGAAGGTCTGCTGCTGTTGCTGGGGATCGACCAGGTGCTGGACATGGGACGCAGCGCGACCAACGTGTTCGGCAACAGCGTGGCCGCGGCGGTGGTGAGCCGGTGGGAAAAGGCGCTGAAGTGAGGCTTCTCGCCTCTTCCCTTCCCGGCTTGGGCTAGTTCAGATCGTCGTTCTTGTAATACTTGGCGCCGGCGATGCTGATGCCGACGATGGCGCCGGCTTCGCTGATCTGATACATCGTCACGCCCGGCGACACCGTAACCCCAAGACGGCCGCCGGCGCCCTGGGTGGTGGTCTGCAAGGCGGCCTCGGTATTGCCGCCGAACTCCCAGCCGGAATTCACGAACTTGTCGAAGGCATCCCGCGTCTCGAACAGGAACACGACGCGGAACTTCTGAGCCCCGAAGCCCAGGCCAGGCGACAGTTCGAACATCTTCATGTATGTCGCCTTCTGCGTCGCATTGTTGATTGCGACACCTTCGCCGTGTGAGCCGCCGCCGAAGATGATCTTCATGCCGAAATCGCTGAATACCGCGTAACCGGCCGACTTGCGGACGCGAGCCCTGGCCTCGGGATAGCTCTGGTAGAGCTGTGCCAAGGTCTGGCTCGCCATCGAGCGGATTTCCGCCCGCTGCGCTTCTTTTTCAGAGCGGGTCAGCGGCTGCGACGCGCAGGCGGAAAGGAATAGCGTGATTACTGCGAACAGGATGGATACACGCGGAGTTCTGGTCATGTCGAATCTTTCCTTTTTCTGGCACTGTTGAACACATAGGGTAGGGTTTGTAACGACCATCAGATGATTCGCCACTCGTCAGTCGTGGGTTCCAGTAGAGGTGGCCCCATCCGTCTGAACGGTAAAATCCATCCGGTAAGTGGATTCCTGCCAGGGTAAGTGGTTAGGCCGCTACCGGCAGGGCCGGTAGTGTGGCGTAGTAAAATTCATCCGGGGTGGCTTTGTCCAGACGCGAGTGCGGCCGCCGGCTGTGGTAGCGTTCAAAGTACTCGGCGATCCCCTTGCGGGCCTTGGGGAACCGACGCATAGGCTTTCAGATACACCTCCTCGTACTTCGCGCTGCGCTAGATATGTTCGACGAAGACCTTGTCCCGCCGGCAGCCCTTGCCATCCATGCCGATGCGGAGACCGCGGCTTGAGATCGCTTCGGTAACGGCCTGGCTGGTGAACTGACTGCCCCGGTCCGTGTTGACGATCTCCGGCTGACCGTAGAGGTGGTACCATTAAACAATCGACTTATGAGCAATTCGAGGCATCATCCCTATTATGCAAGTTGCTACCGGAACCGTTATCAACGGAAAAATCGTGCTGGAAGGGGTCTCTCTTGCCGAAGGTGCAGTGGTAACCGTCGTTACGCGCGGGGCTGACGAAAACTTTTTACTTACCGAAGCCCAAGAAAACGAACTGCTTGCGGCTATGGCCGAGATTGAACGTGGTGAATATGTAACCTTGGAAGAACTGTTGCAGTCCTTTCCGGTTCACAACTGAATATGGCGCTTCAGATAAGGATCGCCGCACGAGCAGCAAAGCGGGTTCGCGAGGCATCCGAGTGGTGGTCGGTAAACCGCCCCAGCGCTCCGAATGCCATCGCCGCCGACTTTGGCGAGGCGGTATCTTTGCTGGCCGAACAACCAGGCATCGGCGCCAAATATGAAGGATCGCGCACCGTTGGTGTTCGCCGCCTTTTTCTCAGCCGCGTAGGGTACTTCATTTACTACAAAGCTGAAAACGGTTTCCTCCATGTACTTGCGTTTTGGCATGCAAGCCGGGAGCACCAGCCGTCTCTATAATCGGCCTGACACAGCGGTCAAAGGGATGCGCCGCTCGTTGGCGGTTTTGAAGGTTGGCTTTTGAATCGGGTTCGGTGGCTTCGCTTGGCTTCCTTTTGCGGCGCCCCTTGCTTTTACGTTAGGGCAAGAAGAATTAGTAAGGTGGAGGTAAAAAGAGCATACACGGGGCTGGATAAAGTTGGGGCTCCAAGCGCCACAACCGATACCTTTTGGTATGTGCCGAATGTAAAGAAGGTGGTTACTAAGCATAAATGAATGAATGTCATACTGCTCGTCATTCCGGCATGGATTGCCGGACCAATCCGACGGGAGCGGATTGGCACTGGCCCGCAGGGTGCCGGGCAGGACAGCCCGGCATGACCAATCCGCCGGGAGCGGATTGGCACTGGCCCGCAGGGTGCCGGGCAGGACAGCCCGGCATGACCAATCCGCC
>JBFMDC010000083.1:0-22294 GCA_040753975.1 Pseudomonadota bacterium
GCCGGGCAGGACAGCCCGGCATGAATCCAGGGGCCAGGGATGGTAAGGCTTATACATCCATGTAACCTGGACCCCGGCATTCCCTGCCGGGGCGACGGTATGACTTTTCTTTCTTAACGCTTAGTAAGAAAGTAATGCCATATATAAATTTCCCTCACCCCGGCCCTCTCCCAGCGGGAGAGGGGGTGTATGTGACATTACTTTCTTGAACATCAGTATCTGAAGGAACCTTCGAGGATTTTCTGTTTCTGGAACACCGTCGGGTTTTCTTCCGCATCGGTGCCCAGGTCCGCATCGTCGAAGGCGAACACGTAGAAGTTGTTCGGGTTGGCGACGCCGTTGGGGTGGTTGGAGTCGGTGATGCTGGGCAGGAAGTCGTTGTCGTTGGCGACGAACAGCGTGTGCCGCTGCCGGCCGTCGATCGTGACATCCGGGCCGAACGCGATGCCTTCGATCTTGGCCGGAACGTCGTAGGCGCTGATGCCGGCATCGACCAGGGCCGCCTTGAAGTCCAGGAACAGGGTCTTGGGGACGGCGTGGGCGGACAGGTCGCCGCTTAAACCGCTCACTTCGGCGGCGCCGGCGAGGTCGATCTTGAACAGCTTCTTGACCTTGGCGGCGCTGTCATCGCCCAGGCCCTTGCCGTCGCGCTCGTCCACCAGGAATTCGTGATCGTTGATCGCGAGGATTTCGCTGACACCGGAGCCTTCCGTCAGCAGGTAGGCGTATTCGTGGGTCATGCCGGTCGCGAGGCTGATGGTGACGATGCGGACGCTGTTCTTCTTGTCCTGAATCAGGTTGGTCTGCATGGCGCCCACCAGGGTCTTGCCGTCCGGCGTGATCGCCAGTCCTTCCATGCCCCTGTTGGCGACGCGGCCGACCGTGTTGCCGGCGGTTTCATTACTGCCGATCGGGCTCAGTTTGTCGGCGGCGAAGTGGTCCGGCAGCGTGAACGACTTGATCCGCTTGCCGCTGAAACGGTCGAACTGGTAGACGTACGGGCCGTATTCGTCGGAGATGAACACGCTCCAGCCGTCATTGGAAACGCGGATGCCTTCCGGGTCCAGCCTGCCGTTGGCGGGGTTGGTGGAAGGGGCGGCGGCGTCGAAATTGTCCGAACGGCCGCTGAAATAGAAGCTGCGCCTGCCGTTCAAGGCCGGCGCCCCGCTCCCCAGGGTGTGGCTTTCGTCGGTGCCGAGGGCGCCGGTTCCGTAGACGAGCGGCGTGGCGCTGTACAGGAGGGTGGTCGTAAGGAGCGCCGGTTTCAGGGTAAAAGGGAGACCCGACTCCCCCTTGTTGCGCTTGAGCTGGAAATGCAAGGTCTGGAAACGGGGAATGTACGAGGCGGTGTCGTCCACCAGAGGATTATAGGGGATGGCGTTCGGGCCGCGGTCGGGCAGGGCGAGGAACGTGGAGCCGCCGGCCCAGGCCAGTCCGGAACCGAGGCCGCCGAGGAGGTTGCCGCTGACGCCGTTTTCGAGCGGAGCGTGGGTTCTGGCGGCCCGGTCGACGGACGCCGGATCGGCGGTGCCGATCGCGATGAGATCTACGCCGGCGTGGCAGGTGCTCGCGGCGAACAGCGCCGCGGCGAGGGTCGACAACAACAGTTTCTTGGTCATGGGTTGGTCACCTTGGAGGGATGGAACCACGAAAACTAGCAACCGGCTGTTACATGGTGATTGCGGAAGCATGAAGATGCTTTCGCGCAGCGATGACAACGTGACCCGCGCTATTCCGCCCCGGCGAATTCATCCGAAACTTCGATGTGATGCGGTTTGCCGAGAATCTCCTTGGCGTATTCGACGACCAGGATGGACTCCATGTCTTCCCGGCTCAGCGAGCCGAGGTAGCGCCCGTCCTGAAACAGCGCCCGCACGTCGGCATCGGCGAGCAGCCCTTCCTCCTCGCAGCGTTTCCGCAATCGGGCGAGATAGTCCTGCGCGATCCGTTTCAGGCGCGGCTGCGGCAGGCGCGACACTTGGCGGAAGCCCCGGGCCAGGGCCGCGGTGTCGTCGGTGCGGGGATGCTCGGCGATCCGCTTGAACACCTCGCCGAAGCGCCGGAGACCGCTGAAGATGTGCTGGCTGTTGACCACGTTGATCCCGGCCCAGCCGGCGCGTATCCATTTGAAGACGCCGAAGCGCGTTTTCGGGGCGGATGGCTCGGTTTCGAGGTAGAACGCTACCGATTGGGAATCGTACATATGGGTGCTGGCCCAGCCGAGTCCCATGCGGTTCAAGCCCGTCTGGTCGGTGTAGAGGTAGTCCCAGTTGTCGTCCGGTCCTACGATGATGCCTTTGCGCCCGACCCGGGATTCTCCGCTCTGGCCGGACAGGCTGATCAAGAGTTTGCGCCCGCGCACCCGGGTCAGGATGAGCGTGCGGTACAGGTCGTATTCGTAATAGGCGCCGGAGTGGCTGTCCGGCGAATTGACCAGATGTTCCATCCCGGTGACGACGACCGGCTTGTCCGGATCGGCCGGCTGGGCCCAGAGTTGCGGCAGCCTCTGGCCGGGCGCGTCGACTGCGGTCCAGCGTTCGGTGCGCACGGTGGACGGGGCGGTGAACACCGAAGGGATGTCGTTGCTGTAGGTCAGGCGGAGCAGGTGGTCCAGGCTGCGGTGGAGGTCCGATTCGTAGTAGGCCGAAGCGGCGCCGTCCCGCTTTCCGGCGCGGTAAAGCCTGGTCTCCTCCTTCGGGCTTTCGACGAAATCGAGGAGCCGGCCGATGCGGGCGGCGTCGAACCGGTGAGGGTCGAGCCGGTTCTTGCCGACGAAGCCCAGCAGATAGTCCAGTTCGTTGTCTATGGTCTCCGGCAGTCCGGTTTCGCGCATTGCATCTGCGGCGTGGACCGTGAGCGGCAGCAGCAGGAAGATGACCGAAAGGAGGGGGGCTTGCCCCGGTTTGAACAGGGAAGGATGCAAGGTCGTCGGGGCAGGGGGCGTTGCGGGATGCCGATTCTAACCTCAGCCGCTCCGGCATGCCATGAAGCCCGGTTCAGCCATCCAGTTGACCCCCGCCCAGGGGCGGCTACAATGCCCGCGCCATGATCGCATCCCACGAGCATCTCTTCCGGGCCGAAAACGAGTCCCAGCCGCTTACGCGCAACCTGCTGCGGGGTTTGCCGGAGCTACGCGAGATCCTGCTGCTGGCCGAGCACCTGAAGGAGTTCCCCGAGTTCGGCCGGGTCGAAACCCTGGCGCGGCTGCGGCACGGCGAGGAAAGCTTTCCGCTGCTGGCAATAAGTTTCGGCCCAACCGATCCGGCCACGCCGGTGCTGGCGCTGTTCGGCGGCGTGCACGGCCTGGAGCGCATCGGCACTCGCGTGGTGATCGCCTATCTGCGCACCATCCTCGAACTCGTCCGCTGGGACGAGGTGACGCGGGAGATGCTGCGGAAGACCCGGCTCTTGATGGTGCCGCTGGTGAATCCGGTCGGCATGTATCTCAAACGTCGTTCCAACGGCGAATTCGTGGATCTCATGCGCAACGCCCCGGTGCAGGCGGAGGGCCTTTCGCCTTGGCATCTGTTCGCGGGGCAACGGCTGTCTCCGAACCTGCCGTGGTATCAAGGGGCGGCGGACGAGCCGATGCAGACCGAAGCGCAGGCGCTGTGCGACTTCGTGCGGCGGGAAATCTTTCCGGCGCGGATTGCCCTGAGCGTGGACGTCCACTCCGGCTATGGCCGGGTCGACCGGCTCTGGTTTCCCTACGCGAAGACGCGGGAGCCGTTTCCGAACCTGCCGGAAGCGGTGGCGCTCAAGCACCTGCTCGACCGCACCCATCCCAACCATGTCTACTGCATGGAGCCGCAGTCGCGCCACTACCTCGCGCACGGTGATTTATGGGATTACCTGTACGACCGCTACCGGGAGGAGCAGCCGGGCGGGCGGTTCATCCCTTTCACGCTGGAACTGGGTTCCTGGGCCTGGGTCAGGAAGAACTGGAGCCAGTTGTTTTCCATCCTGGGCGTGTTCAATCCGCGCCTGCCGCACCGCGTGCGCCGCACCCTGCGCCGCCATCTGTTCCTCTTCGACCTGTTCTACCGCGCGGTGCGATCGCCCCAGCCCTGGACCGGCCTGGACCAAGGAGAGCGCCACCGGCTGATGCAGCAGGGCCTGGATTTCTGGTATGTCTGAAGGGGTCGGCCCGTCGGAATGGGTGTTCATCCGGGGGCTGGTCCGGGAAAGCGCGCACTGGGACGATTTCCCGCAAACGTTCTCCCGCGCCGTGCCGGGAGCCCGTGTCCGGGCGATCGATTTGCCCGGCAATGGCCGGCACTGGCGCCTCGACAGCCCGCCTTCCATCCCGGAAATGATGGAATTCGCCCGCGCCGAGTCGAGGACGGAGGCCGGGGTTCCCTGCTATCTTCTGGCCCTGTCGCTGGGGGCGATGGCGGCCCTCGAATGGCTCGTGCGCCATCCCCAGGAAATCGCAGGCGCCGTGCTGATCAACACCAGCCTGAGCAGCCTGAGTCCGCTGCACCGCCGTCTGAGCTGGCGCGCTTGGCCGGAAGTCATAGCCGCTTTGCTGACGGCCGACATCGCCGACCGGGAGCGGGCCATCCTCCGCCTCACCAGCCGTTTTGCCGCGGACGATCCGTCCCGCGTACAGTCGCGCGTCGAAGCCTATCGCCAGCATCCGATCCGGCAGGCCAACGTATTCCGGCAGCTCTGGGCCGCGGCCCGCTACCGCCCGCCCGCCGAAGCGCCTGCCGTCCCCGTGCTGCTGCTCGCCAGCCGGGGCGACCGGCTGGTGAGCCCTGCATGTTCCGAAGCCATCGCGCGGCACTGGGGCTTGCCGCTGAGTATGCATCCGGAAGCCGGGCACGACCTGCCGCTGGATGATCCTGCCTGGACGATCGAAGCCATCCTGGCGTGGTTGGATATGCTGGCGGCTCGCAGACCGCAATAAAACGATGGGGCATGATGTTGGAAACGTTCCCTTCGACTAAGCACTTCGGCTCCGCTCAGGGCAAGCTCAGGGCAAGTGATGGTGATCTCCATGCCGCGGCGTTGCGGGTCGGCCGGGTTCTCTCCGCATGCGGCCGTAAGCTGGCGACTGCCGAATCCTGCACCGGAGGCTGGATTGCCCAGTGCGTGACGTCCATTCCCGGCAGTTCGGCCTGGTTCGAGCGCGGCTTCGTGACTTACAGCAACGAGTCCAAAGAGGAGCTGCTCGGCGTGCCGGCCGAGGTGATCGCCACGCACGGCGCGGTGAGCGCGGAGACGGTGGCGGCCATGGCCGGCGGGGCGCTGGCCCGCAGCCGGGCCGATTGCGCGGTGGCGGTCAGCGGCATCGCCGGTCCCGCGGGCGGCAGCCCGGACAAGCCGGTGGGCACGGTGTGGCTGGCCTGGCAGTTGAAAGGGGCAGCGCCTATCACGCGGCGATTCCGGTTCGAGGGCGGCCGGGAAGCAGTGCGGCGGGAGGCCGTGATGGCGGCCCTGGAAGGATTGATCGATGTCTGCGCAGGCGCCGCCTGAACCGCCTCCGCTGCGACTGTTTTTCGCGCTCTGGCCGGACGAAGAGGTTCATGAGGCCCTGGTCAGGCTTATCCGTCCGGTGCGCCGGACGGTCAAGGGGCGCTGGGTCGAACCAGACAAGTTCCATCTCACCCTGGCATTCCTGGGCGCGGTGCCGCCCGGACGTCTGCCGGAGCTGGCCGCAATGACGGAGGGTCTCGATCTGCCGCGGTTCGAGCTGGCGCTGGACCGGCTGGAATACTGGCGGCACAACCGGGTGTTGTGCCTGGGAGCGAGCGCTGTCCCTCCGCTTCTGCTCGAACTGGTCCGGGTCCTGAATTCGAAGCTGAGCCAGGCGGGCTTTCCGGTCGAGCGGCGACCCTTCCGGGCGCACCTGACGCTGGCGCGCAAGGCCGAGGCCGATTGGTCCGCCATGCCTTTGAAGAGACCTGTAACCTGGCCCGTGGAGTGCGTTACCCTAGTCGAATCGCGCCCTTCCAATGCCGGTTCGGCCTATGTCGTACGCGCCGAAAAGCGGCTGCGGGCTATGCCCGAAATGGCCGCTGTGAAATAATGCCGATTTCCACTTTCGACGCGAACCCGGATGGACGAGAACAAACGCAAGGCCTTGGGTGCCGCTCTTTCCCAGATCGAGAAACAGTTCGGCAAGGGATCGGTGATGCGCATGGGCGATGTCGCGGCGGTCCGGGACATCGACGTGGTCTCCACCGGCTCGCTGGCGCTGGACATCGCGCTAGGCTGCGGCGGCTTGCCGCGCGGCCGCATCGTCGAGATTTACGGCCCGGAATCCTCGGGCAAGACCACGCTGACCCTGGAGGTCATCGCCCAGGCGCAGAAGACCGGCGGTGTGGCGGCCTTCGTGGACGCCGAGCATGCCCTGGACCCGGTCTACGCCGAAAAGATCGGGGTGAACCTCGATGAGCTGCTGGTGTCGCAGCCCGATACCGGCGAGCAGGCGCTGGAAATCGCCGACATGCTGGTGCGATCCGGCGGCGTGGACGTGGTGGTGATCGACTCGGTGGCGGCGCTGACGCCCAAGGCCGAACTCGAAGGCGAGATGGGCGACTCCCACATGGGCCTGCAGGCCCGGCTGATGTCGCAGGCGCTGCGCAAGCTGACCGCCAACATCAAGCGCTCCAACACCCTGGTGATCTTCATCAACCAGATCCGCATGAAGATCGGCGTGATGTTCGGCAACCCGGAGACCACCACCGGCGGCAACGCGCTCAAGTTCTACGCCTCGGTGCGGCTGGACATCCGCCGTTCCGGCGCGATCAAGAACGGCGACGAGGTGATCGGGAACGAGACCCGCGTCAAGGTGGTCAAGAACAAGGTGGCTCCGCCGTTCCGCGTCGCCGATTTCGAAATTCTGTACGGCGAGGGCGTCTCGCGCGAGGGCGAGCTGATCGACCTCGGCGTGAACCACGACATCGTGCAGAAGTCCGGCTCCTGGTACAGCTACGGCGGCGACCGCATCGGCCAGGGCAAGGACAACGTCCGGATCTACCTCAAGGAGCATCCGGAAATCGCCGCCGCCATCGAGGCGGCTGTCCGCGAGAAGGCGCTGGCGGGATTCAAGCACTCGGCGGCGCCTGCCGAACGCGCGGCGATGGAAGAGAGCGGGTTCTGAAAGAAACCGAAGACACCCTCGAAGCCGCGCGCGCGGTTTGCCTGCGGCTACTGGCGCGGCGCGAGCACAGCCGGCTCGAACTTGAGCGCAAGCTCGCCGCCCGCGGTTTTGACTCCCCGACGATAGAAACCGTCCTGGCAGAATGCTCGGACCGGGGGTGGCAGAGCGACGACCGCTTCGCCGAAAGCTTCGTCCGCGCCCGTCAGGCGAGGGGGTACGGCGTCAACCGGATTCGGCAGGAGCTGCGCCTGCGCGGCGTCGATGCGGACCTTGCGGATTCGCAGGGCTGGCTGACCGACATGGATCGTGTCTACACGAAAAAATATCGCGGAAAACCCCCGATGACGACGCCGCGGGAGCGGGCGTCGCGGGCAAGATTTCTCGCGCAACGTGGTTTCACGCCCTCCCAGATCCAGGATTTTTTCAAGCGTCTGGGAGCGGCCGGCGAATCCCCGTACATCGATTGAAGACCTTGGTAAACCGAGCATGACCAGTGCGGAACTACGCGCCCGATTCCTGAAATTCTTCGAAGACCGCGGCCATAGCGTCGTCGCCTCCAGTTCCCTGGTGCCTGCCAGCGACCCCACACTGCTGTTCACCAATGCCGGCATGGTGCAGTTCAAGGACGTGTTCCTCGGCCGCGAGCAACGCCCTTACGTGCGTGCCGCGACCGCCCAGCGCTGCGTGCGTGCCGGCGGCAAGCACAACGATCTGGAGAACGTCGGCTACACGGCGCGTCATCACACTTTCTTCGAGATGCTGGGGAATTTCAGCTTCGGTGATTATTTCAAGCGCGATGCGATCGTCTACGCCTGGGAATTCCTGACCGAGGTGCTCATGCTGCCGCCCGAGCGGCTGTGGGTCACGGTATACGCCGAGGACAAGGAGGCGGAGCGGATCTGGCTGGAGGAGGTCGGCGCCGACCCGGGCCGTTTCACCCGCATCGCCACTGCCGACAATTTCTGGTCCATGGGTGACACCGGCCCCTGCGGCCCCTGCACCGAGATTTTCTACGACCATGGCCCCTCCGTCGCCGGCGGGCCTCCCGGAACGCCGGAGGAAGACGGCGACCGCTACGTCGAGATCTGGAACCTGGTGTTCATGCAGTACGACCGCGCCGCGGACGGTACGCTGACACTCTTGCCCAAGCCCTCGGTGGATACCGGCATGGGGCTGGAGCGGCTCGCTGCGGTGATGCAGCGGGTGCAAAACAATTACGACATCGACCTGTTCCGCAACCTGGTCAAGGCGGCGGCCGAACTGGCCGGCACGGCCGATCTCGCCCAAAGCTCGCTGCGGGTGATCGCCGACCACATCCGCTCCTGCGCCTTCCTGGTCACCGACGGCGTGCTGCCGTCCAACGAAGGGCGGGGCTACGTCCTGCGGCGGATCATCCGCCGGGCGATCCGCCACGGCTACAAGCTCGGCATCCGCGAGCCGTTCTTCCACAAGCTGGTCGGGCCGCTGTGCGCTGAAATGGGCCAGGCCTACCCCGAACTGGTCGAGGCCCGCCAGCGGGTCGAACAGGTCCTCAACAAGGAGGAGGAGCGCTTCGCCGAGACGCTGGAGCAGGGCATGAAGATACTCGAGGTCGCCATGCGGGATCTGGGCGGCAAGGTGATACCGGGCGATACCGCGTTCCAGCTTTACGACACCTACGGCTTCCCGGTCGACCTGACCGCGGACGTGGCGCGCGAACACGGCTTTGAGGTCGACATGGCCGGATTCGAGCGGGCCATGGACGCCCAGCGCGAGCGGGCGCGGGCGGCCAGCCATTTCAGCGTGGACTACTCGCAGGAGGTCCATCTCGACGTGGCGTGCGAATTCACCGGCTACCGGAGCGACGCCGAGGACACGCGGATCGTGGCGCTGCTGCGCGATGGCCGGGCCGTGGACCGGCTGGAGGCCGGCGAGGACGGCGTGGTGGTGCTGGAAAAGACCCCGTTCTACGCCGAATCCGGCGGCCAGGTGGGCGACCGGGGCGTGATCCGCAGCGACTCGGCGGTGTTCGAGGTGGCCGATACCCGCAAGCAGGGCAACGACCTGATCCTGCACCGGGGGAAGCTCATCGAGGGCGTGCTGCTCACGGCTGCCGTTTGCCGGGCGGAAGTGGAGCAGTCCTTGCGCCAGGCCACTGCCTTGAACCATTCCGCCACCCATCTCCTGCACTCGGCGCTGCGCCGGGTGCTCGGCGAGCATGTGGCGCAGAAGGGGTCGCTGGTCAACCCCGAGCGGCTGCGCTTCGATTTTTCGCATTTCGAGCCCATCAGCCCCGCTCAGATCGACGAAATCGAGCGCTTGGTCAACCGGGAGATCCGCCGCAATGCCGAAGTCACCGCCGAGGTCATGGCCAAGGACGCCGCGATGAAGCTCGGCGCGATGGCGCTGTTCGGCGAAAAATACGGCGACGAGGTGCGGGTGCTCAAGATCGGCGATTTTTCCACCGAGCTGTGTGGCGGCATCCATGCCCGCCGCGCCGGCGACATCGGCCTGTTCAAGATCGTGAGCGAAACCGGCGTCGCCGCCGGCGTGCGCCGCATCGAAGCCGTCACCGGGGCGGCCGCGGTGGAGGCGGTCGAGGCGACGGAGCGCCTGCTGCAGCGGCTGGCTGAGCGCATGAAAGCCGGCCGCGATGCGCTGGAAGAGCGGCTCGATCAGGTGCTCGAGAAAAACCGGGCACTGGAGAAGGAGCTGGAACGGCTGAAGGCCAAGGCGGCCGGCGCGGCCGGCTCCGACTTGGTGTCCCGGGCGGTCGACGTCGCGGGCGTCAAGGTGCTGGCGGCGCGCGTCGACGACGCAGATGCCAAGACTCTGCGCGAACTGGTGGACCAGCTCAAGGACAAGCTGGGCAGCGCCGCGATCGTGCTGGCCGCGGTCGAGGGCGAGAAGGTCAGCCTAATCGCCGGCGTGACCAAGGATCAGACCGGGCGCATCCGTGCCGGCGATCTGGTCAACAGCGTGGCGACCCGCGTCGGCGGCAAGGGCGGCGGCCGGCCCGACCTCGCCCAGGCGGGCGGCAACCGGCCGGAGGCATTGCAGGGGGCACTGGCCGGGGTGCCGGAATGGGTGCGGCGGACGCTCGATGCCTAGCCTCTTGAGGATTCGAACGTAACAGACATCGACCATGGCTTTATTTGTACACAAGTACGGCGGCACCTCGGTCGGCTCGCCGGAGCGCATCAAGAACGTGGCGAAGAACGTCATCCAGGCGCGCAGCCGGGGCGACGACATCATCGTCGCGGTGTCGGCAATGAGCGGCGAGACCAACCGTCTGGTGGCGCTGGCGCATGAAATGCACGAAAGGCCCAGTACCCGTGAAATGGACGTTCTGCTGTCCACCGGCGAGCAGGTCACGATCGCGCTGCTGAGCATGGCGCTGGAGGCGGCAGGGTGCCCGGCCTGTTCCTACACCGGCGGGCAGGTGCGGATCCTCACCGACAACGCCCATACCAAGGCGCGCATCCTCGATATCGATACCGACCGCATCCGTAGCGATCTCGCGGCAGGACGGGTGGTTGTGGTGGCGGGTTTCCAGGGGATCACCGAGGCAGGCGACATCACGACTTTGGGCCGGGGCGGGTCCGATACCACAGCGGTCGCCCTGGCCGCCGCGCTCAAGGCGGACGAATGCCTGATTTATACTGACGTGGACGGCGTCTACACCACAGATCCGCGGATCGAACCGAAGGCGCGCCGCCTGGATCGCATCACTTTCGAGGAAATGCTCGAAATGGCGAGTCTGGGGTCCAAGGTGCTGCAGATCCGTTCGGTCGAATTTGCCGGCAAGTACAACGTCCCCTTGAGGGTCTTGTCCAGTTTTGCGGCCGGCCCTGGCACATTGATTACTTACGAGGAAGCGAGTGTGGAAAAACCTTTGATTTCCGGTATCGCCTTCAATCGCGATGAAGCGAAACTGACCGTCAAGGGCGTGCCGGACAAGCCGGGCGTGGCGTACCAGATCCTGGGGCCGGTGGCCCATGCCAACATCGAGGTGGACATGATCGTCCAGAACGTCGCGGAGGATGCGACGACCGACTTCACGTTCACCGTGCATCGCAACGATTACCGCAAGGCGCTCGACATCCTGCAGGCGACTTGCACCGCCTTGGGCGCGCGCGAAGTAACCGGGGACGACAAGATCGTGAAAGTATCGCTGGTGGGCGTAGGGATGCGCTCGCATGCGGGGATCGCCGCCCAGATGTTCGAAGCCCTGGCGCGAGAGGGCATCAACATCCGGATGATCTCGACCTCCGAAATCAAGATTTCCATCGTCGTGGACGAAAAATACCTCGAGCTTGCGGTGCGGACCCTGCACGAGGCATTCAATCTCGACCGCGAGCCGGACGCGGTTTGAGGTTTGAGCGTAAATCAGCCGAGCCTTTATCCTTTGGCCGAAAACTGCTAAGATTTCCGCTCTGGTAGATTGATCGCGCCTGATGGGTGGGGGGTTGACAGCGCGGCCGCTACGGCTCTTGTCAACTTGGTGTGGGCAATGGACAAAGGAAGGGTTTATGCTGATTTTGACTCGTAGAGTGGGTGAAACCCTGATGATTGGTGATGAAGTGACCGTCACTGTTTTGGGTGTGAAGGGAAATCAGGTGCGCATCGGAGTCAATGCGCCCAAGGACGTGTCCGTTCATCGCGAAGAGATTTACGAAAGGATCAAGAAAGAGCAGCAGGCAGGCCCTGAGCAAGACAGCGATTGATTCCTTCCCCCCGTTTTTCCGGAGAGATGGCCGAGAGGCTGAAGGCGCTCCCCTGCTAAGGGAGTATGCGGTCAAAAGCTGCATCGAGGGTTCGAATCCCTCTCTCTCCGCCATTTCAGGATAAGCCCGGTGCCGGATGGTGTCCGGGTTTTTTCTTTCCCGCTCGATATCAGTAATCCTCATTTTGCCTGAAAGCCGCATTTTTTAGGGTGGGTTGGACGCATCCCCTCTAAATCTCCCGATCCCGGATCGTGGTCTTAGGACATGTTTTTTAAGGAACTGTGGGAGCGGCTCCGCCGCGATACGGGCGACCCCGGCAGGTCACGTAGCCAGGAGTCCCCTTTGGCGGAACCCGAAGAGACGGTTCCGCCCTACGCCGGAACTGTGGCCTTGAGCCAAAATGAGAATTGCTGGCTCGATATGGCAGGGCTTCACAATTTCTCAGGATCGCATACAATACGCGCTTTTCTCCGTACGGTTTGACTAGAGGCAAAGGCATGGTAAGCATTCGGCTGGCGCGCGGCGGCGCAAAGAAGCGTCCTTTCTATCACGTCGTGGTTGCGGAAAGCAGCGGCAAGCGTGATGGCCGTTACATCGAGCGCGTGGGGTTCTTCAATCCGATTGCGCGGGGCCAGGAAGAGCGGCTGCGGCTGGATGAAGGCCGCATCGAGTACTGGATCGGCACCGGCGCCAAGGCTTCGGATCGTGTGGTTTCGCTGATCAAGGAATTCAAGAAGCAGCATCAGGCTTGATGCCGGGAAATTCCGGCAGCGATCCGGCGGTCGTCGTGGGCCGGATTTCCGGTGCCTTCGGCGTGAGAGGCTGGGTCAAGGCGGCTTCCTTCACCGATCCTCCCCTCAATTTGGTCGGTTATCGCCCTTGGACATTGCGGCGGGGCGATGCAGAGCAGCGGGTCGATGTGCTGGAAGGCCGCGAACATGGCGGCGCGGTGGTCGTGCGCCTGCAGGGCGTCGATACGCGCGAACAGGCCGAGGCGCTGAAAGGCTTCGAGGTGACCGTCCTCCGCAGTCAGCTGCCTCCGCCGGCGCCGGGAGAGTATTACCGCGTCGATCTGATCGGCCTGAGGGTGATTAACCTGGAAGGGGCCGAGTTGGGCGAGGTCGTCGACGTGATGGAAACCGGCGCCAACGATGTGCTGGTGGTGCGGGGCGACCGCGAGCGGCTGGTGCCGTTCGTGCAGGGCGAGTTCGTCAAGTCCGTGAACCTGGACGAGTCGCGGATGGTGGTCGACTGGGACCCAGAGTTCTGAAAGATAGGGCGCCCGCATGCGTTTCGACATCGTGACCCTGTTTCCGGAGATGATCCGGGACGCGGCGCGGTACGGCGTCACCGGGCGGGCGCTCGCCACCGGCAAGGTCTCTCTGGAAGTCTGGAACCCGCGGGATTTCACCAGCGACCGCCATCGCACGGTGGACGACCGGCCTTACGGCGGCGGCCCCGGTATGGTGATGAAGGTGGAGCCCCTGCGGGACGCCATCCGCGCGGCGAAGGAAGAGGCGGCTCCGGGCGCGCGGGTCATGCTCATGAGCCCGCAAGGCAGCCGGCTCGATCAGGCGGCGGTGCGCAGTTTCGCGGCGGCTCCGGGCCTGATCCTGGTGGCGGGGCGCTACGAAGGCGTGGACGAACGCCTGATCGAAACCGAGATCGACGAAGAATGGTCGATCGGCGACTATGTGCTGAGCGGCGGCGAGTTGCCGGCCCTGGTCGTGTTCGACGCGGTGGCGCGCCTCCTGCCGGGCGTGCTGGGCGATGAGGAATCGGCGGAGCGGGATTCTCACACCGAGGGACTGCTGGACCATCCGCACTACACCCGGCCGGAGCGGGTGGCGGGGCTGGAGGTTCCCGAGGTGTTGCAGAGCGGTAACCATGCCGCGATCGGGCGCTGGCGCTTGAAGCAGGCGCTGGGTAAAACTTGGCTCAAGCGGCCAGACTTGCTGGCCTGCCGGGTGATGACTCCGGAGCAGACGGAGCTCCTGGATGAATTCAAGCGGGAATTCGAAACTCAAAAGAACAGAGGTTAGTTTCATGAACATCATTCAACAGCTCGAATCCGAATGGATGAGCGGTAAAACCATCCCGGAGTTCGGCCCCGGCGACACCGTCGTGGTGCAGGTGAAGGTGAAGGAAGGCAACCGCGAGCGTCTGCAGGCGTTCGAAGGCGTGGTCATCGCCAAGCGCAACCGCGGCTACAACTCCGCTTTTACCGTCCGCAAGGTCTCCCACGGCGAAGGCGTGGAGCGCGTGTTCCAGACCTACAGTCCGCAGGTCGAGGAAATCCAGGTCAAGCGGCGCGGCGACGTGCGGCGCGCGAAGCTGTACTACCTGCGCGACCGTGCCGGCAAGGCGGCCCGCATCAAGGAAAAGATCTGACGGATCGCGGGGCGTTTGCGCGAATCGATCTGTCGCTAGGAATGAAGGGCGGTTTTTCCGCCCTTTGTTTTTGACGGAGCGCGGGTGAGGAAGGCGCTACCCGATGCCGGAGAAATCCGCGAGGCCGATCGCGTGATGATCCAGCGCTTCGTCGAGTCGCTCTGGGTGGAAGAGGGCTTAAGCCATAATACCCTGAAGGCCTATGGGAGCGATCTCAGCCTCTTCGCGGCTTGGCTGGCGAGGAACCGGCGCCCGGCGCTGGATGCGGTGACCGGAGAAGACATCGAGTCCTATCTGGGCTGGCGGCACAGCCGGAAAAGCACGAGCCGGACTTCGGCGCGCGTCCTTTCCAGCATCCGGCATTTCTGCGCGTACCGGCTGCGGCGGGGTGAAACCGCCGGCGACCCTTCTGCCTTGATAGACGCGCCGAAGCTGGGCCGCTCCCTGCCCAACACGCTGACGGAATCCGAGGTGGAAGCCCTGCTGGCCGCGCCGGATGTGGACACTCCGCTGGGTTTCCGCGACCGGGCCATGCTGGAAATGCTGTACGCCACCGGTTTGCGCGTCACCGAACTGGTAGGCTTGAGCTTCGGCCAGATCAGTCTGCGCCAGGGGGTGGTCCAGGTCAGCGGCAAGGGCGACAAGGACCGGCTGGTGCCCGTCGGCGAAGAGGCCCTGGACTGGCTGGAGCGCTATCTCGACCAAGTGCGGCCGGCTACCCTAAAGGGCAGGCAGAGCGATTTCCTGTTCGTCACCGACCGCGGCGGCCCGATGACGCGTCAGGCCTTCTGGCATCTCATCAAGCGCTACGCCGTGCAGGCCGGGATTTCCAAGCCGTTGTCACCGCATACCCTGCGCCACGCCTTCGCGACCCATCTGCTGAACCACGGCGCGGATCTGCGCGTCGTGCAGATGCTGCTCGGACACAGCGATCTGTCGACCACCCAGATCTATACCCATGTCGCCCAGGAGCGGCTCAAGGAACTGCATGCCCGCTTTCATCCGCGGGGCTAACCGTTCATGCCGCGAGCGGCACCCCGGAACATGTAAGCCGCTTGCGGCATGAACGGTTTCCCTCACCCCAACCCTCTCCCAAAGGGAGAGGGGGACAAGGAAACGCTTCGCGTTGTTTCACGTTAAAGAGGAAAGCAAAAGAATGCCCAGCATCCATCCCACCGCCTGGATCGCGCCGACGGCCAAGCTCGGGGCCGATGTCACCATAGGGCCCTACGCCGTGATCGAGGATCATGTCGAGATCGGCGACGGCTGCCTTATCGGCGCGCATGCCGTGATTCATCCTTACGTCCGGATGGGGCGGGCGAACGTGGTCCATCCCCACGCCGTGCTCGGCGGGCTGCCGCAGGACTTAGGCTTTAATCCGGCGACGGAAACTTACGTCGACCTCGGCGACGGCAATGTGCTGCGCGAAGGCGTGACGGTCAGCCGGGCCACCCAGGCGGGCGGATCGACCCGGCTGGGATCGAACAACTACCTGATGAACAACGCCCATGTCGGCCACGATTGCATACTGGGCGATCACAACATCCTGGCCAGCGGCGCGACCTTGGGCGGCCACTGCCGGGTGGACGACCGGGTATTCTTCGGCGGAGGAGTGATGGTGCACCAGTTCTGCCGGATCGGGAGCCTCGCGATGCTGCAAGGGCTGGCGGGCATCAACAAGGACGTGATCCCCTACACCATGGTCGGCGGCCGCCCCGGCAAGCACTATCGTCTCAACCTGGTCGGCATGCGCCGGGCCGGCATCGACGGCGACCGGCTCAAGGCCGTGTCGGCCGCCTTCCGCCGCCTCCGTGTCCGCGCCGCGCTCGACGATCTGCCCGACACGCCCGAACTGGCCTATCTCCGCGCCTGGCATGGAGCGGGCTCCAGGCGCGGCACCCTGGCTTTTTTCGAGCTGGATTCGCGCGATCCGGAATAATCCAGAAAAACTCAAGGTCGATCCCATGAATCCTTTGAAATGCGCCGTGATCGGCGTGGGCTATCTCGGCAAGTTCCATGCGGAAAAATACCAGGCTTTGCCCGGCGCCGAACTGGTCGCCGTGGTCGATGCCGATCCCCTGACCGCCGCCGAGACCGGCGACCGTTTGGGCGTTCAGGGGATGACGGACTACCGCGCCCTGCTGGGCAAGGTGGACGCGGTCAGCATCGTGGTACCGACCAGCCTGCACCACCGGGTCGCCCGCGATTTCCTCGAAGCCGGCGCGCACGTATTGGTGGAAAAACCCATCACCGTGACGGTGGAGGAGGCCGACGAGTTGATCCGGGTCGCCAAGGAAAAGCAGCGCGTGCTGATGGTCGGCCATCTGGAGCGCTTCAATGCCGCCGTGCTGGGGCTGGACCTTGATCACCACAAGCCGCTGTTCATCGAATCGCACCGGCTGGCGCCGTTCAAGCCCCGCGCCAACGACGTCAGCGTGGTGCTGGACCTGATGATCCACGACATCGACATCATCCTCGACATGGTGGATTCGGAAGTCGAGCGCATCGACGCCAAGGGCGTCGCCGTGCTCACCGGCGACATCGACATCGCCAACGCCCGGCTCCAGTTCAAGAGCGGCTGCGTCGCCAACGTCACCGCCAGCCGGGTCAGCCTGAAGGTCGAGCGCAAGATGCGCCTGTTCATGCCCAACGCCTATGTCTCGGTCGATTTCCAGAACCGCGTGCTGGCCCGCCACTGCAAGGGCGAGGGGGAGATGTTCCCCGGCGTGCCGGAAATCCTCAGCGAGGAGTCGGTGTTCGAGAACGGCGACGCCCTGAGGGAGGAGATCCGCCATTTCCTCGACTGCATCCGCGACAATCGCGAGCCGCTGGTGTCCGGGTCGGCCGGGCGCCGCGCCCTGGCGACCGCCATCGAAATCACGAATTTGCTCAAGCCTTAAAGCTTAGGAGTTGTACCGCATGATCCCCATGGTCGACCTCAAGACCCAGTATGCCCGCCTCAAGCCGGAAATCGATCGCGGCCTGGCGGATGCGCTGGAATCCTGCGCCTTCGTGCTCGGCCCGAACGTGCAGGCCTTCGAGCAGGAGGCCGCCGCCTACCTGGGCGTCAAGCACGCCATCGGCGTGGCTTCGGGCACCGACGCCCTGCATCTCGCCCTGCTGGCCGCCGGCATCGGCGAGGGCGACGAGGTCATCACCTCGCCCTTCACCTTCATCGCGACGGCGGAGGCGATTCGCTACGTCGGCGCCAGGCCGGTGTTCGTCGACATCGACCCCAAGACCTTCAACCTCTGCCCCGCAGCGGTCGAAGCGGCGGTGACGCCTAAGACCCGCGCCATCATGCCGGTGCATCTGTTCGGCCAGCCGGCCGACATGCCGCGGCTCCAGGCCGTCGCCGACCGCCACGGCTTGAAAGTCGTCGAGGACTGCGCGCAGTCCTTCGGCGCCACCGTCGGCGGCCGCCAGACCGGCAGCTTAGGGCTAAGCTCCGGCTTCAGTTTCTTCCCCAGCAAGAACCTGGGCTGCTACGGCGACGGCGGTCTGGTGACGACCGACTCCGACGAGGTGGCGGAGCAGATCAAGACGCTGCGCAACCACGGCTCCAAGGTGCGCTACTACCACGACGTGATCGGCTACAACAGCCGGCTCGACGAGCTCCAGGCGGTGGTGCTGCGGGTCAAGCTGAAATACATCGACGAATTCAACGCCAACCGCCGCCGCGTCGCCCATCTGTATTCGGAACTCATGGCCGACATCGCCGAAGTGCCGTACGAGGACGGCATCGGCGTGCACGTCTACCACCAGTACACCCTGCTGAGCGACCGCCGCGACGCCATCCTGGAAGCGCTGCAGAAAGCCGGCATCGGTTGCGCGATCTACTACCCCGTGCCGCTGCACCGGCAGAACGTGTTCGCGCAGGATTACGCCGACCTGAGCCTTCCGGTCTGCGAGGCGGTGGCGGCGCGCTGCGTTTCGCTGCCGATCTTCCCCGAGCTGGCGGAAGCGGACATCCGCAGGATCGCGGACGTGGTGCGCCAGGCGGTGAATGGCTGAGCCTGCTCCGCTGGTCATGCTGGTCGCCGGGGAAGCCTCCGGCGACCAGCATGCCGCCGCGATGTTCCGCGAACTCCGGAGCCTGGTTCCGCAAGTTCGCGGCATCGGCATGGGCGGCCCCGCCATGCGCGAGGCCGGCATCGACATCCGGGTCGACTCCACCGGCCTCGGCGTCATCGGGCTGGCCGAAATCGCCCGCCATTACGGCGAGATCAGCCGGGCGCTCGAAGCCATGAAGGCGCTGGCCAGGAGCGAGCGGCCGGACTTGCTGGTCTGCGTCGACTACAAGGAATTCAATTTCCGCCTGGCCCGCGCCGCCAAGGCCGCCGGCATCAAGGTGCTGTTCTACGTGAGTCCGCAGGTGTGGGCGTGGCGGCCGGGCCGGGTCAAGAGCTACGGTCGGGCGATCGACCACATGGCGGTGATCTTCCCGTTCGAGGTGCCGTTCTACCAGCGGCACGGTATTCCCGTGACCTATGTCGGCCACCCCCTGGCCGGGAAAATCGCCCCGGTCGCCGATGGGGCGCGAACGCGGCGGGCGCTCGGGCTGGATGAGACCGGCCCATGGATCGGCCTCTTGCCCGGCAGCCGCGGCAACGAAATCCGCCGCCTGCTGCCGATGCTGTTGCAAGCCGCCGAGCGGATTGCGAAAGAACGCCCGGATGCCCGTTTCGCGCTGATCCAGGCGCCTTCGGTCGCCGACGAACTGCTGGTTCCTGCCCTGGAAGCCGCGCCGGCGCCGGTCCGGGTCGTCAAGGAACGGCGCCATGAGGTCCTGGGCAGTTGCGATGCCGTCATCACCACCTCGGGCACCGCGACCCTGGAAGTGGCCCTCCTCGGCGTGCCCATGGCCATCGTCTACAAGCTCGCGCCGCTCAGTTATTGGCTCGGCAGGCTGCTGGTGACCATTCCTTTCATCGGTCTGCCCAACATCCTGGCGGGGCGCAAGATCGTGCAGGAGTTCATCCAGCACGAAGCCAACGCGGAAGCGGTCGGCGGCGAAATCCTGCGCATCCTGAACGAACCGGCCTACGCCTTGCGGATCAGGAACGATCTGGCCGAGGTCAGGAGCAGGCTGGGCGAGGGCGGCGGTTCGCGGCGCCTGGCCGAACTGGCGGCAGAGCTGCTCGGGGTGTCCGCCCGGTAGCGGTACATTTGTTTCCCGGCGGCTGTGGGGGTATTCTCGCAGGCCGTTTTTCACTCACCCCGAAACGAACTCATGAGCCGTGCATTCGTCAAGGAAACCGACGGCGACGAGCTGGACGCCGGCGCGCCGGAGCGTCCCGTCAGCCCGCATCCGAATTACGTGACACCGGCGGGGCTGGCCCAGCTCCAGGCCAGGGTCGCGGAGCTTTCGGCCGAACGGCAGCGCCTCTTGGGCGACGAGTCGGTCGGCGCGAAACAGCAGCTCCGCCATATCGAACGGGAACTGCGCTATTACGACGAGCGGGTCGTCAGCGCCATCCCGGTCGATCCCGCGGCCCAAGCCTGCGACCGGGTCCATTTCGGGGCGACGGTGGAGCTGGAGGACGAGGCCGGCAATGTGCTGCGTTACGCCATCGTCGGCGAAGACGAGGCGGACGCGGCCCACGGCAAGATCAGCTGGGTGTCGCCTTTGGCCAGGGCGCTGCTGAACGCCGAGGCCGGCGACACGGTCATCTGGAAACGTCCGGCCGGCGACAAGGAACTTCATATCCTCGCCATCCATCCTGCCCGCTAGCACCCTTTATCATCGTGCATCCCCTGCCGCCCTACCGCCTTCGCCGTAGCCCCCGCGCCAAATACCTGCGGCTGCTGATACGCCCCGAAGGCATCGAGGTGGTGGCGCCCGAGGGGCTGTCCGAATCCACGGTGCTGGCCTTCGTCCGCCAGCACAGCGGCTGGGCCCAGGCGAAGCTGGAAGAAATGCGGGCGCGGCTGGACAAGCTGAGGCAGGTCCGGGCGGAGCGTTTCCCGGCGGAAGGCGGCAGCGTGCCGCTTGAGGGGCGGGAAACGCCGCTGTTCATCGAAGAGACCGTCGGCAGCCGGATCCGGGTCTCGCTGGAGGAGCGGGGCCTTAGCCTGATCCTGCCCCGGACCTGCGGCGCCGAGCGGGACCGTTACGTGCGCGAGGCTTTGTTCGGCTGGATGAAGCGGCGGCTGCCGGGCCGCGCGACCGAACTGATCCAGCGCCACGGACCGCTGCACGGGCTCTATCCGCGCCAGTTGCGCATCAAGAGCATGCGCACCCGCTGGGGGAGCTGCGGCCCGGCGAACGACGTCAATCTCAATTGGCTGCTGGGGCTGGCGCCGCTTTCGGTCCTGGAGTACGTGGTGGTGCACGAACTCTGCCACATCCGCCACCGCAATCACTCGCGCGATTTCTGGGAACTGGTGGCGGCCCATCTGCCGGACTGGCGGCAGGAACGCCAGTGGCTCAAGACCCATGGCGGCGGCCTGATCCAGCGCTTCGATCCGGCGTTCCCGTGATGGCCGTCCGCTGGCGCAGGGTGCTGGGGTGGGGCGCGGTGGTCGTCCTGTTCTTCGCGGTGCAGGGGGTTCTCAACCGCGACCTGGCTTCGGGGCCCGCTCCCGCCATCGAGGGCCGCTTCCTCGACGGTTCCCCGGCTTCGCTGGACAGCTTGCGCGGCCGGCCCGTCCTCGTCTACTTTTGGGCAAGCTGGTGCCCGATCTGCGGGATGATGGAGGACAGGATCGGAAGCCTCGCCCGCGATCATCCGGTCATCACCGTCGCGTACCAGTCCGGGAATGCGTCGGAGGTCGCGCGTCATGTCGCGGAGCGGCGCCTGGACTGGCGGGTCGCCCCCGATCCGGACGGCGTCATAGGCGCACGTTACGGTATCCGGGGCGTGCCGGCATTCTTCGTCCTCGCCCCGGACGGCACGATCCATTCCCGCAGCGTGGGTTTCACGCCGGAATGGATGCTGCGTCTGCGGCTATGGCTCGCGGTGGGTTAAGCGCCGCAGTTCGGCGAAATCGCACTTTCAGTTGGCAAAGGGGCCTTCGAATCAGATGGCTGACAAGGACTATCAAACACCCGAAGGCCAAGCCAGAAAAACCATCGACGAGCTGCTGACCGCCGCCGGTTGGCATGTCGTCAATACCGACTGGGCCAACATCCACGCCGGCCGCGGCGTTGCCATACGCGAATTTCCCCTCATGTTCGGCCACGGCTTTGCCGATTACCTGCTCTACGTGGATGGCAAGGCTGCCGGGGTCATCGAAGCGAAGAAATCCGGCGCCACCCTCAGCGGTGTCGAGCGGCAGTCGGAAAAATACCTCAAGGGCCTGCCCGAAGGCCTGCCGCGCTGGGCCAGCCCATTGCCCTTCGCTTACCAGTCCACCGGCGAAGAAACCCGCTTCACCAACGGCCTGGACCCCGAGCCCCGATCCCGGCCACTGTTCGCATTTCACCGTCCTGAGCAATTGGCCGCCTGGCTGGAAGACAGCGCCGCGAACACCGCCCGCGTGAAGGAACCGCCGGGCGATTACCGGACTCGTGGCAAGACGTTCCTGGAGCGCCTTCAGCACATGCCCCTCCTGGCTGAAGAAGGCCTCTGGCCCGCCCAGATCACCGCCATCAATAACCTGGAGCAATCCCTCGCCGCCAACAAGCCCCGCGCCCTCATCCAGATGGCCACAGGCTCGGGCAAGACCTTCACCGCCATCTCGTTCATCTACCGGCTCATCAAATTCGCCGGCGCCCGGCGCGTGCTGTTCCTGGTGGACCGTGGCAACCTCGGCGACCAGACGCTCAAGGAGTTCCAGCAATACGCCTCGCCCTACAACAATTTCAAGTTCACCGAGGAATACATCGTCCAGCGCCTGACCAGCAACACCCTGGACACCACCGCGCGGGTCTGCATCTGCACCATCCAGCGCATGTACTCCATGCTCAAGGGCCGCGACCTGCCCGAAGACCTTGAAGAAGTCTCCGTCGACGCCCTGTGCAAGCCGCGCATGGTTTACAAAATAAACCGGTGGCATGGTTTACAAATTCTCCCCCTTTCCATGCCATGGGCCGGGGGAACGGATGTCAAGGGTTCGCTCATTGAAAACGCCCAGCGGATGA
>JBFMDC010000084.1:0-34292 GCA_040753975.1 Pseudomonadota bacterium
GGGGGCGAAGGGAAGCAAAACCGGGTGTGGGGGTTAGCCACCCGCCCAAAACGGCCCGCCGTGGCCTCCCAAACCGGCTGCGTCGCCGCCACCGCAAGAAATTCCGACTTGTTCAGAGCTTCCTTAACTTGTCTCCCTCGCGTTTCGATAATCCTTTCAGCGTCGGCGAGGCAGTGCAAACCCCGCTTTCGGCAACCAAGCCCTCAAACAAGGCGTGGTCAGAACGGTGCTGACGATGGCCATCAGCACCAGCATGGTGAAGACGTTGCGGGAGATCACGCCGAGGTCGTAGCCGACGTTGAGCACGATCAGTTCCATGAGGGCGCGGGTGTTCATCATGACGCCGAGAATGGCCGACTCATGGCGACCGAGTCCGGAGAGCCTGGCTGCGAAATAGGCGCCGCCGAACTTGCCCACGGTGGCCAGCAGGATGATGAGAACGCACCAGCTCCATAGCTGCAGGGTGTCCAGACCGCCGATTTCGGTGCGCAGGCCCGTATAGGTGAAGAAGACGGGCAAAAAGAACACCGTGACGAAGTGCCCTACCTTTTCCTTCCAGGCTGCGCGGAGTTCGGGTTCGTCGTGCAGCAGCACGCCCATCATGAAGCCGCCGAAGATCGCGAAGATCCCCAGCTTGTAGGTACACATGCCGGCGAGGAATATCGCTGCCAGCAGCACGCCAAGTAGGTTGCCCGACAGGCCGGCTTCCGATTTCCGGAAGCGCCGCAGCAACCATTTCATGATAGGGCGCACCACGAACCAGCTCAGCACGACGAAGGCGGCAACCAGCCCTACTTTCAGGGCGAATTCCGCATGCGAGTATCCGGCGATCGTCAAGGCGGTCACCACGGCCAGCAGCAGCCAGCCGACCACGTCGTTGATCGCCGCCACAGTGATGGCGATGACGCCGAGCTTGTGGTCGGTCATGCCGAATTCGATCACGATCCGGCCCAGGATGGGCAGGGCCGTGATCGAGAAGGCCGTGGCGATGAACAGCGCCGAAGCGATGCGGCCGGCCTCGGGAGAAAGCAGCGGGGCGGTCTGATAGCCGAAGCCGAGGCCCAGCGCAAACGGCAGCAGCAGGCCGGCCAGGGCCACGTTGCGGACGGCGCGGCGGTTGCGCCTTTCCTTCAGATGCGAGAAACCGAACTCCAGGCCGATCTGGAACATCAGGAGGATCAGGCCGAGCTGCGAGAGGATGGTCAGAGGCTCGGGCGGTGCGGAGCGGAACACGAATTTGAAGATGTCGGGCGAGAGCAGCCCGAACAGGGAAGGGCCCAAAACGATGCCGCCGATGATCTCGCCGACCACCGGCGACTGGGCGCAGCGCAGTGCCAGGGCGCCGCCGATCCGCCCGATCAGCACGATGACGGCAAGCTGCAGTAGGGTGAAGAACAGCAGGGTTTCGGCCGCGTGGACCGATACGGTAGTCGCGGGGGACGTGCTCATCGTCGTCTTCGGAATTGGGTGATTGCGGATTAAACCAGAAATGAGCAGGCTCGACCGGCTTATCATCAGGCCCGTAAATACACCCCGGATATTTCGGGCGCCGTCAAGCCGGAGCCTTGTCCAATGACACATGAGCCTGAAGGGAGGGCTGTGTTTCCAACGTGAGGTGAGCCTGGAGGCGGCGAAGTTGGGATCATGGAGACATGATCGTGACTTTGCAGACCGCAGGACTTCAAACTCTGGCGCAGGTACGCGCCTTCGTGGAGGGCAATGAGCCCGTTTCTTTTACCCTCACCGACCGCACCGCGGCCCGTCTGTGGATGACCGAGACGCTGAAGCAGTTTCGCTACCCGCACTGCGCGCGGGCGGATAAGGGGCTGCTGCGCCGCTACCTGGCCAAGGTGACCGGGCTGTCCCGTGCCCAGGTGACCCGTGCCATCACCCAGTTCCACTGTGCGGGTGTCATCGAGGACCGCCGCGGGGCCCCTGCCAAGCCCTTTGTGCGGCGCTATACACCCGAGGACATCCGCCTCCTGGCCGCGGTGGATGCGCTGCACGGCACGCTCTCGGGACCGGCCACGCGCAAGCTGTGCGAGCGCATGTACCAGGTCTTCGGCGACACCCGCTATGAACGGCTGGCCGGCCTCTCCAACGGCCATCTGTACAACCTGCGCCAACACAAGACCTACCGGACTCAACGCGGTGCCTTCAACAAGACCCGGCCGGTCCGCATTCAGATCGGCGAGCGGCGCAAACTAAGCCCCCCAAGGCCAGCCCGGCTACCTGCGCATCGATTCGGTCCATCAAGGCGATTCTTCCCGGCATCAAGGGGCTTTACCTGATCAACGCCGTCGACGAGGTCACCCAGTTCCAGGCCGTCTTCGCCACGGCCAAGATCAGCGAGCACTTCCTGGTACCAGTCCTCCAGCAATTGATCGACACGTTTCCCTTCATCATCAAGGGCTTTCACACCGACAACGGCTCGGAGTACATCAACAAGAAAGTCGCCGAGCTGCTCGAAAAGCTCCGCATCGAACAGACCAAATCCCGCGCCCGAAAGACCAACGACAACGCCCTGGTTGAATCCAAAAACGGCTCCACAATCCGCAAGCACCTCGGCTACGCCCACATCCCAGGCCGCTTCGCCAAGGCGGTTAATCACTTCGCCAGCGGCATTCTCACCGAGTACCTCAACTTCCACCGGCCCTGCCGGCCCCCTCGCTTCGCTCTCCCCCACCGAATCGGTCGATGCCAAAGGCAAGCTCCGCAAACACTACCGCTACCAGGACATGATGACGCCCTACGAGAAACTGAAATCCTTGCCCGAAGCCCAGCGCCACCTCAAGCCCGGCATCACCTTCCAACAACTGGATGCAATCGCCAGCCAATGCAGCGACAATGATGCAGCCCTTCGCTTGAATCAGGCTCGGGCAGAACTCTTTCAACTCATTAACAAATCCCAAACCAACGCCGCCTGAACAGGTTCTTCCTCACCCCTGCTTCAGGCTCATCTCTGGATTGGAAAGGACTGCCGGTACATGCCCGGCCTGGGCTCAGGCGGTTAGTCGCCGCACCCTGGCAGGAACGACAGCCGTCATACCGGCTTGGGCTCCGGCATCCAGATCCCAGGGAGAGGAAGCTGGCCGGACCTGTATGCGCCGAAATCGCCATTGGCAGCCGCCCGCAACAGGGCCGCTTAAATGATCCCACCGTTGATGGAAATGATCTGCCCGGTGATGTAGGAGGCCCGGTCGGAGGCCAGGAACGCCACCAGCTCGGCCACTTCTTCCGGCCGGCCGGCCCGCTTCATGGGCACCAGGCGTTCGATGGCAGCCGGGTCGAACGCGCCTTCCGCCATGCCGGTTTCGATGATGCCCGGCGCCACGGCGTTGACGGTCACGCCCCGGCTGGCCGTTTCCAGCGCCAGCGATCTGGTCGCCGAGTGCAGCGCGCCTTTGGCGGCGGAATAGTTGACCTGCCCGCGGTTGCCGGTCAGCGCCGCCACCGAGGAAATGTTGACGATCCGTCCCCAGCGCGCGCGGATCATCGGCATGACCAGCGGCTGGGTGAGGTTGAAGAAGCCGTTCAGCGAGACGTCGATGACCCGATGCCATTGTTCGGCCCGCATGGCGGGAAATACGGCGTCGTCGTGGATGCCGGCATTGTTCACCAGCACCTGGATGGGCCGCTCCGCGCACATGGTCCCGATGGCTGTGGCGGCGGCGGCCGCGTCGCAGACATCGAAGCCGATCGCCTCCGCACTGCCGCCGCCGACGCGGATGGCATCCACGACCCGCTCCGCGGACTCGCGATTGCCGTGGTAATGCACCCAGACGTGCAAGCCATCGAGCGCCAGCCGGCGGCAGATCGCCGCGCCGATGCCCCCGCTGCCGCCGCTGACCAGCGCCTGCTTCGTCATTTGACTCCTCCTGCATCCACATCCAGCCGCACCGCCAGCCGCCCGGTCAGCAGCGCCCGGCCGTCCGCCGCCAGCAGGCGGAATTGGTACAGCGCATCGTTGCCGTCGCCGGAGAGGCGTTCCACCTCGACCACCAGGTCGCCGTCCAGCGTGTCCAGCCGGCGCACGTGAAATTCGACGCTGCGCACGCTGGCCAGGAAGCCGCCGCGCGGCGCCTCCCCTCCGCCGGCCGCCCGCAGGGCGCCGTGCACGGCGGCGGCCTGGGCCGCGTACTCGATCCCACAGACCACCGAGAGCCGGCCGCCCGAGCGCAGCGGGTTGCCGGGACTGAGGTGGCTGGTGGCGAGGCAGCGCAACCGTCCGGCATCCCAGGCCAATACCCGATCCAGCAGGCACATGGCGCCGGCATGGGGAATCCGCTGCGCGATCCAGTCCCGGTCTAGCGGCATGGCGCAAGTTCCAGTTCCAACCGTAGCGGGTCGAGATAATCGATGGTGAGGCGGCACGGCTCCGAAAGCGCCAGGGCCCGCAGCAAGGGCAGGCCCCGGCCGGCGGGAATGCCGCGCCGCATCGCCTCCAGGCCGGGTTCCCCCAGCTCCGTGCAAAACCCCTCACCCAGACACAGGATGAGCCGCGCGAGGCTCCGGGCCGTGGCATCGGGTGCCAGCGCCAGCGCCAAGCCCATGGCGCCGCCGATGTCCCGCACACGGCTCAGCGGATAGGGGTACGGCACGTCATAGGCGATGAGCAGGCACGGCTGGCGGGTCTGGGCAACCTGCACCATGGCTTCGAGGAGGCCGGCGCCGAAACTGGCGTCGAAAGCGCACAGGCTGGTCGAGGGTGCCGTTGCGCCGAGAGCGATGCCCCAATAGCCGGACGGGGCGTTGTGAACCGAATTGTGAAACCGGGTAGGCGAAATCTGCCGTTCGTCCGAAGCGAGCGCTTCGCAGAGGCTGTGGCACACGTCCCCGTCTCCGCCGGACGAGGCGAATACCGTCGGAAGCATAGCGGGATCGCGACCGGAGGCCTCCAAGGCCTGCAACCCCGCCGCCAGTGCCAGCTTGATCGAGGTCCCGGCGCGCCGCCGCTCCGCCGCCGGCAGGCAGGCCGGAGGCGGCACCGGGGTAGGCGCGGAAGGATCGGCGCAGCCCGTTTCGATCAGGTTCCGGAATTCCTCCGGGTCGGCGAAGCCGGGGCCGATGGCGCCGAGGCCTTCGATATGGCATTGAAGGAGGGTCATGTCCGACCGAACACCAGAGAGCAGTTGGAACCGCCGAATCCGAAAGAATTCGACAGCACGGCGTCCAGAGACGCATGGCGGCAGACGCGGACATAGTCCAGCCCGAATCCCGGTTCCAATATCCCGGTATTGATGCCCGCGGGGATAAACCCGTGCCGGAGCGCCAGGAGGCAGATGGCCGCCTCCACGGCGCCCGCCGCCCCCAGGGTATGGCCGGTCGAGCCCTTAGTGGAACTGCTGGCCACGGCTTCGCCGAAGACCGCCCGCACCGCCAGGGCCTCGGCTGCGTCGTTAGCGGGAGTGCCGGTGCCATGCAGGTTGACGTAGCCGATACGCTCCGGCGGCAAGCCGGCCGAAGCCAGCGCCGCCCGGATCGCCGCCTTCGCGCCCAAGCCTTCCGGGTGCGGCGCCGACATGTGGTGGGCGTCGCTGCTCTCGCCGACTCCGAGCAGAAACAGGGCTTCCGGCCCGGCGCCGCCACAGGACTGCCGTTCCAGCAGGGCAAAGGCGGCGGCCTCGCCGATCGAGATGCCGTCGCGGCGGGCGTCGAAAGGCCGGCAGGGCCGGTGCGAAAGCAGTTCCAGCGAATTGAATCCGCACAGCGTGGTCAGGCACAGCGAGTCGACACCGCCAACCACCGCCGCGTCTACCAGCCCGGCCCCGATCATGCGGGCGGCGTTGCCGAAGGCCTTGGCGCTGGACGAGCAGGCCGAAGACACCACCACGGCGGGTCCCTCGATGCCGAAATAGTCGCGCACGAAAGCGCCGGCGGAAAAACAGTTGTGGGTCCCGCCATAGTCGAAATCCGCCGGCAATGCGCCGCTGTCCGGATCGCGACGCCGGTAGGCCAGTTCGGTCTCCAGCATGCCGGAGGTGCTGGTGCCGATGAACACCCCGACGCGGCGCCCCCCGAACCGCCCAACCGCCTCCCGTACCGCTTCCGCGAAGCCGTCCTGTTTCAGGCCCAGCAGGGCGAGACGGTTGTTGCGGCAATCGAAGACGGACAAACCGCGGGGGATTACGACCTGGTCGATTCCTGTCACCTCTCCGACGTAGGTATCCAGGGCGACGGTTTCGAACCGGCAGGGTGTCAGCCCGCACTCACCGTTGGCCAGAGCGCGAAACGTGGACTCCTGTCCGCATCCCAGGGAACTGGTGACGGTGAATGCCGAAATAAGAATGGGAACCACGACAACAAATTACGGGACAACTGCAAAATTTTATGAAAGCCTTATGTGCTTAGATGGTCGGCGCAAATTAGGACGAAACGTTCATCATACCAAAGCCATGCCGGTGCCTAGCCATTTCAACCACTTCCAGAGAACCTTAGCATATAATACGCCATAATTCAGCATATTTATCCATATTGAACCGAACCGTTCCGGCATATCAAAACAGGATAAGGATGGCGACAACATTTGAAATAAACCCAATACCGCCAGGCCGGGACGCCAATCGTGTCCGCATCGCCGTAGCGTTCACGCTGCTTGCCCTGACTTTCGCGCTGCATGGCGACGCGCTGCGGATGGGATTCGGCAGGGACGACGGCGGAGGACTCGTGCAGGCGGCAAGACTGAGTCCTGCCGATTACTTTTTCGATCCGCCGACTTCCGCGGCGGTTTCGGGCGGCAGCATCAGCCCGTGGCATGCTCTCGTTTACGATGTCAACATTCTGCTGTTCGGATTGGATCCCTACTGGCATCATTTTCATCTGGTTTTCGTCCTCTGGCTTACCTCGCTCGCCACCTATTTCTTGCTTAGGTCATGGCTGACCCCGGGCTGGTCCCTGCTGGGCACGGCGCTGTTTCTGACAGGTGCGCCAACCGTTTATGTAAGCCATGAGGAAATGTCGGGCCATTATTTATATGGTTTGATTTTCTGCATTTTATCAATACAGTTTTTCATTTCTTCCGAAAGCCGTCATAGCGGCAAATATGGCGCTGCTTCGGCCTTGTTCTACCTGTTGTCCGTTGCGTCCAAGGAAATCTACGTTCCGTTACCGTTGGTACTCTTGCTTTATCCGGCTGGAAACAGCCGAAGGCGTCTGCAAAAAACCCTGCCACATTGGATGATACTCGCTTGCTACGCAATATGGAGATACCTCGCCTTTGGGGGCAGCCTGGTAGGCCCGAAAGGGTTGGGAGCCCACCCGCTCGACGCCATCACGCATCTGGCGGCAATCCCGGACAGGCTTGTCGGCGGCTCGGTTTTCCTGGCCGCGGCGGCCATCGCCTTCACGGCCAGTGGAATCGCAAGGCTGCGAGGCAGGCAATGGCTTTTCCTTCCGAGCATACTGGCTGCCCTCCTGCTTCCGCTCGTCCCGGTTGCCGTCAACCCCGGTTTTTCCGCTCCCAACAGGCTTTTGTACCTGGCATGGTGGGCCGTTTGCGCGGCGTTCTCCTGGAGCGGATTCATGATTCCGGCCCGTCTGCAAAAACCCGCCCTGCTGCTGATGGCCGGACTCTGCGTTTCGTCGGCGCTTGCCACGGTCCCATGGAGGCAGGAAATCGAACGCAGCAAACGGATGTGGGCCGAGTATTACGCATCTCCGCAAAAACCCGGAAAAGGGAAAAACCTGTACATCCCCAACAACATGGAGGACGGATATTTTGTCATATCCGGAAACGTGAGCGGCATGTTGGAAACCTCCGTCCGGCTCGGCCTGACGCGGGAAAAGAAGATGAATCTGATCACGGAAAAAAGGGCCATCGCCATGCTGGAGAAGTCTTCCGACGTGCCGCAAAACTCCTATATATTCGATGCGTCTGTCGGCCGCATCCGCCCGGCAAACGGAGACGAAGAACTGGCGCGATGGAAGAATCAAATTGGAGACTCCATCGGCATCTATCTGTTCCGCGCGATCCCCAGATACGGACTCCAGCGCGCCGGCCATGTGGATGAAATAAGGCAATCGGCGAATCAGCTATTCATTTCCGGCTGGGCGCCGGAGGGTCAGTTGGCCGTTTCCCTGCCGCAGCGCTGCGACAGCCTGGGATATGAAATTTCCGATCGTCCAGACGTGGTCGCGGCGACCGGAAATCCGGCCTGGCTGCGCTCGGGTTTCCGCATCGCCTTGGCGTGCCCCAGCGCCGAGGTGGCGCGCCTCGTCGCGGCCAATCTGTGCGTGATCGCCGGCGCAAGGAGTTTTCCGGCGGTGTTGGAAAACCCGGCGAACAGCGGTTGCCGCAAATTGGCGCAGGGATACGGAGAAAACGACATCGTCATGCCCGATGAGCGGTTTCCTTCCTTGCCGCCAGCAATACATTAGCAAATGGCGTTCCCTTGCTCATCGGAAGCGCTTCCACGCTGAAACCCAGGTCTTCCAACAGGCTGCGCCAAGCCCGCAACGGGCGGCAGTATAGCGCCGGCAGGCGGTGTCCGCGCAGGAAGGTCGCCACCCGGTCCACCCAGAGGCTCGCCAGGAACGGCAGCCCGGCTTCCGCGTCCCCCACCCTCAGCAGCAGCACGCCGCGAGGAGTGAGCGCATTGCGGATCCGGCGCAGCACGGTTTCCTGATCCGGATACGCCAGGTAATGCAGCACGTCCAGCACCACCACGACGTCGGCGATGCCGAAATCGGTCCTGCGTATGTCGCCCTCGATGATTTCGGCCCGCTCCGCCAGCGCCCGCCTGGCCCGGGCGACATCGGCGGCCATCAGCTCTATGCCCCGCACGCCGTCGAGCCGGGGCGGCGGCGCCCAGTCCGGCGGCCAGAGCCCCGCCTCGTGGAGGGTCCGCGCGGCCAGGAGAAGCGAGGCCAGCAGCCCCTGGCCGCAACCCAGGTCCAGCAGTCTCGCCCGTTCCGGCAGCAGATTGCGCTCGAACAAGGCGATGAAGACCGGATCGGCCTTGAGCTTGCCGCGGGCGAAATGCCAGGCGAAACGCCCCGCCCGGCGGTAGGGCCAGGCGGCGGTTTCGATGAGCAGCCGTATGACTTGCCGTGAGGGAAGCCGAACGGAGGGTTCGATCATGGACAGGCGGCGGGCAGGGTCACGGGATGCAGGCGCCGTTCCCGGATGGCCGCGAGGAGTATCGGCAGCACTTCGAGGATGACGGCCCGGCCGCCGTCGGTGCGCGCGGCGTTGCCGTCGTGCAACAAAAGGATGTCTCCGGCTCTCAGGCTTCCGGTCAGCGAGGCCAGCACGCGCTGCGGCTGCCGGCGCCGGGTGTCGAAGCCGCGCCGGGTCCAGCTCACCAGGGAAAGGCCAAGCCGGGCCAGGACCGGATCGAGCAAGGGGTTGCGCAAGCCCGCCGGCGCCCGGAAAAACCGGGGCGGTGTTCCGGAGGCCGCGGTGAGCGCCTCCTGCGCCAGATGCAATTCGCGCTCGAAGCCGCGCAGCCCGCATAACGAGAACGTATGACGATGGCTGTAGCTGTGGTTTTCCAGCGCATGGCCGCGGGCCGCGATCTCCGCGCAAAGCACGGCGTGTTCCCGAACCTTGCGGCCAATGCAGAAGAACGTGGCCTTCGCTCCATAGGTTTCCAGGATATCCAGCACCTGCGGCGTCACTTCCGGATCGGGCCCGTCGTCGATGGTGATGGCCACCTCGCCCCGTGCCGCGGCCTCCGGCGGCAAACGCGTGATGACCGGGCCGAGCACGCGGCTGTGCGGCCATAGTCCCGCCGCCGTGAGCAGGATGTGGTTGCAGGCGACCGCGCCCAGCGCCCAGGGCCAGGCCTCGGGCCGCCATAGGGCCAGCCCGGCCGCGGCCGCATGGAGACCGACGGACGCCTTGATGCCGACGGACGGCGCCCAGCGCCCAGTTTGCCTTGGCTTCACGCCGCGCCCCCGTACGGTCTCGAATACATCGCCGAAATCACCAGCGCCAGGAAAGTACCCGGCGCCACCATCACGCCGATCGCGCTCAGAACCGGCACCGAGGAACCGGCCAAGAGGCCGAACACAGCGACCGTGGCGAGATTCGCCAGGGTCAGCGAAACCAGGATTCTGCCCAGCCGGGCCGGAGCTGTGGCGCCGGCCTGGGCGAGGCGGTCGAAGAACAGGCAATAATTGGAACCGATCGCCACCGCCAGCATCATCCCGATGAGATGCAGCATGGTCAGCCGATGCCCGCCAGCCACCAGCGCCGCGGTGACCACGGCCAGCGCGGCGGCAAGCGGGAGGCAGACCCGCAGCACCCGCCACGGCGAACGCAGGGCGAAAGCCAGCAGGAAGACGATCGCCCCCGCTCCGCCAGCGGAAAGGCGGGTCGCCTCGGTCAGATAGCCGCGGTAGAGGCCGTCGGTCTCGGCCTTCAAGTCGAGAAGAACGGCCTCCGGAACATCGGACAATGAAGCACGGATTCTGGAGGCGTCCAACCCCGGCCCGGAGGGCACCGCCGGGGCCCGCAGGGGCAGCAAGGCGGTCCAGCCTTGACTGCCCCGCACCAGTAGCGAATCCACCGCAAGCGCGAAACGCGTACCCCGCAGGTCCTCGGAGGTGAGCAGCGGCGCCCCGCGGGCGGCCTTCACATCGGCGAAGAAGCTCTCGAAGCGATCCGGATGTACCGGCAGCCCTTCGACCGCCGCGGCGAAGCGTTCGCGCAGCACGCCATCGTCCGGCAAGGCCTCGCGCCGCAGGCGTTGGGTCAGGAGGCTGGGCAGATAGTTGGACGGGCTCTGGAAGCCGGCGATGACGCCTTCGCCGGCCAGCGCCGCCAGGCGTGACGACACACGCTCAGCGGCCTGCAAGGCGGATTCGGCGTCCTGCCCGCCCACTACGACCAGGTATCCCACCTCGGGCGCGCCCAGGTCGGCCCTGAGTTCGGCGTCCCGCTGCTGGGCTTCGGGCGGGACCGGACTGAGCGCGCTGAGCTGCTCGTTCCATAAGCTGTCGCGGTGCAGCCACAGGCTCCCGCAGGCCAACGCTACCGCCAGCGGCACCAGCCACCGCAGCGGGCGCAGCCCGCCTGCAAGGCGAATCAGCGCCTCCCCCGCGCGGCTGAGATCGCGGATCCGGAAACCCCGGGGCAACAAACCCGGCAACACCCAGCGGGTGACGGCCGCCGCGGCCAGCAGTCCTGCGATCGAATAAACGCCGAGCTGGGAAAAACCGGGGAAGCCGGACAAGGCCAAAGGCAGCGCACCGCAAACCGAGGTCAAGACCCCCAGCCGTATGGTCGGCCAGTACAGGTCGAACCAGCCCCCGCTCCCGCCCCCCTCCCTTCCCTCACCGGCCTGGACGAACAGGTAGATGGCGTAATCCACGGCTTCGCCGATGAGGGTCGCCCCGAACCCGAGGGTGATGCCGTAAACCACGCCGAAACCCAGGCTCACGGCCGCGATGCCGGCCAGGGCGCCGGTCGCCACCGGCACCAGCCCCAGAAGCAGCGCGGTGAACGAACGGTACACGGCGAGCAGCAGGAAGGCCACCACACCTGTGCCGATCGCCGACAAGCGGATGGCCTCGCCCTTGATCCGGTCCCGCGCTTCCACGGTAAATACCGCGGGGCCCGACAGGATCAGGCGCGCATCTGCCGCCCCCGCCTGCCCGGCGGCGTCGGCAAAGGCGGCGCGTATCGAGGCGAGCGCCCGCGCCTGGGCGTCGGTGTCCGATCCCGCTGCGCGGATTTGGGCGAGCAGCAGCGCCCGCTTGCGGTCCCCCGACACCCACACGCCGCCGGCGGTTTCCGGGCGTGCTTCGGCCGCCATGCGATCGAGGATGGCCAGCAGTTCGCCGGTGGGATCGCTCGGCAGCAAGGACTTGGTCATCAATCCCGCCGAGGAAGCGAGCCGGTCGATGGAGGCGCGCACCGCCGCGCGCAGCCCCTCCACCGTGAAGCGCTCCGGCGTCACGGCAGGGCTGAGCAGGTACCGCTGGCGGAACAGCAGCCGCCGCTCCGGCTCGCGTTCGGCCGCGGCGCCGTTGCTCACCGCCGAAAACCCCGCGTCCTGCCGGAGCCGCTCCGCCATTAGCCCGGAAATGAGGACGGGAGCAGACCCCTCGGCTACACTCGGGGCAAGTTCGGTCGCGCCTTCGACGGCGATCAGGATCAGCCGCGAGGCCGGCCCCTCCCGCAACTGGTCGATCAGGAGCTGCTCGCTCGCGCTGGGGCGGCTCGGCAGGAAGGCCGACAGATCGGTCGCCAGCCGCAGACGCCCTGCCGCCACCGCGAATACGCCGAGCGCAACGAGCCAGACGACGAGCGGCCAGCGCCGCGTCACGGTCATCGCTGCGGCATCTCCCGGATCGACATGACGGAATAGTCGCCGCCGCCGGGCTGGTGGATTTCGACCCGGTCGATCTTGCCGTCCGAGCCGCCGATGTGGATGTAGGCGACCAGCTCCGCCGCCGCCGGCGTCGAAGGCACCAGCAGCAGCGTCCAGCGGCGGGCGTCGCCGTTGAGCGACAGGCGGTAGGTTTTTTCCAGGGCGGCGCGGTCGCCCATCAAAGTGGAGCGGATGCTGCCCACCAGGGCGGCGATTTCAGGGTATTCGTCCAGGCCCACGCTGCGG
Organism: Pseudomonadota bacterium; assembly: GCA_040753975.1. Classification (GTDB taxonomy): domain Bacteria; phylum Pseudomonadota; class Gammaproteobacteria; order Methylococcales; family Methylococcaceae; genus Methylococcus. Next base: position 12,564 of record JBFMDC010000084.1, read on the forward strand.
CGCTCGCTGCCCCGCTCCAGGCTCAGCCGCTCGCCCTCCAGCACCAGCCGCTCGCTCAAGGGTCTCATCGTCCGCTTCTCCAGCCGGTCGGGCGCCGCGAACGACAGCTCGCCCGAGGACTCGACCGGCTCGGTCAATACCGAAACGTACTTCTTTTCCACGAACTCCGCCCTTCCGGAATGCCTGGCGGCGAGCGCCTGCATGAGCTGGGCGATGCCCCAGGGCTCGGCCCGCGCCGCCAAGGGCAAGAAGGCCAGGATGAAAAAGCCGATGAGTCCCGGGCGCAATCCCATGATTCCTATCCCGCACGCCCGTGGCCGGCGGCCCAGAAATCGAAAAAGTTGAACCAGTTGTAAGGCTGGGCCTGGCACAACGCTTCCAGCCGGGATACGTAGCCGACCAGCGCCGCCTGCACGGCATCAGCCTGGTCGGCCGGCCCCTGGGAAAAATCCACGAGCTTTTCGAAGCGGACCTCGTAGCGATTGCCGCCCAGATGAATCCCTGCCATCAGCAGAACCGGCCGTTTCATGAGCGCCGCCATCCGCAAGGGACCGGTCGGGAACCGCGCCACCCCGCCCAGGAACGGCAACTGCTGGGCGGGCTCGGAACCCAGGGTGCGGTCGCCCAGCATGCCGACGATCTTGCCCCGGTCCAGCGCCTCCTTGAGGCGCAGCATGGAATCCACCCGTCCCAGCGGAATGACCTCGCCCCCGCGGCCGGGAGCGATCGCCGCCAGCATGGCGTTGATCCTGCGGGCATTCTCCTCGTACATGACCATCGCGGGTTCCAGGCCGGGACCTTGCCTCGCCACCGCCCGCAGCGCCTCGAAACTGCCGAAGTGCGCCCCGAGCAGGAAAGCGCCCCGCCCTTCCGCCAGGACCCGGTCCATCGCCTCCTCGCCGACGACTCGGATGTCGAAACGGCTGAATTGGCCGTTCAGCAGATACACGCGGTCGTGGATGGTCGATGCGAAGCGGAAGAAATGGCGGTAGCAGTCGGGAAGACCCGGAGCACGCCCCAGCACCCGGCGCAGATAGTTCCGTGACGCCCTATGGGCGCCGGGCGCGAACAGCAGGAAATAGATCACGATGAGATGGAGGACCAGGCGCCCGGCGCGCCGTCCCAGGCGCAGCGAAATCCATGCCATGATCCGCAGGAAGAACATGTTGCTACGCTCGGGCCGCTCCGCCCAGTGAGGGGCCGCGGCCGACCCGCGCTGCGAGGACGGATCGTTCATCGGGGGACCAGGGTTCCGCTGGCGACGGTACGGCCGTCGGAGGCGAGCCAGAATTGGACGGCGCCCCGCTCCGCCAGCCGGTATTCCAGCGACACCCCGGCGCCGGGCGCGAGCGGCGCCGGGAACTTGGCCACCGACAGGCGGCAGCCGCAAAGATCGATCGCCAGCGCCGATTCGAGGCGGCTTAAGATTTCATCCAGCAGCACGGCGCCCGGCACTACCGGAAACCCCGGGAAGTGGCCGTCACAGGCCGGATGGTCTTCCGGAATCCGGAACCCGACGGTGCCCGCGGCGGCGCTCACGAGGCCTCCCGCAGGCTGTCCGACAGCGCCTTGAGCGCCTTGCGGGGCAGCTTTCCGGTGGCATTGCGCGGCAGGCTGGCGACCAGATGCAAGGGGCGCGGAAGGAAGGCGGGATCGAGCCGCTGCCGGAGGGCCTGCATCAGGCCTGCATGGGACAGGGCCGGGGCGACGGCGTAGGCCGTCAGGCGGGTCACCGCCCCGGGAGAGTCCTCGTCCGGCATGACGAAAACGGCGTCCACGACCCCGGGAATCGAGGCGATCTGGAGATTCAGATACGCCAGGGAGGCGCGTTTGCCGGCGATGTTGATCATGTCGCCGGAACGCCCCAGCCAGACGAAGCGCCGCCGCGACTTCAGCTCCAGCACGTCGTCCAGTATCACCTCGCCGGCCACGTGACCGCCGCGCACCCGGAAACCCTCCTTCGCCCGGACGATCGAGACACCGGGAAACGCCGTCCATTCCGGTCCCTCGACGGCACGCCGGGTCGCGAGCTGGCCGGCCTCGGTGCAACCGTAGATTTCCAGCAGCGGCGCGCGGAAACGGACTTCGGCGGCCTGGGCGAGCTGCGGCGCCAGCGGTGCGGTAGCCGAAACCAGCAAATCGACGGCAGGCAATTCCCCCTCGATATTCAGCAGCGCGCGCAGGTGGAAAGGCGTGGTGACCAGTACGGCGGCGCCCGGCAAGCGCTCGATTTCCGCGCACACGTCCGCCGGAAAGAACGGGCGGGCGGCGGAAAACGCGGCGCCGTTTTGGAGCGGCAACAGCACCGTGGATTCGAATCCGTACATGTGCTGAGCCGGCACCGTGCCGAGCACGGTGTGGCGGCCTGGCGCGATCCCGAGCCGTTCGCCCTCGGCACGGGCGCTCCGCACCAGGCTCCCCCAGGTCTTGGCATGCGCCACGGGCGCGCCGGTGGAACCCGAGGTGAGGCCGATCGCCGCGATCTGGCCGGCGTCCAGGACCGGCACCCGGTCCACATCCATGGGGGCCAAGTCATCCGGATAAAGCCGGATGGGCAGATCGATCGCGCGGGCCGGATCGTCGGTCAGACAGTAGAGCCCCGGAAATGATCCAGCCACACACCGCACCGTCTCCGGCGTCAAAGTCGGCGGCAGCAGGCTGACCTGGCGGCGCAGCAGGGCTGCGGCGAAAACCACGGCGAACCGGTAACGGTCCGCGCAGTCGTTCAGCAGATAAGGCGCATCGGGCAGCCGCTCGGCCAGGGCGGCGGCCTCGCCGAGAAATTCGCGAACCGTGACCGCACGCCCCTTCCGGTAGGCGACGGCACCGTCCATGGAAGGGTGCGTCAGGAAAGGGAAATCAGCCATGCCCCGGGTCCGCTGGAATTCATCCCTGTCCCGATTCCGCGACAGCCCCGGCAGGTTTGGACGATGCCGTGAACGAGCGGAAACTGGTCACGATCGAGGCATGCGGGAAATCCGGGAGCATCCGCAAGCGCACGCGGTATTCCGCCACGAACATCGCTACCGCCAGCGGAAGGTTCACGAAATTGGCGAAAACCGACCAAGTATCGATGGAAGCCGAGAAAAACAGCAGGAGGGAAACGGCCGCGACGCCCGCGAAAAAAGCCGTCCAGGCCGCCGTCACGGCGCGTGAATAGCGTTCCACCTCGGAGGGCAACGCGCCGTGGACCGAGCGCGCCAGCCGGGTGCACAACGGCTCGCGCCCCGCCAGAAGCGTACTTCCGAACCCCCAGCCCAGCAGCAGGTTGATGCCGACATGCTCCGCGAGATAGGCGTAGAGCACCTTATCGCCCGGCGCCATCCGGTCCGGCGACAGCCAGAGCAGCGCCAACAGGCCGGCGCCCAGCAAGGGGTAGCGCCAGCGTGACCGCCAGGCGACAGCCGCCGCCGCGACCGCAACCGGAGCGAAGGGTAGCCAGGCCGCCAGCGAGCTCCCCGGATGGACGGCCATGAGGTAATGATTGAGCGCGGCATACGCCGCCAGAGCGACACCGGCGAGTATCCAAGAAAGCGGAAGCTGCGCCCGGAACATCAACTCTCGACGCGGTTGACCGCGATGTGCTGGGAAAGGCTGCGCAGCGAACCGAAGATGCGGACGTTGTCTTCATTGTCCGCCCGCAACTGGAACCCGTAACGTTTGGAAACGACCAATGCAATCTCCAGGATGTCGATCGAGTCCAGGCCGAGCCCCTCGCGATACAGCGGCGCTTCCGGATCGACCGCCTCGGGACTCACATCCAGGTTCAAGGTGGAGATGACGAGGTCCGCCACTTCGCGCTCGAGCGCTTCGTCCGGGAACGTCATCGCCATCTTTCCGTAGTTCAATGGATGAGACATAAGCTGTTTGAACGAAAAAGAGCCGAAATTATAGGGGTTTCCAGGGGGATTTTGCATGGCCGCGGCACGCCGCCCGCGGGAATCGCAGGCAGAGGAATGCACACGCAATGCCAGGCCGCCTTATCGCCTCCGGCGCATGCCCGCCGGAAACGGCCGCTCCAGCGCAGTGACCCGCCTTCAGCCGCGAAATTTGGCCGGATCCAGACCATAGGCGCTCAGTTTCAGGTATACCGCTCTCGGCGTCAGCTCCATCCATTCGGCGACCGCGTTCACGTTGCCCCTGGCGCGCCGCAGCGCCTGCTCCAGATAGGACTGTTCGAGGCGGTCGAGCGTCTGCCGGCGTAACTCCCTCCAGGACCGGCCCCCTGCGGCCGGCTGGAGGTCCGGCAAGGGGATCTCAGTGATCTCCGGCGGCCTGGCGAACAGCACCGCCTTCTCCAGGGTGTTTTCCAGCTCACGCACGTTGCCGGGCCAGGCGTAGGCGAGCAGCCTGCCCATGACCTCCGGACTCACCGAATTCACGGACTTCCCGTAGCGTTTGCTCAGGCGCCCGAGTATCAGGCCGACCAGGTGCGGCAGATCTTCCGGGCGCTGACGCAGCGGCGGGATCACGATCCCGACCACGTTGAGCCTGTAGTACAGGTCCTGACGGAAACGGCCCTCCGCAACGGCCTTTTCGAGGTCGCAATTGGTGGCGGAAATGATGCGGGTGTCCACCATCAGCGTCTTATGGCCGCCGACGCGCTCCAGTTCGCCTTCCTGGATGACCCGCAGCAGGCGGGTCTGGATCGCCGGCGTCAGCGCGTCCACCTCGTCCAGGAACAGGGTGCCGCCGTCGGCCCGTTCGAAATAGCCGCGGTGAACTTCGATCGCCCCGGTGAAGGCGCCCTTCTCGTGGCCGAACAAAACGCTCTCGACGATCCCTTCCGGGATCGCGCCGCAGTTGACCGCGACAAAGGGCGCCTGGCAACGTTCACTCATGGCGTGCACGGCCCGGGCCACCAGTTCCTTGCCGACGCCGGTCTCCCCGTGGATCAGCACCGTGGCCGGGGTTGGGGCGACCGTTTCGATCGCCTGCAAGACCGCCTGCATGGCCGGCGACCTGGCGACGATGGCCGGCGGCCGGATCGACTCGCGGGATTCACGGCGCGCATTCATCTGGCACCAGATCCGGTGCATCTGCTCGTCGATGCGTGCCTGCAATTCGTCCATGGTCCGGCGGTCATCGCCCGGCGCAGGCGGCGCCAAATATTCGGCCCCTTCCACGGTCTTGGCGGCCTGCCGGTCGAGGTGGACGTGCACTTCGCAGCCGGCATCGCCCAGGGCGATCCGTCTGGCCAGAGTGACCTTGGCGTAGCCGAAATTCCGCGCCGCGATCCCGCCGAACACGCTGGAAGTCATCCGGCACAGTTCCGGAGAGTTCTTCACGCCTTCGCCGAAAGGGCAGCGCTCGTTTACTACGCGGATGCAGCCGGCTTCCCGCGAAGCCAGCGAAAACCGGCCGCCGATATGGTTCTTCAGCCCCACGATCAGCTCCGCGTAGCGCTCGGCGTCCAAAGCCCCCTCCACCGCGTATTCCTCCCGGAAAGCCTCCTCGAAAAATCGGCCCGCGCTGCGCGCGATCTGGTCGATCAGGCGCTCCGCGGGAGCCAGCCCGGCCTTCTCGCAGACGTGCATCAGTTCCAGGACGAAAGTCTGCAGGAATCCGATGGGAGTCAAATGGGAAAAGTTCGTGCCGTGCATGTGGACTCAAAGATACGCAAAAGCGTCTCGCTCCGGAGCGGCATAAAGCTAACACGTCCGGGGATCGTTGTGAAAATCAATTTCAACCATTGAAACCTGATTTCATCCCAAGAAGCCATAACTGTTCATAAGCAATTGATTTTACTTATATCAGGTCTTGGCACAGCCCCTGCACTTAAAGCTCACGCGCACGCCCGGGCGCATTGGATGGCATGCCCCACGCCGCTCACAATCGTTCGTCAGTTTCCGTTGGAGAATTCCCAAGAATGTACTTGGACAGACCACCGCTCGATCCGCATCCGCTCAGCCCTTATACGGCCTGGGCCGGCTGCCGGAACCGCGATGCCATCCTCGAAGTGCTGAAAGGCATCCTCCCCCGGGAAAAATGCCATGTGCTGGAATTCGCTGCGGGCAGCGGGATGCACGCGCACTATTTTGCGCAGCATTTCGGCCACATCACCTTCCATCCGTCCGATAGCGACGAGTATCTGCTGCCCCATATCGAAGAGCGAACCAGGCAAAGCGGCCTCGGCAACGTCGCCCGGCCGCGCCGGCTGGATCTGTCGCAGCCGCACACCTGGCCGGATGGTGAAGAATTCCACGCCATTTACTGCATCAACGTCTTCCAGGTCGCGCCGGTTTCGATCGCCGACAAGATCATGGAGTGCACGTCCAGGGTGCTGGCGGACAACGGCTTCCTGCTCGTCTATGGTCCGTTCCTGGATTACGGCAGGTTCACGTCCGCTTTCGACGAGGAATTCGACCGTCTGCTGCGGTTGGCGGGAGAAAACGGATGGTCGTTGAAAGACATCGCCGATTTGGACCGCGCCGCGGGCAGGAACGGCATGCGGCTGGACGATGAGATCGATATGCCTTCCAATGATTTCGCCTTGATCTACCGCCGGGCTTGATCCCCTATAAAACCAACCAGAGGAGATAAACACCATGTCGCAGATTCTCAGTGAAGTACTGGCAGCCAACCAAAGCTATGCAACCATGTTCGACAAAGGCGATCTGCCCATGCCGCCAGGCAGGCGTTTCGCGATCCTGACCTGCATGGACGCGCGCCTCGACCCGGCCAGGTATGCAGGACTTCGCGAAGGCGACGCCCATGTCATCCGCAACGCCGGCGGGCGCGCCAGCGACGACGCCATCCGCTCGCTGGTCATTTCGTACAAACTGCTGGGCACCCGCGAATGGTTCGTGATCCACCATACCGACTGCGGCATGGAAACCTTCACCAACGACATCATGGGCGGCCTCCTCTCCAGCAGTCTGAAGACCGCGACGATCGACGCCGGCGGCTGGCGTGACTGCTGCCAGGGTCCCGGCTGCACCGACGGCAAGTACCTCAACTGGCTGACCATCGAGAACCAGGAGCAAAGCGTGCTGGAGGACGTCACGCGCATTCGCCGCCACTCCCTCGTTCCCGCCGACATCCCGATCTACGGTTACATCTACGACGTCCGCACCGGCCGGCTGGTGGAAGTGCCGGAGGCCACTGCGGCAGGGGCAGCCGCATAGGCTTTCGGGAAGCTCCATCGGCAGGACGCCTTCCCCTCTTCGTAAGGAGATCAATCATGTCAAGAAAGCGCTTTTATCTGCACCTCATCCCCCTGCTGGGTCTGCCGTGTTTCGGCACCGGCTCCGCCGCCGCCCAGGATCCGGCAGCGGCATCGCGGCAGCTGCTGTTGCAGAAAGCCGTGACTCTCCCCGCCAATACGGTCGACACCCGCCTCATCCGGGTCCGGTTTCCGCCCGGTTACAAGACGCCTCTGCACACCCACGAGGGCCCCGGCCCGCGCTACGTGCTCCAGGGCCGGCTGCGGGTGGAAGACGCGGGCGAAAGGCGCGAATACGGAGCCGGCGACGTGTTCTGGGAAACCGGCAGCGCAATGACCGTCGAAAACATCGGCGGCAGCGACGCCGAGCTGGTGATCTTCGAGCTCGCCCCCAGTAAATGAAGCATCGAACCCGAGGCTGAATTCGCCGTCCCGCTGGCGATCCGCTTTACCGTGAAAGTCGCGAAGCGAACACCTTGTCCCCCTCCCTCTGGGAGAGGGTTGGGGTGGAAACCGTTCATGCCGCAAGCGGCTTACATGTTCCGGGGTGCCGCTAGCGGCATGAACGGTTAGGTGTATCATCTTGCATGGTCCCGGCCGCCTCGCGTTTCCCGGCCGGGCCCGGCAGTCCGCCGTCCTTATCCCGGGCGCTGCGCGCCCATCATGCAAGAACACCGTCGATGAGTTCCTCAAACACGCCTCATACCCCATCCGAAAGCCGTTCCATCGCCGCCCTGCGCGAGATCGTCGAGTCCGCCCGGCCCTTGAGCTACATCCGGTCGTCCGAAGAACAGCGCGTCGAGAGACTGTTGAAAGACGCCGCGCAGCGCTTCTTCAGCACGAAAGCGCCGGTCTGGACCTGGAGCCTGACCGAAGGTCTGCGTTGCGACGACGGCGCGACCGACGCCTTAGCCGCCGATCCCCGCGCCGCGCTGGATTTCATTGCCGCGCACCAGGGACCGGCCCTGTTCCATCTCAAGGACTTCCACGAACCGCTGCGCGAGCGGGCCGACATCCGCCGGCGTCTGCGTGACCTGTACGGCGCCTGCTTCGACCAGAACAAGTTCGTCGTCATTTCCTCGCCGGTCCGCTACATCCCCGAGGAGCTCGGCCGCAGCATCATGTACATCGAGCTGACGCTGCCGGACCTGGCCGAACTGACCGACTTCCTCCGCGACGAAGTCCAGGCCGTCAAGGCGCTGGGCGGCAGCGCCGACACCGGCGACGCCACCCTCACCCAGATCGCGCGGGCGCTGCAAGGCCTGACCCTGGACGAGTCGCGCCACGCCATCCGCCGGGCGCTGGCCGCGGGCGGCGGCCTGGGCGCGGATTCGCTGCCCGCGCTGTACGAGGAAAAACGCCTCCTGGTGAACCGCACCGGCATGATCCAGTACGTCGCCGACGGCACCAAGATCGACAACGTCGGCGGCCTGGAGATCATGAAGAAATGGCTGACCGAGCGGCGCGAACTGTTCCAGCTCCGCGACAGCATCAGCGCCGAAATCGTGCCCAAGGGCGTGCTCATCATGGGCGTCTCCGGCTGCGGCAAGAGTCTTTCGGTCAAGGCCATCTCCTCCGCCTTCGGCCTGCCGCTCTACCGCATCGACATGACCGAAATCTTCTCCGGCCGCCATGGCAGCGCCGAAGGCGCCTTCGTCTCCGCCTGCCGGATGCTGGAGCAGATCGCGCCGGCCGTGGTGTGGTTCGACGAAATCGAGATGGGCGTCAACTCCACCGAATCCGCCGGCGAACAGGGGCGCATCTTCGCCTTCTTCCTGACCTGGATGCAGGAAAAGACCAGCGGCCTGTTCGTGGCCGCCACCGCCAACCGCATCGACCTGCTGCCGGCAGAAATGACGCGAAAGGGGCGTTTCGACGAAATCTTCTTCGTCGACCTGCCGCTGGACGACGAACGGGTCGAGATTTTCCGCATCCATTTGGAGCGCCGCGGCATCGACACCAGCCCGTTCGACCTCACCCGCCTGGTCAAGATCACCAAGGGCTGGGTCGGCGCCGAGGTCGAGCAGTGCGTGGTGTCGGCCCTGACCTCTGCCCACCTGGACAACCGCGACGTGACGGTGGAAGACCTCTTGCGGGCCGCCGGCAAGATCGTGCCGCTGTCCAAGACCATGAAGGAACAGGTCGACCACATCCGCAGCTGGGCCTACAACCGCGCCGTGCGCGCCTCGCCGGCAGAGTTTGCGCACTGACCGTTACTACTAAGCGTTAAGAAAGAAAGTCATACCGTCACCCCGGCAGGGAATGCTGGGGTCCAGGTTGCATGGATGTATAAGCCTTACCATCCCTGGCCCCTGGATTCATGCCGGGCTGTCCTGCCCAGCACCCTGCGGGCCAGTGCCAATCCGCTCCCGGCGGATTGGTCCGGCAATCCATGCCGGAATGACGAGCTGTATGACATTCATTGCTTTATGCTTAGTAAGTGCGTTTCCCGGCCGCAGATCATTAACAAACTATTTGTAATATAACAAAATTCTGCAAGGATTAAGCTGTAGGGAGGGAGAATAACACCATCATTATTATACTGAAAAGGAGTGCCGGCAATGGGAGGGCGCAAGGGGAAAATTCTATTACTTCTCTTAGGTGTTCTGGGAGTGGGTTTGCTGTTTTCATTCCATTTTTTCCTTACCGGAAATGCGCAGGATTTGCGCGGTAACACCCATGCGGCGGAGATAATGCTGCCTCCCCCTGCCCTTGACAGCGGCTTTTCCCTGGAAAGGGCCATCTATGAACGTTTATCCCACCGCAATTTTACGGAAAGGCCGCTTACCCTGGGGGAGGCGGGACAGTTGCTCTGGGCTGCTTACGGGAGAAGCATTGATGGGGTGACGGGAGCTACGCGGACGGTGCCGTCGGCCGGGGCTACCCATCCGCTGGAGATTTACCTGGTGGCAGGGGAGGTGGATGGTCTTGCTCCAGGGGTTTATCGCTACAATCTTGTCGGGCACAGTCTTATCCGGATAGCGACGGATGATCGCAGACAAAGGCTGGCCGCAGGGGCTTTGAATCAGCATTTTGTGGCCAGGGCCCCGGTCAGCATTGTCCTGGCGGCTGATTACGGCAGGACTACGGCCCGATACCGCGAGCGGGGCTTGCGCTATGTTTATATGGAGGTCGGACACAGTACCCAGAATATTTACCTGCAGTGTGGCCCGCTCGGTCTTGGCGCGGTAGCGGTGGGAGCTTTTGACGATGCAAATGTAAAGGCACTGCTGGAGATCGGGGAAGAACCGTTGATGATTATCCCTGTGGGGGATATTACTGCAAGATGACAGTGATACCGGCCCACCATCAAGCATCAGGATGACCTGACAAAAACATAATCCCGGCTATGCTGATAAGCGCCAAAATCATGAAAATAGACTCATAAGCCCACCATTGGGCCGGTTTGGCAAGGTTTTTAATGCCTTTCTCCAAATGCATCCGGCCGGCTAAGACGGTCCGATCCTCTCCCGCCGGGTAACCGTTCATACCCCCGCTTTTTTTGCTGGGATCGCGGCCATCTTGGCCGCTTTTTCAGCGGGCGGGACGCCCGCGCTCCCAGGGAACTGAACGGTTACCCCGCCGGACCAAGCGCGCTTTTTACCACTCGTCTTTCATGCCCCAAGGCGTCGAGCCGTCCACCAAGGGCGCTTTGATGCCCTTCTTCTCCATTTCTTCCAGGGTCTTATAGAACGTCGCTTCGTGCATCAAGGTCCCGGACTGGGTATAAAGCGCGACGTATCTTGCGACGGTGTCGACGTCGACGACGAAATCCCCGCCGGCATCCTCGGTCCGGCGCGCATTGCCGTTCCAGTCTACGAAAAAGCCGGGCACTACTGCCATGATCGATCCTCCTTTGGGAAAAGTTCTCGCGTCAATAGGCAGCAAAAAACAAACCATGGAGCCCTCCAAAGAAAACCGTATTAAAATAGTCGGTTACCCAAAAGGTGCGATACCCCGTTGTCACAAAACCGACAATGCAGTGTCGCATTGCCAGCGAATAGTCCCGCTGGAAATCACTCCACCCCCGCCACCGGCCGCATCTGGGTATCGCACCGGCCGCCGACGACGACGGATTTTTCGACCGCGGGCGCCTGGCAGTTTTCGCCGCGGTCCTTGAGGCGGCAGCGCAGCTCCAGCGGTTTGCCCGAGTTCAGCCAGGCCGGGGTGGTGCGGTAGCGTCCGGGTTCGCCGGTGTCGCAGCCGGGGGGGATGCCGTAGGGGGCGCAGCGGGCGGTGGGTTTGAGGTCGATCTTGCGGGCGTCGATGACGAAACCGGGGTAGTTGTCGGCGATCCTGATCTCGTCCCGGTCGTCCAGCTGGGTCACGATGAAGTCCTGGAAGAAATAGCCGCCGTCGGCGCGATCCTCCACCTGGATCCGGGTGTTGGCGATGAGCGCGAAATCCTGTCCCTTCCTCGCGACCGCGCCGGAGATGTACTCGGCCCGTGTGTGGCCGGGGAAGCATTTGCCCATGGCGGGGGCGTGATAGTAGTGCTTGAGGCTCTTCAGGTCCGCGAGGGAGGCGCCGGGAAAGATGTCCTTGAGGTCGGCGTCATCGCCGAACAGAATGCGCTGGACGTCCGGCAGGCTCTGCTCGTACATGGCCTGGAGCTTGGCATAGCGATCGGCATGGCTCAGATCCTGACGCAGGAAACAGGCCGTGAGGCCCGTGACCTGGGTGAGGTACTCGTCCCAGATGTTGTACTGCGAGGGCTTCGACGCCACGCCCTGGAAATCTCCCGGCCCGCCGCAGCCCTGGCCCCTGGCGCAGACTTCCTTGCCGCGGTTACGGATGGACAGGGCGATGACGTTGCGTTCGCAACCGCCGTAGGCGTTGCAGCCGCGCTCCAGGTGCCCCTCGAACAGGGCGGTGCGCATGACGTAATCGAGCTGTCGGGCCCCATCCAGCGCCCGCGCCGGCCAATGGCCGGGGTTGGCCTGCGAGAACCGATCCCAGGCGCGGTCCAGCGCCGACCGGCGGCCGGTCAAGTTGCCATTGGCGCTTTCGCATTGGGGCGAGTCGTGGAACGCCTTCACGATCCGGTCCAGCTCGCCCTGGTCCGGCCTGGGTGGCCGACGCGCCGGCGCCGGCGGCGGATCGAAGAACGGCGCTTTTTCCATGGGATAGAGCTTGCGGACGTCGATCACGTGCCTGACCGAGCCGTCGCAATGATGGTTGGCAACGGCCATGGCCTTGCGCTCCGCCACGGCCTGCTTGAATTTCTCCGCCGAGGCGGACGTGGCGGCGCGGGAATCCACGACGAGCTTGAACCCGACGTAAGGCGTGCCGCTGGCATCGGTCAGCGGCTGGCCGTTTTTCAGAACCAGGCAAGGGATGACCGAACTGCCCTGGCTCAGCGTCCCGGCTGGCGAGGCCGGGCCGTTGCGCAGAAAGGCATCGGCGTCGTAGTAGGGAATGTCGAGGGGTCCGTTGAACTGGTACAGCGTCATCACCGGCGTGGCCGGGATGGCCAGGGCAAGGCCGGGCGCGGCGGCCAGCAGGAGCAGCGGTCTTTTCATGGCATCATCTCGGTTTTTCCGAGATGATCGCGGCAGAGCCGCTCCCACCATAGGGAGCAATGGTCTTTTCATAGTGAAAACCCGGTTCAGCGCTCGAACAGAGCGATGGATTCGACGTGGGCGGTGTGCGGGAACATGTCCATCACCCCGGCCTGGAGCAGACGGTAGCCGTGTTCGTGGACCAGGACGCCGGCATCGCGCGCCAGGGTGGAAGGATTGCAGGACACGTAGACGATGCGCCCGGCCTTCCACTTCGGCACGCACTGGAGGATTTCCAGGGCCCCGGCGCGGGAGGGGTCGAGCAGCACCTTGTCGTATTCCCGCCCGGCCCAGGCGCCGCAGTTTTCCGGTTTGGACAGGTCGGCGAGGTGGAATTCCACGTTGCCGATACCGTTGTCCGCCGCGTTGCGGATCGCCCGCGCCACCGCCTCGCCACCCCCCTCCACGCCGGTGACGTAGGCGGCGCGCCGCGCCAGCGGCAGGGTGAAGTTCCCCAGGCCACAGAACAGGTCGAGCACCCGATCGTCCGGCTGCGGATCGAGCACCTGCATGACCCGGCCGATCATCTGGCGGTTGATCGCCATGTTGACCTGGGTGAAATCCAGGGGACCGAAGCGGAATATCAGGTCCCATTCCGGCAGGCTGTAGCTCAGGTCGTGCGCCGTCTCCGGATAGACCGGGGCGACCGAGTCGCGCCCCTCACGCTGGATGTAGACGTCCAGGCCGTGATCCTCGCCGAACTGCGCCAGCCTGGCGAAATCCTTAGGGGTCGGGTCCTCCAGCACCCGGAACACCAGGGCCGTGCGCTCCTCGCCCACGGCGGCCTCGATTTGCGGCAGCCGTTCCCGCAGCGAGAGACCTTCGATCAGCTCGGCGAAAGCCTCGATGCGCTCGCCCAGGGCGGGATGCAGCACGGGGCAATCGGTCATGTCGACGATCTTGGCGCTGGAGTGTTCGCGAAAGCCCACCAGTTCCCGGCCCTTCTTGGCGACGTAGCGCGCCCCTAGCCTGGCCCGGCTGCGGTAGCCCCAGTGCGGCCCCCGCAGCGGCGGAAACTGAGCCGCCGGCTCGACCTTGCCGATGCGGCGGAACTGCTCCAGCAGCAGATCCTCCTTCAGGGCGATCTGCGCGTCCTCGGACAGATATTGCAGGCTGCAGCCGCCGCAAAGGGCGAAATGCCGGCAACGCGGCGGTACGCGGTCGGGCGAGGCGGTGACGATCTCCTCCGCCCGCCCGGCGGCGTAGTCGCGCTTGATCTCGGTGTAGACGAAGGTGACGTCCTCGCCCGGCAGGGCGCCGTCGACGAACACCACCCGCCCGTCGACGTGGGCGATCCCTCTGCCATCGTGAGCGAAGGATTCGATATGCGCCGCGACCGGCTCGTCCGGCAACGGCTTTCTTTTGCCTCGATAACCCATCTTTAATCCGGAAATACGCCGGTGGAGAGATAGCGGTCGCCGCGGTCGCAGATGATGACGGCGATCACCGCGTTCTCGACCTCCCGCGACAGGCGCAGGGCGGCGGCCACCGCGCCGCCGGACGAAATGCCGGCGAAGATGCCCTCCCGCGCCGCCAGCTCGCGGGTGGTGGACTCGGCTTCTTCCTGGGTCACGTCGAGCATCCGATCCACCAGCGAGGCGTCGTAGATCTTCGGGAGATATTCCTCCGGCCAGCGCCGGATGCCGGGAATCTTGGCCTCGTCCTTGGGCTGGACACCGATGATTCGCACGGCCGGATTCCGCTCCTTGAGGTAGCGCGCCGTGCCCATGATGGTGCCGGTGGTGCCCATGGAGCTGACGAAATGGGTGATCCGCCCCTGGGTGTCGCGCCAGATTTCCGGTCCCGTGCCTTCGTAATGGGCGCGTGGGTTATCGGGGTTGGCGAACTGGTCGAGAACCTTGCCCTCGCCTCGCGCCTCCATCGCCCGGGCCAGGTCGATGGCCGCCTCCATGCCGCCCCCCGCCGGCGTCAGGATGATCTCGGCGCCGAAGGCCTTCATCGTCGCCCGGCGCTCGGCGCTCATGTTTTCGGGCATGATGAGCGTCATGCGGTAGCCCTTGATCGCAGCGGCCATGGCCAGGGCGATGCCGGTGTTGCCGCTGGTCGCCTCGATCAGGCGGTCGCCCGGCTGGATGTCGCCGCGCGCCTCGGCGCAGCGGATCATGCTCAGGGCCGGCCGGTCCTTCACGGAACCGGCGGGGTTGTTGCCTTCGAGCTTGGCCAGAATGAGGTTGCCGGTATCGCCGGGCAGCCGCTGCAAACGCACCAGCGGCGTGTCGCCGACGAAGGATTCGATGGTGGGAAACATGGGGGCGGCCTGCGGAATACTTGGGATAGCGCCTATTGTAAGCGGTAATGGCTTAGCGATTTCCTTAAGGATTGGCCGTCAAACGGCCAACGCTGTATTCATCGGACGCGGCCCCGGCTCATTCCCCATGATAGCGGTGGTTCGGCCTGGAAATGTCGCAATACAGAAGATCAGGCTGGCAGCTCTCTGACTCCAGTTGCAGCGTGGTGTGGGCGATGCCGTAACGTTGAGCGAGCATGCGGGTGACTCGCTTCTGCAGGGCCTCGCCTTCGCTGAGCCGTATGTCGTCCGTCACGATATGGGCAGAGAGCATGCGCAACTGGCGCGAGATGCTCCACACATGGAGATGGTGCACGCCGTGCACGCCTTCGACCTGCATCAGGTCCCGCACCATCGAGCTCATGTCCACGTCGCGCGGGGTGCTTTCCAGCAGGATGTCCAGGACCTCGGTCAGCAGCCCTTTCGCGTTCCAGAGGATGAGCAGGGCGATCAGGACGCTGACCGCCGGATCGAGCCAGTACAGGCCGGTGTAGCGGATCACGATGCCGGCCGCGATGGCGCCCAGTGTCGACACCACGTCGCCCAACAGATGGAGGAACGCGCTGCGCATGTTCAGGTCGTCGTGGCTGCCGTGATGGACCAGCCAGGCGGTGAAGGCGTTGACCAGCAGCGCCGCGCCGCCCACGCCGATCAGGATGTCGGCCTGGACCGGTGCGGGATTCTGCAAGCGGTCGTAGGCGTCGTAGAGGATGAACAGGGAGACGACCACCAGGCCCGCGGAATTGCCCAGGGCGGCGAGTATGCCGGCGCGGTGGTAGCCGAAAGTCTTGGCCGCGTGCGCCGGCTGCGCGGTCAGCCGCATGGCGTACCAGCTCAAGCCCAGCGCCAGCACGTCGCTCAGGTTGTGCACGGCGTCGGTCAGCAGCGCGAGACTGTTCGCCTTCCAGCCCGCCAGCGCTTCGAAAACGACGAAACCGGCGGTGACGAGCAACGCCCAGATCAATCGCCCTTGTGATCCAGTAAAATCAGCCGCATGATGATGTTCGTGGTCGTCGTGAGGCACAGCAGTCTCCAAGCCGCGCGAAAATGCCCATTTTAACGAATTTGCTGCGCCGGCAGCCGCTCAGCGCCCCGAATCTTCCGCTTTACGAAAAATCCGAGCAGGTCATCCCATGACAAGATTTTCCCGGCGCATCGCATGCGCAATCCTCGCATCCCCTCTATCCGTTGCCCCGGCTTTCGCCGACAGCACTCTGCAATACCAGATCAGCGGGGAAAAAACGCCGCAATCGCTGTTCATCAAGGACGGCCAGGTGCTGATCAAATCGGCCGGGGGCGACGCCAAGCTGGACATCCTTTTCAATCAAGCCCGAAATGCGGCATTTTTGATCGATCACCGCAAACAGGCCTACATGCCGGTGACCGAGCAGCGGGTCGCTGAATTGGCCTCGCAGGCGCAGGACGTACAGCCACTGTTGCGGGGACTCGGCGAACAGTTGAAGAAAGTTTCCCCGGAACAAAAAGCCAAGTGGTCGGACATCCTGGGCGGTGTCGACCTGGACCGGGTCACGGCCAAATCCGAAGACAATCGGCCGATCACTCTATCGCAAGCCGGCGCCGCGAAAACGCAAGGAGGCTATGCCTGCAGCAAAGTGGAATTGCGTCAGGGCGGGGACAAGAAGGGCGACATCTGTCTGGCGTCGGCGGAAACGCTCAAGCTTTCGGCCGGAGACTACGAAACCCTGCGCGCCATGCTGATGTTTTCGTCCAGGATCGCCGACAAAGCCAAGGGGGCGGCGGCACGCTACGTCGATCTTGGCCCGATCCCCGCTTTGGACCTGAGCGCCTACCCCGGCATCCCGGTCGAATTGCACGTTACCGCATCGAACCAAGCCCATTCCATGATCCTGAGCCGAGTGGGCCTGGATGCCTTGTCCAGCAGCGTCGTGGCCATTCCGGAAGGTTACGAGGCCAAGAAATTGAAGCTTTGGTGAATGAGCGGCTCCTAAACCGGATGGCCCGGCTCCGCTTGCTCCTTGAGGAAATCGGCAAGCCTCGATCGCAATCGGGTGGCGTCGGAAAACCATCGAAAACCGCCGGATCGCAATCCCGTGATTTGCTCCGACAAGGAAAAATACGCCGATGCGTTGTCGGCGGACAGCACGAACGGCGGTTGCCCCGCCCGGCTCAGGAAGTAGCTCATGATCAGGGAACCGCTGCGATGGTTCCCTTCGATGAATAGCTGCGGCTTACTCATGATCCTGCAATAGATGCCGGCGGCGTGATCCCACGGCGATTCGCGGCGATGCAGGGCATGCCACTCCATTAACCCTTCGATGCCGGCCCCCGGCTCGTCGTAGAACCGCTTCTCGGTCGCTTGAATATGGCGGACATATTCGCCGCGTTTTGCCTCTCCGACGCCGCAGAGCACCCGGGTATTGATTTCCAGAAAATGCTTAAGCTGGCCGAGCGAAAACAGTTCGATGCCAGTCGTCAAAAGCTCGTCGATGTACGCATAGCCCGACATCATGTTTTCCAGGATCTCGTCGCTGAGGTAATCCCTCTCGGCCTTGAGGCGACGATTGATGTCGGGAAAATCGGCCTGCAGCCGGCGCAAGGCGGTCTCGATCCGCGCCATGTCGAAACACCGCGGCATCCTGGCTTCCTGGCAAGCTTCGGGCGGGTCTGAAAACCTGAAGCCGCCTTGACGCGCTACTCCACGCTCGCCACGGCGGCCTGCGACAGCCGGGCAACTTCCGAAGGAAGCGGCACGTAGCCCAAAGCCCGAGCCAACTCCTGCCCCTCTCCCAGTCCCCAGTCGACAAAATCCTTCAGCGCCGCCGCGCGGGCGTGATCCGAATACTTTCCGTGCAAGAGCAGCCAACTGAAAGTCACGATGGGATAAGCTTCCTTCCCTTCGGGATCGGGCAGGAACAACCGGAGATTCGCGGGCATATGCGCAAGGCTGTCTGAAAGCGCGGCTTGCCCCGTCCGTTCACTGGGCTCGACGAACTGCCCCGCCCTGTTCTGGAGCCATGCCATCGCCAGCCCCAAGCGTTTGGCGAAACCGTATTCGACATAGCCGATGGCTCCTTCGCTGATCTTGATGCGCGAGGCGACACCTTCGTTTCCCCGAACGGCCATGGCGTTGCCCGGCCAGTCCACCAGCTTTCCGGCGCCGGGCCCCCGATCGCGCCAGTCTGCGCTGATCGCCGAAAGATGGTTGGTCAAGGCATAAGTGGTGCCGCTGCTGTCCTGTCGCGCGACGATCGTGACGTTCTGCTTTGGCAGGGAAAGGCCGGGATTCAAGACTTGGATCCTCGGATCATCCCATCGGGAAATCCTGCCGGCCAGCAGATCGACATAGACCTCCCGGCTCAGTTTCAAGGGACCGTTCAGATTACGCAGATGGTAGGCCAGGACCACCATGCCGGCGGTTGCCGGCACCAGCCGGACGCCGTTTTTTACGGTAGCCATCTGTTCGTCGGTCAGGGCCGCGTCGCTGCCCGCGAAATCGACTTCCCGCGCGAGGAACTTTTGCACCCCCTCGCCGCTGCCCACCGCTTCGTACTCTATGCGCACCCCTGGTTGCTTGCTGGTATAGGCCTTGATCCAGGCGCTGTAGAGAGGCGCCGGGAAGGTCGCTCCCGCCCCGCGCAGCTCGACCGGTATAGACGCCGCCGTATCTTCGCCAGCGGCGGCATGCCCCGCCCCCACTGCCAACAGGCCGGCGATGCACAAGCCCACGATCCATTTCTTCAACCCAAATCTGGTCTTCATAGCGCGCCCCGGATTAGCTGAATTCGCCGCGGATGTATTCCTTGGTCAATGTTTCCCTGGGATCTTCGAAGATCTGGCGGGTGTCCCCCAATTCCACCAAATAGCCGGTTCTGCCGCCCTTGGAGATGTCCACCGAAAAGAACGCGGTTCTGTCGGCGACCCGCGCCGCTTGCTGCATGTTGTGAGTGACCAGCGCGATGGTGTATTTCGCTTTCAGCTCCAGCATCAGCTCCTCCACCCGTCGTGTCGCGATGGGGTCCAGAGCCGAGCAGGGCTCGTCCATCAGCACCACCGCAGGATCGGTCGCGATCGCCCGGGCGATGCAAAGGCGCTGTTGTTGGCCGCCGGAAAGGGACAGGCCGCTCTTCTTCAGTTTGTCCTTCACCTCGTCCCACAAGGCGGCGCGGCGCAAAGACTTCTCGACGCGCTCGTCCATGTCGCCTTTGTAGCGGTTCAGCCTGAGGCCGAAAGCGACATTGTCGTAAATGCTCATCGAGAAAGGGTTGGGCTGTTGGAACACCATGCCGATATAGCGCCGCACGACCACCGGATCGACGGAAGGTCCGTAGATGTCCTGGCCGTGGAAGCGCACATGACCTTCGAACCGGAATCCGTCGATCAGATCGTTCATCCGGTTGAAGCTGCGCAGCACGGTACTTTTGCCGCAACCCGAGGGGCCGATGAAACCGGTGATCTTGCCTTTTTCGATAGGCACATGGCTGTCGCGCACGGCCAGGAAATCACCGTAAAAAATCTTGTCCAGCTTGCAGTCGATGACGATCTTGGCGGGGGAAGCCGGCGCCGTCGAACCCGCATCCGTGACCAGTATCGCACTCATGTTCGTAAGTCCTCTCGAAATCAAATCTTCTTATGCCCGATCAGCCGGCTCAGCACATTGAACAGCAGCACCATCAAGACCAGAACCAGCGAGGCGACCCACGCCAGTTCAATCTGATTGTCGAAGGGCATGCCGGAAAAGTTGTAGATCATCACCGAGAGCGACGCGATCGGCGCCATCAGCTCGACCTGCCCGCCTTCGAACAGCCAGAAATTGCTGAACAATGCCGTAAACAGGAGCGGCGCGGTTTCGCCGGCGGCGCGTGCCACCGCCAGCATGACACCGGTGAGAATGCCCGGCAGGGCGGTCGGCAGCACGATCTGGGTGATCACCTGGGCCCGGGTGCAACCCATGCCGTAGGCGGCATTCTTCATGTTCGCCGGCACCATCTTCATCGCTTCTTCCGCCGTCAAAACCACCGTCGGCAGCATGAGCAGCGCCAATGCCACGCCCCCGGCCGGCGCCGAATAGGTACCCGTGGTGAGCACGACCAGCGCATAGGCGAATACACCGGCCAAGATGGACGGCAAACCGGTCAGCGTCTTGGCGCAGAACCGGGCGGCCGCGGCGAGGCGGCTGTGCGATCCCAGCTCGGCCAGGAAGATTGCGTTCGCCACCCCCAGGGGAATAGCTATGGCCGCCCCGATGCCGACGGTGACGAGGGTCCCGACGATGGCGTTGCCGAATCCGCCGCCATCTTCGAAGCCGGCCGGCGGCAATTCCGTGAATACTTCGAGGCTCAACCGGCTGCCTCCCCGCACCACCAGCATGTATAACACGGAAAACAACGGCACGCTGGCCAGAATGGCGGCCAGCCAGGTTAATCCGCTCAGCAACGCGCTGCGCAGCGTCCGTGGTTCAAGCCATGACCGGCTCAAACTGGGGGGAGCCAGATCCGAGCCATCGGACGATGCGGAATCGGACTCGTTCATTTCGCGTTCCCTCCAAACTGTCTGGTCGTCAAGGTCATGATCGCGGTACCCGCCACATTCACCAGCAGCGTGATGAGCAACAACACCAGAGCCGCATACATGAGGACTTTGACTTCGGCCGGTCCGGCTTCCGGAAAATTGAGCGCGAGCAGCGCCGCCAACGTATTCCCCGGCGAAAACAGGGAAAGACTGATCTGATTCGAATTCCCGACCAGCATGGCCAGCGCCATGGTTTCCCCCAAAGCCCGCCCGAAACCCAGCACCAGGGCGCCAAATATGCCGGTCGACGCGGTCGGCACGATCACCCGCAGAATGGCTTCCCAGCGAGTCGCGCCCAAGCCGTGGGCGGCCTCTTTGATCCGGTAGGGCACGGACCGCAGGGCATCCTGCGACACCGCGGCGACCGTGGGCAGAATCATGATGGCGAGCACCAGGGACGCGGGCAGCATGCCGGGTCCGCTCAACGAGGTGCTGAAAAACGGCAACCAGCCCAGTTCCTCATGCAGCCAAGCCGCCATGGGCCGGATTGCCGGCACCACGACGAAGATGCCCCAGAGGCCGTAAACCACGCTGGGGATCGCGGCCAGGAGCTCGACCGCCAGCCGGAACCCCAAGGCCCAGCGCGGCGGGAGAAAATCCTGCGTCAGGAAAATCGCCATGGCGATCCCGAAGAATCCGCCGACGATGAGCGCTAGCACCGAACTGTACAATGTGCCCCAAATTTCCGGGAGGATACCGAATTGGCGCTGATTGACGTCCCAGGTCGTGCCCGTCAGAAAACCCAGCTGAAACTCCTCAATGGCAGGACCCGCCTTCGTCCCGATTTCCCACAGCAGCGCGCCGACCACTAGCAGGATGATCCAAGTGAACACGTTGGCGAGCCGCCGGAAGGCGTGGTCGAAGAAATAGTCCCAGGCCGAAGGGGGGCCCGATATCGAATCGGCGATTTCGGATTCGTGAATTTTCATGGCGCACGGGTTTCTTGCTGTGAGAAAGGCTGGAACCGCCCCGGTCCGGACGACCGCCCGGACCTTACCGTGAAAGCGTCGCGTAGCGACACCTTTGTGCAAGCCGCGCATGGTTTACAAAATAAACCGGTGGCATGGTTTACAAATTCTCCCCCTTTCCATGCCATGGGCCGGGGGAACGGATGTCAAGGGTTCGCTCATTGAAAACGCCCAGCG
>JBFMDC010000085.1:0-26030 GCA_040753975.1 Pseudomonadota bacterium
CCAATCCGCTCCCGGCGGATTGGTCATGCCCGGCTGTCCTGCCGGACACCCGGCGGGCCGGTGCCAATCCGCTCCCGGCGGATTGGTCCGGCAATCCATGCCGGAATGACGACCAACCCAATTTCGACAAAGCCCCACTCCAGGATTTGTCAAACTTTGCGAGTCCCCCGGCTAAGCCGGGGGTTTTCCCGCGATAAATAAGACGCCAATGCGAGGGCTATTGGGAGGCACCGCCTGGCGGTCCGCCCCGGCGTTCAGGCTATTGCCCCGCCCATTGCGGCATACGCCGCAGCCCGCGGGAAAGTCATTCAGCTCCCGCCCGCTATTTCCGTGGCGATCCCGTTGATTCAGCATTTACTCTCTGGCTGCCGCCGGACTTTCATATCACGGCAATGATATTGGCATAACGTTTTCATGCTCCCTGGAGCATTTTTCCTTATCACAGACACAAAACAGGAGATATTCATCATGCTCGTAGGTGCTCTCGCAGTATTCACGCTCGTCGCCCTGATGGGCCTGGCCATGGTCTGCGATGTCTGGGCCGGCCGTTCCGTGGGACCGGCCTACCCCATCGTGCACGGCGTGGCCTCGCTGGTCGGGTCCGCCCTCGTCATCGTGGCCGCCCTGGCAGGCGACACCCGCCTTTACCTCAACATCGGCATGGCCGTCGTGATCATCGGCTTAGGCCTCTTGATGGGACTGACCACCAAGAAAGGCAAGCGGGTACCGCGTGCCGTGCTGGTGGCCCACGTAGGACTGGCGGTCACCTGCTATTTGGCTCTGGGCTTCTTTGCGTTCAATCCGAACGCAACCCTGATCTAAACCCCCTCGCAGAACGCGCCTTGCGTTCCTAAAAAAACCGCAATCTCCCTCATCGACGCTCGGCAACCGGCACCCTGCGGGCACCGGTTGCCTTCTCTTACCCTCCCAAGATCTCTCCGGCCAACGAGGCATTTACCTCAGCCCCTTGGTGATTTCACTTACCGCCGCCGCCATTAGCGCCACCCAACACCTTGTCAATAAAAACAAAAGTATTTGGCACGCGAGATGCTTTAAAGGTCAACAACCGTAGCGGCGCCCTCTTTCCCGCGGACGTGAAGACCGCCAGGCAGTCAGGGGCACCAGCTCGGAAGACACCGATTTCCAAAGACCGGCGGGTTTCATCTTCAAGTTCCGATATGCGCACGTCCTCTCCGACAGCCCGGCCCTTCATCGCCCTCGCGGCGGCCTGGGCCGGGTTCCTTTTCGAGCCCGCATCGCACGCGCGGCAGCCGGAAACCCCGTATGCCGTGAGCTATCCCGCCATCGCCGGACTGACCGAGATTCAAGGCCTGGATGTCGCGGTCGACGGCCGCTCCATCCACGCCCTGCTAGTGGGGAAGCCGGCGGACGGCGGCCGCTCCCGCGTGGTCCACGTGCATTCGGAGGATGGCGGACGGACCTGGACGCCGCCGAATTTCCTGAACCGCCCGGACGACCCGCCTGTCATCGCCCGGCCGGGCAACGACGCGCGGCTCGCCGTCAAGGGGAAAGACATCGTGGCCGCCTGGCAGACGCAAGGGGAGCTGCAGGGCACCGGCCCGATGAGCATCGTCGGCTCGCGCGACGGCGGCAAGACCTGGACGGGGGGCGGCAATCCCGCGACCGGAGACACCCTGAAAAACCAGGCCTACCTGTCCCTGGTCGCCGACCCGCAAGGAGAATTCCATCTGGCCTGGCTGGACGACCGTGAGGAAACCGGGGACACCCAGGGATTGCGCTATGCCAGCTCGAAGGACGGCGGACTGCACTGGAGCCCCGAAACCACCCTGGACCCGGCGGTCTGCACCTGCTGCTGGATCCGGCTCGAAGTCCTGCCGGACGGCGCGCTGTCCATCCTCTACCGCGACGCCGACCCGCGCGACATGAGGCTCTTCCTGCGAACCGGAGAAGCCGGCGGCTGGCGGCCCGCCGGGCCGGTCGGCGCCTTCGGCTGGCATTTCGCCGGCTGCCCCCATAACGGCGGCGGGCTGGCGGGCAGCAAGGCCAGGAACGGCCGGGCAACGCTGCACAGCGTGGTCTGGACCGGCAAGGAAGACTCGGCCGGCCTGTTCTATCTGAAGTCGGCGAACGCCGGCAGGAACTGGTCCGCGCCCCGGAAGGTCGGCGACGGCCACAGCCGCGACGGCGACATCGCCGCACTCGGCCAGGGGACGCTGGCCATCGCCTTCACCCGCAGCACGGCGGCCGGCACCGCCGTCCAGCTCATGCAGTCCGGCGACGACGGCGCCCACTGGACGGAGCCCGCTCCCCTCACCGCCGAAGCCGCCAAAGCCCGGCACCCGAGAGTCCTGGCCACGCCTTTCGGATTCCGGGTGTTCTGGACCGAGACCCTCCCCGATGGGCGGAAAACCTGGGCCATCGCGGCCCCGAGAACCGAAACCGAAGCACGACGAGATTCATGATAAAACCCATCCCATCCCTGGCCGCGATCCTCGCCGGCTTGGCCTTGCCCGGTGCGGCGGGCATCGCGAACGCCGCGGAAGACGGCACGCTGGCCGCCGCCAATCCTTTCCTTGCCCGGACGGTGAAAACACCCGTCCATCTGGCCCACGCCATCCTGGTCAAGGCGATACCGGACCGGGACGCCACGGTCACCGACGTGCCCGAGGAGGTCCTTTTGACCTTCAACGAAGGCGTGGGCAACGACTTCCTGGCCCTGGCCGTGGTCGACGGCGCAGGCAAGCGCGTCGACAACCACGACGCCAGGCTCGATTTCACCGACCGCTCCAAGCTGCGGACCTCGGTTTCCAAGCTCACCCCCGGCCGCTACATGGTCCGCTACCGGGTGCTCTCCGCCGACGGCCATGTGGTCAGCGGCAAATATTTCTTTCAAGTCCAGAACCCTTAGAAGGAGGATTACTCCCATGACGCATCGTTCCGCATTTTTCCACCGCGCCGCCGCGGCTCTCTTCGGTTTGACCCTGACCGCCGGTGCGGCCTTCGGCGCGGGCGCACCCCGCGACATGAACAACGGCCGGCAGATGTACCAGGGCGCTTCGATGAACTGCCTGGTGGCCAACGACTTCTACGCCGTGCATTTCACCGCCATGCAGGAAGGACGCTACGAAGGCGAGCGGCACGATTTCGCCAAATACTGCCAGGAGATTCCGGGCACCGGTAAGACCTATCTGAGCATCGACCTGCTGGACCGCGACGTCCGCAACACTCCGGTCGCCCTGCGGGTGATCGAGGAAGACCTGGGCGAAGGCGGGCAACTGCCCAAGGAGAAGAGCACGCTGGCCGAGGTGCCGGCCAAAATCTATAAGAGCGGCACGGTGGAAACCTATGCCAACATCACCCAGCCGGGGCACTATGCGCTGATCGCCGTCATCGGCGACGAGGCCGTGACCGAGGACGACCGTCTGCGGATTCCGTTCAGCGTCGGCGTCCCCTCTCCCGTCCAGCCCAACCGCTGGCCAGGCGCCCTGGCCGCGCTGATCGGCGCCATCGTGCTCGCCACGCTCTGCTATGTCGCCTACCGCAATCTCGGCCTGCGCCGGCCCGCCACCCCAGTTGCCGGTGGAACGGAAAAGGCGCCGCGCCGTTTCCCGGTCTGAGCTTAAGTCCCTTTGATGATGGATCATCGCCGCGCCCGTCACGGCTTCGCGCTGTGCCTGTTGCTCGCTCTGGCAGCCGGAAGGACCGCTCTCGCGGATTGGGCGGGGTTCGCCCAATACGGCGCGGTGGCGGAAATCTCGATCGAGCCGGGCGCGGTCGACATGGACGTCCGCGTCAGGGAAGACCTGTTCATGAATCCGGCCGGAGCCGATGCCGGCTCACTCGTCCCCGGATTGCTCCGGTTGAAGGACAAGAGCGGGCACATCGTCGAAGGCAGGCCTGTGCCCGGCTCCGCCTGCCCCGGACTCCGATCCGGGGACCGGGTAATGGAATCCGTCGCCCAAGCCGACCACCCGGTCCAGGGCAAGACGGACGCCCCCTATTGCGAAGCCAGGCTGCATTTCGACGTTAGCGGGAAGCCCGACACCCTGACCCTGGTTCCCCTCGCGCAGCCCGGCCAGAAACTCGGCGTCGTGGTCAGCCACCGCGGCGTGCCGCTGGCCGACCTCGGCGCGCTCGAGGCGCCCGCCCGGCTGACGCTGGACTGGAACGACCCCTGGCGCTCGCGCTTCGACGCTCCCGGCCGCATCAGGCGCCACAGCGCGCCCCGCTCCTTCCTCTACGTCGAGCCCTACGAGGTCCGGCACGAAGTGCTGCTGCGGCTCGAAGACCTGGCGCCTTATCTGCGCTTCAGACCCAGGGACCCGCAGAACCTCGGCGCCGGCGAACGCGAATCCCTGAAGCAGGCGGTGGGCGATTTCCTGCGGACGCGCAACCCGGTCCGGATCAACGGCGCCGCCGTCGAACCCCAGCTCGACCGGGTGGAATTCCTGCGCTTCGGCCGCCAGGGCATGCAGCAAGCCGGCGATTCCGAGCCTCTCTACCCAGCCTCGGCGCTGGTCGGCGCGATCCTGGTCTACCTCACCGAAGCGCCCGCCGAAACGGTGGACCTGCAATGGGAACTGTTCGGTGCCGGCCTCGAACGGCGGCCCGTGACGCTGTATTTCGGCAAGGAGTCCTTCGAGTTCGAGGCCACCCCTCGCGACCCGGTATTCCGCTGGTCGTCGGAAGAAGCCTTGGGGCTGGCGCCCGAGGTCGAGGAGCCTGCGCCGCCCCCGGCCGGCGAGAACGAATCTGCCGTATGGCGCGTCCTCTTCCGGACCGCCGCCGCAACCGCGGCTCTTTCGGCCGCGCTAGGGTTCATCCGGCACAAGCATCCTGTCCTGGCAGGCGCCGCGCTGGCCGTGGCCGTCGCCGCGATGCTGTTTCCGCAGACGCTTGGCCTTATCGGACAGCCGGAAGCCCGCACCGAGGCTTTTCCGCTTCCGCAAGTGCAGACCCGCCTGGAAGCCCTGCTGCACAACGTCTACCGCGCCTATGCCCTGCGTGGGGAGGAAGCGAGCTACGACCGCCTGGCGATGAGCCTGGACGGCCCGCTGCTGGAAGACGTCTATCTCCGCCAGCGGCGGGCGGTCCTGGCGCGCAGCCAGGGACTGGGTGGCGAAGGACGGGTGAGCCGCATCGAAATCCTGGACGATGGCCTCGCCAGCCGGAGACTCGGGCCTTCCAGCTTCGAAGTCACGGGCCGGTGGATCGCCCACGGCACGGTCTCCCACTGGGGCCATTCCCACGACCGCCACAATCTGTACGCCGCCCGCATGGTGCTGAGCATCGCCGGGGACGGCACCTGGAAAATCACCGCGATGGATCTTCTCGAAGGCCGCCCCTCGGCACCCCACGCCCGTTCATGATCGAAATCGAAACCTTAAGCTTCCGCTATCCAGGCAGCGGCTTCGGCATAGCCTTGCCCGCCTTGCGCATCGAACGCGGCGCCAGGGTCGCCATCATCGGCCCCAGCGGCGCGGGGAAAACCACCCTCCTGAAACTCATCGCCGGCATTCTGGCCCCCGACGCGGGGACCATCCGCGTGGACGGCGTCGCCGTCAGCGCGCTGGACGACGGGGCGCGGCGGAATTTCCGGATTTCCCGCATCGGCTTCGTGTTCCAGGAACTCGAACTGCTGGACTACCTCAGCGTGTTCGACAACATCGTGCATCCCTACCGGATCAACCGGGTGCTGAAGCTGGACCAGGGGGTGCGGGACAAGGCGCGCGAACTGGCGGAACAGACCGGCCTGGGGGACAAGCTCGCCGCGCTGCCGCGGGAACTGTCCCAGGGCGAGCGGCAAAGGGCGGCGGTCTGCCGTGCGCTGCTGACCGAACCGGGCCTGGTGCTGGCCGACGAGGCCACCGGCAACCTGGACCCGGCCAACAAGCTCAGAACCATCGAACTGCTGATCCGGGCCGCCGGGCGCAGGCAGGCCACTCTGCTGGCCGTCACCCACGACCACGAACTGCTGCCGCTGTTCGACCGCGTCATCGACATCCGCCAACCGCGGGCCCAATAGGCAGAATGAGGCACGATTTCTACCTGGCCTGGCGCTACCTGCGCCACCACCGGACCCGGACGCTGATTCTGGTGCTGTGCCTGAGCCTGATCGCCGCGCTTCCGCTGGGCCTGCACCGGGTCCTGGACGCTGGCGAATACTGGATGACCCGCCGTGCCGAGGCCACCCCGCTCTTGGTCGGCGCCCGCGGCAGCTCGGTGGACCTCACGCTAGGCGCGCTGTATTTCAGCGAGGCCGGCATGCCGGCCATCCGCATGCAGGAGGCCGACCGCATCGCCGCCACCGGCTGGGCCGACCCGTTGCCCATCTATGCTCGTTACCGCGTGCAGGGCCAGCCGCTGATCGGCGTCACCCTGGACTACTTCGACTTCCGGAGACTCGCGCCGGCGCAGGGCGGACTGCCCGCGATTCTGGGAGACTGCGTCCTCGGCGCCGACGCCGCCGAGCGCCTCGGGCTCGGACCGGGTGATACCCTGGCGTCTTCCTCGGGAAACGCGTTCGATCTCGCCGGCACCTATCCGCTCAAGCTTCACGTCACCGGCGTGCTGGCCAAGGCGCATTCGCCGGACGACCACGCCGTCTTCGTCGATCTCCAGACCGCCTGGGTCATCGACGGGCTCGGCCATGGCCACTCGGAAACTCAGATTCCCGCCGCCCAGGCCGATTCGCCCTTCGGCGCAGCGGCCGTCCGCCGCGCCGATGCGGGACTCCTGAGCTACACCGAGATCACTCCCGAGAACCTCGGTTCGTTCCACTTCCACGGCGATCCGGCCACTTATCCGATCAGCGCCGTGATCGCCCTGCCCCACGACGCCCGCGCGGCGACCCTCTTGCGCGGGCGCTACCTGGACGACAAATCGGAGACCGAAATCGTCCGCCCGCTGGATGTGACCCACGGCCTGCTGCAGAACATCTTCCGGGTCGGCGCGCTGTTCGACGGCATCCTGCTGTTGGTCGGCGCCATCGCCTTCCTGCTCGTCGCCCTGGTGTTCGCGCTATCGCTGCGCCTCCGGCAGCGGGAAATCGAAACGATCTACTTGCTCGGCTGCGCCCGGCTCGCGGTGATGCGCCTGCTGTTCGCGGAAATTCTGCTCATCGCCCTGTTCGCGGGCGCGGTCTGCGCCGCCGTGCTGGCCGCGGCCGCCCCTTATGCTTCCGATCTTGCACGCCATTTCATCCTGAGTTGAAAACCTCCCATGCCGACATTCCGCATCCTTTCCTTCGTCATCACCCTGTTCGCCGCCGCCTCCGCCTGGGGCGCGAGCGCCATCGCCGAGCACAAGCTCAAAATCGTCGCCTCGAACTATCCTCTGGCCTACTTCGCCGAACGGCTGGCGGGCTCCTGGGCTACGGTCACACTGCCGGCGCCGGCGGACGCCGATCCGGCCTATTGGCGGCCGGACGCGAAAGCGGTCGGTGCCATGCAGAAGGCCGACCTGATTCTGCTCAATGGGGCGGACTACGAAAAATGGCTGGCGCACGTCGCCCTCCCCCGCCTGAAACTGGTAGACACCTCGGCCGGCTTCCGCGACCGTTTCATCCGCTTCGAGAATGCGACGGTGCACAGCCACGGCCCCGCCGGCCAGCATTCGCACGAAGGCATCGCCTTCACCACCTGGCTGGATTTCGAGCAGGCGGCGCAACAGGCCGAAGCGGTGGCCAAGGCGCTGATCGCCAGACGGCCCGAACTCAAGACGGCCGTCCTCGACGCGTTAAAGGCGCTGCAGGCGGACCTGGCCGGCCTGGACTCTGAAGTCAAACGGATCACCGCCGCCAGACCGGGCCTGCCCCTGATGGCATCCCATCCGGTTTACCAGTACCTCGCCCGCCACTACGGCCTGAACCTGAGAAGCGTCCACTGGGAACCGGGCGAAATGCCGCCGGAAACGGAATGGACCGGACTGGACAAGACGCTGGCCCGCCATCCGGCCAAGACCATGCTGTGGGAAGCCCGGCCCGCCGCCGAAATCGCGGACAGACTGAACACCAGGGGCGTCGCCAGCGCGGTCTTCGATCCTTGCGCCAACCGGCCTGAATCCGGGGATTTTCTTGCCGTCATGAAGCAGAACGTCGAAAATCTGAAGATGTCCTTCCAGCGCCGATGATCAACCCATGCTGTATTACGCGGTCAAGCTGGCGGTATCGGTCTTGGTCCTGGTGGCGGTCACCGAAATCGCAAAACGCAGCACCGTTTTCGCGGCCCTGGTCGCATCCCTCCCCCTCACCTCCCTGCTTGCTTTCATCTGGCTGCATTGCGACGGGGCACCGCCGGGCCAGATCGCGGAGCTTTCCTCCCGCGTCTTCTGGCTGGTGCTGCCTTCGCTGCTCCTGTTCCTTCTTCTGCCTCTGCTGCTGAAACATGGCCTGGGCTTCTGGATCAGCCTGACCATTTCCTCGACGATGACGGCTTTGGCCTATCTCGGCCTAATGATGCTGTTACGTTTTTCCGGCGTCCGGCTCTGAGCCGACCTGTTTCCGGATTACAGCCTCTTTTCCGGCAGCCCTGCCCCCGATAGACATCGGGGAAGATGCGATTTTCGGCCCAGAACGGCTATGTGATTTGATATACCCATCGAGGGATTTAACGCAGTCGGCCGCGCATGGACGGAGGCGGCGGGCGAAGTGGACGCTGGAATCGCCGCAAATACTCATGATCAAGTTCCCTTTGGTTTTGCTGTTTCCTATCGAGGCGGGAGCACGCCGGCCCAGGGGAAATAACGTATCATACTGATTTTAATATAAATTTTTTGTATGCTGGATCGCCGGGCCGTAATTCCAGCCGCGGCTGAAACCTCGCCCCCGATATTCCTGTGAGGGCGCATCCATATGGGCATAGGTCTTGCTGCTATGTATGTGCTGAATCTCCTAGGGCGCCCAGTTCGGGATTTTAACGCACATCCGCCGGCCGGCGTTTTCGACGCATGCCTCATGGACAAACGCGGACAAATCCTAAGGACATGGACGCATTCCGATACCCGCCGCTCGCGGCGGGCTTTTTTGCACGTCCATGAAGATTCGCTCCACCCAAAAGCATGCGCCCGGCCACCACCTGAAAACCGGGCTGCATCGGTAATCCCTATTAGAAATTAAATACAGTAAGGAGTCTTGAATGAACAATTATGGCCTTCGCCGCGTCCTGCTCGCTTCATTCCTGGGACTGGCTGCCGGCGTCAGTTTCGCCGGTGGGCGCTATGCGGACCCGCCGCCGAATCTCGTCGAAGTTCTCAACGCCAGCAAGGCGGCACTGGAAGCTGCGAAACAATCCAACAAGGATTTGTGCCTGGAGAACGCCAAGAAGGCGAGAAAACTGGCGATCGATTCCTATAAGGAAAAAAGCACGATGCCCATGCAGCTTTCCAGCAGCCGGTTGAAATCGGTGATCGGTTCGCTCGAGGCCGGCCAGATCGCGGAGGTTGTGGCGCCGCTGGAAGAAGTGGTCAATGAAGTCGGCGGCGAAGTCGACTACTACAAGAAAGAAGGGAAGCTCTAAGGTCCCAAGTACTGACAGCGCAACGCCGCTTCGCCCCGCATGCGGGCGAAGCGGCGTATGCCTCTCCACATCTCCCGCCTATTCGAGTCAACCATGACATCTTTTAGAAAAATCTTGATCGTCGTCCTCGGAACCGCGTTTCTATGCGGCTGCGGCAAGGAAGGCCCTTTCGGGAATACCCCGGGGCCCAAAAAGCCGGAATGGATGAAATCGAAGGAAGAGGCGCCGGGCCAGCCCGGTACAGCCCCCCAAAAGTAATTTCGAAAGTGCCGCCCCCTGCCGGATCACAGAGAAGCGGTCCGGTGCCTCATACTCTTCGCGCCTGATCCGGGGATACCGGAACTTCCCGCGTTCCGCGCAGAATGCGTCCGAAACAGTAACGAGTCGCCAGACACGGCAAGACGCCATGCAAGCAAGAAAAATCCTCACGCCGCGCCGCGCTTCCGAATCCGCTGCAACGCGAGACGTCCGTTATTTCCGGAGCGCGTTGCAAGACAGCCGCAAGGTCTGGGCGATACTGTGCACGCTGGGCGCCACTTGCCCCGGCGTCGGTTTCGCCCATCCGCAGCCGCAGGCTCCTGCCGAAGCGCAGCCGGAGTCGGAAACGCCGGCCGACTCGAAGAGCAGCGAAGCTGAAACCCAGACACCAACGGCGGCTCCGGCCGAGTCGAAGGGGAAAGCCAAACCGAAACCGAAAAAGGATGACGACGAGAATGACCCGCAGCTCATCGAGGAACCGGTCAGCCTGGAAACGGTCGAGGTGATGGGGCGGGAAACCGACCTGACCGGCCTGACGCAATCGGCCTCCCAAGGCGTGGTGGGCCAGAACCAGTTCAAGTACCGGCCCTTGCTGCGCGTCGGCGAACTGGTCGAGGTCGTGCCCGGCATGCTGGCCACGCAGCATAGCGGCGCCGGCAAGGCTAACCAGTATTTCCTGCGCGGCTTCAACCTGGACCACGGCACGGACTTCGCCACTTGGGTCGACGGCGTGCCGATGAACCTGCCGACCAACGCCCACGGCCAGGGCTATATGGACCTCAACAGCATCATCCCGGAACTGGTGGACCGGGTGGAGTACGGCAAGGGACCGTATTACGCGGAGATGGGCGATTTTTCCGCGGCCGGCTACGCCTATATGCACACCAAGCACCGGCTGCCGCAGGGTTTCGTCAACTTCACCGGCGGCGAGTACAACTACTACCGCGCGGTCGCGGCCAATTCCAACGAGCTGGGACCGGGCGATCTGCTCTACGCCGCTTCGGTCAACTTCTACGACGGCCCCTGGCAGCGCCCGATGGACCTGAACCAGTTCAACGGCATGCTGCGCTACACCATCGACAAAGAGGACTGGGGCATGTCGGTGATCGCCAAGGGCTACAACTCGCGCTGGTACGCCACCAACCAGATTCCCGAAGCGCTGGTGCTGGAAAACCGGCTCGACCTCTACGGCACCATGAACCGCAGCGACGGCGGCAACACCAACCGCTACAGCCTGTCCGCCAATCTCTGGAACCGGGGCGAATCGTCCAAGAGCGAGGTCAACCTGTACGCCGCCTACTACGACCTGGACCTGTATTCGGACTTCACCTATTTTCTGGAGCATCCGCAGCAAGGCGACCAGATCCTGCAAGGCGAACACCGGTGGTATTACGGCGGCACCGCCTCGCAGACCTGGTTCAACAACCTGTTCGGCACCAACATGGAAAACAGCGTGGGCCTGCAGATCCGCCATGACCAGATCGGCGGCCTGGAGCTGGCCAACACCCAGTGGCGCGAGGTGTTCAACATCGTCAGCCGCAGCAACGTGTCCCAGACCAGCATCGGCATGTACCTCAAGAACGAAACCTTCTGGATGGAGAAGTTCAAGACCATCGCCGGCCTGCGCAACGATATCTTCGTCTTCAACGTGGACAGCCTGACGCTGGCGGCGAACTCGGGCAACCGCAACGCCAGCATGGTCAGCCCCAAGCTCAGCATGGTGTTCGGCCCCTGGGCGGAAACCGAGTTCTTCGTCAACCTGGGCTACAGCTTCCACTCCAACGATGCCCGCGGCACGGTCCAGAGCGTGAATCCGAACAACGGCGATCCGGCCCATGCCGTAACCCCGCTGGCGCGCTCCAAAGGCGCGGAAATCGGCGCGCGCACCCAGTACCTCCCTGGGCTCAACAGCACGCTGGCCTTCTGGTTCCTGCACACCGCTTCCGAACTCGTGTTCACGGGCGATGCCGGTACCACCGAACCGACCGGCCCCGGCAGCCGCTACGGCGTGGAATGGGCCAACTATTACCAGGCCACCGACTGGCTGACCCTGGACGCCGACCTGGCCTTCACCAAGTCGTATTACACGGACCTCCCCAGCGGCGACAACAGCATTCCGAACTCGGTCGGCAATGTCATCACCAGCGGCGCCACGGTGCAGATGCCCTACGGCTTCTGGTCCGCCTTAAGGCTGCGCCACTTCAGCAACGTGCCGCTCAACGAGGCGGGCACGGTGTTTCTGGGCGACACCACCCTGGTCAACTTCGGCCTGGGCTGGCAGGAGGAGAACATCAAATTGCAGCTGGACCTGTTCAACATCTTCGATTCCAGGGCCAACGACATCGCCTATTACTACCAGTACCGGTTGCCGAACCAGCCGCCTGAAGGCGTGGAAGGCAAGACCATCCACCCGGTCGAGCCCCGGATGCTGCGCGGGAGCATCACCATCAGCTTCTAGGAAGGGGCCGCACTGCGCGGATTGATCGATGCGGATGATGCCCGCTGCGCATGTGCGCCGGGGCTGAAAAATCGCCCTGGGGCGAAACCTTCAAGTCTCGTCGACCCTCACCCAGGTTTCCACCTCAGGCGGACAGTAGGCCGCGAAGGCTTCGAGCAGTTCCTCCGGCTGCTGCGCCACCAGCAGCATGGACCGGTGCAGGCGCCGCATGAAACCCTCGCTCGCCGCGTGTTCCAGGAATGCCACCAGCCGGTCGTAGTAACCGCCTACGTTCAGCAAGGCGCAGGGCTTGTGGTGTATGCCAAGCTGGGCCCAGGTCCAGGCCTCGAACAGTTCCTCGAAGGTGCCGATGCCGCCGGGCAAGGCGACGAAGCCGTCCGACAGCTCCGCCATCCGTGCCTTGCGCTCGTGCATGGAGGCGGTCACCACCAGTTCCGTCAGTCCGGGATGGGCGATTTCCTTGGCGACCAGCGCATGCGGAATCACCCCGACCACCTCACCGCCGGCGGCGAGCGCCGCGTCCGCTACCGCCCCCATCAAACCCACGCTGGCGCCGCCGTAGACCAGGCAGATGCCGCGCTCCGCCAGCAGCCGCCCGAACCGGCGAGTCTCTTCGAGGTATTCCGGGCGCTCGCCGGCGCTCGATCCGCAATAGACACAGACGCTTTTCAGTTCCATGGGTCCTCTCCCCCTGAGGTGGCCAAAACCGCATGATATCGCCTGCACGGCGGGGAAACGGTTAAGATTTGGACCCTTGACGCAAACCCCGAGGAGACCGCATGAAAAGCTACCGCAAGGAACTCTGGTTCAACGTGCCGAACCGCGTCGGCTTCGTGAACATCACCCGGCAGGTCGAGGAATGCCTGCGCGAAAGCGGAGTGCGCGAAGGTTTGGCGCTGGTCAACGCCATGCACATCACCGCCAGCGTGTTCATCAACGACGACGAATCGGGCCTGCACCACGACTACACCCAGTGGCTGGAAAAGCTCGCGCCGCACGAACCGATCCGCCAGTACCGCCACAACGATACCGGCGAGGACAATGCCGACGCCCACATGAAGCGGCAGGTCATGGGGCGTGAGGTGGTGGTCGCCGTCACCGAAGGCAGGCTCGATTTCGGCCCCTGGGAACAGATTTTCTACGGCGAGTTCGACGGCCGCCGCCGCAAGCGCGCCCTGGTCAAGATCATCGGCGAGTGACCCCAATCCCGCTAGGACGGCGTGCGCTGTTCCCCCTCTCCCAAAGGCGAGAGGGGACATCGCCATGAAGCGCGATTGATCTGGTGCAGGCCCTACCGGCGCTTGACCGGGGCGCGCATCGGACCCGGATAGTAGGGGTAGTAGAATGAGTACGGGTAGTAGTAATACGGCCATCCCCAGCCGTACCAGGCATAGGGAGACGGATACGGGTAATAGCCTGTCGGCCGCCGCTCGGGCCAGAGATACAGGTGATCGCAACCCACCACCAGGTAGTCGTATTCGGCCTCGCCGAGCTTCTGGGCGCGCTCCCCCACAATCTTGCCCGCCACCGTCAGTTCGCGGTCTTTGTCGTAAATCGTCGGATCGACGAAATAGGGGCACTCGGCCAGGAACCGGCCGTCGGACCTGTCGGTCCGCTCCGGCCGGTCGGCGCGGTCGAGCGATTTCTGGACAACTTCGATCTCGGAGATCTTGCCGAGATAGCGGGTCTGCACGATGTCCCCGCCCAGAATCACCATCCGCTCCCGGTACAATGCGGGATTCGACTTGAGCTCGATGAAACTGCTAGGCTGGAGGGCCGCCTGCTTGCGCAGCGATTTGGGAATCGGGCTGGAAGCGCATCCCGACGCCTGGGCGATAAACAGAACCAAGCCCAGCCCCGCTCCGGCGCGGAACACCGACCGACATTCGAGTTTCTTCATCATTCTCGCCCCCCTGGCCTGCCGCGCAGGTCTCGGGCGGCTCGCCGCCGCCTACTTGCCCGCCTCGATCTTGACCGTCATGAAGTAAATCGCATCCGCGATATTCTGCTCCGACAACCCGGCCTGTCCCATGGACGGCATGTGGAGAAAACCGTCGCGGACATGGTCCTGCATGAGAGAGGGCCAGAGGATGCCGCGGGATTCCCACTCGTCGATGTCATCCAGCATCGGCGCCCCTCCCGCCCCCGTATCGTGACAGCGCGAGCAGTACATGCTGTAGGTGTACATGCCCTGGCGATAGTCAGGCTTATAGTTCGCCAGGGGCGGCGCTTCCGGCGGAGCGGCATCCTTGGCGCAACCTGCGAGGAAAATCGGCAGGACGATCGGCGAAAACGCACAGGCGGCGATCTTCATGGGTCTTCCGGGTAAAGGTTCCGTCCAGGCCGAGTCTAGCCCACACCCCCCAAGCCTACAAGACACGGAACCTCATCATTCCGGCCGGCGATACGCGATAGAATCCGCCCCATGCAAAACAGCTTACTATCTTCCCGCGCCGTCCTCATCACCGGATGCTCATCCGGCATCGGTCTGTGCACCGCTCTCGGCCTCGAGGCGCGCGGCTACCGGGTGTTCGCCAGCGCCCGCAAGAGCGCCGACGTGGCCCTGCTGCAATCGAAAGGGCTGGAAACCGTGCAACTCGACCTGGCGTGTTCCGCGTCCATCCGCGCGGCGCTCGATCAAGTCCTGCGGTCGACGGACGGCAAGCTGTACGGACTGTTCAACAACGGCGCCTTCGGCCAGCCCGGCGCGGTGGAGGACCTCAGCCGGGAGGTGCTGCGCGCGCAGTTCGAAACCAACCTGTTCGGTACCCACGAATTGACCCGTCTCGTCATCCCTGTCATGCGCCGCCAGGGCGAGGGGCGGATCCTCCAGAACAGCTCGGTGCTGGGTTTCGCCGCCATGCCCTGGCGCGGGGCCTACAACGCCAGCAAGTTCGCGCTGGAAGGACTCACCGATACGCTGCGGATGGAACTGGCAGGCAGCGGCATCCATGTCTGCCTGATCGAACCCGGACCGATCCTCAGCGACTTCCGCGCCAACGCCTACGATCTGTACAAGCGCAACATCGACGCTGAAGCCAGCGTGCACCGGGAGCGCTACCGGGCCATGGAAGCGCGGCTGGAAAAGAAGGGCGCAGCGGCCCCCTTCACCGAAGGGCCGGAAGCGGTGCTCAAGCGCGTGATCCATGCACTCGAAAGCAAACGGCCGAAAGCCCGCTATTACGTGACCTTCCCAACCTATCTGTTCGCGGCATTGAAACGCGTGCTTTCCACACGCGCCTTGGATGCGATCCTCCGACGGATCGACTAGGAGAAAAAAAGGAGTCGGCCGATAAGCCGGGTTCTGTCGTGGACAGCCATTCATCTGGGACGTGCGTCACCGCACGCCTCGAGCGACCTACCCGGGAGCCGTGCGGGCCGCACGTCTGGGCGAACCCAATGCCCCCCTATTTGGTCTTGCTCCGGATGGGGTTTACCCTGCC
The DNA here is from genome assembly GCA_040753975.1 of Pseudomonadota bacterium. GTDB lineage: Bacteria > Pseudomonadota > Gammaproteobacteria > Methylococcales > Methylococcaceae > Methylococcus. Next base: position 15,657 of record JBFMDC010000085.1, read on the forward strand.
GCTTGGCGTTACCGCAAGCGCGGTGCGCTCTTACCGCACCATTTCACCCTTACCCCGGACGAACCGGGGCGGTATATTTTCTGTGGCACTTTCCGTAGGCTCGCGCCCCCCAGGCGTTACCTGGCACCCTGCCCTGTGGAGCCCGGACTTTCCTCCATCCCCCTAAGGGACAGCGGCTGTCTGGCCGACTCCGGTTTCATTATAACGCTGATGTGGCGCCGGCAGTTCGTTGAAGGCGCCGGGAGCCGCCGCCAGCGTCCGCAACGCGCTTACCGCCTGGGGATCGGGATACGGCAACGGCGTGGATTCGGTCGGCGACATCCTGCGCCACCAGGACACCATCGACCTCAAGACGCTGGCGGAGGACAATACGCCGACGTTCAATTATCTCGGCATCATAGACCCAACCCCTGGCGCTCAACGAACGCGGTACCAAAGTCTATTATGTCAACCTGGGATGCCGCAGGGAGTTCTGATCCCTCCGCTCCAGACATCCCGACAAATCCCGTCAATGAACAGCAAAACAATGACAACCGCATATGCAGGGCATTCCGCCCCGTTCGGGCAAGTAAACAAGGACACCGGTTTTTTCGGCAGCCTCCTGGCGGACAAGAAGATTCTCACATTGTTCGCCGCCATCGTCCTGTTCGGCTTTTTCACGAAAATCGCCCGTCTCGAATACCCGCAGGACTTTTATTTCGATGAGGTGTACCACGGCTTCACCGCGACCGTCGTCCTGCACGGCGACAAGAGCGCCTACGATCCCTGGGCGAAACCGCCGCCGGGCAAGGCGTATGAATGGACACACCCGCCCTTGTCCAAGCTGATCATGGCCGGAATGATGTCGGTTTTCGGGGAGAACGCGTTCGGCTGGCGCGTCGGTTCGGTCATTTTCGGCATTCTCGCCACCGTAGCCGCCGCCGCGCTGGCTTTCGAGCTGTTCGGCTCCATTTCCATCGCGGTCCTGACCGCTGCGCTGATGAGCCTCGATGGCCTCCTCCTCAGCCAGTCCCGCATCGCGATGAACGATATTTATTTCATCTTCTTCATGCTGACCGCCCTGTTCGGCTACGTCCGCTGGAAGGGCAAGGAAACCTCGATCCGCTGGCTGTATTTCACCGGAGCGGCGCTCGGCCTCGCGCTCGCGACCAAATGGACCACGCTCTATGTGTTTCTGGTCCTGGCCGTCGATCTGGGCGTAACGGCGATCCGTGACCGGCGTCTGCCCCCCCCGGCGACCTGCCTCAACATGCCCGTCGCGCTGGGCCTCCTGCCCATCGCGATCTATCTGTCGTCCTATCTGCAGTATTTCGCTCTGGGCTACCGCTGGCCGGAATTCGTCGAACTGTTCCGCCAGATGTGGTTCTACCATACCGGACTGAAAGCCACCCATGCCGCTCATTCGCAGCCCTGGCAGTGGATACTCAATCTCCGCCCGGTCTGGATGTACGTCGATTATTCGGTGCCCGGAAAAATCGCCAATATTTACAACCTGGGAAACTCGGTGATTTTTTATGCCGGGCTTTATGCGGTTGCCGCCGCGATCCTGAAAAAGGAATGGCATCGGAGCCGGGCCGTTGGATTCCTGGTTCTGACCTATTTCATGCTCTGGCTGCCGTGGACCATTTCGCCCAGGATCATGTTTTTCTACCACTATGCACCGGCGGTGCCGATGCTGTGCATCATTCTCGCCCGCTGGCTCGGCGGCAATCTGGCCGCCCGGGAAAAAACCGACCGGACGACGGCGAAACTCATCCTGGCGGCGGCGCTTCTCTGGTTCGTCGTGTTCTATCCCGACAACACCGGCATACACGTTCCGCAGGGTTTCGCCGACGCCGTGTACTTTTCGATTCCGGGATGGAGAAACTGAAGGGTAGAGTCAGCCGCCCGGTTCCTGGTCATCATGCGCGACGGTCTCCTGAATGAAATATCGAGGCCTGCGCTTGGTTTCCAGGTAGATCTTGCCGAGGTATTCGCCGATGACGCCAAGGCTCAACAGTTGAATGCCGCCGAGCAGGCTCATCGGCAGCAGGATCGACGCCCAGCCGGGCACGGCCTCGCCGGCGACGAACCGGACCCACAGCACCCAGCACACCACCAGGAAGCTGACGGCGGAAATGAGAAAACCCAGGAATGTGATGACGCGCAGCGGAAATACCGAAAACGAAGTGACGCCCTGAAGGGCGAGGCCCAGCATTTTCCGCAAAGGATATTTGGACTCCCCGGCGATACGCTCCGCCCGGTCGTAATAGACCGTGGCGGTGTTGAACCCGAGCCTCGGTATGATCCCGCGCAGGAACAGGTTGACCTCGCCGAACTCCCTGAGGGCATCGATGGCGCGCCGGCTCATCAAGCGATAGTCGGCGTGATTGAACACCACCTCCACCCCCATCAGCGCCAGGATGCGGTAATACCCTTCGGCGGTCCAGCGCTTGAACAACGAATCCGACTTCCGGTTCTTGCGGACCCCATAGACGATGTCGGCGCCGGCGGCGTGGGCGTCGAGCATGGACTCGATGGCGGCCGGATCGTCCTGCAGATCGGCGTCGATGCTGATGAGGCAGTCCCCGCTCGCATGCATCAGGCCGGCAAGCAGCGCGCTCTGATGCCCCTGGTTTCTGGACAGCTTCATCCCCTGGACGAAAGGATAAGTCTCCGCCAGGCCGCGAATGGTCCGCCAGCTTGCATCCCTGCTGCCGTCGTCGACGAAATACACCCGCGAGTCCGGGCCGATTTTCCCTTTGTCCTGGAGAACCTTCAGCAGGACGGCCAGCCGTCTGGCGGTTTCAGGCAGCGATTCTTCTTCATCGAAGCAGGGCACGACGATACCGAGAGCGCGCATGGCGAATCCTTATTGTCGCATCAGGCGGATTTTCGAACCGGCGGCGCATACGTCCACTTGAGGCTGCCGATGAAATTCCAGAACAGTACGGCGAGGGTCGCCGCAATCTGGGACCAGAGGTAAGGGAAAGGCGTATAGGTGATTCCGAGGTGTACGATGGCGCCATTCAGCAGCAGCCCCATGCCGGCCGTGACGGAAAACCGGAACGCCGCGACTTTGTGGCTGTTCTTCGCCCTGAACGTCAATTGGTAATTCAGCCAGTAGTTGACGACGGCGCTCGCCGTGAAACCCAGCGAGGAAGCGAGGGTCGCCTGCCACTGCCAGAGGCTGACCAAGGTAATCAGCATCGCATACTGCAAGCCGGTGGCCAAACCGCCCACGAACACGAAACGGAAGAATTTTTTCAAAAGGCTTGCTTTCGGCATACTCGGTGAAATGTCAAGTCCAGGGCGCGCCAAGCATCACGCCATCAGCGCGCTCTCCCGGAGCCGCTGAATCTCGTCGCGCAGCCTGGCCGCTTCCTCGAACTCCAGGTCGCGGGCGTGCGCATACATCTTCTCTTCGAGCTGCTTGATGAGCCTGGCCGCTTCCGCCGGCTTGGCCAGCTTGTATTCGGAGCCGGGTTCGGCGGCGCGGGCCGGCTGCTTTCGCGCCCCCGCGGCTCCGCCGCCCGGAATGGGCACCTCCAGGATGTCCGTCACGGACTTGGTGATGCCCCTGGGAGTCAGGCCGTGCCTTTCATTGTAGGCGATCTGTTTGGCGCGGCGGCGCTCGGTCTCGCCGATGGCCTGCTGCATGGACTGCGTCACCTTGTCGGCATACAGGATCGCCTTGCCGTGCAGGTTGCGGGCGGCCCGGCCGATGGTCTGGATCAGCGACACCACCGAGCGCAGGAACCCCTCCTTGTCGGCGTCGAGGATGGCCACCAGCGACACCTCCGGGATATCGAGGCCTTCGCGCAAGAGGTTGATGCCCACCAGCACGTCGAACTTGCCGAGCCGGAGGTCGCGGATGATCTCCACCCGCTCCACCGTGTCCACGTCGGAATGCAGGTAGCGCACGGCGGCGTCGTGTTCCATCAGGTATTCGGTGAGGTCTTCGGCCATGCGCTTGGTCAGCGTGGTCACCAGCACGCGCTCGCCCTTTTGCACCCGGAGCCTTATCTCCGACAGCAGATCGTCGACCTGGGTCGACGCCGGCCGGACCTCGACCTCCGGATCGACCAGGCCGGTGGGACGCACCACCTGCTCCACCACCGCGCCGGAATGGGCGCGCTCATAGGGGCCGGGCGTCGCCGACACATAGATGCGCTGCGGCGCCCGCGCCTCGAATTCCTCGAACTTGAGCGGGCGGTTGTCGAGCGCCGAGGGCAGGCGGAAGCCGTAGTCCACCAGCGTCTCCTTGCGGGAGCGGTCGCCGCGGTACATCGCGCCCAGTTGCGGGATGGTGACATGGCTTTCGTCGATGACGATCAGCGAATCGGCGGGCAAGTAATCGAACAGGGTCGGCGGCGGTTCGCCCGGTGCCCGGCCCGACAGGAAACGCGAGTAGTTTTCGATGCCCGAGCAATAGCCGACTTCCAGGATGATCTCGATGTCGAACAGGGTCCGCTGCTCCAGGCGCTGGGCTTCCACCAGCTTGTGCTGGGTGCGGAGATGCCCGAGCCTGTCCTTCAGTTCGACCTTGATTTCTTCCACCGCCTGCAGCAGCTTTTCCCGCGGGGTGACGTAATGGGTCTTGGGATAGACCGTGTAGCGGGCGATGCGGGAGAGGATTTCGCCGGTCAGCGGATCGAACAGCGAGAGCCGCTCGATCTCGTCGTCGAACAGCTCGACCCGCAGCGCCTCCCTTTCCGACTCGGCCGGGTAGATGTCGATCACATCGCCCCGCACCCGGTAGGCGCCGCGCCGCAACTCGGCTTCATTGCGGGTGTACTGGAGCTCGGCGAGGCGCCGGACCAGAGTGCGCTGGTCGATCATGTCGCCGCGCACCAGGTGCAGCACCATCTCGAAGTAGGAGGCCGGCTCGCCCAGGCCATAGATGGAGGAGACGGTGGCGACGATGATGGTGTCGTGCCGCTCGATCAAGGCCTTGGTCGCCGACAGCCGCATCTGCTCGATGTGCTCGTTCAGCGAGGAGTCCTTTTCGATGTAGGTGTCGGAGGCCGGCACATAGGCCTCCGGCTGGTAGTAGTCGTAATAGGAAACGAAGTATTCCACCGAGTTCTCGGGGAAGAACTCCTTCATCTCGCCGTAGAGCTGGGCCGCCAGCGTCTTGTTGGGCGCCAGGATGAGGGTTGGGCGCTGCACCCGCGAGATCACGTTGGCGATGGTGAAGGTCTTGCCCGAACCGGTCACGCCGAGCAGGGTCTGGTGCAGCTCGCCGTCGTTCAGGCCCTCGACCAGGCGCCGGATGGCCTCCGGCTGGTCGCCCGAGGGCGAATAGCCGCTCCGCAGCGTGAACGGCTTGGCTTTCTGCCCGCGCGGCAGTTTCGAGCTTTCCTCGGCCGGCTGGGCGAGGCAATGACCGCTTCCAGGCAACATGGCGTATTCAAACCTCCGGGAGAAAAGTCACTGAAACGGGAGTTTCCAAGGATATCCGAACCCGGCGCGGCGGAACGGACACCTTGCCGGTAATGACAATTTTTCGGCCCCTGGAGTTCAAGGAAAGCCGGCTAACGATCATGGCGACCAGCCGCCCTGGATTATGAATGCGACTGCTCGCCATGATCGTTCCCCTCACCCCGGCCCTCTCCCGCTTGCGGGAGAGGGGGACAAGGAAACGCTTCGCGTTGTTTCACGTTAACCGGTAACATAACGCCTCGATTTTTCCAGCCAATTCGCGAAACCGATGAGCATACAACTTTCCGACCGCGTCCAGTCCATCAAACCGTCCCCGACCCTCGCCGTCACCGCCCGCGCAGCGGCGATGCGGGCCGCCGGCAAGGACATCGTGGGACTGGGCGCCGGCGAACCGGACTTCGACACGCCCGACCACATCAAGCGGGCTGCCATCCAGGCCATCGAAAAGGGCTTCACCAAATACACCGCTGTCGATGGAACGCCCGGCCTCAAACAGGCGATCCAGGCGAAATTCAAGCGCGAAAACGGGCTGGATTACGCGCTCAAGCAAATCCTGGTGTCCTGCGGCGGCAAGCAGAGCTTCTACAATCTGGCCCAGGCCCTGCTCAACCCCGGCGACGAGGCCGTCATCCCCGCGCCTTACTGGGTGTCCTATCCGGACATGGTGCTGCTGGCCGGCGCCGTCCCGGTGATCGTCGAAGCCGGGCAAGATCAGGCCTTCAAGATCACCCCGGCGCAACTGGAAGCCGCGCTGACGGCCAGGACCCGGCTGTTCGTGATCAACAGTCCGTCCAATCCCACCGGCATGGCCTACGCCGCGGAGGAGCTGGCCGGGCTCGGCGAGGTGCTGCGGCGGTTTCCCGAGGTCGTGATCGCCACCGACGACATGTACGAGCACATCCTCTGGGAAGGCGGATTCAACAACATCCTGAACGTCTGCCCGGACCTGTACGACCGGACCGTAGTGCTGAACGGTGTGTCCAAGGCCTATTCGATGACCGGCTGGCGCATCGGCTACGCGGCAGGGCCCGAGCGGCTGATCGAAGCCATGACCAACATCCAGTCGCAGAGCACCTCCAACCCGACCTCGATCTCGCAGGTCGCCGCCGAAACCGCGCTCAACGGCGAGCAGAGCTTCATCGCCGGCATGGTGAAAGCGTTCAAGGAGCGGCACGACTTCGTGATCGGCAGGCTGAACGCCATTCCCGGCGTCGACTGCCTGGAGACCGACGGCACGTTCTATGTCCTGCCTAATGTCGCAACGGCGATGGCGAACCTGAACCTGGCGGACGACCTGGCGCTGTCCGAATACCTGATCGAACAGGGCGGCGTGGCCGTGGTTCCGGGCTCCGCCTTCGGCGCACCGGGCCACATCCGCCTGTCCATCGCCACCAGCATGGCCAATCTGGAAAAGGCGATGGAACGCCTGGCGGCCGCCCTGTCCAGCTGAGCGAAGGGCATTGCCCAGCCTTCCCAGCCTAGATGGTTGCCCCCGGAATCGCTTTGACCGCCCGGCTGACCGCTCATGCCGCGAGCGGCGCCCCGGAACATGAAAGCGCCGCTCGCGGCATGAGCGGTTGCCCTCACCCCAGCCCTCTCCCAGCGGGAGAGGGAGAGTAAGGTGTCGCTACGCGACGCTTTCACGGTAACCGTCGAATAATGAACGCCGAAAGCCTGAGCGATCTCTTTCATGGTATAACCGCCGGAACGATAGGCTCAAGCATGCCTTCATTGGGAATGACAGAGCCGGCAACATTGTTGTTTAGCGGCTTGGCAACCGGGCGGCGCTGCGCTCTGGGGATTTCATTAAGACGCGCCTCGGGCGAAAGGGACTTCTTCAGCCAATCAACGAACGGCTCGCTGCCCAAAGGGTCTTGCCATAGCCAAAGCTTAGCGAAAGTATGCTTGATTGGGAGACCTGACCCCAATCGCTTCGAGGAGCTGGCCAAATGGGTGCCCCGCGAAGACGTGGCGAAGGTGGCGGTATTCCTCGCATCCGACGACGCCCACGGAATCATGGGGCAAACGATCGACGTGCCGGGACGTCTGTTCTGAACGTCGGCCTATTTTTTAAGCCGAGACGAAACGCGTGCGGATTCCGTCCCGCGCACCGGAATCCGCATGCGGGATATGGCGAAGTAGCCGGGAACTTTTGGGCGACTCGAGTTTTTCTGTCGAGGGTGAGAGTGGCAAGGACTTATAACCACCTGCCTCGACCTTGCTCATCGGCTGATGCGTAGGAGGTTGAATATGTGGGCGAAGCTGACCGAATTAGTCGAAGCCCGATGGAATGGCGGCCCAACGCATGACTTGGCGCGGGCCATCAATACGCTCTATGGAGCGATGACCAATTGTCACACCGCCTTTCAGCGTTTTGAGAAAGAGCGCAGCGAGCAAAATTTTGCCAATTTTGCCTTTGCCATCGACGGGATGATTTCCACTCTGCAGAACTTACATCCCACCCTGCAAATTTTCGATGCGCAGCTGGTTGCGCGGTTGACGGATTTCGCCTTGGGTCAGGATCGGATTGCCGCCATGAGCCAACCCCGGGATCTCGTAAGGTCGCAGGTCAGGTTCTTACGGCAACTCGTGCGCGAAGAGTCCAGCATCGTGGGATTGCCGGAAGAAGAGTTTGCGGCATTTGGAGGTGCATTGGAAAAGCTGCGCGCCTTCATTCGCACGCATCTCACGATGGACCAAATTTTTGGGCCACCCTGACTCGGCCATTGGCCGATGAAACGTAGGGATTTCTTGAGGCTTGTTGGAATCTCGGCGGTTGCCCCGAGGATGACCGCCGTGCACGCAACGGCACAGCGGTTTGAAATGAGTCGCGACCAAACCCTCATGTCGAATGCACCTTCTCGCGATAGCCAGGCGATCACCCTGTTTCTGTGTGGCGATGTCATGACGGGACGCGGCATAGATCAGGTGTTACCACACCCTGGCGATCCGCGCATCTACGAGTCCTATCTGAAATCGGCCAAGGGCTATGTGGAACTCGCCGAGGAGGTCAATGGCCCCATCCGCAAACCCGTCGACTTCGCCTACATCTGGGGCGACGCCTTGGACGAACTTCGCGGCCGCAGCCCCGACGCCCGCATCATCAACCTCGAGACGGCGGTCACTACCAGCGAGGAATACTGGGCCGGGAAAGGCATCAATTACCGCATGCATCCCAAAAACATCCCCTGCATCACAGCGGCCAAGATCGATTGCTGCGTCCTGGCCAACAATCACGTCCTTGACTGGGGCTACGCCGGTTTGGCGGAGACTTTGACCACCTTGGTTAATGCAAACCTCAAGACAGCGGGCGCAGGCCGCGACCTGGCCGAAGCCGAGGCCCCGGCGGTCATCGAGGTCGCAGGCAAGGGACGCGTGATCGTGCTCGGTTTGGGCGATGTAAGCAGCGGCATTCCTTGGTCGTGGAGAGCCCGAAGCGACAGGCCGGGCGTGCATCTGCTAGCGGATTTTTCGGAAACCACGGTGAGCCAGATCGCCACGCAAGTCGCGCATCTCAAACGGAAAAACGATGTGGTCGTGGCCTCCATCCACTGGGGTGGGAACTGGGGCTACGACGTTACCGACGAGCACAGAAACTTCGCCCACCGCCTCATCGATCGGGCGCAGGTGGACGTGGTGCATGGTCACTCATCGCACCACCCCAAGGGCATAGAACTGTACAAGGGCAAACCCATCCTCTACGGCTGTGGCGACTTCCTCAACGACTACGAGGGCATCGCGGGGTACGAGGAATTCCGCGGCGATCTAACCCTCATGTACTTTGTGACCGTCGAGGCGGCAACGGGCAAACTGATCAGCCTGATCATGACACCCATGCAGATCAGGCACTTCAAATTGAATTACCCGCAGCAACGGGATGTTCGCTGGCTGCAACAAGTCCTGGAACGGGAGAGCCGAGCGCTGGGCGCGGAACGGGGTCAGCACGGAACGGGGTCACCCTTTAGCCGGCCTGGGTCAATAGGCCGAGAGGATTTCTCGCACCCTCTCGCGATTTTTCTGTCTTGGCGCGAAGCGCCGTGTTAAAGCGAATACGCGCCATCGGTTCTCTTTGGGAGGTGACGGAATCGCTGATCCGGACCAGTCACCCTTCTGGATCAAGGCAATGGGACTGCCCCTCTCAGGGGGAAGACACCCGGCCCCTGGCTCGTCTGAGCCCCAGACCCTTTCGCCGGGAGCGAAAGGGAACAGCCGCAGGCTAGGGGTGAGCCCCAGGGCCATAGGATACGCTGAGGCACGAAGCGCATCATTCGAGGCATTCTGTCGCTGGAATGCCGAAATCCCCCGAATGTCCCCAGCCCATGGGGTAAACGCCCAACGCCACGAATCGATGGAAACTCGAATATGGCCAGTCGGCTACCCGCCGCACGCGCCCATGCTTTACGGGGTTCCAATGGATATAGTCGAAATGGGCATTGAAATCGTCTTACCCAGTCAATAAGTGCGCCCAGAATCGCCGTTGCCATAGCCCACGCTCTCTACGCTTCGAACGGCTTTGCGAGATTCGCTCGCCCCCGGGTATGGCGCGGGAAAAACGGCTTTTGAGCAGGATCCAGCGTCTCGAAAAGTCCGCATCCTCGGGGGGCAACGTCCAGATGCAATGCAGATGGTCGGGCAGGATAACGACCGCGTCAATACGGAAAGGCTTACGGTGCTTGGCATAACGAAACGCCGCCCGTAGCTCGTCAACCCTTTCAACCAAAAGATGATTATCTCGCCGCTCCGCCAGATTGACCGTGAAGAACCAGGTTGATCCTGGAATATAAAAGCGGCGATAGTCCGTCATTCGTTGGCCTGTATCGTTGCTCGAATGATGCGCTTCGTGCCTCAGCGCATATATGGACTCCTCCGATTTGCAAGCTTTTTCACATTGATGGTGTTTAGGTCAGGAAACGCAGTTGCGTCCATATATCCGGCCTGTGGTTGAGGCCT